>NZ_JBIBHG010000013.1:0-249764 GCF_042956885.1 Streptomyces sp. NPDC008163 | reverse complement strand
GCGGTGTGGAGCCTAGACACCTCCACCACACCGGAGGTCTTCGTCATGATCAAGACCTGATCCGAGTTAACAACGCTCGTGGTCAATACACCTAGCGGCGACCCCCTGGGCCCGCCACCGCCGCGCCGCGCGGCCTAGCGGCGGCTCTTCGACGCCGCGATCAGTTCCGGGACCGTGCCGAACTTCACCCTGGGGCGTCCGCCGTCCCGGCCCCGCGCCCGTTCGGCGCGGTCGATCGCGGCGAGGCCGCGGGCGTCGACCACCTGGCGGGCGCGGCCCCGGACCAGGCGGCCGAACGCCTTGGCCGGGTGCGCCGGTGAGGGCAGCGCACCGGCGACCGCGTCCGTGAGCAGCGTGCCGATCGTCTCGGCGGCGCAGGTGCGGTTGGCACCGATGCCCCCGGAGGGCCCCCGCTTGATCCAGCCGACGACATACGTGCCGGGCCGGCCCGCCACCCGGCCGCCCTCGTGCGGCACCGTGCCGGTCGCCTCGTCGAAGGGCAGCCCGGGAACCGCGAGCCCCCGATACCCGATGGCCCGCAAGAACAACTGCGCCGGTATCGCGGACTCGCCCCCGGCCGCCGTGACCCGGACGCCCTCCACATCGTCCCGCCCGGTGATCTCCACGGGTGCCGAGTGGAAGCGGAGCACGATGCGCCGCCCCTCCGCCGGCGGGCACGCCCAGTCCACGGACTCCCGGCGCACGCCCCGCAGCACGGCGGCCGCGCTCCCGGACGCCGCGCCCTCGATGGCGGGGCCGATGCGCGGATCGTGGTCGTCCACCACCAGCTCCACACCCGGCAGATGCTTGAGCGCGAGCAACTCGGACGACGTGCAGGCGGCGTCCTGCGGACCGCGCCGCCCGAGCAGAACGACCTCGCGGACCCCGGAGCCGCGCAGGGCGGCCAGCGCGTGGTCGGCGATGTCGGTGCCGGCGAGCCCCGCCGGGTCCGCGACGAGGATGCGCGCCACGTCGAGCGCCACGTTGCCGTTCCCCGCGACGACCACCCGCTCGGCCCCCGACAGGTCCACCGCGTCCGGCGCCACCTCCGGATGCGCGTTGTACCAGGAGACGAACGAGGTCGCCGCGATGCTCGACGGCAGGTCCTCGCCCGGGACGGCGAGCCGGCGGTCGGCGCCCGCCCCGACCGCGTAGACCACCGCGTCGTGGTGCGCCGCCAGCTCCTCGGCCGAGATGTGCGTACCGACCTCGACGCCGAGGTGCATCCGCACCCGGGGGTGGGCGTGGAACCGTGCGAAGGTCTCGCCGACCCCCTTCGTCCCCGGGTGGTCCGGCGCCACGCCGTACCGGACGAGCCCGCCGGCCACCGGAAGCCGGTCGATCAGGGTCACCTCGGCGTTGGTGTGCAGCAGCAGGTCCTCGGCCGCGTACATCCCGGCGGGCCCGGTGCCGACGACCGCGACCCGGATCGGCGCGAAGTCGGACGGCAGGCTCCGCTCGAAGGAAGGGGCGCCCCAGGCATGGAAGTTGGGCCCGGCGGCGGGCTCCGGCTCCCGGTCCGCGTAGTAGGCCGCGTTGATGGCGACGTACTCCTTGCGCGCCCCGAAGAGGCTGTCCACCGGGAAGATCGCGTCCACCGGGCAGGCGTCGGCGCACGCCCCGCAGTCGATGCAGGTCTCCGGATCGACGTACAGCATCTCCGTACGGCCGAAGTCCGGTTCCTCCGGCGTCGGGTGGATGCAGTTGACGGGGCACACGGCCACACAGGTGGCGTCGTTGCAGCAGGTCTGGGTGATGGCGTAGGTCATGGCTCGGGCTCTCGGCTCGGGTCAGATCAGGTCGGCGCGCTTGTAGAAGAACAGGGCCGGCTTCGTCAGCAGACGTGCCGAGGCCAGGAACTCCATCAGCCCCGAACAGCTGGACCGCATCAGGGACTTGTGGTGTTCATTGGTCTTCGCCTCGGCCCGCGCCCGCGCGGCGTCCAGACCGGCGTTCGCATAGACGTCCCGGTTCACCATGCTCGTGACGATGTAGTACGAGGCGATGGCGACGACGAGCGCGTTGAGGTGGCGGCGCACCGGGCCCGCGTCGCGCAGGCGCTTGCGGGTCTCGTCGCGGGCGAACTTCATGTGGCGGGACTCCTCCACCACATGGATGTTGTTGATCGTGCGGACGAACGGCGCGACGCGCTCGTCACGCATCCAGTCGCGCTGCATCACGTCGAGCACCTCCTCCGCCACGAGGATCGCTGCGTACGCCGCCTCGCCGAAGGCCAGGGTCTTGAAAGCGCGGCCCAGTTCGAGCACCGGGCGGCGCGGCCGGTACGCCGGAGCGCCCAGTTTCGCGGCGCCCCGGGCGAACATGATCGAGTGCCGGCACTCGTCGGCGACCTCGGTCAGCGCCCACTGGAAGCGCGGGTCGGTCGGGTCCTTGGCGTACATGTCGCGCAGCACCATCTGCTGGAGGATCATCTCGAACCAGATGCCGGTGCTGGCGACCGAAGCGGCTTCCTGGCGAGTCAGCGCCTTGCGCTGAGCCTCCGTCAGTTCCTGCCAGTACGCGGTCGCGTAGAGCGTGCTCCACTCGGGGCTGGCCCCGTGGTGGTCCGTGTCCAGGGGGGTGTCCCAGTCCACCTCGGTGGCCGGGTCGTACGAGAGCTTCGCGGACGAATCGAGCAGGCGCCGGGCGACGTCCTGCTCGGCGGCCCGGTCCTGGTCCTCCGGCCGAACGGTGCTGCTTGCCATGCTGCGGCTCCTTGACTCGAGAGATCGACCCCGGCGTCGTCCGGCCCTCATCGGGTACGGCCCGATGAGATCGCCGGCCGTCGGACGCTGCCCTCGCTTGTTAGACGCGACGTCTAGCAAGCTGTTAGACGGAAGGTATAGCAAGAGGCGGGCGCCCACTACCCCCGCGTAGGAAATTCGCACGTTCCCTCCACGGTGCGGACGCGGTCGCCGGGTTGGTGCGGGTCGATACCCGGTCGCCCGGCCGAGGGTGCCGCGCGTGCCCGAGGGCCGCCCGGGGTGCGGGTCGTGGCCGTCACTGCTGTCCAGCCGGCTGTCCGGACAAGGGGAGCCCCCGTCGTCGTTACGACCCGATTGGGCCGCGAACGTCACGGCCTTGTCGTGCCCAATTCAAGAAAGCGCCTTCTTTCGGTGTTCACATTCTTGTCCTCCCCTCATCAACATGCCTATTCTCTCCGGTCAGAAAGCGCTTTCTCCCCGTTGTGTCGCACGACGGCAGGCGTCACACCGCGGCACGGCCGCGGACTGCCCGCACCACCGCAGTGCGCGGAACCGGCTCCCGGAACACGTCCGCGCAAGCAGTTCCAGCACCCGTGAACCGACGACGAATGGGAACGAACATGAGGCGACCAGTCGCACTGAGACTTTCTGCGGCGCTGTCCACGATGGCCCTGGCGGCCGCGGCCGGAGCGGTCCTGACGATGCCCGAGGCGTCCGCCGCCGTCTCGGGCGGTGCCACCGGCTACGCGAGCCAGAACGGCGGCACCACCGGCGGCGCGGGCGGGCAGACCGTACGGGCCACCACCGGGACCCAGATCCACCAGGCCCTGTGCGGCCGGGCCAGCAGCAGCACCCCGATCACCATCGAGGTCGAGGGCACCATCAACCACGCCAACACCGCCAAGGTGTCCGGCGACAGCTGCAACACGGCGGCCGGTGTCATCGAGCTCAAGCAGATCAGCAACGTCACCATCGTCGGCGTCGGCAGTGGGGCCGTCTTCGATCAACTGGGCATCCACATACGCCAGTCCAGCAACATCATCATCCAGAACGTGACCGTCAAGAACGTCAAGAAGTCCGGCTCGCCCACCTCCAACGGCGGCGACGCCATCGGCATGGAGAGCGACGTCCGCAACGTCTGGGTCGACCACGCGACCCTGGAGGCGTCCGGCGGTGAGGACGACGGGTTCGACGGCCTCTTCGACATGAAGGACAACACCCAGTACGTGACGCTGTCGTACAGCACCCTGCGCAACTCCGGCCGAGGAGGCCTCATCGGGTCCAGCGAGACCCAGCTCGACAACGGCTACGTCACGTTCCACCACAACCTGTACGAGAACGTCGACTCCCGCACCCCGCTGCTGCGCGGCGGCATCGCCCACATCTACAACAACTACTACGTGAAGCTGAACAAGTCCGGGATCAACTCCCGGGCCGGCGCCCACGCCAAGGTGGACAACAACTACTTCAAGGACTCCAAGGACGTCCTCGGCACCTTCTACACCGACACCACCGGGTACTGGCAGGTCAGCGGCAACACCTTCGACAACGTCACCTGGTCCTCGCCCGGCACCGAGAACCACCCCGCCGGACCGAACCCGCAGTCCAACACCACGGTGAGCATCCCGTACGCCTACACCCTCGACGCCTCCTCCTGCGTGCCCGCCATCGTGACCGGCACGGCGGGCGCAAACAAGGGACTCAAGGTCTCGGACGGCAACTGCTCCACGACGAACCCGACCGATCCGACGGATCCCACCGACCCGACCGATCCCACGGACCCGACCGATCCGACCACACCCGCCGGCACCAACCTCAGCCTCGGCGCCGGCGCCGACGGTTCCAGCAAGGCGAGCGGCACCAGCTACGGCAATGTGCGCGACGGTGACCTGAACACCTACTGGTCCCCGGCCGGCTCGACCGGCTCCGTCTCCGTCAAGTGGGGCTCCGCCACCACCGTCTCCGCCGTCACCATCCGCGAGGCCGCGGGCGCCCAAGGCGTGACCGGCTCATGGCGGCTGCTGAACGCCGACACGGGCGCGGTCCTCAAGACCGGCAGCGGCGCCGGCACCATCACCATCCCGGCCACCTCCCTGCGCAAGATGACCTTCGAGATCACCTCGGCCAGTGGCACACCGAGGATCGCCGAGTTCGAGACGTACGCGCGCTAGGGGGCGTCTCGCCGATCATGCTGGGCTCGCGCCTGATCCAAACGAAAGGCTCCAGGACCCTTCCGCGCGGCCGGGCCGGTCCGGGGATTACCACCCTCCCCGGGCCGGCCCTTCGCGTGTCCGGGGACAACCCGGCCGCCGGACGGAGCAGCGATGCACAGGGGTGTCCTGCCGATCACCGGGTACGCGTGCCGGGACCGACACACGCGGCGCTGCGCCGGACGGATGGGCGCGGCCCGCGATTCGGACGATCGAGGAAGGCAAGGTGACCTCGTATGAGCACCATGGAGCGTCAGGCCCACAGCGGCACCGACGAGTCGGTGAACGTGCTGGTCTCGCGTGCCTCGCGGCAGATCTCGGAACTGGTCCGGGAGGAGATGCAGCTCGCCCGGGTGGAAATGACCGAGAAGGGCAAGCGGTACGGCAAGGGCGGCGGCCTCTTCGGCGCCGCCGGCCTGCTGGGCTTCCTGACGGCCCAGGCCCTGGTGGCGACGTCCATCGTCGCCCTCGCACTGGTGCTGCCGGTGTGGGCGGCGGCTCTCGTCGTCACGGCGGTGCTGGCGGCGGCCGCCGCCGTCGCCGCCCTGGCGGCGAAGCGGCAGATCACCGAGGCCGGTACGCCGGCACCCGAGCAGGCCATCGACAGCGTCAAGGCCGATGTGGCAGAGATCAAGGAAAAGGCACACCGATGAGCGAAACGCACCGGACCGACAACGGCAATCCCACCCCCGAGGATCTGCGCAGGCAGGTCGAGCACACCCGTGACGAACTCGGGATGACCGTCGAGGCACTGGCCGCCAAGGCCGACATCAAGGCGCAGGCGAAGGAGAGGACGGCCGAGGTGAAGCAGCAGACCGCGCAGAAGGCCGCCCTGGCCACCGGCCAGGTGCGCGACACGGCGGCACTCGTCGCCCAGAAGCTGAAGGAACGCACCCCCGACCCCGTCCTGGAGAAGACGGCCCAGGCCGCCGCCCAGGTGCGCGAGAGCGCGGCCAGGGCCGGGCAGTACGCGGCGGACAAGGCGCCCGAACCCCTGCGCGAGACCGCCGGCCAGGCCGCCACCGCGGCCCGCGCCAACCGCACCCCGCTGCTCGCGGCCGGTGCCGTGATCGCCGCCGTCCTCCTGGTCCGCCGGAGCCGGAGCCACCGCCGGTGAACGCGGCCAAGATCGCCTACAAGCCGGTCGGGCTCGTCCTCGGCGCCGCCGGCGGCATGCTCGCGGGCATGGCGTTCAAGCAGGTGTGGAAGGTCGTCGAAGGCGAGGGCGACGCCCCCGACGCCATGGACGAGGACCGCCGGTGGCGGGAGATCCTGCTCGCCGCGGCTGTCCAGGGCGCGATCTTCGCCGTGGTGAAGGCGGCGATACAGCGTTCCGGCGCGGTGAGCGCCCGCCGCCTGACGGGCAGCTGGCCGGGCTGACGCGGCGCGGCGGCAAGGGGAGAGAGAGCCGGCGCCGGATCACCGGCGCCGGCCGTGGGCGGGCGAACCAGCCGGTCATCGGGGAACGTGGATCACATGACTCCTTCGCAGACCCCGGACCCGGATCCGGAACCCCGCGAGACCACAGGACCGGAGCCCCGCCGCGCGGTGCCGCCCGGGGAGACCCCGCCCCCCGAGAGCGGTCTGTCGGGGGCGGGCCCCGAGGACATCACGTACAACCCGCCGAAGGGCTGGGCGAAGGCCCCGATGGCGCTGATCATCGGGGTGACGCTGCTCATCGCGGCGTTCTTCCTCGTGTACGCCATCATCCTGCTGCTCTGACACGGTGGAGGGGCGACCCGAACGGCCGAATCCGGGCGGGCCGTGTCCGCGCGCCCGCCCGGGGCGGCCCGCCCTGCCGGGTGCGTAAACGTCGCATAGCTTGAGGAACAGGCGCATACGTACATGTTCCGAAGGAGTCGACGCACGTGACGGACGTATCGAGCAGGGGCCCCGCCGCCGGAGACGAGCGCGAGACGCTCACCAACCGGCAGGGCCATCCCGTCTACGACAACCAGAACCAGCGCACCGTCGGCGCGCGCGGCCCGGCCACGCTGGAGAACTACCAGTTCCTGGAGAAGATCAGCCACTTCGACCGCGAGCGGATCCCCGAACGCGTCGTGCACGCAAGGGGCGTGACCGCGTACGGATACTTCGAGGCGTACGGAGCCCTGGGCGACGAGCCCATCGTCCGCTTCACCCGCGCGAAGCTCTTCCAGGAGCGCGGCAAGCGTACGGACGTCGCGGTGCGCTTCTCGACCGTGATCGGTGGCCGGGACTCCTCCGAGGCGGCGCGCGACCCGCGCGGTTTCGCGGTGAAGTTCTACACCGAGGACGGCAACTGGGACCTCGTGGGCAACAACCTGGGCGTCTTCTTCATCAGGGACGCGATCAAGTTCCCCGATGTGATCCACGCCCTCAAGCCGGACCCCGTCACGTTCGAGCAGCAGCCCCGGCGCATCTTCGACTTCATGTCGCAGACGCCCGAGTCCATGCACATGCTGGTCAATCTGTTCAGCCCGCGCGGCATCCCCGCGGACTACCGCCACATGCAGGGCTTCGGCGTCAACACGTACAAGTGGGTCAACGAGTCCGGTGAATCCTTCCTGGTGAAGTACCACTGGATGCCCAAGGCAGGCGTGCGCAGCATGACCGAGGAGGACGCGGCCAACGTACAGGCCGACAGTCTCGGCCACGCCACGAAGGACCTGTACGAGGCGGTGGGGCGCGGGGCCCAACCGGAGTGGGAACTGCTCGTCCAGCTGATGGACGACCACGACCACCCGGAGCTGGACTTCGACCCGCTGGACGACACCAAGACCTGGCCCGAGCAGGACTTCCCGCCCCGGGCGGTGGGCCGGATGGTCCTCGACCGGATGCCGGAGAACTACTTCGCCGAGAACGACCAGATCTCCTTCGGCACCGGCGTGCTGGTCGACGGGCTCGACTTCTCCGACGACAAGATGCTGGTGGGCCGCACCTTCTCGTACAGCGACACCCAGCGATACCGGGTCGGGCCCAACTACCTGCAACTGCCGGTCAACCAGGCCAAGAACGCCACCGTGCGCACCAACCAGCGCGACGGCCTGATGACCTACCACGTGGACGGCGGCGGCGGTAACCCGATCGTCAACTACGAGCCGTCCATCACGGGCGGTCTGCGCGAGGCGCACTACCCCGTGCACGACGAGGTGGGCCCCGAAGTGCGTGGCCGGCTCACCCGCAAGCGCATCCCCCGGACCAACGATTACCTCCAGGCCGGCCAGCGCTACCTCCTGATGGAGCAGTGGGAGCGGGACGACCTCGTGCACAACCTCGTCGACCTGCTCTCGCAGTGCGACCGGCCGGTCCAGGAGCGGATGGTCTGGCACTTCCTGCTCGTGGAGAACGAGCTGGGCCTCAAGATCGGCGAAGGGCTCCGCATCACCCCCGCGGACGTCAAGGGCCTGGAGCCGCTGCCCGGCCAGACCCTCACCGACGGGGACCGCGAGCGCCTCTCCCGCCTCGGTGACAATCCGGCGCGCGACGTCACCGGTCTGAGGATGACCCACTGCGTCCCCGACGAACGCCACGTCGTCACCCGCTGACGCGACCGGCCCTGCCGCGTGTCCGTCGCGGGAGGGCCGGCCTCATCCGCCTACTTGCCGCCGATGATCTGGTACAGGTAGATCAGCTGGTGCTCGTCGTCGGGCAGCGAGTTCGGGTCGTCGTCCGGCACGTCCGTGCGGAAGTAGAACTGGGGTGCCTGACGGCCCTTGAGCTGCCCGTTGTCCTGCATGGCGGCCATCCGGTCGAGGAACAGGTCGACGGACGGCGTCTTCGTCCCGATGTCCTTCGCGAGTGCGCCGTCCAGCACCACCTTCAGGTGCCGGGTGTCGATCCGCACCTGCGTCGCCGCCCCGGTCGCACTGGTCGGCTGGAACGTGAAGTCCGAGCCGTCGCACTCGTACATGCCGAAGACCAGACCCATCACCGTCGGGCTCTCGCCGCCCCAGCTGACGGACTCGACCGAGCCGTAGGGCCCCTGGCCCCCGTGGTCGCAGACCGAGCCCTCCGGGGGCGTCTGCCGGTCCTCGTACTGCCACCCGCTCCCGCCATTGGATGGCGGTGCGGCAGGCGACGGACTCGCCGGTGCGCTCGTCGACGGACTCCCCGGCGCGCTCGCGGACGGACTCGCCGCGCCACCGGCGTCCCCGTCGCCCCCGCCCGGCTCGCACGCCGTGATGGCCAGGGCGGCCGCGACGGCCAGCCCCAGTGCGTAGAACTTCCTTTTTCCGCGCATCAGTTCCCCCGATGTTCCGCACACGCGATGTGTGCGTCCAATGCAGGACGCACGGGCAGTGTGCGCCCGGACCCGGACGTTCCGCGCCACCCGTTCCGTACCGTTACGCAGCGCGGACAGGCATGGGACCACGTGTTCCCCGCGAGGCTCGAAATGTTTCGAGAGTGACTCGGTGTGGGGTGTTGAAAGCCGTGAATGATGGCGTTCACAACCAAGACCACGCGGTATTGGGGCCCTGAAAATCAGCAGTGAAGGGTTTCGAAATATTTCGAAAGATAAACTGAAACATTCTTTGACCGAAGTGTTGACGATCCACGGTCAAAACCTCAATCATCCGTTCCTGAGCGGGCCATGCGGCCCGCCGCGCTTCGGCCCTTCCGTGATTTCCCTACCGAGGAGGCACAGCCATGGGCTCCTACGCCCTTCCGCGACCGGCTCTCAGCCGGCCGCTCCGCGCACTGCTGCCGGCGTTGCTCGTCGGCGTCCTGGGCGCGTCCGCCGCACTGGTCGCACCGTCGGACGCGCACGCCGCCGAGACGACTCTCGGCGCCGCCGCGGCGCAGAGCGGGCGGTACTTCGGCACCGCCATCGCCTCGGGAAAGCTCGGCGACTCCGCGTACACCTCCATCGCCTCGCGTGAGTTCAACATGGTGACCGCCGAGAACGAGATGAAGATCGACGCGACCGAGCCGCAGCGGGGGCAGTTCAACTTCACCAACGCCGACCGCGTGTACAACTGGGCGGTGCAGAACGGCAAGAAAGTGCGCGGCCACACCCTCGCCTGGCACTCCCAGCAGCCGGGCTGGATGCAGAGCCTCAGCGGCAGCACGCTGCGCCAGGCCATGACCGATCACATCAACGGCGTGGTGGGCCACTACAAGGGCAAGATCGCCCAGTGGGACGTCGTGAACGAGGCCTTCGCCGACGGCAGTTCGGGCGCCCGCCGCGACTCCAACCTGCAGCGCACCGGCAACGACTGGATCGAGGCCGCCTTCCGCGCCGCGCGCGCCGCCGACCCGGCCGCCAAGCTCTGCTACAACGACTACAACGTCGAGAACTGGACCTGGGCGAAGACCCAGGCGATGTACAGCATGGTCAAGGACTTCAAGCAGCGCGGTGTGCCGATCGACTGCGTCGGATTCCAGTCGCACTTCAACAGCGGCAGCCCGTACGACAGCAACTTCCGGACCACTCTCCAGAACTTCGCCGCCCTCGGCGTGGACGTGGCCATCACCGAGCTCGACATCCAGGGCGCCTCGGCCTCGACCTACGCCAACGTCGTCAACGACTGCCTCGCCGTCTCGCGCTGCCTCGGCATCACCGTATGGGGCGTACGCGACAGCGACTCCTGGCGCTCCGGGGACACACCGCTGCTGTTCAACAACGACGGCAGCAAGAAGGCGGCGTACACCTCCGTCCTGAACGCCCTCAACGGCGGCTCGCCCACGGGACCCGGTGACGGCGGCGAGGAGGGCGGGCAGAGCGGCCAGCTCAAGGGCGTCGGCTCCGGCCGCTGCGTGGAGGTGCCCAACTCCGCCACGGCGGACGGCACCGCGGTCCAGCTGTACGACTGCGGCAGCGGCGCCAACCAGAAGTGGGAGCACACCGCCGCCGGGGAGCTGAGGGTCTACGGCAACAAGTGCCTGGACGCCGGGGGCAGCGGCAGCGGCGCCAGGATCCAGATCTACAGCTGCTGGGGCGGCGACAACCAGAAGTGGCGCCTCAATTCGGACGGCACCGTCGTCGGCGTGCAGTCCGGGCTCTGCCTCGACGCCGTCGGCACCGGTACGGCCAACGGCACCAGAATCCAGCTCTACTCCTGCGGGAGCGGCAGCAACCAGCGTTGGACCCTGACCTCCTGATACGGCCGCACACCACCGGCCTCCTGCCCGCCGGGGGAGGAGGCCGGTCCGTCGTTCGGATCAGTCGCCGTGCAGCGCCCCGTGGAGGAAGTCCACGGCCAGCTTGCGGGCGACGTCGGCCGCGCGGGTGTCGCGCAGGCTGTCCAGGAGCAGGAAGTCGTGGACCATGCCCGCCACCCGGACGGAGGTCACGTCCACCCCGGCCTCGCGCAGCTTGTTCGCGTAACTCTCGCCCTCGTCCCGCAGGACGTCGGCCTCATCGGTGATGACGAGGGTCCTGGGCAGGCCCCTGAGCTGGTCCAGGGAGGCCCGGAGCGGTGCGGCGTGGTGCTCGGCGCGCTCGGCGGTGTCGGTGGTGTAGGCGTCCCAGAACCACTTCATGCCGTCGCGGGTGAGGTAGTAGCCCTCCGCGAACTGGTGGTACGACGGGGTGTCGAAACCCGCGTCCGTCACCGGGTAGAGCAGGGCCTGGGCCCTGAGGTCGATCCCGCCGCGCTCCTTGTTCATCAGCGCGAACACGGTGGACATGCAGCCGCCGACCGACTCGCCGGTGACGGCGATCCGCGAGGTGTCCAGGCCGTGCTCCGCGCCGTGCTCCAGGACCCACCGCCCCACGGCGTAGTTCTGCTCGACCTGGGTGGGGTACTTCGCCTCGGGCGCGCGGTCGTAGACCGGGAAGACGCCGGCCGCCCCGGCGCCGACCGTGAGCTCGCGGAAGAGACGGTCGTGGGTCTTCTCGTCCCCGAAGACCCACCCGGCTCCGTGGATGTAGAACACCACCGGCAGCGGAGCGGTGGACCCGGCGGGCCGGATGATGCGGGTACGGACCGTGCCCCACTCGCCGGCGTCGACGTCGACCCATTCCTCGTCCACCTCGGGACGGGGGACGGACGCGTCGCTCTGCAGGCCGAGCAGGATGTCCCGGCCCTTCTCCGGGGGGACCTCGTAGATCCGCGGATGCGGATCGGTCGCCTCGCACAGCTCCTTCGCCGCAGGTTCCAGGTACGGGGTGATCGGAGGAGGAAGATCGGTCATGTCCGCTCCAAGTCATGGGCGTGCGAACGCCCTGTACGCGCGACCGCGCGGGCCGCGACTGAGCCCCCCACCTCGGGCCTCGGGCCCTCGTCCATCGTTCGCGCCGACTCCGCCCTTCGCAACGCGGGGGCCGCGCAGGTGGTCACCCGGGGGCCGGGACCAGCCGATCGTGGAACCTCGCCTGTGCCGTGTCCAGGGCCAGGCGGACCGCGCCGAGCACGACGGCGCGGTCGCTCAACGGGGAGAACGCCAGCTTCGGGGGAGCCTCGGTCAGCCGGGCGACCATGTCTTCGAGCGGGGGCAGCAGCACGTCACCGGCGTCGGCGACCGCGCCGCCGATCACGACGAGTTCCGGGTCGAGGAGGAGCGAGACGGTCGCGATGGCGCGGGCGGCCGGGCCGAGCACGTACTCCAGGAGCTCCGGCGCCGCCGTGTCGCCCGCGCGCAGGGCCTCGAAGACCAGCGGGGCGTCCACCCGCGCCGCGTCACCCCCCGCCAGGGCGTGCAGCACCGCGCCAGGCATGTCCTCGGGGAGGCGGCCGGCGTGCCGCGCGGCCAGGGCCTGCACACGGCGCCGTCCCTCCGACCGGGCGCGGGAGGCCAGCCCCTCGGCCGCGGTGAAGCCGTCCATCAGGCTCAGGAATCCGAGCTCACCTGCGCCCCCGCCGTGGCCGCGCACCAGGCCGCCGTGCACCACGATGCCGACCCCGAGCCGTTCACCCGCGAGCATGCAGACCACGTTCTCGGAGTCCGAGGCGACCCCGAGCCAGCGCTCCGCGATGACGGCCAGATTGCAGTCGTTCTCCGCGACGACGGCGCAGTCGAAGACCCGGGCGAGCGCGTCGGGCAGATTGACGCCCACGAAGCCGGGGATGCCGGAGCGGACGCGGACCGTCCCGTCCGCTCCGACCGTGCCGCTCGATCCGGCGCACACGGCGAGCAGCCGCTCGCCGGAGACGCGGGCCCGCTCCAGGGCGCCGGTGGCCGTCCCGGTCACCGCCTCCAGCCGCTCACCGGACGGCATGCCCGGATCGCTGAAGGCGTGCTCGTCCTCGGCCATGACCCGGCCGGCCAGATCGGCCACCGCGACCCTGACCGTCCGTGCGCCGATGTCCACGCCCAGCACGTACCCGGCGTCACGGCGAAGGGCGAACGCGCGGGAGGGACGGCCGCGTCCGGCAGGGGCGCGGCTCACGGACCCGCTGACCCAGCCGAGGTCCACCAGATGACCGGCGGCGGCCAGGACGGTGGGCCGGGACATCCCCGTCGCCGCTACCAAGTCGTTGGACGACCAAGGGACTTCGGGTGCCGCCCGCAGGACCGCCAGCACCCGTGAGGCGTTGAGCTGCCTCACCATCGCGGAGTCCACTCCGCCTCTTGACGTGTCCCTCATGGCCTGCAAACCTACCGCAGTCCATTTTATTAAAAGGGTCTAATTAAAAGTACGGGGTGGTCGCACATGTCCGTTCACCTGACTGCCGCCGGGGTGAGCCTGGTCGTCGACGAGACGGACGGGCGCGTCCTGCACTGGGGGCGAGCACTCTCCGACGTCACCGCCCGGATGCTGGGCGACACGGTGACCGGCACCTCGCTCCTCCCGCTGAACGCCCAGGTCCACCAGGGCCGCCCGGGGCTCATCGGCCACCGGGCGGGCACGGCCTGGTCGCCCTCGTTCACCCAAGCCCGCACCGTCCACGCCGACGGCGCGAGGATCACCGTCCGCGCCGAGGACCCGCACAGCCTGCTGGAGTGGCGGGCGGAGCTGGAACTGACCCCTTCCGGACTGCTGCGCCTCCGGCATGGCCTGCGCAACACCGGCACCGACCCCTACCAGCTGGACGAGCTGACACCGGTGCTGCCGATTCCCTCGCGCGCGCTGGAGGCCATGGACTTCACCGGCCGGTGGGCCAAGGAGCGCCAGCCCCAGCGCCACTCGCTGGGGCACGCCACCCATCTGCGGGAGAGCCGCCGGGGCCGCCCCGGCCACGACAGCCCCGCCCTGCTGTCCGTCGGCACGCCCGGCTTCGGCTGGGACGACGGCGAGATCTGGTCGGTGCACCTCGCGTGGAGCGGAAACCAGCGCTACTACGCGGAACGCATGCCGGACACCGGCTGCGTGATCGGCACCGGCGAACTGCTCCTGCCCGGCGAGTGCGCCCTCGCACCCGGGGAGGAGTACGTGACGCCCTGGCTCTGCGCCGCGTACTCCGGGGCCGGCCTCAACGGCCTCACGCCCCGCTTCCACGACTGGCTGCGCTCCCGCGCCCACCACCCCGACCCGGAGGGCCGCCCGCGCCCCGTCGTCCTCAACAACTGGGAGGCCACCTACTTCGACCACGACCCGCGGCGCCTCATGCCGTTGGTCGAGCGGGCGGCGGAGGTGGGTGTCGAGCGCTTCGTCCTGGACGACGGCTGGTTCCTCGGCCGCCGCGACGACACCGCGGGGCTCGGCGACTGGTACGTCGACCCGGACGTGTGGCCGGACGGCCTCGACCCGCTGATCGAGCATGTCCGGGCGCACGGCATGGAGTTCGGCCTGTGGTGCGAACCGGAGATGGTCAACCCCGACTCCCGGCTCCTGCGGGAGCACCCCGACTGGGCGCTGCACGCCGCCGACCGGCTGCCGCCGGACTGGCGGAACCAGCAGGTGCTCGACCTGTGCCGCCCCGAGGTCTACGCGTACCTCCTGGAACGCTTCGACACCCTGCTCTCCACGTACGACATCGCCTACCTCAAGTGGGACCACAACCGCGACCTCGTCGAACCCGGCCACGAGGGCCGCGCCGCGGTCCGTGAACAGACCACCGCCGCCTACCGGCTCCTGGACGAGCTGCGCGGGCGCCACCCCGGTGTGGAGATCGAGAGCTGCGCCTCGGGCGGCGGCCGCATGGACCTCGGCATCCTGGAGCACACCGACCGCGTCTGGACCTCCGACTGCAACGACGCCCTGGAACGGCAGGAGATCCAGCGGGGCACCAACCTCCTGCTGCCGCTGGAACTGACCGGTGCCCACGTCGGGCCGACCACCTGCCACAGCACCGGCCGCACCCACACCCTCGCCTTCCGCGCCGCGACCGCCCTGTTCGGGCACTTCGGCATCGAGTGGGACATCACCTCCGCCACCGACGCCGAGCGCACCGAACTCGCCGCCTGGGTCGCCGCGTACAAGCGCCACCGCACCCTGCTGCACACCGGCCGCCTGTTCCGCCACGAGAGCCCCGACGACGACGCCGCCTCGCTCACCGCCGTCGTCGCCCCCGACGGGAGCGAGGCCCTGCTCGCGTACGTCCAGCTCACCGCGACCCGCGCGGAGATCCCGTCCCGGGCCCGCTTCACCGGCCTCGACCCGGAAGGCGTCTACCGGCTCGCACCGGTCGGCCCCCCGCCCTCCGGGAACGGGGCACACCCGGCTGCTCGCCCGTCCCCGGAACAGACCGAGGTCACCGGCGAGTTCCTTGCCGGCATCGGCCTCGCACTCCCGCGCCCGCACCCGGAGTCCGCGCTCGTCCTGCACGCGGTCCGCGTCCGCTGACCGTGTCCCCGCACCACGAGGCACGGCCGGGTGACGCCCCGGGGCGCCTCAGGGGGTGAGGTCCGCGTCCCGGGCCATCAGCGCGGCCTGGACCCGGTTGGTGACGTCGAGCGCGGTGAGGATGCGGCTGACGTGCGCCTTGACGGTGCTCTCCCGCATGTGGAGGTGGCCGGCGATGTCCGCGTTGGTCTGCCCCTGGGCGAGCAGGGCCAGCACGTCGCGCTCGCGCGGGGTGAGGCGGTCCAGCCGGGAGCGGGCGGCAGTGGCCTCGGGCCGGCCGGTCCGGTGGAAGCGGTCGATGACACGGCGGGCGGCGCTGGGGTGCAGCATCGCCGACCCGGCGGCGACCAGGTGCACCGCACGCAGGATCTCGGCGGGGTCGGTGTCCTTGAGGAGGAAGCCGTCGGCCCCGGCCGCGAGCGCGCTGTACACGTACTCGTCCAGGTCGAAGGTGGTCAGCGTGATGACGCCCGGCGGGTGGGGCAGGGCCCGCAGCCGGGCGGTCGCGGCGATGCCGTCCATGCGCGGCATCCGTACGTCGACCAGCGCGACGTCGACGCGGTGGGCGGTGGCGAGTGCGACGGCCTCCAGGCCGTCCGCCGCCTGGGCGACCACCTCGATGCCGTCGTCGCCGTCCAGGAGGTCCGCGAGGCCGAGGCGGACCAGGGCGTCGTCGTCGGCGATCAGGGCGCGGATCATGTGGAGGAGCCGTTCTTCTCGGTGCCGGAGGGGTGGGGGATGCGGGCGGCCAGCCGCCAGGCGCCGGCGCCGCCGGGCCCGGCGTGGAGGTCTCCGCCCAGGGCGTTGACCCTTTCGTTCAGTCCTACCAAGCCGAAGCCGGAGTCCACGATGCCGGTGGCCGGTGTCCCCGGGGCGTTGGTGACCTCGACCAGGGTGGCGGGCGGACCGTAGTCGAGCCGGATGCGGACCGGGGCGCCCTGGGCGTGCTTGCGGGCGTTGGACAGCGCTTCCTGGACGATGCGGTACACGGCCAGACGGTGGGCCGCGGGGAGCTGTTCCGCTTCGCCGATCACCTGGACGTCCACCTGCTGTCCGGCCGCGCGCGCCTGCTCGGCCAGTTCGCCCAGCTCCCGCAGCACGGGCGGGGCGGGGCGCGCGGAGGGCTCCGTGTCGCGCAGGGCGCCCAGGACATCCCGTAGATCGGCCAGCGCGTCGGTGGAGGCGGTCCGCAGCAGGGACAGCCGCTCGACGACCGGGGCGGGCAGGTCGTCCGCCCGGGTGACGAGCACGCCCGTGTGGAGGGCGATCAGGCTCAGGCGGTGGGCCAGTACGTCATGCATCTCGGCGGCGATCTGTGACCGCTCGCCGGCCCGGGCGGCCCTCTCGCGCAGCTCCCGCTCGATACGCAGATGCTCGACCTGGACGTGCAGGGCCTGCTCCAGACGGCGTCGGCCGCCCAGCCACATCCCGCCGACCACGGCGAGCAGCAGGAACAGGCTGGAGCCGTACTGCTGAGGCGTCCACAGCGAGACCGCGGGCTTCGTGACCACGTTTGCGGCCAGCGCGATCACCGCGCACCCCACCGCGATCCGGGCAGGACGGGCCACGGCCAGGTCGAAGAGTGCCAGCAGCAGGAGGGGCAGCATCGGCCACCCCCACACCGAGGCCGCGGCCGTGGTCAGCGCCGGGGCCACGTACCAGGGCCCGCGGCGCACGACCAGCGCCGCACCGCAGGTCAGCGCCACTGCGCTCGGCAGGCTCAGATACCGGCCGCCCGAGGTGGAGGCGTTGTTCTGCACGGCGGCCAGGGTCAGCAGGACCACGAGGCCCCAGCGCCCGTACGCCCTCCATGAGGGCCGCTCTTTCCAGCTCACGTGCCAGAGCCTAGGCGGACCGCCGGCGCGCGGACTCCGCCCTTCCGCCACCCGCACCCCGTACTTTCGTAGGGCAGAGCGGTCACACATCGGCGGACTCCCCGGCGCGTCCCGCTCCATAGCGTCGAATCCATGGACGATTGGACCAACTCACACGACCGTGTCCTCGCGCAGCGCCATGCCGAGGGCTGGATGTTCCTCATCGAGGCCGCACGGGACCTGCGCACCACCGGTGCCGTCGCCCCCAGCGGCAAGGCCCTGGCACGAGCGCTCACCGATCCGCTGCGCGCCGCCGAGGGCCGGCCCCTGGCCGTTCTGGAGGCCGGCGCCGGCACCGGAGCGGTCACCCGCGCCGTCATCCCGCAGCTGGGCCCGGGCAGCCGCCTCGACGTCGTCGACGCCAACCCGCGCTTCACGGAAGGGCTGCGCCGCCTCGTACACCACCATCCGCACCTGGCCGGGGGAGCCGTGCGGGCGCGTGTCCATCAGGGCTTCGTCGAGGAACTGGACACCAGCCGCCGCTACGACGTGATCGTTTCGGGACTTCCGCTCACCAACTTCACCCCCCGCCAGGCCGCGGCGGTCATGGACCGGTACCTGGAACTGCTCCGCCCGGGCGGCACCCTCACCTACTTCGCGTATCTCGGTACGCGTACGGCGCGGAGTCTGTTGTCCAGCCGGGCGGAGTTCCGCCGCCACCAGCAGGTCGACGAGATCATGACCGGTTACCACCGCCGCTACGCGACGGGGCGCTGGACCGTGTGGGCCAACCTTCCGCCGGCCCGCGTATGGCAGCTCCGGCGGCCCGAGGCCGTGTCCCCGGACGCGTTCGCCGATCGAGCGCCCGTTCGGGCCGACCGGTGAACGCGTTGTCCACGGCGCTCGGTGGTGTGCCCGCCCCGGCCGCCTATCTCATCCTCACGGCGGGAGTCCTCGCGGAGTCCGTTCTCCTGATCGGTGCGTTCGTCCCCACCCTCACGCTGCTGCTGACCGCCGGGGCCCTTGCCCGCACCGGGGAGTTGCGGCTCTCCCTGGTCATCGCCGTCGTGACCGGCGCGGTGATCACCGGAGACCTCCTCGCCCATCGCACGGGATGTCTGCTCGGCACCCGGCTGCGCACCACGGCCGTCGGCCGGCGCGTGCCCGCCGCCACCTGGCGGCGGGCGGAAGGGCTCATGGCCCGGCGCGGCGGACAGGCGCTGCTGCTGACCCGCTTCGTGCCCGTCGTCCGCACCCTCACCCCTCACCTGGCCGGTGCCACCGGCCTGCCCTACCGGCGCATCGCTCCGTTCAGCGCCCTTGCCGCACTGATGTGGACGGTCGCGGAGGCGGGCGCCGGGTACGCGGCGGCGAGTTCCCTGCGGCACGTCCTCACCCTCACCTTCTAGGCGTACGCAAAGTCCCTCTATCCACTGATATCAGCTGATCTTTCACTCAACACACAACAAAATCCTGCTCAGGGTCTTCCCGGGATTCTCGCCGTGCCATAGAAGTGATGTGACGCGTACACGTCAATCCGATTCGCGCGATCGAGCCCCTGGAGGTCTCGTGAGACCCGTACATGCCCTCTCCGCAACGCTGCTCGCCCTGCTCTCGACCGCCGCGCTGCTGCTGGGGGCCGGTCCGGCCTCCGCCGCCACCGGACCGTACGTGGCCCTCGGCGACTCCTACTCGTCCGGTGAGGGGGCCGGCGACTACACCGGAGACAGCGGATCGTGCCACCGCAGCCCCCACGCCTACCCCCAGCTGTGGGCCACGGCCAACAGCCCGTCGTCGTTCGTCTTCGCGGCCTGCTCCGGAGCGACCACCCAGGATGTGATCAACGGTCAGCTCGGCTCGCTCAACTCGTCCACGCGACTGGTGAGCATCAGCATCGGCGGCAACGACGCGGGCTTCGCCGACGCCATGCAGACGTGCGTACTGCAGGGCACGGACGCCTGCGTCGGCGCCGTCAACAAGGCCAAGAGCTTCGCCACCGGCCAGCTTCCCGGCCGGCTGGACCAGGTGTACACGCAGATCCACAACCGGGCGCCCAACGCCCGTGTGGTGGTGCTGGGCTACCCGCACCTGTACAAGATCGGCGGCTCCTGCTCCTTCGGGATCAGCGACACCAGCCGCAGCGCGATCAACGGCGCGGCCGACACCATCGACTCCGTCGTCTCCGGCCGTGCGTCCGCACACGGCTTCGCCTTCGGGGACGTACGGGGCGCCTTCACCAATCACGAGATCTGCTCGGCGGACTGGTGGCTGAACAGCACGCGGATCCCCGTGCACGAGAGCTACCACCCCAACGCGAAGGGTCAGGCACAGGGTTACCTGCCGACGCTCTCCGCGAAGGACTGAGGCAGGACGGGCCGAAGCGGTGCGGGGCTCCCGGGGTGCGCCCCGGGAGCCCCGCGCGACGGTGCAAGCGCTTCCAGCGGCCCGCGCCCCGTGAAGTAGGGTGTGGCCGCGAAGGGAGCGTGAGCGGTGCAGGAGCGGGTCACGATGGCGGACGTCGCGCGGCTCGCCGGTGTCTCGACCGCCACGGTCTCCTATGTTCTGTCCGGGAAGCGCGCGGTCGCGCCCGAGACCCGCACCACCGTCGAAGCAGCCATCGCGGAGCTGGGTTTCACCGTGAACACGGCCGCACGCAGCCTGCGGACCGGCCGCTCCAGCCTGGTCGCCCTGATCGTGCCGGACATCGCCAACCCCTTCTTCGCCCAGCTCGCCGCGACGCTCCAGGAAGAGCTGCGCGCCCTCGGTCTGCACGTGGTTGTCTGCAACACGCGGGCCGACCGCGAGGAGGAGCGCGCACTGCTCGCGGAGGCGGTCCAGCAGCGCTTCGCGGGGATCGTCATCACGCCGTTCCGGCTCCTGCCGAAGGACCTGGAGGCGTTGACCCTCACGGGCACACCCGTCACGGTCAGCGCGGACGTCCCCTTCGGGGCGGTCGACACGGTCGCACCCGACGCCCGGGCCGCGACCCGGCAGGCCCTGGAGCGCGTGACCGCCTCGGGGCGCCGCCGCATCGCCATGATCGCGGGCCCGCACGACGCGACCGGCGGCGACCCCCGCCTCGACCTGCTCCGGAGTCTCGCCCCGCAGTTCGGCATGTCGCTCCCGCGGCAGCTCGTCGCACGGGGAGAACACACCCGTGAGGCCGGAGCCGCCGGTTTCGCGGAGCTGATGAGCCACCGCTACCGGCCCGACGCGGTCTTCTGCGCCAACGACGTGCTGGCCGTCGGCGCGCTGGACAAGGCGCAGGAGCTGGGGGTCGACATCCCCGGTGAGGTGGCCCTCGTGGGCCATGACGACGCCTCCTTCGCCTCGTTGGTACGCCCGCGGCTCACGACGATCCGCTACCCGGCGGAGGACGTGGCGCGCGCGGCCGCGCAGCTGCTCAAGGGGCGCCTCGACGGCCGGACGGTACCCCGGACGGTGCGGGTGAAGGCCGAGTTCGTGGCCCGGTCCTCCGCCTGACCGGCCAGGGCCGCACGGACCCTACTTCGCGGTAGCTTCGCTGTGCGGACACCGTAGCGTAATCGATTGCGTATGACGAGAACGTGAACCGAACAACCTGTGCCTGATGGCATCTTCGCTGCTCAGTGAGGTTAAAGGGCTTGCAATGGCGGCTGGTTGGCCGTGCGGACGGTCAGCTTTTGTCGCACGAATCGCCCTACAGCTCTTGACATTTGCGTGTTGCTGTCGTGAGGGTTGCGCCCACCGCTCGTCCGAGCGGGATACCCCCGGCAAGGAGCGCCCCCATGGCGATGCGTCTTCGGTCCTCAACTTCCGTCAGACGATGCATGATCGGCGCGGTGACGCTGATGCTCGCGGCGGTGACCGGATGCGGCGGGGGCGGTGCGGACGACACCGACGCGGCGGGCGGCTCGGACTGCAAGCCGTCCTCCGGCAAGGTCACGCTGCAGTACTGGTCCTGGGTGCCCGGCATGCAGAAGGCCGTCGACCTGTGGAACGGCGGGCACCCCGACATCCAGGTGAAGCTGAAGACCACGCCCTCCGGCAACACCGGTACGTACCAGAACATGTCCAACGCGCTCAAGGCCGGCAAGGCACCCGACCTGGGTCAGATCGAGTACGACTCGCTCGCCAGCTTCCGGCTCCGCGACGGGCTGCGCGACATAGCCAAGTGCCCCGGAGTCGCCGCCGCGCAGGGCAAGTTCGTGGACTGGACCTGGTCCCAGGTGGACTTCGGCTCCGACGGCAAGGACGGCGTCTGGGCCGTCCCGCAGGACACCGGACCCATGGCGCTCTTCTACCGCAAGGACGTCTTCGACAAGCTCGGTCTCAAGGCGCCCGCCACCTGGGAGGAGTACGCGGCCGACGCGGTGAGGATCAAGAAGGCCGGAAAGTACATCACGCACTACTCGCAGACCGACCCCAACTGGTTCACCGGCCTCCTCTGGCAGAACAAGTCCACCATGTTCGAGCGGAACGGCGATGCCTGGAAGGTCACCGTCGACCGGCCCGAGAGCCGTCAGGTCGCCGACTACTGGCAGAAGCTCATCGACGACAAGCTCGTCGCCACCGACCTCCAGGGATTCTCGCCCGCCCTGTACAAGGCGTGGAACGACAGTGAGGTCGTCACCTGGATCAGCGCGGCCTGGGGCTACAGCACCATCCGGGACAACGCCAAGTCCACCGCGGGCAAGTGGGCCGTCGCCCCCATGCCCCAGTGGAAGGCCGGCGACCAGCAGGCCGGCAACTGGGGCGGCTCCACCACGGCCGTTCTCACCGGCAGCGAACACCCCGCAGAGGCAGCCGAGTTCGCCCTCTGGCTCAACACCGACGCCAAGGCGCTGGACATCCTCAACCGCGAGGGCGGTCTCTACCCCGCCGCCACGGCCGGACTGCAACTGCCCGCCCTGCAGAAGCCGGTGGACTTCTACGGCAAGCAGAAGATCTTCGACGTCTTCGCCCGGGCGTCCGCCCACGTGGACACCGGCTTCACCTGGGGCCCCACGATGACGGACACCTACCGCTACATCAGCGACGGCACCGCGGGCGCGGTCGGAGGCAAGGGAACGCTCGCCGATGTGCTGAAGCAGACCCAGTCGCAGAGCGTGGAGTCCCTGCGCAAGCAGTCCCTCGACGTCACCGGCTGAGCTCCGCACCCCGCCCCCGACACCCTCGCCGCCCCGGCGGCGGGGGCACTTCCCCTGCCGAAGGCACCCACGTGACCATCACCTCCGCCCCGGCCCGACCACGCCGCCGACCGGCGCGCCCGGGCCTCACCCCCTACGCCTTCCTCGCCCCGTTCCTGATCCCGTTCGTCCTCTTCACGCTCGTCCCCGTCGGTTACGCCTTCTGGCAGAGCCTGCACAAGACCGAGCGCACGGGCGGCACCTTCGGACACACCCACTCCGTGTTCGCGGGCTTCGAGCAGTACGCGGCCGTCGTCCGGGAGCCGTTCTTCGCCGACAGCGTCGTACGGGTCGCGGTCTTCGCCGTCGTGCAGATCCCCGTGATGCTGCTCCTGGCCCTCCTGCTGGCCCTGCTGCTGGACTCCACCGTGGCACGGCTCAAGCGGTTCTTCCGCCTCGTCTACTTCGTCCCCTACGGCATTCCGGGCGTGGTGGCCGCACTGATGTGGGCCTTCCTCTACGACCCCCGCCTGTCACCCGTCGTCGACCTGATGAAGTCGGCCGGCACGCACGTCGACCTCCTGGGCCACGACATGGTCCTCTTCTCCATCGGCAACGTCGTCACCTGGACGTACACCGGCTACAACATGCTCATCCTCTACTCGGCCCTGCAGGCCCTGCCCGCCGACGTCGAAGAGGCCGCGAGCGTGGACGGTGCCGCCGGGTGGGTCATCGCCACCCGGATCAAGGTCCCGATGATCCGCCCCGCGCTCGTCCTGACCGGAGTCTTCTCCCTCATCGGCACCTTCCAGCTCTTCACCGAGCCGCAGGTCTTCCGGTCCGTGGCCACCAGCGTCACCAGCACCTACACGCCCAACCTGGCCGCCTACTCGCTGGCCTCCGGCGACAACTACAGCGAGGCGGCCGCGCTCGCGGTCCTGCTCGCCGTCGTCACGTTCCTCCTGTCGTTCGCCTTTCTGCGCTTCACCTCCAGGAGGAACGGATGAGCCTTCTCACCCGCACCGAAGGAGCACACGCCCCCCTCCGGCGGCGCTCCGCCCCGGGCAGACACCTGCCCGTGGCCGGCGCCGTCGCCTTCATGACCCTGGCCGCCTGCTACATGCTGCTGCCGGTCTACTGGCTCCTCGTCGCCTCCACCAAGAGCCAGGGGGATCTGGTGTCCACTCCCGGCCTGCTGCCGTCCCACTGGCACCTCGGCGCCAATCTGCGCGCGCTGTTCACCCAACAGGACGGTGTCTACGCGCGCTGGCTGCTCAACAGCCTGTGGTACGCCGGAGCGGGCGCCGCCGTCGCCACGGCGCTGGCGGCCGCGGCCGGTTACGCCCTGGCCAAGTACCGCTTCAAGGGGCGGGAGGCGATCTTCTCCGTGATCCTCGGCGGCGTACTCGTCCCGGCCACCGCACTCGCCCTGCCGCTGTTCCTGCTCTTCGCCCAGGCCGACGCGACCAACACCTTCTGGTCGGTGTTCCTGCCGAGCATCGTCAGCCCCTTCGGCGTCTATCTCGCCCGGATCTTCGCCACCGCCGCCGTGCCCGACGAGGTCGTGGAGGCGGCCCGGATGGACGGATCCGGTGAGCTGAGGATCTTCTGCACCCTGGCGATGCGCATGATGTCGCCGGCCCTGGTGACGGTCTTCCTCTTCCAGTTCGTCGTCATCTGGAACAACTTCCTGCTGCCCCTGATCATGCTCCAGGACGAAGACCTCTACCCGGTCACGCTGGGCCTGTTCACCTGGCAGTCACAGACCAGCCGCCTGCCCGAGCTGCAGACCCTGACCATCGTCGGGGCCGCGGTCTCCGTCGTTCCCATCGTGCTCACCTTCCTCCTGCTCCAGCGCTACTGGCGTGCCGGACTGGCCGCGGGGGCGGTGAAGGCATGACACCGCGACACCTCTCCGCCCGGCCCGTCGACCCCCTGTCGGAGCTCCGCAGGAGGCTCGGCGGCATCGCGTACGGCGGCGACTACAACCCGGAGCAGTGGCCACCCCACGTCTGGCGGGAGGACGCCCGGCTCATGCGCGAAGCGGGCGTCAACCTCGTCACGGTGGGGGTGTTCGCGTGGTCCCGCATCCAACCCCGCCCCGGTGCGCACGACTTCACGTTGCTCGACGAGGTGCTCGACCTGCTGTACGCGCACGGCATCGCCGTCGACCTCGCCACGCCCACCGCCGCCCCGCCCCCCTGGTTCACCCGGCTGCACCCGGACGCCCGGCCGGTGACCGCCTCCGGCACCCGCCTGGCACATGGCAGCCGGCAGGTCTTCTGCCCGAGCCACCCCGCGTACGCCGAGGCCGCCGACGGGGTCGTCGCGGCCCTGGCCGAACGCTACGCGGGGCACCCGGCGCTCGCCCTGTGGCACGTGCACAACGAGTTCGGCAACCACAACGCGCTGTGCTACTGCGAGGTCAGCGCCACCGCGTTCCGCGACTGGCTCCGCGACCGCTACACCACCCTGGACGCCCTCAACGACGCCTGGGGCACCGACTTCTGGAGCCAGCGCTACGGGGACTGGGAGGAGATCGACCCGCCCCGGGAGACCACCGCCTTCAGGAACCCCGGCCAGGACCTCGACTACCGGCGGTTCTCCAGCGACGCTCTGGTCAGCCGGTACCACGCCGAGGCCGCCATCCTCCGTGCCGCCGCACCGGGCATCCCCGTCACCACGAACCTCCTGGGCACCCTGGAGAAGAAGGCCGACGCCCATGCGCTCGCCGCCGCGTGCGACATCGTCTCCCTGGACCACTACCTCCCCGCCCACGACGTGAACGGGCACATCGACCTGGCGCTCAACGCCGACCTGGCCCGGGGAGCGGCCGGCGGACGCCCTTGGCTGCTCATGGAGCACTCGACCTCGGCCGTCAACTGGCAGCCGGTCAACATCGCCAAGCAGCCCCGGGAGATGCGGCGCAACAGCCTCGGCCACCTGGCCCGGGGCGCCGACGCCATCATGTTCTTCCAGTGGCGGCAGTCCCGCGCCGGTGCCGAGAAGTGGCACTCCGCGATGCTTCCGCATGGCGGCACCGACACCCGCGTCTGGCGCGAGGCCGTCGACCTCGGCACCGAACTGCACGCACTCCGCGAGGTCGCCGGCAGCCGCGTCGAAGCGGACGTCGCCCTCCTCCTGGACTGGCACAACTGGTGGGCGCTGGAGGCGGAGGCCCGCCCGTCCGCCCGTATGCGCTATCTCGACCTGGTCCGTGACTGGTACGAAGCGCTGTGGCGCCTCAACATCACCTGCGACGTCGTGCCCCCGGGCACGCAACTCGCCCCCTACAAGGCCGTGCTCGCCCCCAACCTCTACCTCCTGGGCGACGAGGACGCCGAGGCGCTCACCCGGTACGTCCACGCCGGAGGGCACCTCGCGGTGGGCTGTTTCAGCGGGGTCGTGGACGGACAGGACCGGGTGCACCCGGGCCACTACCCCGGTGCGCTGCGTACGGTGCTCGGCCTGCGCGTCGACGAATACCTCCCGCTGCGCGACGGCGTGACGGCCGGACTCAGCGACGCCACCACCGCCACGCACTGGGCCGAACGCGTGGAGCCGAACGGCTGCGAGACCGTCGTCCGGTTCGCGGAGGGCCCCGAAGGCGGACCCGTGCCGGGCGGGCCCGCCGTCACCCGGCACCGCCACGGCTCCGGGACCAGCCACTATGTCGCGACCCGCGCGTCGGCCGCGACGCTGCGGGAGCTGCTGCGCGGGCTCGCCCGGGACGCGGGACTGCGCCCCGTGGCGGAGACTCCCGAGGACGTCGAAGCCGTACGCCGCGCGGGCCCGGACGGCTCCTGGCTCTTCCTGCTGAACCACGGCACCGCACCGGTCGAGTTCCCCACCGGCAGCGGCGGCGTCGTGGCGATCCCGGCGGGCGGGGCCGTCACCCTGCGCGAGACGGACCGGGGCGGCGGCCCCGGCCCGGTGACCCTTACACGCTCTCCAGGAGAAGCTGCGAGCCCGCGGTGATCAGGCCCGGCACCATGAAGCGCAGGGTGACGCGCCGGCTCCCGCCGCCCGGTACGGTCAGCGTCGCCAGTTCGTCCCGGGGCACGGTGGGGCGTACGTACACCGTGCGGATCTCCTCGGCGCCGCCGTCCACCGACAGGGCCATCGCGCCGTTCCAGGTGTTGCCCGGGACGTCGGTCGCGGCCGTGACGTTGGATCCGAAGGTGAGGCGGACCGTCCGGGCCGCCGGAGCGGGGTTGCGGAGCTCCAGGTCCACGGCGTAGCGGAGCCCGTAGTTGCCCCAGCTGCGGGCCGAGGAGTCGCTCAGCGCGGCGGTGGCCGGAGACGTCTGGTCCAGCGCCGCGACCTGGCGGACCGTGGTGTTGACCGCGATGCCGAGGTGGTGCCCGGCACCGGCCACGTCCACCGCGGCTCGCCCGGTGTCCCACCTCGACGCACCGTACACACCCGCTTCGCGCCCGTAGGTGGTGTCCGTCTGCGACACGATGTTGCCGGGCGCCGCCGCACTGTCCGTCTGGGAGAGGTTGACGGCGGTGGTGGTGCTGCCGTCCGTGGTGACGACCGTGTACGTGTACACCCCGGCGCTCGCCGTGATCTCCAGCAGGCCGTCGAGGATGGACCCGGTCATGGGCAGGCGCGCCGCCTCGACCACGCGCCCCGGTGCCACCTGGGCGGGGGAGAGGTACTGCTTCACGTTCCCGGACAGCCAGTCGGCCGAGGTGGCGTAGCAGGGGCCGGTCCCGGCACGGGCCGCCGGGTCCTGGACCAGGGGTTTGTCCGCGTTGGTCCACGCGGCGCCGCGCGCGGAGACGGTGACCGGAGCCGTGCCCGGGTTGGAGACCAGCACGTGCAGCCAGGCCGTCTTGCCGGTGCTGTTCTGGTGGTACAGGTACAGCGGAAAGGTGCCCGACAGGGCGTGTGCCGAGCCGCCGCGGGTGCTCGTCGTCCGGGCGTGCTGCATGAGCCAGCCGGGGCCGGTCACCGTCTCGGGGTTGTTGGAGACGACGAGCTCGGATCCGCCTGCGGAGCCCGGGAGTTGGTGCAGCAGCTCACGGGCGACCGTGGGCCCGGGAGCGGTCGGCGTACCGGCCGTCCAGGCGCTTTCACCGAAGCTCGCGGCCTGGGTGCCGGCGGCGCGGTGCCTCTTCAAGTGGTCCGTATGTCTGCCGTGTCCGGACGGGTGGGCCGCCGCTTCCGTGAGCGGAACGCTCAGTGCCGCAGCGGTCAGCGGCAGCGCCGCGAGGAAGGTGCGCCGGGTGGGGAGGGAGGGCATCGCTGGTCCTCTCTTGAGATGTTGGCGCATATCAACGCACGTAAAACCGTGAGCCGCAAGGGGTTGGCCGCTCCCCGTGAAGGGTGGGCGGGCGCCGGGGAGGTCCGGTCAGAAAGTTGCGGGCCGCCCCTTGACGCCACGGGCGCGGCTGAGCACACTCAACCCTGCAAGTGGTACGGACCACTTGGTCTTCGGCTCCGCGTCGATCCTCTTCTCCCTCCGGCCGTGCCCCCGGAATGCCCCAAGGAGCGTCATGTCCTCGTCCAGAGGTCTCCGCCTCGTCTGCGCCGTCGCCGTGATCGGCGCCCTCACCTCCGCCTGCGGTCTCGGCGGCTCGTCCGACGACGGCAACGAGCCCGCCGGTGCCGCCAAGGGGCCGCTCAAGGGCACGGTCACCTTCGAGACGCTTCAGCTGAAGCCCACCTTCACGAAGTACGTGAACGGTGTGATCGACGCCTTCGAGAAGAAGAACCCCGGCGTGAACGTGAAGTGGGTCGACATCCCCTTCCAGGGCGCCCAGGAGAAGCTGACCGCCGACGCGGCCGCCGGGACGCTGCCCGACGTCGTCAACCTCAACCCCCAGTTCGCGCAGGCGCTGGAGGCCAAGGGCCAGTTCATCGACATGGACACCGCCGCGTCCGACGTCAAGGCCGACTACATCCCCGGCGCCTGGCAGGCGTTCACGGTGCCCGGGCGCAGCGGCTCGTACGGCATCCCCTGGTACCTCACCTCAGAGGTGACCATGTACAACAAGAGCCTCTTCAAGAAGGCCGGCCTCGACCCCGCGAAGCCCCCGGCCTCCTTCGACGAGCTCTTCGCCGACGGAGGGGCCCTCTCCAAGGCGGGCAAGGGCTCCTTCTACGGCGCCCACCCCGCCCTGGAGAACCGGTTCATCACCGACCTCGCCAAGCAGGGGGTCCCCCTGCTGGACAAGGACGGCAGGAAGTGGACCTTCAACACGCCCGAGGCCGCCGCCTACCTCGCCAAGCTGGTCGACGCCTACAAGAAGGGCGTCTACCCCAAGGACTCCCTGACCCAGGACCACAGCAAGGAGACCGAGGCCTACCAGGCGGGCCGGGTCGGACTCTTCCCCTCCGGGCCCAACTTCCTGACCATCATCAAGCAGAACGCGCCGAAGATCGCCGAGCAGACGGCCGTCGGTCCGCAGATCACCGGTGAGTCGGGCGCCACCAACATGTCGGTCATGGGGCTGCTCGTCCCCAAGACGAGCAAGAACCGCAACGCGGCAGTCGCCTTCGCCTCGTACATGGCCGACAGCGAGAACCAGCTGGCCTTCAGCAAGATCGTGACCGTTCTGCCCAGCGTCACCAAGGCCCTCAAGGACCCCTACTTCACGGACGCCGGGGACGGCTCCGTCGAGGCGCAGGCACGCAGGATCTCCGCCCAGCAGATCGCCAAGGGGCAGAACCTGGTCCCCGTCCAGTACGACGCACGCGTCACCCAGGCCGTCGTCGGCAAGGTCCAGCTCGCGCTTCAGGGCAAGCTCACCCCGCAGAAGGCCCTGGACCAGGCCGTCGACGCCGCCAACGCCATCACCGCCGGCTGATCACCCCGCACATCCGCGGCGGGCAGGACGCGCCCCGGCCCGCCCGCCGCTCCCTTCCGCACGGAGGTTCCCGTGACCGGCCGACGCTGGTACGTACCCTGGCTGTTCCTCGCCCCCGCGCTCGCCGTCGCGCTCACCTTCTTCATCGTCCCGTTCGGCAACACCACGATCCTGTCGTTCACCGACGCCAGCACCCTGGGCGGCGGCCACTTCACCGGCGCGGCCAACTACCGACGGCTCATCCACGACGAGCAGTTCTGGCTCAGCCTGCGCAACACCGCGCTCTACGTGGTGATCGTGGTGCCGCTGATGGTGGTCCTGCCGCTCCTGGTCGCCGTCCTCGTCCAGCGGCGCATCGCCGGCATCGGCTTCTTCCGGGCCGTGTTCTACTCCCCGGTCGTCGCCTCCATGGTCGTCGCCGGTCTGATCTGGTCGTGGCTGCTCTCCAGCGACGGACTCGTCAACTCGGCACTGCGCGGCCTGCACGTCGTCACCGAGCCGGTCCCGTTCCTGACCGACTCCCACTGGCTGCTGATCAGCGCGATGGCCATGACCGTGTGGAAGGGCCTCGGCTACTACATGGTCGTGTACCTCGCGGCCCTCGCCAATGTGCCGCGGTCCCTGCTGGAGGCCGCCGAAGTCGACGGCGCCGGTGCGGTACGCCGCTTCTTCAGCGTCACCGTGCCGCTGCTCCGGCCCACCATGATCCTGGTCGCCACCCTCGCCTCGATCGCGTCGGCGAAGGTCTTCGCGGAGGTCTACACCCTCAGCAACGGCAGCGCGGGCCCGGGCGGCGAAGCCCGCACGCTCGTGTACACGATCCGCGAAACCGGCCTCGGGCTCGGCGGCGAGGCCGGGTACGCCTCGGCGATGAGCCTCGCCCTCTTCGTCGCCACCCTCGGCCTCTCGGTCTTCGTCACGAGGCTCAACTCCAAGGAGGAGCAGGCGTGAAGACCGCCCTCACCACCGCACCCGCCCCGGCCGGCCACCAGGCGCCCGCCGCCGCGCCCCGCGAGCGGACGTCCTCCCGACGGCCCGCTTCACGCCGGGCCGTCCTGGGCCTGGTCGTGCGCTACGTACTGCTCGCCGCCGTCCTCGTCCTCACCGTGGGCCCCTTCCTGTGGCAGCTGTCCACCTCCCTCAAGGGCGTCGGCGAGCAGGTCTTCGGCTATCCGCCGCAACTGCTGCCGCACCACCCCACGCTCAGCCACTACGCCGACGCCGCACGCACCGTGCCGGTGTTCCACTACGGCCTCAACTCGCTGCTGGTCTCGGCCGGCAGCGCGGTCACCAACTGCCTCTTCGGCTCACTCGCCGGTTACGCGCTCTCGCGGATGCGGTTCAGGGGGCGCGGGCTGGCCATGGGCATCTTCCTGGCCACGATGATCATTCCGTTCGAGTCCATCATGGTCTCCGAATTCCTCATGATGCGCTCCCTGCGGCTGAACAACACCCTGCTGGGCGTCATGCTCCCGACCGCCGTCACCGGCCTGTCCGTCCTGCTGTTCCGCAACGCCTTCCGGCACCTGCCGCGGGAGGTCGAGGAGGCCGCACTGCTCGACGGAGCGGGCGAATGGCAGCGCTTCGCGCACATCGCCCTGCCCGCCGTGCGCGGCACCATCGCCGTGGTCGCCATCTTCAGCTTCGTCTTCGCCTGGGACGACTTCCTGTGGCCGCTGATCGTCCTGTCCGACCCGGCCCACTACACCCTCACCGTGGGCATCCAGTACCTGTCCGGCACCTTCACCAATGATCAGCGAGTCGTGGCCGCAGGCACGATGATGGCCGTGGTCCCGCTGCTCGTTCTCTTCTTCAGCCTGCAGCGGTACTTCTTCCGTGGAGTGGGCGAGGGGGCGGTCAAGGGATGACACAGCAAGCGCACAAGCCGCAGCGTACGGCGGCGGGCAAGGGAACGACAGGACGGCAGGGCGACCCGGCCGGAGCCGAGGAGCGCGCACCGAAGCACGAGACGCTGCGCACCGAACTGCTCGCCCTCATCGACGACGGCCTCGCCCCGCACGCGCCGCTGCCCAGCGAACGCGAGCTGATGCAGCGCTACGGCGTCAGCCGCATGACCGTGCGCCGTGCCATGGAGCGCCTGACCCAGGAGAACCGGGTCTACCGTGTGCAGGGGGCGGGCACCTTCGTCGCCGACCCCTCCACCATCAGCAAGACGCTGTACCTCACCTCGTTCTCGGAGGACATCCGGAGCCGGCGCATGAAGCCCGCCAGCAGGCTCCTCGTCCTGGAGCGCGCGGAGGCCGATCTCGCTTGCGCCCGCGATCTGTTCCTCGCCCCCGGCAGCCCCGTGGTGCACCTGGAACGCCTGCGCCTGGCCGACGGCGAGCCGATGTGCCTGGAGAACGTGTGGCTGCCCGAGGCGCTCGTCCCCGGCCTGGTCGAGGAGGGCGATCCGCAGTCGCTGTACGGCCGGCTGGAGCGGGCCGGGGCCGCCCCCGAACAGGCCGACCAGATGATCCGGGCCACGGTCCTCGGCCCCCGCGAGGCCGAACTCCTCTCCGTGCCGGCGCAGTTCCCGGCCCTCCACGTCGAGCGCGTCACCCGCGACATCCGGGGCCGCGCCGTGGAGCGCGCGGTGAGCCTCTACCGCGCCGACCGCTACGACTACCGGCTGACCATCACCAGAGAGCCACACCCATGAGACACCCTGCCGACGGGGAACCCAGCCCCCGGCCCGACGACGGCACCGCTCTCCTGGGCATCGACATCGGTGGCACCAAGACGGTCGCGGTGCTCTTCGACGGGGACCGCCACGTGCTGTCCCGGGCGCAGACCGCGACCCCGGCCGCCGAGGGCCCCGACGCCGTGATCGCGGCCGCCGCGCGGGTGGCGGACATCGTGCGCGCGGCGGGCCGGGCCCACGGGCTGCGCGTGGCCGAGGCCGGTGTCGGCACGGCCGGGGTGGTCGCCCCCGACGGGCGCACCATCGCCGCCGCCACCGACGCCCTGCCCGGCTGGGCGGGCACACCGCTCGCGGCCCGGCTGGAAGGCGTGCTCGGCCTGCCCGTCGCCGTGCTGGGCGACGTCCAGGCGTTCCTGGCGGGCGAGCTGTCCGCCGGGGCGGCGGCCGGTGCGCACACGGCCGTGGGCGTCATGGCGGGCACCGGCATAGGCGGCGCCCTCGCCGTCGCAGGCCGGGTCCTCACCGGGGCGCACGGCGCCGCCGGACACCTGGGCCACGTTCCGGTCCCCGGCGCAGCCGGGCTGCCCTGCCCCTGCGGGCGTACCGGACACGTCGAAGCCGTCGCCTCGGGGCCCGCGATGACCCGGCTCCTGGGGGTCGCGACCCCGGAAGGTCAGCGGGCTCCGGACGACCTCCGCGCCGTCGCCGCCGCCGCCGGAGCGGGCGACGAGGAGGCCCGCGCGGTCCTGACGCGCGGCGGCACCGCGCTCGGCACCGCCCTCGCGGGCATCGTCAGCGCCCTCGACCCGGACGTCGTGGTGCTCGCCGGCGGCGTCATCGCATCCGGCCACTGGTACGGGGACGCCCTGCGCCGGGCGGTCGAGGAGCACACCCTGCCCCTCCTGCGCGGTGTGCCCGTCACCACGGCGGCCCTGGGCGCCGACGCCGTCGCCCTCGGCGCCGCCGAGCACGCCCGGGAAACGCTCCGGCCCCGGGACTGAAGCCGCCGCCCCGCCCCCACCACCCGTTGAGGAAAACCCTGTCGTGAGTGACGAACCCCGCCGGCCCGAGGCCGTCGTGGCCCTCCTGCCGCTGGACGAGCGTCCGGCCTGCGCCGGGCTGCCCGCCCAGATCGCCGCCGTCGCCGGCGTCCGGCTCGCCCTGCCCCCGTCGGACCTGCTGCCCGCACTGCGTACCCCCGGAGACCCGCGCGGGCTCAGTGCCTGGCTCGCGGAACGGGCGGGCGACTGCGACGCGGCCGTCGTGAGCCTGGAGATGCTCGGGCACGGCGGCCTGATCGCCTCCCGCACCGGGACCGCGTCCGCGCACGACGTCCTGCGCGACTGGGACGGGCTGGCCGCCTGGGCCGGATCCGGCCGCCCGGTGCACGGCGTCACCCTGGTGACCCGCACCCCGGACTCCGCCGACGCCATGGAGGAGCCGGACTACTGGAACCCGTACGGCCCCGCCCTGCACCGCTATTCCGCGGCGCTGCACCGGGCCGAGGAGCAGGTTGCCGGCCCCGCCGAGCCCAGCGGCGTCCCGGAGGCCGTCCGCGCCGACTTCCTCGGCCGCCGCCTCCGCAACCACACCCTGAACCTCGGCGCCCTGGACCTCGTCGCCCGGGGACGCCTGAACACCCTGGTCGTGGGCGCGGACGACACCGCCCCCTGGGGCCTGGCCACCGCCGAGCTCGCCCAACTGCGGCTCTGGCGCGACCGCCTCGGCCTGGTCAGCCGGGTCGCCGTGCGCCCCGGAGCCGACGAGGCCGTGACCGCGCTGATCGCCCGTACCCTCCGCGACCTCTTCGGCGGGCCGCCCGTGACCGTCGCCGTGGAGGCCGTCGACCCGGCCGGACTGCGTACCGTCGCCCCGTACGAGAACATGCCGGTCGCCGACACCGCAGCGGGGCAGATCGCCGCCTGCGGAGCCGTGCTCACCGGCGACCGGGAAGCCGGTCTGCACCTCCTCGTCCACACCCCGGACGGGTCCGGCGACTGGGCCGTCGCCCCGCCCGGCCACCGCCCCGGGTCCGCCGTCACGACCGCCCGCGCCCTCGCGGCCCGGGCCCGTGAACTCCTCGACGAAGGCCACGAGGTGGCCGTTGCGGACTGCGCCCAGCCCAACGGGGCCGACCCGCTCCTCGTGGAAGCCCTGCACCGGGCGGGCACCGCGGACCGGCTCACCGCATACGCGGGATGGAACACCGCCGGCAACACCCTGGGGACCGCCGTCGCCCACGGTGTGACCGTCGTCCTCGCCCGGCGGGCCGGCACCTTCGACGAGCGGGCCCACCGCCTGCTGCTCGCCCACCGGTTCATCGAGGACTGGGGCTACATGACCCGGGTGCGCGCGGCCGCGCGCACCACGCTGGGCAGTGTGCTCGGCGCCCACGACCACGTACCGCCGGACCACCCCGTCCTCGCCGGGATTGCCGACGGCTTGGCGCGGTGCGCGGCCGAACTGCCGGAACTCGGGCACGCGTTGGTGCCCGCGAGCGTCCGCCTGCCCTGGCACCGCACCTTCGAGGCCGACTTCGCCCTCACCCCCACCCACCCCGAGGAGTCCCGGTGACCCGTACCGCATCCGACCGGACGGCCGACGTGGTGGTCGTCGGCTCCGGACTCGGCGCCGTCGCCGCCGCCCTGGCCGCCGCACGAGCCGGCCGCACCGTCCTGCTGGCCGCCGCCCGCACCCGACTGGGCGGCCAGGCAACCACCCAGCTCGTCCCCGCACTCGACGAGCACCCCCACATCGAGACCGGCGGCGCCTCGTCCTCTTACGCCGCCTTCCGCGCCGCGATCCGCGCCCAGTACGACGGCGTGGACAACCCGGGCGGAGGCTGGGTCAGCCGCCTGTGCTGCGAACCGGCCGCCGCCGAGAAGGCCCTGGAGACGCTGCTGGCCCCGCACATCGCGGCGGGCAGGCTCACCGTCCTGCGCCGGCTCACGCCCGTTGCCGTGCGCAAGGACGGCGACCGGGTGACCGGGATCGACTTCCGGGTCCCCGGGGATGAGCGCGTCACCACGCTGACCGGTGCGGTCTTCTGCGACGCCACCGAGGCCGGCGACCTGCTGCCGATGGCCGGGGCTCCCTGGGTCTGCGGATCCGAAGGCCGGGACGCGTACGGCGAATCCCTGGCCCTGCCGGGTGCGGAGCAGCCCGGCGCGGTGCAGTCCTGCACGGTCGGCTTCGTGGTCGAGACGGCACCCCCGGGTGAGGCCGGGCCGGTGGGAGACGCACCCCCCGGTTACGCCCGATGGCGTGAGGCGCAGCCCTTCACCCTGGAGATCGCGGGCTGGGACGGCAGGACGCACCGCTACCGCATGTTCGAGGACGGCCCCGACGGACACCCGCCGTTCTGGACCTACCGCCGGCTGCGCGAGGGCGCGGTCCTCGGCGGCCGGGACGCCGCCCTCATCAACTGGGCGGGCAACGACTACGCGGACACCTCGGCCCTGGAGGACCCCGCACGCGCGTACGCCGAGGCCAAGAGGCTGTCCGAGGCGTTCCTGCACTGGCTTCGCACCGAGTGCCCCCGCGACGACGGCGGCCTCGGCAACCCCGGACTCCGGCTCGTCCCGGAGATCAGCGGCACCCCGGACGGATATGCGGAGGAGCCCTATCTGCGCGAGTCGCGACGGCTGCGCACGGCCCGCCCCGTCCGGCAGCAGGACCTGGAACCCGTCCCGGGCCGGGCCCGGGCGGCCGCCTTCGCCGACTCCGGGGGCCTGGCGATGTACCACATGGACCTGCACAGCAGGGTGGGCCATCCGCAGAGCGCGTACGCGCCGACCGCGCCCTTCCAGATCCCCCTGTCGGCCCTCGTGGCACCGGCCCCGGTCAATCTCCTCGCCGCCGCGAAGAACCTCGGGGCGACCCAGGTCGCGGCCTCCGCCTACCGGGTGCACCAGGGCGAGTGGGCGGTCGGTGAGGCCGCCGGAGCCCTCGCCGCCCAGGCGTGCCTGCGCTCGCTCCCGCCCGCCCAGGTGGTCGCCGACCGACGCGAACTGACCCTGTTGCAGGCCGCGTTGGCCGACGGCGGAGTCCCCCTGGCCTGGACGCTGGACGTCGGCCCCGGACACCCCCACTTCGTGGCCGTCCAACTCCTCGGCGCGGCAGGCGCCCTCACCGGGCCACGGGCCGCACAGCTCACCGCGGACCCCGACGCACCGCTCACCGCACCCGCGCTCGCGTCGCTCCGGGAAGCCGCCGCCCGCCTGCTCGGCGGCCCGGACCCCGCCCCCGTACCGACGCCGGACCTCACCGGGACGACCTGGTCGGAGGCCGCCGCGGCCCTCTGGTCCGCCGTCGCCCGGGCGCTGCCCACCCGGGCGGAGAACGCATGAACAACGAAAGGCCCCCCGTGCACAGCGCGCAAGACCACCCCACGCCCCGCGAGGAAGCCCTCGGCCTCATCGCCGGCTCCCTCGTCGTCTCCTGCCAGGCGCTGCCCGGAGAACCGCTGTTCGGCGCCGGCATCATGGCCCGGATGGCCGTGGCCGCCCTCCAGGGAGGCGCGAGCGGGGTGCGCGTCAACGGGCCCGAGGACATCGCGGCGGTACGAGCCGCCGTACCCGTGCCCGTGATCGGACTGTGGAAGCAGGGCGACACCGGCGTCTACATCACCCCCACACTCGCCGCCGCGCGCACCGTCGCCGCCGCCGGCGCGGACATCGTCGCGCTCGACGCCACCGCCCGGCCCCGCCCCGACGGCCTCACCCTGATCGAGACGATCACCGCGCTCCACGCCGACGGGGTGCCCGTCATCGCGGACGTCTCCACCGTCGAGGAGGGCTTCGCCGCACGCGCGGCGGGCGCGGACGCCGTCGCCACCACCCTCTCCGGCTACACCACCGACGCCCCCGTGCCTCCCGGGCCCGACTTCGAACTCCTCGCCGCGCTCGCCGCCGGGCTCGACGTCCCCGTCATCGCCGAGGGACGCATCTCGACCCCGCAGGAGGCCGCCCGGGCCCTCGGCCTCGGCGCCCACGCCGTGGTCGTCGGCGGCGCGATCACCCGCCCCGCCTCCATCACCGAACGCTTCGCCACCGCCCTGCGCGGCACCGGCAACCCCCTCGCCGAGGAGACCCCCGCATGACCACGACGCCCAACGCCCCGACAGCCGAGGCACACCAGGCGGACTGCCACGTCGTCACCCACGTCCACTGGGACCGCGAGTGGTACCGCCCCTTCGAAGCCTTCCGCGCCCGCCTCGTCGAGCTCGCCGAACGCGTCTGCACACAGCTGGACGAGGGCCGGATGAGCGCCTTCCACCTCGACGGGCAGACGATCGTCCTCTCCGACGTCGCCGCGCTGCGCCCCGACCTCGCCGACCGGCTGCGCGCCCACGCCGAAGGCGGACGGCTCACCCTCGGCCCCTGGCACGTACTGGCCGACAACCAGCTCGTCTCCGGCGAGAACCTGATCCGCAACCTGCTGACCGCACGCCGCTGGGCCCCCGGCGAGGGCGCCCTCGCCGCGGTCGGCTACTCACCGGACGCGTTCGGCCACCCCGCCGACCTCCCCCGGCTGCTCAACGGCTTCGGGATGGACACCGCACTGGTGTGGCGCGGCGCCCCGGACGGGGTCGCACGCTTCCGCTGGCGCTCGCCGGACGGTTCCGAGGTCTTCGCCGTCAACCAGGGTTACCACGGGGCCGAAGTCCTCTGGGGCGCGGGCGACGGCGACGACGCGGCGGACTCCGCCCGTCTCACCGCCTTCCTCGACGGCGAACGCAAGCGACTCGCCCAGGGGCCCTGGCTGTTGATGAACGGCGGGGACCACCTCGCGCCCTCCGACCCCGGGCGGCGGATCGCGTCCCTGGGTGCCGTGGCCGACGCAGAGGGGGCGCGGCTGCGCCAGAGCACCCTGGAGGAGTTCTTCGCCGCGGCCCGCGACGAGTCCGTCGTCGGCGCACTTCCGCTGGTGGACGGCGAGTTGCGCCACCCGGCCGGGTATCTGACCTTCATCCTGCCCGGCACCCTGTCCGCCAGGACGTACCTCAAGCAGGCCAACACCGCCGCGCAGAACCTGCTGGAGCGCTGGGCGGAGCCCCTGGTCGCCCTGCACGCGCCGCACGACGCCACCCTCGCCGCCGACCTCCGGCACGCCTGGGAACTCCTCCTGCGCAACGCCCCGCACGACTCCCTGTGCGGATGCAGCGTCGACGAGGTGCACCGCGAGAACGCCGTCCGCTACGAACGCGTCACGCAGCTCGGCGAGTTGGTGGTCGAGCGCGCACTGCTGAGCGCCGGCTACGACGTACGGCTCTACGGTGACCGTCCGCACGACGAGGCGCGGCTCGTCGTGGTCAACCCGCACGCCGACACCGCCGGAGGCGTGATCGAGGCCGATGTGCTGACCGCGCCCGGCCGTTACCCCGTCGCACTCCTCGACGCGGACGGGAACGGCATCCCCTTCGAGGCCGAACCGCTGGGCGAGGAGACCGCGTTCGCGGCGGACCTCGACCTCCTGCCGGACTCCCGCCCCTCCTTCCGCCACCGCCTCCGCTTCCGCGCCCCCGAGCTCACCGGCTTCGGCTGCGACGTCGTACGGGTGGTGCTGGGCGACAACCCGCCGGCCGAGGCCGAGTCGGCCCTGGCGGACACGGCCGCTCTGGAGGCCCCGGACGGGGGCACCCTCAGCCCCGCCGCCGACGCCTCGCTCACCTGGCTCCGGCCGGACGGCACCCGCCGGGCGGGCTACGGGCTGCTCACGGACGGCGGCGACCGCGGCGACACGTACAACTACGACCCCCCGGCCGACGACCGCGTCGTCCGCCCGAGGCTGACCGCCTCCCGGGTGCGGACCTCGCCGGTGCGCCAGGTCATGGAGATCGACGCGGTGCTCGACCTCCCGGTGGGCCTGACCGCTACACGCGAGGGACGGGCCGCCCGCACCCGGGAGGTGCCCGTACGCATCGAGGTGTCGCGGTGGCACGGGGATCCGCTGCTGCGCTGGCGCATCGAGCTCGACAACACGGTGACCGACCACCGGCTGCGGCTGCACGTTCCCGGCGGGGGCGGCGACGGCACCTGGACCGGGGACGGCCACTGGAGCCTCGTCGATCGCCCCGTCGCCGTGGACCTGGGCCCCCTGCCCCAGGAGAAGGGGCACGAGGCGGTCTGCGGCTCCGCCCCCGTGCAGAGCCTCGGCGCCATCGGCCGGGGTGAGGACCGCACGGCGCTCATCGCCCCCGGACTGCCCGAGATGCGGGGCCTCGGCGCCGGTGAGACGCCCACCGGCGCCGACGAGGAGATCGTCGTCACCCTGCTCCGCTCGGTGGGCTGGCTCTCCCGCTTCGACCTGCGCAGCCGGACCACCGGCGCCGGACCGGCGCTGCCCACCCCGGAGGCCCAGTGCCAGGGACGGCAGACCTTCGAGGTGGCGGTCGTGACGGGCGCCCCGGTCGCTCGCGACCACGACCTGGTACGGACGGCCGCCCGGTTCCGTACCCCGCCGAGGGCCTGGCAGCTCCGCCCGGGCACCGCCCCGGACGCCTACCGCAGCGCCCTCACCGCGCAGGGGGCACTGCTCGGCGCCCTGAAGACGGCCGAGGACGGCAACGGACTGATCCTCCGCCTCGCCAACCCCGGTGCCGAGCAGCGCGTCGCGCACGTCTCGGCCGCTCCCGGTTCCCTGCTCGCCCCGTCGCGGCTGGACGAGCGGACGGACGGCGAGGCCCCCGTACATGCCGGGGAGGAGGCCGTCGCGTGGCCGCTGGACCCGCACGCGACGCTGACCGTGCGCGTGCTGCCGCCGGGCAGCCCCGAGTGATCCGGTGACGAGGGCCGGGGGTGAGCGCCTTGCTCACCCCCGTGCCGGGGCCTCGTTCAGCCAGAGGGCCGCGGTGACACCGCGCGGGTAGTAGCGGCTGGCCATGACGTCACCGGCGAGCATCTGATCGCTCCGGGCCCAGGCCGCGTTCCCGGGCCGCAGCAGCCAGGGCCTTTCGTTTGGATCATGCTGGGCTCGCGGGGCGTGGCACGCGCGTCTGCCGCGTTGTCGCCCTCCTCCGCCTCGCAGCCACACGCACCACGACCCGCTCATCGTGGCCGACCGGGAGAACAACCGCCTGGTCGCGCTGGACCCGGACGGCGCGCTGACCGGCACGGTCGCGGAGCGGCTGCGCAAACCGAGCAGCGTCGCCCTGCACGAGGGCTGCCTGCTGGTGGGGGAGTTGGAGGCGTCGCTCCTGGGAGGCCGGCACGTGCTGCTGAGGTCGAGGCGGTTGTCCAGCCGGGACAGGTCACGGCCGGTGAGGAGTTCGATGCGCCGGACGCGGTAGTGGACCGTGTTGACGTGGATGTGCAGGGCGTCCGCCGTGCGGGTCCAGGAGCAGTCGTGGGCCAGGAACGCCTGCAAGGTGTCCAGGAGCATGGGGCCCGACTTCGGGCCGGCCGCGAGGAGGGGGCCGAGGACCGTCTCGCGGTAGACCTCCCGTACGTCCGAAGGGACTCCCGCCAACAGCATGGCCAGAGCCGCAGCCGCACCTGCGCCGACTGGTCGACCTGAGCCGGATGGGCTGGGAACCCCTGACGCGCCACCCCGACGGCTCGCTGGAAATCTCCGCCACGTCCACGATCGCCCAGCTCTCCCGCTACGGGCGGCGCTCGCTGCACGCGCCCGCCGCCCCGCTCTTCGAGCAGTGCTGCCGCGCCTTCCTCGCCTCGTTCAAGATCTGGAACATGGCGACCGTCGGCGGGAACCTGTGCAACGGACTGCCGGCCGGGCCGATGATCTCGCTGACGGCCGCGCTCGACGGCAGCTGCCTGCTCCGGGCGCAGGACGGCTCCGTACGCGAGGTGAAGGTGGCCGACTTCATCCGGGGCGCGGGCCTCAAGGACCTCGCGGAGGGCGAACTGCTGCGCTCGGTGACGCTGCCCGCGCGGGCGCTGCGCTGCCGTACCGCCTTCCGGCAGGCATCGCTGTACGGTCTCGGCCGGTCCGGCGCCCTGGTGACCGGCACGCTCGATCCGGTGGACGGCTCGCTCGCCGTGACGGTCACCGCCGCCACGGTCCGGCCCTTCCGGTTCTGGTTCCCGCTGCCGCCGACGGCCGGGCGGCTGCGGTCCGCCATCGACGCGGCGGTGTCCGGCACCGAGTGGTTCGACGACATCCACGGACTGCCCGAGTGGCGCCGCCACATGGCGCTGCGCCTCGCCGAAGAGGTCCGCCGCGAGCTGACCGATCCATCCGGAAGGGACGACCGATGAGCTACGAACTCCACGTCAACGGACGCACGTCCGAGGAGGAGCCGCGTGCCGGCCAGTGCCTGCGGACCTATCTGCGCGAACGCGGCTGGTTCGGCGTGAAGAAGGGCTGCGACGCCGGCGACTGCGGCGCCTGCACCGTCCACGTCGACGGCGAGCCGGTGCACAGCTGCCTCTACCCGGCGGTGCGCGCCGCCGGCCGTACGGTGACGACCGTCGAGGGCCTGGCCGCGTCGGACGGCGAACTCCACCCCGTACAGCGCAAGTTCCTTGACGCGCAGGGCTACCAGTGCGGGTTCTGCACCGTCGGGTTCCTGATGACCACGGCGGCCCTGGACGGCCGGGACGGTCGTCGCGGGCAAGGCGGTGCTCCTCGCCGAGACCTCCCTGGAACAGCGCCTGCGCACCCTGGCCGCCCGCCACACCGGAGTCGCCCGGCACCTGTGCGTGCTCGGCGCGGAGTCCGTCGACTGCGCCGGGCGGCTCGTCACGCTCAAGGAGCTGTACGAGGCGGGGCACACCCTCGGCGCGGCGGACGAACTCGCGGCCGAAGGGCACTGGGGCGGCTCGCCGCGCTCCGTCGCCTTCAACGCCCAGTGGTTCCGGATCGCCGTCGACCCCGGCACCGGCGAGATCCGCATCCTGCGCAGCGTCTACGCAGCCGACGCCGGGAAGGTCATGAACCCGATGCAGTGCCGGGGCCAGGTCGAGGGCGGCGTGGCCCAGGCGCTCGGCGCGACGCTCTTCGAGACCGTCCGGGTCGACGACCGGGGCAGGGTCACCACGGCCGCGTTCCGCCGCTACCGGCTGCCCCAGTACGCCGACGTCCCCCGGACCGAGGTGTACTTCACGGAGACCTCCGACTCGACCGGCCCGCTCGGCGCCAAGTCCATGAGCGAGAGCCCCTTCAACCCCGTCGCGCCCGCGTTCGCCAACGCCCTGCGGGACGCCACGGGCATCCGCTTCACCGAGCTGCCGGTGACCCGTGACCGGGTCTGGCTCGCGCTGCACCGGCGGGCGGAGGGGGTCGGCCGATAGACCAGGGCCGTGCCAGGCCCGTACTCGTACATAGGCTGTCCTGGGCGGAGATCGACGCGGACTTCGGCAACGCGCCGGTCCTGCTCGCCACCCGCATGGACGACCACGACCTGGACGAGGCCGGCACCCAGCTCGTCGTCCCGTCCGACCGGTGCGGCGCGCGCTACGTCAGTGCCGTCACCGGCATCTGGCTCGGCCGCCACCACCGCGAGGAGGGTGTCCCGGAGGCGGTGTGACCGTGCCTCAGGCGCCCCACCTCAGGGCGATCGTGTCGCCCACGCCGATGGACCGGTTGCGGGTGGCCGAACGCGTCGTCCAGTACGCCGACCGCGTACTCCACCTCTCCGGCGACGGCCAGGTCCGCATCGGCGCCCCCGTCGACATCCTGCGCACCTCCGCCATCGCACCCCCATCGTGGAGCTCCGCCGCGCCGCCGGATGGGACCCCCTCCCGCTGTCCATCCGCGACGCCAGGCGCACCGCCCGCGAGCTGCGCACCCGACTGACCGGCCACACCCCGGCACCCGTCCGCCAGGGCCCCGGACCCGACCGGCCCGACCTGCTCACCGCCCGCAAGGTGACCCTCGCCCACAAGGGCGTCCCCGCCGTCCGCGAGGTCGACCTCACCCGCGCTGCGCCCCCTCGGCGCGGGCACGGCGGGCATCGAGACCGTCTTCTTCGTCCTCGTCCTCGCGGGGCGGGTCTTCGGCCCGGGCTTCGGCTTCACCCTCGGCTGCACGTCGCTGTTCGCCTCCGCGCTCATCACGGGGGCGTCGGCCCCTGGATGCCGTACCAGATGTTCGGCTGCGCCTTCGTCGGCATGCTCGCCGGGTTCCTCCCGCGCGCCACCGGCCGTCGCGAAGTCCTTCTGCTCGCCGTCTACGGCTCCCTGTCCGGCTACCTCTTCGGATTCCTCCTCAACCTCTCCTTCCGGCCGTTCTCCCTCGACCCGAACAGCTCCATCGCCTACCTGCCCATCCTGCTCGCCGGCCCCGCCGTGCTCACCACGTTCCGCCGTGCCGCCCGCCGCGCCCGCTGCCGCGCCCCGGCCCGCTTCACCGCGCCTCAGCCGGTGGACCGTCCTGAGGGTCATGAGACGATGGCCGCCGAATCGGGCGACGGGAGCTGAGGAAGCCGGTGTGAATCCGGCGCGGTCCCGCCACTGTGACCGGGCACGACCCGGGAGCCAGACACTCACACCGTCGCCACCTCCACGACGTCCGGGGCGGACCTCCCCGGTGAGAGGCGGACGGCGCCATGCCGGAATCAGCGACCCCTTCGGCCACGGCCTCCGCACCCAGCAGAGTGACGGTGTGCCGGGACTGCTGCTGCGGCACGGTCAAGGTGCCGGGCGACCACAGGGCCCAGACCGCGCGGCTGCGCTCGGCCGTCCCACTGCGCGTCTCCGAGTGCCTGGACGTGTGCGAACAGGCCAACGTCATCGTCGTACAGCCGTCGGCCGAGGCCCGTCGCGCCGGGGCCCGGCCGGTGTGGCTCGGCCTGGTCAACGACCCCGACGCGACCGAGGACGTCATAGCCTGGGTGAACGCCGGAGGCCCGGGCACGGCCCCGATGCCGGAGATCCTCGACCTGTACGCGTTCGACCCGGGCGCGCCCGGCCGGGGGCCGGGACGCGAGTGACGTCCCGGCCCCCGGCAACCCCGTTCAGGAGGAGGGCAGTTCCGCCCGGACGGTACGGGCGGCGGCGACCAGGTTCTCCAGGGAGGCCCGGGTCTCGGCCCAGCCGCGGGTCTTGAGGCCGCAGTCGGGGTTCACCCAGAGCCGTTCGGCGGGGATCGCCTTCAGCCCCGTACGCAGCAGCTCGGCGGCCTCCTCGGCGCTCGGGACACGGGGCGAGTGGATGTCGTAGACCCCCGGTCCCGCCTCACGCGGATAGCCGTGGGCCGCCAGCTCGTGGGCCACCTGCATGTGGGAGCGGGCGGCCTCCAGGCTGATGACGTCGGCGTCCAGGTCGTCGATGGCCTGGACGATGTCACCGAACTCCGCGTAGCACATGTGGGTGTGGATCTGGGTGGCCGGCCGCACCCCGCTGGTCGTGAGCCGGAACGCCTCCGTGGCCCAGGCCAGGTAGTCCGCCCGGTCGGCCGCCCGCAGCGGCAGCGTCTCGCGCAGGGCGGGCTCATCCACCTGGATCACCGAAGTCCCGCTCGCCTCCAAGTCATTGACCTCGTCGCGCAGGGCGAGGGCGACCTGCCGGGCGGTGTCCCCGAGCGGCAGGTCGTCGCGGACGAACGACCAGGCGAGCATGGTGACCGGACCCGTGAGCATGCCCTTGACCGGGCGGTCGCTCAGCGACTGGGCGTAGGAGGTCCAGCGCACGGTCATCGGCTCGGGGCGCGAGATGTCCCCGGCGAGGACCGGCGGACGCACGTACCGGGTGCCGTACGACTGCACCCAGCCGTGCTGGGTGGCGAGGTAGCCCGTCAGCTGCTCGGCGAAGTACTGCACCATGTCGTTGCGTTCGGGTTCGCCGTGCACCAGGACGTCGATGCCCGTCTTCTCCTGGAAGGAGACGACCTCCCGGATCTCCGTCCGGATGCGCTCCTCGTAACCCGCCGTGTCGATGCGCCCGGCGCGCAGGTCGGCGCGGGCCGTCCGCAGCTCGCCGGTCTGCGGGAACGAACCGATGGTTGTCGTCGGCAGCAACGGCAGCCCCAGGTGCGCCCGCTGGGCCGCGGCCCGCTCGGTGTACGGCTGGGAGCGGCGGCCGTCCGCGTCCGTCACGGCCTCGGCCCGGGCGCGCACGGCCGGGTCGCGGGTGAGGGGGGAGCGGGCGCGGGAGGCCAGGGCTGCCCTGTTGGCGGAGAGTTCGCCGGCGATGGTGTCGGTGCCCTGCGCGAGGGCCTTCGCCAGGGTGACGATCTCCGTGGTCTTCTGCCGGGCGAAGGCCAGCCAGTGCACGATCTGCGGGTCGATGTCCCGCTCCGCGGCGGCGTCCAGCGGCACGTGCAGCAGCGAGCAGGAGGCGGCCACGTCGACGCGGTCGGCCAGCCCGAGGAGGGTGCCGAGCGTGGACAGCGACTTCTGGAGGTCGTTGATCCAGATGTTGCGGCCGTTGACGACACCGGCGACCAGGCGCTTGCCCGGCAGTCCGCCCACAGCCGCGAGGGCGTCGAGGTTGGCGGCGGCGGCCTCGGTGAAGTCCAGCGCCAGGCCCTCAACAGGAGCCTTCGCCAGGACCGGAAGCGCCTCGCCCAGCCGGTCGAAGTAGGAGGCGACGAGCAGCTTCGGGCGGTCGGTGAGCGAACCGAGGCCGCGGTAGGTGCGCTCGGCCGCGTTGAGCTCGGCCGGGGTGCGGTCCTGGACGAGCGCGGGCTCGTCCAGCTGCACCCACTCGGCCCCCGCCGCACGCAGATCAGCGAGCACCTCCGCGTACACCGGCAGCAGCCGGTCCAGGAGGGTCAGCGGCTCGAAGTCGGCGGGCACACCGGGGGCCGGCTTGGCCAGCAGGAGATAGGTGACGGGCCCGACCAGCACCGGCCGCGCGGTGAGGCCCTGGGCCAGGGCCTCCTTGAACTCCGCGACCTGCTTGGTGGAGTCCGCGGTGAAGACGGTGCCGGGGCCGAGCTCGGGGACCAGGTAGTGGTAGTTCGTGTCGAACCACTTGGTCATCTCCAGCGGCGCCACGTCCTGGGTGCCGCGCGCCATGGCGAAGTAGCCGTCCACCGCGTCGGCCGCGACGGCCTCGCGGTGGCGTTCGGGGATGGCGCCGACCATGACGGTGGTGTCCAGGACATGGTCGTAGAGCGAGAAGTCGCCGGTGGGCACTTCCCGGATGCCTGCGTCGGCGAGCTGCTGCCGGTTGTCGTGCCGGAGCTGTGCGGCGGTCTGCCGGAGGGCGTCCGCGCTGACGCGGCCCTTCCAGTAGCCCTCGACGGCCTTCTTGAGCTCCCGGTCGGGGCCCTGGCGGGGGTAGCCGTACACGGTGGCGCGTGCTGCCGCTGCTGCGGGCTCGGATGTCACGGAGATCTCCTTCGCGAGATGAATCCCTGAGATCCCGGAGACGGGACGAGAGCGCGAAGGTGACGACGACCCGACGGGTACGACCCCGGCGCAACGCGGCGCGGCACGGTCGTTCCGTCTGGTGTGTACGCCGACCCGCCCTCGAGGTCACCGGAATGTCCGCGTACGGGTGGTCCGTACACGGGCAGTTGGCAGGTCTTCGGACTCGCGGGCACACCCTCCGTACCGGAGGACACCTACTGGCCGTCGCTTCCCAGACCCGTCCCGGGCCCAGTGCGTATGACGGCGGTCGTTCCCGCTCACCGCTGCGGGGCAGTCCCGGATTCCCACCGGGTTCCCTCTTGCGACACCCCGCCTGGCGGACGGGGCGAACCAGCTGCTGCGGTCACCTTACGCGGTGCCACCGGGGGGAGGGACACCCGTCTCACGCCGACCTCGGCCGGTCCTGGGCCGCCCGCCGGTGGGGGAGGAGTCCCTGGAAGACTCGCCGCATGAGCACGGAACAGCGCGCGATCCTCGTCATCGGCATCGGGGCGGGCGACCCCGACCAGCTGACTCTCCAGGCCGTGAAGGCGATCCGGCGCGCCGATGTGTTCTTCGTCGTCGGCAAGGGCCCCCACAAGGCGTCGCTCACCGACCTGCGCCACCGGATGATCGAGGACCACGCGCGGGGCCCGTACCGGGTGGTCGAGGTCGAGGACCCCAGCCGCGACCGGCGCCCGATGGACCGCTCCGGTTATACGGCGGCCGTCCAGGACTGGCGCGAACGGCGCGGCGAGGTCTTCGAGAGGGCGATGTGCGAGGAGATGGCGGCCGGTGAGACGGGCGCCTTCCTCGTCTGGGGCGACCCGTCCCTGTACGACAGCACGCTGGGCATCCTCGGGGACATCGAGGACCGAGGTGCGCTCTCCGTGAGCGTCGAGGTGATCCCCGGCATCACGAGCATCGCCTCCCTGACCGCGCGTCACCGCATCCCGCTCAACCAGGTGGGCCGCCCGGTGCACATCACCCCGGCCCGCCGCCTCGCCGACCTCGGCCGGAACGGCGACGGCGACATCGTCGTCATGCTCGACGCCCACGAGTCGTTCACCCGTCTCGCGGGCGACGACGTGTGGATCTACTGGGGCGCCTACCTCGGCACGCCGGACGAACTCCTCGTCGCCGGACCGCTCCACGAGGTCTCCGACCGGATCCGGCGGCTGCGTGCCGAGGCCCGCGAGCGGCATGGCTGGATCATGGACACCTATCTGCTGCGCTTCACCGCGCCGACGGACGACCGATGAACCAGGGCGGGCCCCCGGTGCCCGCAGACCTCCGCGCACGGATCCTGAACGACTCGAGGAGGGCTGCCCGGAGCACACGACTCGCTGTAGTCTGGGCAGCCAGCCCTTGACCTGTAAGACCACAGGCAGGGAGCCGTCCTCCAGGAGCCCCGCATGCTGCGCACCATGTTCAAGTCGAAGATCCACCGTGCCACCGTGACCCAGGCCGACCTGCACTACGTGGGTTCCGTCACCGTCGACGCCGAGCTCATGGAGGCGGCGGACCTGCTGCCCGGTGAGCTCGTGCACATCGTGGACATCGACAACGGGGCCCGGCTGGAGACGTACGTCATCGAGGGCGAGCGCGGTTCCGGGGTGATCGGGATCAACGGCGCCGCCGCCCATCTGGTGCACCCGGGTGATCTGGTCATCCTCATCAGCTACGCCCAGGTCGAGGATGCCGAGGCCCGTGCCCTCGTCCCGCGTATCGTGCACGTCGACGCGGACAACCGCATCGTCGCACTCGGTGCCGACGCCTCCGCGCCCGTGCCGGGCAGTGACACCGAGCGCAGCCCGCACGCGGTGCCCGCGGCGCGCTGAGGCGGCTCGTCGAACGAGGGGCACACCGCCATGGCAGAGCAGACCGGGCCCGAGATCCATGACGACCGGGTGGCCGGCAAGCTGTCCGCGTACGAGGACGGCGAGGCCGTCGGCGTCATCGCGTACTTCGTGCTGGACGGGGAGCCCGCCGGGCTCGTCGCCGTCCACACGGTCGTCGGGTCCGGGCACGAGGGCAAGGGCATCGGCTCCGCCCTGGTCAGGGAGTTCTATGCCATGGCGGGGCGTGAGGGCGTGCCCGTCGTGCCGCTGTGCCCGTACGCCGCCAAGTGGGCCTCGCGCCACCCCGACGAGGCTCCCGAGGTGCCCGAGGGGCTGGTGGAGCGCGCGAAGACGCAACTCGCCTCGCACCCCGAGCTGTACTGAACCGGAAGGAGCAGGCCGGCCATGACGCTCGCGCTGCTGCACACCTCACCCGTCCACGTCCCGGCCTTCGACGCCCTGCGCGACGCCGACCACCCGGGGACCCCCCTGCGCCACGTCGTCCGGGAGGAGCTGCTGACCACGGCGGCGGCGCTCGGGCCCGAAGCGGTGGCCGACGAGGTGGAGGCGGTGGTCGCGGACCTGGTGGCCGAAGGGGCGGACGCCGTGCTCTGCACCTGCTCGACCATCGGGGCCGTGGCGGAGGCCGCGGGCGTCGCGGCCGGCGTCCCGGTCCTGCGCGTCGACCGGCCCATGGCGGCGGCGGCCGTCCGGGCGGGCCGGATCACCGTCCTCGCCGCCCTCGCCTCCACCCTGGAGCCGACCCGCGCGCTGCTCACCGAGGAGGCGGCCGGCGCCGGGCTGCCGGGGGCGGACGTGCGCACCGTGCTGGTGGACGGTGCCTGGGACCGTTTCACGGCGGGGGACAACGACGGCTTCCTCGACCTGGTCGCGGCCTCGGCCGACGAGGTACGCGACGCGGACGTCATCGTGCTCGCCCAGGGCTCCATGGCCGGCGCGGCCGAGCGTACGACCACCGGGATCCCGGTCCTGTCCAGCCCCCGCCCCGGGCTGGCCGCCGCCGTGGCGGCCGCCGGGCACTGACCCGTCGGGGCCGCCCGCGTCATCCGTACGCAGCACTCTTCCGCGTTCGCACGTATGGCCTCGCCGGGCGCGGGCAGCCGCTCCGGGAGACGGTGGAAGAGGTCCACCCCCGATCGCTCGGAGGCCCGAGATGACTCATCCGTTCCCCGACCCCGTCCCTCCGGCGCCGACCCCGGGTCCGCTGCCGGAGCCGACGCCGCCCGCGCCGACCCCGCCCGCGCCCACACCCCCGGCGCCGACACCCACTCCGCCGGGACCGGCGCCCGACCCGATCCCGCAGCCGCCCTCGCCGAACCCCGACCCGGTGCCGCCGCCCGAGCCCGAGCCGTCACCGGTCTGACCCGGCGAGTCCGGGGCGGCCCACGGGTCAGCCGGCGGCCAGCATCGCGTCGGCCCGGGCGGTGACCTCGGTCAGCACCCGGCCCGCCGCGGCCAGGTCCTCGGCCGGCAGGTCCCCGTAGAGCTCGGCCGCGATGCCGGCGACGCCCGCCTTGTACGACTGGATCAGCGCGTCGCCCGCAGGGGTGAGCGCGAGCAGGTCACCGGGCCGCTCCTCCAGCAGACCGTCGTGCGTCAGCTCGGTGACGGTGGCCTCCGCCGCCGGAACGCCGAGCTTCACCGCCCCGGTCAGGCGCTCGACCAGTGCGCGGCGCCCGACGGCGCCGCCGGCGGCCTCGACGGCGTTGAGCGCCAGGGCCTGGTGGAAGGTGGCGCCCTGGGGCAGCAGCCGTTCGGCGAGCGCGCGCGTGGCGTAGTGGGCCATGCCGATGACCTGGCCGTTCACAGGGGGTGCGGTGCTCATGATGACTCCTCGCGGGAAGGGGTGACGGGAGGGACCGGCACGTCGAGCAGGGCCGTCAGTGCCTCGGTGAACGCCCCGGTGTCCTTGCCGCCGAGACCGCCGAGAGGTGCGAGCAGCCCGTCGACGAGCTCCCGCACCACCGCGACCGCGCGCTCCGTCGTCACACGGCCCTCCTCGGTCAGCGAGAGCCGGACGGCCCTGCTGTCCGAGGGGTCGGTGGTCCGTTCGACCAGACCCGCCGACTCCAGGGCGCGGGCCAGTTTCGAGACGTAGAGCGCTTCGAGTCCGGTGTGATCCGCCAGCGCGCGCTGACTCGGCCGCAGCCCCGCGTGCTCCATGCCCTGCAGGGAGGCGACCAGCGAATACTGCGCGTGCGTCAGGCCGAGCGGGGTCAGCGCCCGGTCGATGGCCACCCGCCACTTCATGGACAGGCGCCAGACCAGAAAACCAGGGGTCGCGCCCTCGATCGCGTTGCTCATGACAGATACCGTACATGGCTAATATGTCCATGGCTGCTAAATTCTGCGAGGCCACGGCAGCGCGTACACCCGTCGGCTCAGTCCCGCAGATTCAGCAGCGCGTCGGCGTGCGCGAGGCCGCTCTCCGCGGAGACCGAGTCCAGCGACTGGGCGTCGCGTACCGGCGCGAACCGCACCACCGGCTCCTCGCGGCCGCTCGCAGCGGCGAGCTCGTACCCGTACACCGCCGGGCGCGGCAGGCTGTTGTACGACCACGGCGTGGAGAAGTAGTACGCGCCCGTGTCGTACAGCACCACGAAGTCGCCCTCCCGCAGCTCGGGCAGCTCGCGGGCGTGCGCGACGACGTCCCCGGCGAAGCAGCACGGGCCCGCGATGTCCTGGACCACCATGGGCCCGCCCTTGGGCCGCCCGTCGGAGTCGAAGGCGCCGACCCGCAGGGGCCAGGCGTCCGGCATGAAGACGGTACGGGTGGCGGTCTGCGCCCCCGCGTGGGTCAGCGCGATACGGCGGCCGCCCGCGTCCTTCGTGTACTCGACCAGCGCACCGATGAAGCCGTTCTTCGCGAGCAGGGACCGCCCGAACTCGGTGACCAGCTCGTATCGCCCGTCGAAGAGCCCCGGCACGGCCGCCCGCAGCGCCGCCGCGTACGCCGCGAAGGTGGGGCGCACCTCGTCGTCGGCGAAGTTGACCGGCAGCCCGCCGCCGATGTCGAGCCCGGTGACCTGCCGGCGGCCCAGGGTCTCGTTGATCTCCTCGGCCAGCCGGTACGTCTCGGCGATCCCGGCCGCGATCAGCTCCAGGGAGCAGCCCTGCGAGCCGACATGGGCGTGCAGCCGGGTCAGCCACGGGTGCGCGGCGAACGCCTTCACGACCTGCTCGCGCGCGCCGGGGTCGCGCAGCGCCACGCCGAACTTCGAGGTGGCCGTGGCCGTGCTCATCGCGCCGATCGAGCCGCCGCCGACCTGCGGGTTGACCCGGAGGCCGATGTCGGACACCGCGTCCGCCGGGCGCAGCGAGGCGATCCGGTCCACCTCGTCCAGGTTGTCCGCGTTGATCGCCACGCCCACGGCCAGGGCCCGGCGGATCTCGTCCCGGGTCTTGGCGGGGGAGTCCAGCACGATCTTCGACGGCGCGAACCCCGCGTCCAGCGCGAGCCGCAGCTCACCCGGGCTGGCGACCTCGCAGCCCATCCCGCACCGCGCGAGCAGCCGCAACACGGGGACCAGTGAGGACGCCTTCGCGGCGAAGGTGTGCAGCACGGCGGGCACCCCGGGGAACGCCTCGTGCAAGGCGTCGACCGAGGCGCGCACGCCGTCCGTGTCGATGAAGCCGGCGACCGGGCTCGCCTCGCCGAGCAGACCGGCTGCCACGGCGTGGCGGACGACGGCCGCGACACGCGCGGACCCCGCCGGGGTCGAGGGGGACGGGACGGAGGAGGGCGAAGGAAGGCTCATGGAGCCAGAGTCGGCGATGAATGCCCCCAGGTCTCTGGACGGGCGGCCAAGAACGGTGCGCTTCCTTGTCCGGTCGGCCAAAAGTGAAGGCCGTGAGGAGCCGCGGCCGTACGAACAGACCGCAACCTACCCGCTGAGCCGGACGGCGAGCGTGACCAGGAGCCGGGTGTCGGGGTCCTCCAGATCCACCCCGAACCGCTCCCGGGCGCGCCGCAGCCGGTAGCGCAGCGTGTTCGGGTGGACGACCAGGTGCTCAGCGGCCCGCGCCACGTCGCCCGAGGCGTTGAGGTAGGCCGCCAGCGACCGGACCAGCTCCCCGCCCGTCGCCAGATCCGCCCGTACGAGGTCGTGCACCGGCCCCCGCCCCGCCTCCCAGACCGGACGGGCGGCGTCCAGGATCCGGGCGACGTCCAGCGAGGGGCCCACGCCCGCCGCGTCGGTCGACCGCTGGGAGCCTCCGGACGCCGCCCGCTCGCGCAGTACCCGCACGACGAGCAGGGCCTCCTCGTACGATTCCCGCACACCGGCCGCCCCGGCCGCCACCGGCCCGGCCCCCGCCAGCACCCCGGCGTCCTGCGCCTGGCCCGCCAGCTCCCGGGCCAGCGCCGCCGCGCCCCGGTCCGGCCCGGCGTCCACGGGCAGCAGCACCAGCAGCCGGTCGCCGTCGCGCAGCACGCGTACGGACGGGCGGTACGTCGCCGCCTGGAGCGCCGCCACATCGAGCGTGCGGTCGCCCGGGGCGGGCGCGGCGGCGAGGGGTTCGGCGACCACGACCGCGCAGGCGGCGTCGGGGGAGAGGCCGAGCGACCAGGCGTGCGTACGGGCGTCCCCGTCCCCGTACAGCAGTCCGCGCAGGGCGAGTTCGCTGCGGCGGGCAGCGCCGCTCTCGCGCAGCCGGTGGCGCACCAGCAGGGGAGCGGCGACCTCGGCGGCCCGGCGCAGCGCGTCCGGCGCGTCCGGGCGCAGCGGGCGTCCGTCGCCGGCCACCCAGATCGAGCCCAGGACCTCCGGGCCGCTGCGGACCGCGATGATCAGGCGCTCCGGCCCCTCGGCGTCGGCCGCCCGGTGGATCACGTCCCGGGACGTCCACAGCGTCCGGAGCATCCCGCTGCGCCGCAGCTCAGCGACGCGCCACTCCGGAACCCGGCCGCCCAGGATGGTGGACCGGCGCAGCACATCGGCTTCGGGCCCGGTGGCGGAGTGCGCCAGGACCCGCAGGCGGGTGTCCTCGATGGTGATCGATCCGCCGGTGTACTCCGCGACGGCCGCCGCGAGCGCGCTCAGGCTCTCCGGGCCACCGGGCCCCATCCGCCCGGTGGCCCCGTCGTCCGCGCCGGCCCGGGCACAGGCCAGTGCGGAGCGCAGCAACGCGGCGGCGTCCGTCCAGTCGGCCCACTCCGCGCGGGTGAGCAGGGCGACCCCCGCCTCCTCGGCGGCGGCGAGCACCTGCGGCGCGGCGGCCACCCCTTCCACGGCGCGCAGCACCACACCGGAGGCGCCCCGGCGCGCGGCCTCGCGGACCGGGGCGGCCGCCTCGGGGGACGAGGCGGCCGCCCCGGTGACCAGGACCAGGCAGCCGTCCAGCGACCGGGCCGGGCCCTCGTCGCCCACGGCCACCCCGCGCACCCCGACGTCACGGCCGGCGGGTGCGAGCAGCAGCCGCAGGCTCCCCCCGTCGTCGAAGGCGAGGACCTCGCGCAGCGCGACGGAGGGCTCCGGGGGGAGGGCGGCACGGCTCGTCATGGCAGCCGAGCATACGAGCACCCCGGCGAGCGGGGCCGGGGCTCACTCGTCGTTGAGATCGCTCCGGTTGCACGCCAGGACCCCGGCAGTGCCCGCGAGGCGTGCCGTCAGTGCGTCGGGGTCGCCCCGCCCCTGCACGCTGAGCGCGATCTCCACGGTCCCCTCGGCGTCCGGCTGCGCGCGCCGCCGCCGGTATCGGCCCGAGCCGGAGAGCGTGGTCAGCTCGGACACCGCGAACCCGATCTCCGTACAGTGGTTGACCAGCTCGCGGAGCGCGCCGACGCCCTCGGTGTACGTGATGCGGTAGCCGATCGACGCGTTGCGCAGGGCGGGGAGCCGGTGGGCGAGGGGGCGTACCCCGTACGACACCAGGAAGTACGCGAGCGTGGCCAGCGTCGCGAGCACGGGCAGCCCGGCACCGGCGGCGCAGCCCACGGCGGCGGTGAGCCAGATGGAGGCCGCCGTGGTCAGGCCCCGTACCGAGCCCCGGTGGACGAAGATGACGCCGCCGCCGATGAAGCCGAGCCCGGAGACGATCTGGGCCGCCACGCGCGAGGGGTCCAGCTCCACCTGGCCGGTCACCACGACGTCCGAGAAGCCGAACTTGCTGACCAGCGTGAAGAGCGCGGCCCCGAGCCCGACGATCGTGTAGGTGCGCAGGCCAGCCGCCTTCTGGCGGACCTCACGCTCGATCCCGATCGCACACGACAGGACGAACGCGATGCCGAACTGCGCCGCGTGCGTCCAGTTCTGACCGAACGGTTCGTTGATGTCGAGTGCCACGCAGCCTCCGTGCCCGTCCGGCGGAACATGATCGGACAGAGTCCACCGTACCCGGCCGATCGGGGCCCGGTGGCAAGCGGCGGGTCGGTCGCGGGTCGGTGCCGCGACAAGAAGGCGGCGGCTCCCGTGTCGCCCGGGAACCGCCGCCGTCCGCGTCAGGGGTTACGGGCTGACGCAGCCGATCGAGCCGACGGGGAAGTCATTGCCCGTCGAAGTCGCCGTGAAGCCGAACGTGACGCTGCCGTCCGCCGGGATCGACCGGTTGTAGTCGGCGTTCCTCACCGTCAGCGTGCCGTCCGACGCGGTGCTCAGCACCCCGCTCCACACGCTGCTGACCTTGGTGCCGGCGCCCGGCATCCACTGCACGGCCCAGCCGTCGAGCGCCGCGGTGTTGTGGTTCATGACCTCGACGGAGCCCTGGAAGCCGCCGCTCCAGGAGTTGGTCACCTCGTAGACGGCCATGCATCCGGTGTGCGGGTCGGTGGGGTCCGTCGGGTCGGGCGTCGGGTCCGGCGTCGGGTCGGGCGTGCCGCCCGAGCCGCGGATACCGGTGACCTCGCCGTGTCCGCCGTCGAAGACGATGTCGGAGCAGGAGAAGAAGTTCTCCTGACTGTCCGAACGCACCCACTGGATGAACATCACCGCGTCACCCGAGCGGCCCGAGGGCAGCGTCAGGTCCCAGTAGTAGTGACCGCCGTCGGTACCGGGCGAGCCCACCTGGGGCGGGTTGGTCACGGTCTGGATCAACTCCAGGTCGTCCCAGCCCAGTTCGGTGGTGGGGGAGTATCCCGGCTTGGAGACGTACACCCGGAACGAACCCGGGTGCGCGGCCCAGTTGCTGTGGTCGACCTCGATCTTGGCGCCCGAGGTGAGGTGCGTACGGGGCCAGTCGCCGCGCGGCGCGTTGTAGCCGGTGAAGTTGTACGGGGAGCGGTCGCCGGCACTGCACAGGGTGCCGTCCGGGACGTATCCCTGACCCCGCCCGCCCGCGTTGGAGTCGAGTACGGCGAACCAGTTGTACAGCGAGCTCGCCCCGCTCTCGGCGAGCGCCGCCTTGCACGCGGGGTTGGTCGGGTCCAGCGAGCCGGTGCTCGTCTTGGCGTCCAGCCAGCAGAGGTAGGTGCGCGAGCCCGGCGACATGGTGACGCCGTGGGCCTGCGCACTGCCCTGGCCCAGCAGCGTGAAGGCGATACCGCCGAGCAGTGTCGCCAGCACCGCCGCCAGGGAGGCGAGTTGTGTTCTGCGTCGTGCCATGGTGTCTCCTTCTGCGGGTGCGGGTGCGGGTGCGGGTGCGGGTGCGGGTGCCGGGTGCGGGTGCGGGTGCGGGTGCGGGTGCGGGGCTGTGGGGGCGGCAGGCCGCGGAGGGGTGTGGGGGCCGCGTACGGGTGGGAGCGCTCCCATGCATTCGTTGGTAGGGGACTGTAGGCGAGCGGTCGTGTCCCTGACAAGGTTGTGGACGGCATCGGCCGAAACGCGCCGCGATGCGCGCACGCGCCTGTCCGTACAACTCAACCGCGCTGTAGATCAACCAGACTGACGTACCATCAGTCGTGTACGCAGAATCACGTGGTGCCAGGCGACCTTCGGCCGGCTCATCTCCTCCAGCAGCAGCCGCACCATCGCTCTGCCGATCTCCTCCATCGGCTGCTGGACCGTGGTCAGCGGTGGATCGGTCTGCTCGGCCAGCTCGAAGTCGTCGAAGCCGACCACCGCCACGTCCTCGGGCACCCGCCGCCCCGCCGCGTGCAGCGCGGCCAGCGCCCCGGCCGCCATGCTGTCCGACGCGGCGAACACCGCGTCCACCTCCGGGTGCCGCTCGATCAGCCGCGCCATCGCGCGCCGCCCGCTGGCCTCGGTGAAGTCGCCCTGGGCGACCAGGGACGGCGGCTCGGCGCAGCCCGCCTCGCGCAGGGCCTCCCGATAACCGCGCAGCCGGCACTGGGCGACGTACATCTCGGGCGGACCGGCGATCGCGGCGATGTTCCGGCGCCCGCCGCGCACCAGGTGGCCGACCGCGTCCCGGGCGCCGCCAACGTTGTCGGCGTCCACATAGGTGACCCGCTCGTCGCCCGAGCGCCGGCCGAGCAGCACGGTGGGCACCCCGGCGTCGGCGAGCATGTCCGGCAGCCGGTCCTCGGCGCTCACCGACATCAGCAGCACCCCGTCGACCCGGCCGCCGCGCACGTACTCCAGGAGTCGCTGTCGTTCGCTGTCCGTGCGGACGAGGGTGAGCAGCAGTTGCACGCCGCGCTCGTCCAGGGCATCCCCGACCGCGCGCACGATCTCCGAGAAGAACGGCTCCCCGAACAGCCGCCAGTCCGTCTTCGTCATCACCAGGGCGACGGCGCCCGCCCGCTGTCCGGCCAGGGAGCGGGCGGCCAGGTTGGGTACGTAACCCAGTTCGTCGATGGCGCGTTGCACGGCGCGGCGGGTGGACTCCCGGACGCCCGCGGCGTTGTTGATCACTCGGGAGACCGTGCCCCGCCCCACCCCGGCGAGCGCCGCCACTTCTTCCAGCGTCGGCGTGCCGGAACCCCTGTTCAGCATGGACCACCCCCAAGAGCCACCGATCCTACGGCCCGGAGGGTGGGCGGCCGAGGGGGTCGGATCAATTGGAGGCCCCTTCATGGTGATTCTCTGGGAGCGCTCCCAGAGTTTATTTGTGCATGACAGCGTCGGATGGGTATCCGTGAGCTTCCGCAACGTGTACGGTCTCGGGCCGATGGGTTCTGGGAGCGCTCCCATCCAGTGGTTCCTCAGTTGTTCCCCTTCGATCGAGGAGAAATGCTGTGAAACGCTTCTTGGCTCTGCTGGCGTCCGGCGCCACGGTCATGGGCCTGACGGTCCTGGCCAGCCCACCGGCGGCGGCCGCCACCGGCTGCAAGGTGGAGTACACGGTCACCAGCCAGTGGGAGGGCGGCTTCCAGGGCGGGGTGAAGGTCACCAACCTGGGTGACGCCGTGAACGGCTGGCAGCTCAAGTTCACCCTGCCGGGCTCCGGGCAGAAGGTCGTCCAGGGCTGGAACGCCACCTGGTCGCAGTCCGGCTCCACGGTCAGTGCCGCCGGCATCGACTGGAACAAGAACCTGGCCACCGGAGGCACGGCGGACCTGGGCTTCGTCGGCTCCTTCTCCGGCGCCAACCCGGCGCCCACGGGCTTCACGCTGAACGGCGTCGCCTGCACGGGGACCGTCGGCGGCGGGGGCGACGACGATGATCCGCCGCCGGCCACGGGGGGCGGCACCCCGGTGGAGACCAACGGCCAGCTCCGTGTGTGCGGCACGAACCTGTGCAACCAGTACAACCGCCCGATCCAGCTGCGCGGCATGAGCACGCACGGCCTCCAGTGGTTCAGCCAGTGCTACACCAACGCGTCGCTGGACGCGCTGGCGAACGACTGGAAGGCGGACCTGCTGCGCACCGCGATGTATGTGCAGGAGGACGGCTACGAGACCGACCCGGCGGGCTTCACCAGCAAGGTCAACAGCCTCGTCGACATGGCCGAGGCCCGTGGCATGTACGCCCTGATCGACTTCCACACCCTCACGCCGGGCGACCCGAACTACAACCTGGAGCGCGCCAAGACCTTCTTCGCGTCCGTCGCCGCCCGTAACGCCTCGAAGAAGAACGTCATCTACGAGATCGCCAACGAGCCCAACGGCGTGAGCTGGGCCGGCATCAAGAACTACGCCGAGCAGGTCATCCCGGTGATCCGGGCCGCCGACCCGGACGCGGTCGTCATCGTCGGAACGCGTGGCTGGTCGTCCCTCGGCGTCTCGGACGGCTCGAACGAGAGCGAGGTCGTCAACAGCCCGGTCAACGCCACCAACATCATGTACGCGTTCCACTTCTACGCCGCCAGTCACAAGGACAACTACCGCGCGACAGTGAGCCGTGCCGCTTCGCAGCTCCCGCTCTTCGTGACGGAGTTCGGCACGGTGAGCGCCACCGGCGGCGGTGCGCTGGACCGGGCGAGCACCACCGCCTGGCTGGACCTGCTCGACCAGTTGAAGATCAGCTACGCCAACTGGACCTACTCGGACGCCAACGAGAGCAGTGCCGCCTTCAAGCCCGGCACCTGCAACGGCGGCGACTACAGCAGCAGCGGTGTGCTCACCGAGTCGGGCGCGCTGCTCAAGTCCCGGATCAGCACCCCGGACAACTTCCCCACCGGCTGATCCGTGAGATGCGGGGCCCCGGCGCGGCCGGGGCCCCCGCATCCGTGTGTCCACCGGCCGAACCTTGACACCTTGTCGACAGCGGCGAGACACTGTGAACGCTGCGGGAGAGCGCTCTCCCGGCGATCCCGGCCACCGTGTCGACCCACTCCCCGCTGTCGGCGCGGTACGGAAGCCCTCGGTGGTCACGGCCAACCGTGACCACCGAGGGCTTCTGTGTATATTCGGCGGAGCGTAAAGCTAAGGGGTCTAGGAAACACGTCGGCAGGGGTGGACATGGTGCGCGCGGGGCTCACGACCGAACGGGTCGTGGCGGCTGCGGCCGATCTGGCGGACTCGGCCGGCTTCGACAAGGTCACCATCTCCGCACTGGCCCGGGGCTTCGGCGTCAAGGACGCGAGCCTGTACTCCCACGTCAAGAACCTGGGCGACCTGCGGACCCGTGTCGCGCTGCTGGCCGCGGAGGAGTTCATCGACCGCATCGAGGCGGCGGTGGCCGGCCGGGCCGGAAAGGACGCGCTGACCGCGTTCGCCGACGCGTACCGCACCTTCGCACTGGAACACCCCGGCCGCTACGCCGCCACCCGCTGCCACGTGGACCCCGCGATCGTCGCCGAGGCCCCCGCGTACCACCGCACCCTGCGCACCACCTCCGCGATGCTCCGCGCCTACGGCCTGACCGACCCGGACCTCACGGACGCGGTACGCCTGCTCCGCAGCACGTTCCACGGCTTCACGGACCTGGAGGCTGAGGGCGGCTTCGAGGCGGCGCGACCCGTGCAGACGTCGTGGGAACGGGCGGTGGAGGGGCTGCATTTCCTGCTGACGAACTGGGCGTCGGCGACGGGCGCGAAGGCGTGACCCGCGGCTGACGCGTCCGCGACTCGCCGGCCGGGACGCCGACTCAGGGCATCCGGCGCAGGCGGGCGAAGGTGGCTGCGGCCTGGACGACGAGGACCACAGGCAGAGCCAGCAGAACGGCCCAGGGCATCGCACCGGCGGCGGCCAGGACGCAGAGGACGGGGAGGGCGAGAAGGGTCGGGACGGCTGAGGCCAGAGCGATACGGATTCGGGTTGGTGGATTCATCACCGGGCTCCTTCGGACGGATGCGGGTCACTCACGGCGGGCGTGCGTCGGCCGGAAATCCGGCGCGCCCGGTCCAGGTACGCGGCCAGCTCCCGCCAGTCCTCGGCGGGCGCCTCGGGTTCCCCCGACATGGCGACCGGGTCGTCGTGCCAGGCGGCCTTCACGCCGGCGGAGATGCCGGCGTCGCCGCCGGTGAACAACGCGCTGAGCTCGTCCATCCGGACCACGATCCGGCGGACCTGTTGGTCGGTGGGGGGAGTTCCGGCCGTGCGGAGCCGGTCCGCCCTGCGGTACAACTCGGGCCACTCGACTTCGAGCAGGTAGTGCCGCGCCGGCCCCAGTGCCGCGGCACGGGTCCACAGAACCCGCATCTGCTCGGAGTCCAGGTGGCGATCGAGGGCGTGCCCGCGCTCCGGGCCGGCGCGGCCGATCGCCCGCAGCGCATCGACCAGAGCCGTGGCCGGCGGAGCGTGCCCCACCGACAGCTCCTCGTCCAGTCGTACGAGCCGGTCGCGCAGGACGCCGAGCGCCTCGATGGACGTCTCTACACCGGCCAGGTGATCGCGGACCAGCCGCGTGGGGTCGACGCCCGCGTCGAGGCAGACGGCGATGGTGTCCAGCGCCAGCCCCAGACTGCGGAGCGCCAGCACCTGATACAGACGTGCGAGGTCGGCCTCGGTGTACTCCCTGTGCCCTCCGGCGGTGCGCTGCGAGGGGCTGAGCAGGCCGATGGTGTCCCAGTGGTGCAGCGTGCGCACGGTCAGTCCGCTGGCCTCCGCGAGGCGGCCCACCCGCCAGGATTCGCTCGTCATGGTTCCACGATGCATCCTCACACCGCGTGAGGTTCAAGTCCGCAGAACTCCTGGGTTCAGGGCGGGCCGTCCGGCCGTGGCACCAGGGTTCTCGCGCAGCCCGAAACCCCCGGCGGCGGCGGTGGTCCGTCGCGGCCGGGGGCTGTCGGTGTGCCCGAACGTCAGGCGGCCTTGCGGGAGCGGGGAGTCGTCGCTTCTCGGACCAGTTCCGCGTAGCGGCGGCCGCTGGTTTTGATCGTGCGGCGTTGCGTCGCGTAGTCCACGTGGACCAGGCCGAACCGCTTGTCGTAGCCGTAGGCCCACTCGAAGTTGTCCAGGAGCGACCAGGCGAAGTAGCCGGCCAGCGGGGCACCCTTGCGGACGGCGCGGGCGCAGGCCGCGAGGTGTTCCTCCAGGTACTGCGTCCGCTCGGGGTCGTGCACGGAGCCGTCGGGGAGTACGACGTCCTGGTAGGCGGAGCCGTTCTCCGTGACGTAGATGCGCTCGACGCCGTACTCCTCCGTCAGGCGCAGGAGCAGCTGCTCCAGGCCCTGGGCGTGGACCTCCCAGTCCATGTGGGTGTGGCGCGAGCCGGGCAGGTAGACCTGCTTGGCGTGCGGGACCGGGCCGGACGGGTCGGCGGTGACGACCTGGCGGAAGTAGTAGTTGACGCCCAGCCAGTCCAGCGGCGCGGAGATCAGCTCCATGTCGCCCTCCTGGACGGGGAGTTCGACTCCGTACAGATCGACCATGTCCTGCGGGTAGCCGCGCCCGAGGATCGGGTCGAGCCACCAGCGGTTGACATGGCCGTCACCGCGCACCGCCGCCGCCCGGTCCGCCTCGCGGTCGGTGGCCGCCTCGACGGGGCTGAGGTTGTTGACGATGCCGACCCGGGCGTCGGGGGAGATGCTCCGGATCGCCCGCACCGCGAGTCCATGGCCCAGGTGCAGGTGGTACGAGGCCCGGACGGCGGCGGTCAGGTCGGTGAGACCCGGTGCCATCGTGCCCTCCAGGTGGCCGATCCACGCGGAGCACAGCGGCTCGTTGAGGGTCGCCCAGTCCTTGACGCGGTCGCCGAGGCGTTCCACGACGACCGAGGTGTACGCGGCGAAGTGCTCCGCGGTCTCCCGTACGGTCCAGCCGCCCCGGTCCTGGAGGGCCTGCGGCAGGTCCCAGTGGTAGAGCGTGGCGAACGGGGTGATCCCGGCCTCCAGGAGCCCGTCCACCAGGCGGTCGTAGAAGTCGAGGCCGGCCGCGTTGACCGTCCCGTCGCCGCCGGGCACGATGCGCGGCCAGGCGAGCGAGAAGCGGTACGCGTTCGCGCCCACCTCCTTGATCAGGCCGATGTCCTCCGGGACCCGGTGGTAGTGGTCGCAGGCCACGTCACCGGTGTCGCCGCCGGCCACCTTGCCCGGGGTGTGCGAGAAGGTGTCCCAGATGGAGGGGGCGCGGCCGTCCTCGGCCACGGCTCCCTCGATCTGGTACGCGGCGGTGGCGACGCCCCACGTGAAGCCGGCCGGCAGGGCGCTGAGGTCGTTCACGGACTTCCTTTCCGGGGCGGTCACTTGACGGCTCCCGCGGTCAGGCCGGCCACCAGGTAGCGCTGGAGGAGCAGGAAGCCGGCGACGATCGGCACGCTGACGACGAGCGAGGCGGCCATGACCTGGTTCCAGTACACGTCGTTCTGGGTGGCGTAGCCCTGGAGGCCGACGGCCAGGGTGCGGGTGGTGTCGTTGGTCATGACGGAGGCGAAGAGGACCTCGCCCCAGGCCGTCATGAACGCGTACACGGCGACGGCCACGATGCCCGGCACGGCGGCCGGCACCACGACCCGGAACAGCGCGCGGATCGGCCCGCAGCCGTCGACGAGCGCTGCCTCGTCCAGATCCCGGGGGATCGAGTCGAAGTAGCCGATGAGCATCCAGATGGAGAACGGCAGCGAGAAGGTCAGATACGTGAGGATCAGACCGCCGCGCGAGCCGTACAGGGCGACGCCCGTGCTGTTGCCGATGTTCACGAAGATCAGGAACAGCGGCAGCAGGAAGAGGATGCCCGGGAACATCTGCGTGGAGAGCACCGTCACGGTGAAGACCCGCTTGCCGCGGAACTTGTAGCGGCTCACCGCGTACGCCGAGAACACCGCGATGATCACCGAGAGGACCGTCGCCGCGCCCGCCACGATCAGCGAGTTCACGAAGTAGCGGGCCAGCGGGACGGTGTCCCAGATGTCGATGTAGGGCTTCACGGTCAGCCCCGACGGGATCCAGTGGAACTTCCCCGACACGTCCTGGAGCGGCTTCAGCGAGCTGCTGATCATCACGTAGACGGGCAGCAGGACGAAGCCGGTCAGGAAGGTCAGGATGGCCCGGCGGATCCACAGGAAGGACTGCGGCGCGGCCATCGGGGAACGGTGGCGCGAGCGCCCCGTCGTCTTGGCGGGCAGCACGGACGGCTGGGCAGGGCTAGGCATCGGCACCCTTCCTTCCGCGTGAGGTGATCAACAGGTAGACGGCCGTCACGACCAGCAGGAACAGCAGCAGCAGCACGGACATCGCGGAGCCGGTGCCGAAGTTCCAGGTGACGAACGAGGACTGGTAGATGTGGATCGAGATCAGGTCCGCGTTCTCCGGTGCGGCCTTCCCGAACAGCACGTACGGGGTGTTGAAGTCGTTGAACGTCCACAGGAAGAGGACGAGTACCAGGACCTGGTTGACCGGGCGCAGCGAGGGCAGCGTGATCTTGCGGATCTGCTGCCAGATGCCGGCGCCGTCGATCGAGGCGGCCTCGTACAGCTCGCGCGGGATGTTCTGGAGCCCGGCCATCACGATCAGGAAGGCGAAGGGCCAGCCCTTCCAGACCGAGACGATGATCAGCGCGTAGATGCTGTTGTCGCCGATCAGCCAGAACGACGGCTGGTCGGTGATCCCGAGCTGGTCGTGGAGCACGTGGTTGACCAGGCCGTTGTCGCGCTGGAACATGAAGGCCCAGGTGATCACGGCCGCGTAGACCGGCAGGGCGTACGGGACGAGGAAGACCGCCCGCAGGAAGCCCCTGCCGCGGAAGTTCTCCTGCAGCATGATCGCCGCCGCGACCCCGAACAGCCACGCCAGGCCGACGGCGAAGAACGTGAAGACGCAGGTGACGAAGAACGAGTGGAGCAGTGCCTCGCCGATCGGGGCGTTGACGTCGACGGCGATCTTGTAGTTGTCGAAGCCACTCCAGGGCGCCCCGCCCCAGTTGTTGATGTAGAACTGCGTGAACTGGCGGAAGCTCATCACGATTCCGATGATCATCGGAATCACATGGACGAGGAGTTCGAGCAGGACGGCCGGCAGGAGCAGGAGATAGGGCAGTCCGCCCTGGCGGATCCGGTCGGGGATGCGCGGCAGTCTCCTGCGCGCACCCCCGCTGCCCCGGCTCGTCACCCTGTCCGACTTTTCCGTCAGGCTGTCGGTGGTCACGGTGGCGGTCATGAAGGGAGCCTTACTGCTGCATCGTCTGCTGGGCCTTTTCCAGGCGCGCCTTGACGGATTCGGTGGTCACGGGGCGGCCGGCCGCTGCGTCGGCCCACAGCTCCTTGACCGCGGTGCCGACGGCGGTCTCGAACTGCGACTCGTTGGGGACCTGCGGCAGCGGGGCCGCGCTCTTGGCCAGCGTGTCGCGCAGGACCGCGAGGTCGGGCGCCGAGAACGCCTCGTCCGCCTGGGCGGTCTTGACCGGCGGGATCGACCCGTAGGTCTTGTTGAGCAGCTTCTGCTCGTCGTCGCTCGTCATGAACTTCACGAACTTCTTGGCGCCGTCGAGGTTCTTGGTGTTCTTGAACACCGCCATGTTGATGCCGGCGACCATGGAGTTGGTGTTCTTGCCCTGGCCGGGGGTGCCCGAGGCGACCGGCACGGGGGCCGCGCCCCAGTCCTCGGGCTTCATGCCCTGCGAGGCGAAGGTGGAGGCGGCGGCCTGCCACAGCACCATCGCGGTCCTGCCCTTGGCGAAGTCCGTCAGGGACTGGTTCTGGGCGTACTCCGCGTTGCCCGGGGCGATGATCTTGTCCTTGGCCATGAAGTCGATGTACTGCTTCACGGCCGCGACCGCGCCGTCCGAGGTGAAGGTCGGCTTGCCGTCGGCGTCGAAGAAGTCGGCGCCGTGCTGCTGGCCCAGGACGAACGTCTGGTGGATGTTGTTGGAGAGGTTGGAGCCTTCGGCGCCCAGCCCCCACTTGCCGTTCTTGGAGAGCTTCTTGCCGTCCGCGACCAGCTCGTCCCAGGTGGCCGGGGGCTTCTCGATGCCGGCGTCGGCGAAGCTCTTCTTGTTGTAGTAGAGGGCGTACGCGAGTGAGTACAGCGGCACCGCGGCGGGGTCCTGACCCTCCGCACCGGCCGAGGCGACCGCCGAGTCGACGAACCGGTCACGGCCGCCGATCGCGTCGAAGTTCTCCTTGCTCCAGGGGAGCAGCGCACCGGTGGCCTGGAGCGAGGCCGACCAGGTGTTGCCGATGTTCAGCACGTCCGGGCCCTGACCGGACGTGGTGGCGGCGAGGATGCGGTTGAGCAGGTCGGCCCACGGCACGACCTCCAGCTTGACCTTGATGCCGGTCTGCTTCTCGAACTTCTTCAGCTCGGGGGTCAGGATCTTCTTGTCGGCCTCGATGCTGGGTCCCTGGTTGGAGGCCCAGTACGTGAGGGTCTTCGGCGCATCGTTGCTGCCGCCGCCCGAGGACGTACCGCCTCCGCAGCCGGTGACACCGGCGGCTATGGAGATCGCGAGGGTGACGGCTGCCGCGGCTCTGATGGTGCGCATACGGGATGGCCCCTTTCCGGGGAGGAAGGCTGTGTTCGAGAACCGAACGACCTTCAGGACTTAATTTATGACGTGATTTAAGAGGTGAGAGAAGGTCGCGTCAAGTCCCGGGGTCGCGGTATGTTTCCGCCAGGGAAGGAGCCACATGGCTGAGCGCAACAGACGGACCGTGCGTGACCTGCGACGCGGCAACCGGTCGCGGGTATTGCAACGGTTGTATTTCGACGGCCCGCTGAGCCGCCAGGAGCTCGGTCCGGCGACCGGGCTGAGTTCGGGTTCCATCAGCAACGTCGTCGCGGAGCTCTCCGCGGAGAACCTCCTGGAGGAGGCCGGGGTCGTGGACTCCGACGGCGGCCGCCCCCGCACCCTGCTGCGCGTCGCCCCCGGCGGCGGCCTCCTCATCGGCATCGACATCGGTGAGACCCGGATCAGGGTGGAGCTCTTCGACCTCTCCCTGACCGAACTCGCCCGCACCGAACGGCTGCTCGCCCAGCACGGCTACGACGTGGACCGCATCGTCGGCCATGTCCGCAGCGGCGTCGCCGACGTGCTGCGGGACGCCGGCGCCGACCCGCACCGGCTGCTCGGCATCGGGATCGGCGTCCCCGGCATCATCGAGCGCCACGCGCCGGACGGCTCCGTCGGCGATGTGGGCTCCGTCGTCCACGGCCAGACGATCGACTGGAGCGCCGTCCCCTTCGAGCGGCTGCTCCGGGACGCCGTGCGGGTGCCGCCCGAGGTGCCGTTCTTCATCGACAACGGCGCCAAGACGCTGGGCCAGGCCGAGATGTGGTTCGGCGGCGGGCGGGGCGCGGGAGCCTCCGCCATCGCCCTCATCGGCTCCGGCGTCGGCGCCTGCGTGAACCACGGCGACCTGCTGGACGAGGACCGCAGCAGCCAGGCCCTGGAGTGGGGCCACAGCACCGTGCAACTGCGCGGCCGGCGGTGCCGCTGCGGCTCGATCGGCTGCCTGGAGGCGTACGCGGGGGCCGAGGCGATGCGCGAGCGCTGGCACGAGGCGGGCGGCCCGCTGCCCGTCGACGCCGACGACGAGACCGCGCTCGCCGCGCTCCTCGGCGCCGCCTACCCGCCCCCCGGCGTCGAACCGGACCCGGTGGCGGTCGCGCTGCTCGACGAGACGGCCGAGTGCCTGGGCGCCGCGCTGGGCGACCTGATCAACCTCTTCCTGCCCGAGCGCATCCTGCTCGGCGGCTGGGCGGGCCTCCTCATCGGCCCGCATCTGCTGCCCGACATCCGGCGGTACGCCCAGGAGTACGCGCTCAAGCACGCCGCGGCCCGGACCACCATCGAGATGGGCCGCCTCGGCCCGGACGCGGTCACGGTCGGCGCGGCGACCCTGCCCCTGGCGGACTTCCTGGCGCGCGGCGGCAGCCGCCCCTCACCGGCGACCCGCCCCGGCCCCACGGCACCGGCAGCGCTCCGGACCGCGGCTGACGCGGTACGCGGCAGGGAGCGGCCCCGGACGGGATGAGCGGGTTCTCCGGCGGACCACCGGGCCCTACGCCGAGTCCCGCACCACCAGGGACGGCTCGAAGATCACGGACGTCGCGGCGCCCTCCGGCTTGCCCAGCCGCTCGATCAGCAGCCGGGCCATCTCGGCGGCCATCGCCTCCACCGGCTGTCGGACGGTGGTCAGCGGCGGGCGGCAGGCCAGGGCCGCGCTGCTGTCGTCGAAGCCGATCACCGCGACGTCCTCCGGGACCCGCTTGCCGCGCTCCCGCAGGACGTGGCAGGCGCCCGTGGCCATCAGGTCGTTCGCCGCGAACACCCCGTCCAGGTCCGGGTGCTCGGCGAGCAGCCGCTCCATCGCGGTCTCGCCGCTCTCCTGCGTGAACCGCCCCTCGGCGATCGCGATGTAGGGGTGGCCGTTCTGCGCCATCGTGTCCCGGAAGCCGGCCAGCCGCTCCTGCACCGCGGGCACGTCGAGCGGGCCGGTGATGGTCGCGATCCGCCGGCAGCCCCGGGCCAGCAGATGCTCGGCGGCCAGCCGCGCGCCGTCCTGGTGGGCGACGTCGACGTAGCTGATCCGGGCGGCCCGTGCCGGTCGCGCGTACAGCACGGCGGGCAGCCCCGCGTCCGTCAGCATGCCCGGCAGCGGGTCCTCCGCGTGCGTCGAGACGACCAGCGCGCCGTCCGCGCTGCCCTGGCGCAGGAACGCCACCACGTCCTCCCGCGCCCGTGACGTCTCGGCGAACATCAGGACCGGGTGCATCCCGCGCGGCCGCAGATAGTTGACCACTCCGGTCACCACCCGGCCGAAGAACGGGTCGGCGAAGACCTGCCCGGTGAACGAGGCCCCCTCGCCCCCGTCCGCCTCGTCCGCCGGCGCGTCCGCGTCCGCCTCCGTCTCCGGCTCGACGCCCGCACCGGACACCACCAGCGCGATGGCGTCGGTGCGCCGGGTCACCAGCGAGCGCGCCGCGCGGTTGGGCGCGTAGCCGGTGGAGGCGACCGCGCGGCGCACCGCCTCCTGGATCACCGGGTCGACATTCCGTACGCCGTTGATCACCCGGGAGACGGTGGCGCGGGAGACACCGGCCGCCCTCGCCACGTCCTCAAGGGTGGGTGTTCCGGCCGGTCGCAGATCATCCGTCATGAGCGCATTTATAGCATCAGCGGAGAGCGCTCTCCATCGTGCTCCGAACCGTTACCGGATCCTTTCCCGGCCGAGTCCGCGCCCGGCTCCGCCACGATCCGCGCGGTGAGCGGCAGATCGCCCGCCGAACGGCCTCCGAGCAGCGTGAACGCGCCCGCCTCCGTCTCCCAGCCGCGCCCCTCCGGCGACCAGTGGGCCAGCGCCCGCCCGTCCACCCGGACCACCGCGACCGCGCTCTCCCCGGGCTCCGCCCCGACCGCCGCGTAGCCGATCAGCTTGCGCACCGGGCGCTCGACGGCGGACCCGCTCCGCGCCAGATAGACCTGCGCCACCTCCCGCCCTCGCCGCCGTCCGGTGTTCCGCACCCGCACCCGTACGTCGAAGGGCTCCCCGGCCCGCACCGCCGCCGGGGCCGTCAGCTCCTCGTACGTCCAGCCGGTGTATCCGAGCCCGTGGCCGAACCAGTACGCCGGAGCGGCCGCCGACCGCAGCCAGGCCCGGTAACCGATGTGCGGGCCCTCCGTGTAGCGCAGCCGCCCCGCCGCGTCGGGTGAGGTCCCGAGCACCGGCACGTCGTCCTGGACGGCGGCCCAGGTGGTCGGCAGCCGGCCGCCCGGCTCGGCCCGCCCGAACAGCACGTCGGCCAGTCCGTCCCCGGCCTCCTGGCCCGGGAACCAGGCGAGCAGCAGCGCCGGCACCCGCTCGTGCCAGGGCAGGGCGACCGGGCCGCCCGCGTTGACCACGACGACGGTGCGCGGGTTGGCCCGCACGACCGCCCGCACCAGCGCGTCCTGGCCCTCCGGCAGCTCCAGGCTCTCCCGGTCGTGGCCCTCGGACTCGCTCTGCTCCGTCGTGCCCACGACGACCACCGCCACGTCGGCGGCGCGTGCGGAGGCGACCGCTCGGGCGAGCGCGGCGTCCGCGTCACCGGCGGGCGGAGCGGCGGCGAGGATCGTCGCGACCCCGGTGTGCGGCGCGAGCGAGCGGACCGCGACCACCTCCACCTCGCGGCCCGCCGTCAGTTCCGCGCGGGCCGTGTGCAGGGGCGGGGCCACGTGCACCCGGGTCGGGTCGTCGCTGTCCAGCGGGAAGGTGCCGGACAGCACCTCCTGGCCGTCGACGGTGAGCGAGATGTCGCCCCAGCCGCCGACCGCCCAGGTCCACGTACCGCTCTCGTGCGGCCGGAACAGGGCCCGGACCTCCACCGCGGCCGCGTCCCCGGCCGGGACGGACGGCTCCACGATCCGCCCGGACAGCCGGTGCTCCGCGTGGAGTTCGGCGCCCCGCGCGTCGAGCAGCCGCACCAGCACCCCGGGTCCGCCGTCGCGCGGATCGCGTGCCCGGTCGAGGCCGAGCGGTTCGGGCCGGCCGGACGGGGGCAGCCCCGGCCGGTACGTCACCGCCGCCACGCCGTCGAGCGCCCGCTCGATCCCGGCCAGCGGGGTCACCACGTGCTCCGGGAACACCTCCGCGCTGCCGCCGCCCTGGATGCGCACGGCGGTGGCGTGCGGCCCGATGACCGCGACGGACCGCAGCGCCGCAGGGTCCAGCGGCAGCAGCGCGCCCTCGTTGCGCAGGAGCACCGCACCGGCCGACACGGCACGGCGCAGCAGGGCGCGCCCGGCCTCCGGGGCCGTCGCGGGGCGGCGCGCCGGCCGATCGGCCCCGAGCGCGCCCACCCGGCGGGCCAGCCGCAGGAGCCTGCGTACCTTCTCGTCCACGGCTCCGGCGGGGACCAGACCCTGTTCGAGTGCCGCGAGCAGACCGGCCGCCCAGGGGCCGTCCGGGCCCGGCATCGCCAGGTCCTGTCCGGAGCGGGCGGAGTCGAGAAGGGTGCGCACGCCGCCCCAGTCGGAGACGACGAGGCCGTCGAAGTCCCAGTCGTCCTTGAGGGGGCGCTCCAGGAGCGGTGACGCGGACATGGTGACGCCGTCGACCTTGTTGTACGCGGACATGACGGCCCAGACCCCGGCCGCGACGGCTTCCTCGAACGGGGCGAGATACACCTCGTGCAGCGTGCGTTCATCCATACGGATGTCGACGGTCAGCCGGTCCGTCTCGGCGTCGTTGCCGACGAAGTGCTTCGCGGTGGCGGCCACGCCGCCCGACTGGATGCCCCGGATGAGCGCCGCGCCGGTGCGGCCGGTGAGCAACGGGTCCTCGGAGAAGCACTCGAAGTGCCGCCCGCCCAGCGGGGAACGGTGCAGGTTGAGGGTGGGGGCCAGGAGCACGTTGACGCCCTTGCGTCTCGCTTCCGAGGCGAGCAGCGCGCCGATGTCCGTCAGCAGCTGTGCGTCCCAGCAGGCGGCGAGCGCGGTGGGGGAGGGGAGGACGAGCGAGGTCTCGCGTTCGTCCCAGGTCTCGCCGCGGACGCCGGACGGGCCGTCGGAGAGAGTGAGCGCGCGCAGCCCGGCGGCCGGCTCGGCGCAGGTGCGCCAGGTGCTGGCGCCGGTGAGCAGACGAACCTTCTGTGCCGCGTCCAGCTTGTCGAGCAGCGGTTCGGTCTCTTCGTCCCTCATAGCGGCCATGCTCCTTCGTGCACCGCGCTCCCACGGATATCGGAGAGCGCTCTCCCAGCTGTCGCGCCCAGAGTCCCCGCTCGCCGCCGACCGTGTCAATGGGGGCCGGGGGCGGTCCGGTTGGAGCGGTCCGGTCCAGGGGCGGGGCCTACGATGCCCCCGGTCCTCGTTCTGGGGGAAACATGAGAGCCATACGCGTCACGGGCGTACTCGCCCTCGTCGTACTCCTGGCCGCGTGCGGCGGCAGCGGTCCCGGCCCGGAGCCGAGCGCGTCCGCCCCGCCACCCGTCTCGGTCGGGCTGGAAACCATCGGCAAGCCGGGGGACACCCGCCTCGGGCTGGCGATGCACCTCTCCAACCAGGGGCGCGCCCGCCCCGGAGTCGTCGTACGGGTGCACATCGGGGCCGCCCGGCCGGGCGAGCCCCTGCCGGACCTGGAGGAGCGGTCGGACGCGGGCTGGAAGGACATCGCGCTCACCGCCGACCGGGACGGACGCGGCTCGGCCGGCGCGTTCCGGACGAACCTGCCGAAGGGCGGCCTCCTCGGCTTCCTCGATGTGACCCCGCACGTCGGGCCCCGGCTCGAGGGCGGCGAACTCCCGGTGGACGTCACCCTGTCCGACGGTTCCCGGACGCTCGCGCGGGCGCACGGGGCCGTGCGCCCGGCCGCTCTGTCGCTCGACCGCGCCACCGCGGACGAGCCCGCCGCGCTGGGTCACGGGCGCTGGACCGAGGTGACGTACACGGCCGTCCACCACTCGCGCAGCGGTTATCCGCAGGCCCGGGTCCAGGCCGAGTTCGGCGCCTGCGAGGCGGGGCCGGACGATCCGCTCGAAGGGACCGGCTGCTCCGGCTCGCGGCGCCACGCCGTGACCACCCGGCTGCACACCCAGTGGTACGACGACGGCCGCTGGAAGGACGTGTCCGCGCCGGACGACGGCACCCTGCCGGCCGAGACGTTCACCCTGCCGCTGGGCGAACTGCCCGCGGACTCCGGGCGGAAGGTCCGGTTCAGGTTCGCCGGGACCGCGGACCTCGACGGCGAGTACCGCCTGCTCACGATCACGGCCCGGGTCGACGGCAAGGCCGTCGGCGCGTCCGCACGCTCCCTGGGCACCGGGCGGCCGCTGACCTTCGCCCTGCGCTGACGGGCCGCGCGCCCGTGGCCGAAACGCACCGTGGTCTTGTCATCACCCGTTGTTTGCACATAAGTTGACCGCTTGCGACGTGTCCTACAGCCAGTGGGGGAGCCAAGTCATGGCCGCGAACGGACGGCACCGCAGATACCAGCCGAGCCGCATCAACCGGGCTTCGCTCACGGTCACGGCAGGAGGCGCCGGCCTCGCCCTCCCGCTCCTCACCGCCGCCTCGGCGGGCGCCGCGTCCACGGACGTCTGGGAGAAGGTGGCCGCCTGCGAGTCCACCGGCAACTGGCACATCAACAGCGGCAACGGCTACTTCGGCGGCCTCCAGTTCACCCGCTCGACCTGGGCGGCCTACGGCGGCACGGTCTACGCGGCGCGCGCCGACCTCGCCACCAAGGACCAGCAGATCGCCATCGCGGAGAAGGTCCTGGACGGCCAGGGCCCCGGAGCCTGGCCGGTCTGCTCCGGAAAGGCGGGCCTGACCCGGGGCGGAGCCGCGCCCGACATCAGCACGCAGAGCGAGCGCACGGCGAGCGTCCGGACGCCCAGGAAGCCGGACAACGCGTCATTGTCGTCCCGCCCCGCGCAGACCAGGAAGGCCGCACCCCCGGCCACGCCGACCGCGGTGCCGGGCAAGCGCGAGTCGTACACCGTGACCCCCGGCGACTCGCTCTCCGGCATCGCGGACGACCAGCACCTCCAAGGCGGCTGGCAGCGGCTCTACGCGGCGAACCGCACGGTCGTCGGCGACGACCCGGACCTCATCTTCCCCGGCCAGCGCCTGACCCTGACCGGAAAGCCCAGGACGGCCACGAAGGCGACGCCGAGGACGGCGACCGAGGCCCAACCGAAGACCGCCTCCAGGGCCACACCGAAGACGGCTCCGAAGACGGCGCCCGAGGCGGCTCCGAAACCCGCCCGGAAGCCCGAACCGCAGCCGAAGCAGCAGACCAGGCCGCAGCCCAGGAAAACCCAGACGCACAAGCCCGAGCACACGCAGAAGCACAGCGGGCTCACCGCCCCCGTCGCGGCCCGCACCGGCACCCCGTACCACCAGTCCGGTTCCTGGTCCAGCGGCTACCACACGGGCGTCGACTTCCCCGTTCCCACCGGCACCTCCGTCAAGGCGATGGCGCCCGGGACCGTCGTATCGGCGGGCTGGGCGGGGCCGTACGGCTACCAGATCGTCATCCGGCACAGCGACGGCAAGTACAGCCAGTACGCACACCTGTCCTCGCTGCTCGTGCGCGGCGGACAGCACGTCGGCGGCGGCCAGCGGATCGCCCGCTCCGGCGCCACCGGCAACGTCACGGGGCCGCACCTGCACTTCGAGGTCCGTACCGGCCCCGAATACGGCTCCGACATCGATCCGCTGGCCTACCTCAGAGCGGGCGGCGTCAAGGTCTGAAGGCCCCCGTCAGCGGCCTCCCCGGCCGCCCCGCGCGCGGCGCCCGGGGGAGGGCCGAACTCCACCGGGCCGGCCAGGTCCTCCAGCGGCGTCCCCACGGGCAGCGCCGGGCGAGGCGTCGGGGCCCCCGCCGCCCCGGGTGCGCCCGCGGCGGCCGGAACCGGCTCCACCGTGCGGGGCGGGACGCCCGCCGGGACCGGTGGTCCGGCGGGCCCGGCGAAATCCCCGGCCCCCTCACCCACCGCCGAAGGCCCGTCGGGGGCGGATTCGGTGACCGGTCCGGGATCCACGGCACGCGTCCGCGCCTCCGACGCCAGGCGCTCCGAGGTCATCCGCTCCGAGGTCAGCATGATCAGCCCGCCGGCCGCGACCGTCCCGCACACCAGAGCCAGCACCGTGCCCGTGACCCCGTGCCGGAACTGCTCGCCGAACAGCGCGATCCCCACCGCCGCGGCCACCACCGGATTGACCACGGTCACCGTGGCCAGCGGGGCCGTCAGTCCCGCGCCCCGGTAGGCGGCCTGGGACAGCAGCAGGCCGGAGCCCGCCAGCGCCGCGATCACCAGCAGCGGCAGCAGCCCGGACTTCACGGCGCCCGCCGTCCACTCCATGGCCACGGTCTTCGTGTACACCGACGCGATGCCGAAGGCGACGCCCGCCGCCCCGGCCAGCACGACACTCCGCATCACCGGCCGGCGCATCGCGCGGGAGAGGAGGACCAGCGCGGCCACCGCGCCGAAGGTCACCATCGCCAGCATCAGCTGCTGCGGGGCCCCCAGGCTGTGCGCGTCGGAGCTGCCGGTCAGCGCGAGCAGCCCGGCCAGGCCCACCGTCGCCATGACCGCGCCGCGCCAAGCCGTGGCCCCGGCCCTGCGGCGTACGAACAGCGCGGCCATCGGCAGCGCGAAGACGATCGTGAGCGCCCCCAGCGGCTGTACGAGGCTCAGCGGGCCGTAGGCCAGTGCCACGACGTGCAGCACGGCACCCAGCCCGTTGAGCGTCACGGCCGCCCACCAGATCCGGTTGCGCAGCGGTGCGAGTGAGCGGCCGTCGGAGGCCGTGGCCACGCGCTCCTGGACGATCGCCCCGGCCGCGTAGGCGACCGCGGAGACCAGTGACAGGAGCACGGACAGCGCAAGGGAACTCATGTACACCACGATCCCCTTTTCCAGCCGCCGCGTCGTCGTCCCTGAGGCGGCGATCCGGCGTACTGCTTTGGTAGTACGGCAGTGGTCCGGGTGTCCTCCTCCTGACGGTAGTCCTCCCCGCGGCGGACGTCAGAAGGATCTTGCCGGGCGGCCGCCTTCACGGGACCGACACGCGCCGGGTCCGTCCGACCCCTTGACGCGGTCACGGCGGAATTCAAGAATGATCGCGCTCTGACAACGTTGTCCTAAGGAGTCTCCCCATGCATCGGACCCCACGGCCGGGACTGCGCGGCCCGGCGGCCGTACTCGCCGCCGCCGCGCTCCTGGGCGGTGTCCTCCTCCCCGGGGCCACGGCCGAGGCCGCCCCCAGGAGCGACGGCCGGCTGACCGATCTGGTCAATCCGTTCATCGGCACCCAGAACGAGGGCAACACCTACCCCGGCGCCTCCGTGCCCTTCGGCATGGTGCAGCTGTCGCCGGACACCGGCCACAACACCGGTTACGACTACGGCGAGAACCACATCCGGGGCTTCTCCTCCGTCCATCTCTCCGGCGTCGGCTGCGGACTCGGCGGCGACCTGCCGACGCTGCCCACCACCGGAGACGTCACCGAGACCGACTACGCCAAGTACGCGGCGGAGTTCAGCCACGACGACGAGAAGGCGAGCCCCGGCTACTACCAGGTCGGGCTCAAGACCGGCATCGAGGCCGAACTGACCGCCACCGAGCGCACCGGCGTCCAGCGCTACACCTTCCCGGCCACCGACAAGGCCAACGTCCTGCTCAACGCGGGCCAGTCGCTGCACCGGACGCTCTCCTCCGACGTGGAGATCCTGGACAACCGCACCGTGCGGACCGCCATCACCGGCAGCGGCTTCTGCCAGGACACCAAGCCGTACACGGTCTACACGGTCACCCGCTTCGACCGCCCCTTCACCACCTCCGGCACCTGGAACGGCGACGCCGTCAGTGACGCGAAGACGTCGAAGGCCACCGACGCCCGCAACGGAGCCTGGCTGCGGTTCGACACCACCAAGGACCGCACCGTCGAGGCCACCACGGCCCTGAGCTACGTCGACGCCAAGGGCGCCGCGCTCAACCTCCGCGCCGAGGGCGGCCACACCTTCGACCACGTCCTGCGCGCCGCCGAACGCACCTGGGAGGACCGCCTCGAAGGCGTGAAGGCCCAGGGCGGAAGCGACGAGCTGCGCCGCACCTTCTACTCCTCCCTCTACCGGTCCTTCCTCGCACCCAACGTGGGCAGCGACGTGGACGGCCGCTACACCGGCTGGGACCAGAAGAAGCACACCGCGAAGGGCTTCACGTATTACCAGAACTGGTCGCTCTGGGACACCTACCGCACCCAGGCCCAGCTGCTCTCGCTGCTCGCGCCGCGCGAATCCCGCGACATGGCGATATCCGTCCTGCGCATCGACGCGGAGAGCGGCTGGCTGCCCAAGTGGGGCTACGGCACGGTCGAGACCAACATCATGACCGGCGACCCCGTCACCCCCTTCCTCACCAACGCCTACCAGCAGGGCCTGCTGAAGGGGTACGAGGAGGAGGCGTACCGCGCTCTGAAGAAGAACGCGGACGGGGTGCCGCCCACCGACTCGGCGCCCGTGGGCCGCGAGGCCAACGTCCAGTATCTGAAGGACGGCTTCGCCCCGTACATCAAGGACCGGCCGCACGCGAAGCCCGGGGACTCCGACTTCGACCACGGCGCCTCCGCGACCCTGGAGTACGCCCTCGCCGACGGCATGCTCGCCGAGATGGCCCGCGACCTCGGCCACAAGGCCGACGCCGCACGCTACGGGGCCCGCGCCCAGAACTACCGGAAGATCTTCGACCCCTCGACCGGCTTCTTCCGCGCCCGCGACGCCGCCGGCGCGTTCACCGGCCCCGCCGACCCGGCCGAGAGCGAGGGCTTCCACGAGGGCACGTCCTGGCAGTACCAGTGGATGGTCCCGCAGGACATCCCCGGCATGGTCGACCTCATCGGAGGGAAGGACGCCGCCAACCAGCGGCTCGACTCGTTCTTCGCGTACGACAAGCTCCTCGCCGACCCGGCGAAGACCGCCCGCGAGGTGTGGGTGAACGGCCCGTACGCGTACTACAACGCCGACAAGTACAACCCGCAGAACGAGCCCGACCTCATCGCCCCGTACACCTATCTCTCCACCGGCCAGCCGTGGAAGACCACCGATGTGGTCCACGCGGCCCTGACGCTCTTCACCAATGGCCCGACCGGCATGACCGGCAACGACGACCTCGGCACGATGTCCGCCTGGATGGTGCTCTCGTCCATCGGCGTCTTCCCGGTCCAGCCGGGCACCGACACCTGGGGCCTGTCCACGCCCGCGTTCGAGCGCGTCGACATCAAGCTCGACCGGCGCTACTACCCGCACGGCGCGCTGACCGTCAGCGCCCCCGGCACCTCGGACGCCGACCGCTACATCCAGTCCGCCCGGCTCGACCGTGCGACGCAGTCGCGCACGTACCTGACCACGGACGACATCCGCTCGGCCCGCTCGCTCTCCTTCACGGTGGGCGACGAGCCGTCGGCATGGGGCACCTCGCCCGAGGACGCCCCGCCCGCCCTGGACTGACCGGGCGGCCGCACGACCGAGCGCCCTTCTCCCCACCGGTGGGGAGAAGGGCGCTCGGCGTTTGCCTCTTCGCTAGGCGGGAAGCGGCGGGTCGATCGCCTCGGCGACGCTCGGGAAGACCGGGACCGCGCTGTCCAGGCCCAGAACGGAGATAAGCCGTTCCATGAAGACCGAGGGTGCGGCGAGCCGCAGCCGGGGACCGAGAGCCGTCTGTCCCTGCAGCAGCACGTTCACCGTCGTGGAGTCCGCGAAACTCACGTCCGAGAGGTCGACGACGACCGGCCCGGCACCCTCCCGCGACGCGTTCTCCAGCGCGGTGCCCAGCGGCGCCACGTTGTCGATGTCGAGGTCACCGGTTACAGCGAGCACCAACGCCCCACGTTCCTGCCGTGGGACGATCTGCATGGCTCTGCCGGCGCTGGGCGGTGGAAGCACGTTCACCTCATGTTGCACTGGGCGGCGGGGGTAACGCCGCGATCGGACGGGCAGTCCGATTCTGCTCCGTCCCTGCTCGCGGCGGGAATGCTCAACGATAAAAGTAACAGTTGCCATTTGACAACATTCTTCGTGGGGCAACAATCTGTACCGAACGATCAACGTGAGCGCCCGTCCGAGCGGCGCCTTCGGAACGCGGAAGCAGGGGCGTGCATGAAGCTAGGCGCTGTCCGCGACATCGTCGCGAATCCGGCCGGCGGTACTCCGCTCACCGGTGAGCCGCTGCGATGCCGCCGAGCGGAAGGCGGCGAGCCCCACGGCCAGGGCCGCCACATCGGAAGGCTGCATCCGTTCCAGCACGGCGGTCAGTTCCCGCGTGCGGATCGCGCGGTACTCCTCCAGCAGTTCGCGCCCCTGAAGGGTCAGCCGGAGCTCGACCTCCCGGCGGCTCGTCGGGCTCGGGTCGCGCTGGACCAGACCCATGGCCTCCATCCGGTCGCACAGCCGGCTCACCGACGGCGCCCGCGAGCCGAGCGCCTCGCCGAGGGAGCGCAGATTGCTCCCCTCCTGCTGCTCGATGACGAGGAGCGCGCGAAGCTGGGAGGGGGAGACAACTCCCCGGGCGGCGGCCTCCTGGCCTCGCCCCCACAACACCTCCAGAAGTTCGGACGCGGCACAGACGTCCTCGGACACCTGTTCAGGGCGGTGAGGGAGTCCGGTGCGGTGGGGCATTTCTCCACTCTGTCACCCGTAGCGTGCTCCTGTCAGCCTGGCTCCGCGCCCGCCATCCACCGAAGAATGGGCGAAACAGCGTGAATGCCCCCACGGATATCGAACGAGCGCTCCGCGCGGCGCCGCCGTATGCCCTGGTGAAGACGGTGCGCGAGATCCTCGCGAAAACGTACGGGGCCCTCTCGGTGCAGCTTTTCCTGGCGGATTATGGAATGACCGTGCTCAACCCGGTCGACGCCGGCGACGGCCCCGGACAGCCGCTCTCCCTGAACAACAGCGCGCAGGGCCGCGCCTTCGGCAGCCAGCGCCCCCACCAAGGCCGCACCGGCCCCGACGACGCGGCCGACCACCACTTCCCGGTCACCGTCCGCGGCGAACGCCTCGGCATCCTCACTGTCCGGCTTCCCTCCGCGCGCGCCACCCCGCAGGTCACGGACGACCTCACCCATGTGGCGGACCTCCTCGGCCACGAGATCGTCGTCGCAGAACGGGACACCGACCACTACCAGCGCGCCCGGCGCGCCACGCGCCTCACTCTCGCGGCCGAGATGCAGTGGCAGCTGCTCCCCGCGAGGTCGTTCACCGCCGCCGAATACGCCATAGGCGCCCAGCTCGAACCCGCCTACGCCATCCACGGCGACAACTTCGACTGGGCGGCGGAGGGCGACCAGCTCAGCGTCGCCGTGACCAACGGCATGGGGGAGGGCATCCGCGCCTCCCTCCTCACCAACCTCGCCGTCAACGCCCTGCGCAACGCCAGGCGGGCCGGGATCGGCATCGCGGACCAAGCGGCCCTGGCCGACCAGGCCATCTACGAGCAGCACCGCGGCGCCGCCCACGTCTCCACCCTGCTGCTCCGCTTCGATCTGCCCACGGGGTCCGTCGAGGCGGTGGACGCGGGCTCCCCGCAGCTGTGGCGGCTGCGCGGCCGCACGGTCACCCGGGTCGCGCTGGACGCCCAGCTCCCGCTGGGGATGTTCGAGGAGTCGCAGTACGCCGTCCAGCACCTCCAGGCCCGCCCCGGCGACCGGCTGCTGCTCGTCAGCGACGGGGTCTACGACGCGATCACACCGGCCGGCGAGACGTTCGCGGAACGCGGTCTGCCCAGGGCCGTCCTCGCCACCCGGCTGCTGCCGGCGGCCGCCGTGCCCGGCGCGGTCCTGCGTGAACTGGCGGAACACCGGGCGTCCGACACGCTGGACGACGCCCTCGTCATGTGCATCGACTGGTTCGGCCGCCCCGAGGCCAGGAGCTGAGCCCGGCACCCTCGCTCGAGCCCGGGCCGGGACACCGCCCGCCCGGCGCTCCCCGGCCGGCTCAGCCGCTCAGCGTGAACTCGGCCCTGATGCGCTTGCCGACCGGCACCCGCTCGGCCGTGACGCGGTCGCACAGGGCCACCACGATCTCCATGCCGTGGCCGCCCAGGCGGCTCGGGTCGGGGGCGTAGAAAACGGGCAGCGCGCTGCTGCTGTCGTACACCGTGATGCTGATCCGCTCCGCCGTGCCCTCCAGCTCCAGCAGATACGGGCCGTGGCTGTAGCGCTCCGCGTTGGTGACGAGCTCGCTCACGGCCAGCATCAGGTCGTTACGGGTGTGCGTGCCGAGCACGGCCATCCACTCCGACACCAGCCTGCCGAGAAAGCGGTCTGCCAGTGCCCGCGCCTGGGAGATGCAGCCCGGCTCACCGTCGAACACTTCGGCGCTGTGCAATGCCTCCGTGGGCGGACAACTCCGGGGGGAGTCGTCCGGCCGGGAGATCGCCTGCTCGTTCATGTGCTCCAGCCAGGGCGCAGCGGGGGAGGTCGCAGACCTCTATCTTGTGATCGTGTACCCGCGTCGGGAGATCCCATTCCCGTGCGTCGTCAGCGAATATTACGCGCGGCCGGGAAGCCGCACCACGGTGACGAAGAAGTCGTCGATCTGCCGGACCGCCGCGATGAACTGGTCCAGGTCGACCGGCTTGGTGACGTAGGCGTTGGCGTGCAGTTTGTAGCTGCGCAGGATGTCCTCCTCGGCGGAGGACGTGGTGAGCACGACGACGGGGATCAGGGCCAGTTCCTGGTCCTGCTTGATCTGCTCCAGCACTTGGCGTCCGTCGTACTTCGGCAGGTTCAGGTCGAGCAGGATCAGATCGGGCCGGGGCGCCCCGGTGTGGGCTCCGCGGCGGTAGAGGAAGTCGAGTGCCTCCTCGCCGTCGCGGACCACGTGGAGCGTGTTGCGGATCTTGTTGTCCTCGAACGCCTCACGCGTCATCAGCTCGTCGCCCGGGTCGTCCTCGACGAGCAGGACCTCGATGGGCTCTACGGGAGTGTTCACTGGGTGTCTCCGGAGATCTCCGCAGGGGATGCGGTGTCGTTGGTTTCCGCGGGAGCGGCATCGGCGGGCAGCGAGAAGTGGACCCGCGCCCCCTGACGGGAATCGGGATCCAGCCAGATCCTGCCCCCGTGGAACTCAATGATCTTGCGGCACAGGGCGAGGCCGATGCCCGTCCCGTCGTACTCGTCACGGGCGTGCAGGCGCTGGAAGATGACGAAGACCTTCTCCGCGAACTCGGGCGCGATGCCGATTCCGTTGTCGGCCACCGTGAAGTGCCAGTTGTCGTCCTCCCGCTCGCATCCGACCGTGATCACGCAGGGCTCGTCGGCACGGCGGAATTTCACCGCGTTCCCGATCAGGTTCTGCCAGATCATCGCGAGCGTCGTGGGGTCGCCGGTCACCGAGGGGAGCGGGTTCTCGCGGACGACCGTGGTCCCCGATTCCTCGATGACCATCCCCAGGTTGGCCAGCGCCCGGTCGAGCGACTTGTCGAGCTCGACGGGGGTCCAGCTGTCGTGGACGCGCCCGACCCGGGAGAACGTCAGCAGGTCGTTGATGAGGACCTGCATGCGCTTGGCGCCGTCCACCGCGAAGTCGATGTACTGCTTGCCGCGGCCGTCCAGCTCGGTGCCGTACCGCTTGTCCAGCAGCTGGCAGAACGAGGCGACCTTCCGCAGCGGTTCCTGGAGGTCGTGCGAGGCGACGTACGCGAACTGCTCAAGCTCCGAATTGGACCGGCGCAGCTCCACGGTCTGCTGCGCCAAGATGTTCTCGCGTTCCTGTGTGGCGTCCAGCTCGGCCACCAGTCGGCCCCGCATGTCCTCGACCGCGGCGGCGACCGCACGTACGTCGGACGGGCCGTCCACCTCGATCCGCTGGGCCCGGAAGTTCCCGGCGCGTACCCGCCGGGACGCCTCGGCCAGCGCGTTCAGCGGCCGTCCCACGGTGCGCTGGAGCAGGACGCTGAGGGCGACGACGCAGAGCGCGAAGACGACCAGCAGGGCCGCGAGCACCCGGTCACGGGTGTGCCGGGCGTCTTCCAGCTCGGCGCGCACCCGGTCCCGAGCGGAGTCGAGATGAGCCTGTTGGGTGGCGTAGAGCTGCCGCAGCTTGTCGAAGGCCGCCTTGCTCTCGGCGGTCCTGGCGGACGAGCGCGTCCCGGGACCGTCGCGCCGGACATCGGCGACGAGCGGGTCGGCGTGCACCCGGCGCCAGTCCGCGGCGGCGGCGGCGATCCGGTCCAGGTCGCGGTCGTACGGCTGCCCGTCGCCCATCGTGGAGCGCACCCGGGCCAGCCGGTCCCGCTCCTCCTTCTTGCCGTCGGCGAACGGCTCCAGGAACGAGTCGTCACCGGTCAGCGCGTAGCCCCGGACCCCCGTCTCCTGGTTGAGCAGCGCGTTCTGGAGCTGGAAGGAGGCGGAGCGGGCCGGCTGGATGTGGTCCACCAGTTCGGTCGTCTGGTCCGAGATCCGGGCCAGGACGAGACCACCCGCCACCACGCAGCCACAGACCACGACGACGAAGGCGGCCAGGATGAGGTGGACCCAGTTCTGTACGGACAGGCGGGCCAAGCGGCCCGCCGACCGTGCCGGAGCTTCCGGTATTTCACTGTTCATGAGCGGTGTTTCTCCAGCCGAGGTGCAGGACGGCGACGTCGTCGGCAAGGCCACCGTGCGGAGCCGCGGCCTCCGAGGCACCCGCGACCAGCGCGTCGACGAATGGGCGGGCGGCGAGCGGGGCCATGTCCCGGGCCATGTCGAGCAGCCCCTCCTCACCCAGCCGGCTGTGCGGTCCGGTGCGTCCCTCGAAGAGGCCGTCGGTGAACAGGACGAGGGCGGCGCCGGGGGCGAGTTCGACATCGGTGACCGACCACTGGCCGTGCCCGGGCAGCAGCCCGAGCGCCATTCCGCCCTCGGGTTCCACCCAGTCGACCTCCGAGCCGTGCCGGAGGAGCAGCCCGGGGTGCCCGGCCCGCATGACACGGACGCGGTCGCGGCCGGGGGGGAAGGCCAGCGAGGTGACGGTCGCGAAGACATGGGGATCGGAGCGCTCGGCGATCAGGATCGATTCCAGGAGCCCGAGCTGTTCCAGCGGGTCGGTGCCGCACAGGACGGCGGTGCGCCAGGCGACCCGCAGGCACACCCCGAGCGCCGCCTCCGCCGCGCCGTGCCCCGACACGTCGCCGATGACCGCCCACACCGTGCCGTCCGGTGTCTGGACCACGTCGTAGAAGTCACCGCTGAGCAGCCCGTGGGCCCGGCCCGGTTCGTAGCGTGCGACGGCCTGGAAGCTGTCGTCGTTCAGCAGGGGGACGGGCAGCAGGCCGCGTTCCAGGCGCGCGTTCTCCTGCGCCATCAGCTGGTTGGCGCGCAGCGCCGACGCCGCCCGCTCGACCTGCTTGCGCTGGAGTGCGTAACGGATCGCGCGCGCGAGGGCCTGCGGGTCGAGCAGCCCCTTCATCAGATAGTCCTGCGCACCCGTCGCCACCGCGGCGAGCCCCGCGTCGGCCTCGGCGAGTCCGGTGAGCACCACGATGGCCGCGTCGGGGGACGTCTCGACGATCTGGGTGACGGCCCGCAGGCCGTGCACGTCGGGCAGATGCAGGTCGAGCAGGACACAGACGGGAGCCTGGTGCGACCGCAGGAAGGTCAGCGCCTCGGACAGCGTCTTGCACCACGTCAGGGTCGGGTCCAGCTCGCCGTCGGCGAGCATCTCCTCGACGAGCAGGGCATCACCGGCGTCGTCCTCGACCAGCAGAATCGTGCCGGTGACGTCCCACACGGAGTCGCGGTCGTCCGCCTCGGACGCCGCCTGGACCGGGAAGGGCCCTGGGACGGGAGGTCGGGCCGGGGCGCCCATGCGCATCTCAGCCACGTTTCACTCTCTCCTTGTACCGAGCGGGCCGCCCGCCGGTGTTGCGCAGCATATGTGAACGACGCCCGGCGATTCGCCGCCGGGCGTCGTTCACATATGGCTTCGGCCACACTCCGTCGGTGTGTGACCGATTCGAGAGGGTGGCCGGCCCCGGTCCGATGGCGCTCGCGCGCCCGGTCCGGTGGTGAATCAGGCTTCCACGGACATTCCCGCCCGCAGCCGCTTCACGATACGCGCCAGCAGCCGGGACACGTGCATCTGGGAGACCCCGAGCTCCGCGCCGATCTGGGCCTGCGTCATCTCCTCGCCGAACCGCATCTGGACGATCCGGCGCTCGCGCTCGTCCAGCTGCTCCAGCAGGGGCGCCAGGGTGTGCAGGTTCTCGACGGTCTCCATACCCGGGTCGGCCTCGCCGATCACATCGGCGAGCGACCGCTGCTCGTTGCCGGAGTCCGTCTCCGCGGTGGGGGTGTCGATCGAACCGGCCGAGTACCCGTTGGCCGCGACCAGGCCCTCGATGATCTCCTCCTCGGAGAGGTCGAGGTGGGCGGCCAGCTCGGCGACCGTGGGATCGCGGTCCAGCCGCGCCGACAGCGCCTCCTTCGCCTTCGCGAGATCGACGCGCAGCTCCTGGAGCCGGCGCGGCACGTGCACCGCCCAGGTGGTGTCCCGGAAGAACCGCTTGATCTCGCCGACGATGTAGGGGACGGCGAATGTGGCGAACTCCACCTCGCGCGAGAGGTCGAAGCGGTCGATGGCCTTGATCAGGCCGATGGTGCCGACCTGGATGATGTCCTCGGTGTCGTCACCGCCGCGGTTGCGGAACCGCGAGGCGGCGTACCGCACCAGCGAGAGATTCATCTCGATGAGGGTGTTGCGCGCGTACTGGTACTCGCGCGTGCCCTCCTCCAGCGTCTGCAGCTGGTCCAGGAACATCTTCGAGAGGGCCCGGGCGTCCTTGGGGGCGACCTTTCCGGTGTCCTCGATCCACGGCAGCTCCGCAGTGCCCGCACCGAGGGGTGCGCCGTCCTGCCGCGTGAGCGTGCACACGTCGCCGAGAACTCCGTCGGTCTGCTCCGTCGTGGTCGCCATGATGTGTGGCCCCTCCTGCTGGTCGCCAAGTGCTTCGCACACCGCCTGCCCCGGAATCGCGATGCCATGCACAACCGGTGCGAATCTTTTTTGCGCTCCTCGCGCCGGGCCCGTACTCACCCGATCGGAGCAGCTCACGGATCATGGCAAACTTGACCGAGCCCCACGCCCCCGGTGAGGCCGGCGGCACGAGCACAGAGGAACGGCGATGACGGTGACAGAGGACGGCCCCGAGATCGTGGCCGGGACCGAGACATTCGGCCCCGGTATCGACCCCGAGCGGCTGGCCGTCTGCCTGAGCGTGCTGGACGAACTCGACACCATCGAGGTCGACCACCCGGACGCCATCGCGGTGCGCCGGGCCACCGCCGGAATCTACCGGACCGTGAAGCAGCGCCGGCGCCAGGAGCGCCGGGCCGCCAAGACCGCGCACGACAAGGCGGTGACCGAGGCCACCGCCACCGGCTCGGCCGAGCGCATCGACGACGAGACCCAGGGAGTCCTGCCGTCCTCGTCCGCCAGGAGCGAGATCGCCGGCATCCTCCAGCGGCCCCGGTCCTGCTACGTGTGCAAGACGCGGTACGTCGAGGTCGACGCGTTCTACCACCAGCTCTGCCAGGACTGCGCCCGGGAGAACCGCGCCCGCCGCGACGCGCGCACCGACCTGACGGGCCGCCGGGCGCTGCTCACCGGCGGCCGTGCCAAGATCGGCATGTACATCGCGCTGCGGCTGCTCCGTGACGGGGCGCACACCACGATCACCACGCGCTTCCCCAACGACGCGATCCGCCGCTTCAAGGCGATGGAGGACAGCGACGAGTGGATCCACCGCCTGAAGATCGTCGGCATCGACCTGCGCGACCCGGCCCAGGTCGTCGCGCTCGCCGACTCGGTGGCGGCCGAGGGCCCGCTCGACATCCTGATCAACAACGCGGCGCAGACGGTCCGCCGCTCCGAGCAGGCGTACAGCGAGCTGCTGGCCGCCGAGTCGGCCCCGCTGCCCGCCGGTGAGCTGCCGCCCGCCGAGGTCATCGGCACCTTCGGCAGCGGCAGCGTCGACCGGGTCGCCGCGCTGCCCGCCGCCCGCACGGAGCTGCTCAGCGCGCAGGAGGTCACGGACCTCGCCCTGGTGAGCGGTTCGGCGTCGCCGGCCCGGATCGCCGCCGGGACCGCGATCGACGCGGGCGGCCTCGTCCCGGATCTGCACGACACCAACAGCTGGATCCAGACAGTCGACGAGGTCGAGCCGATCGAGCTGCTGGAAGTCCAGCTCTGCAACTCCACCGCGCCGTTCATCCTGATCAGCCGGCTCCGCCCGGCCATGGCGGCGACCGCGGCCAAGCACGCGTACGTGGTCAACGTCTCCGCCATGGAGGGCGTGTTCGGGCGCGGCTACAAGGGCGCGGGCCACCCGCACACCAACATGGCCAAGGCCGCGCTGAACATGCTGACCCGCACCAGCGCCCAGGAGATGTTCGAGAAGGACGGCATCCTGATGACCGCCGTCGACACCGGCTGGATCACCGACGAGCGTCCGCACCCGGACAAGATGCGGCTGGCCGAGGAGGGCTTTCACGCCCCGCTCGACCTGGTCGACGGTGCCGCCCGGGTCTACGACCCCATCGTCCGCGGCGAGGCCGGCGAGGCGCTGTACGGCTGCTTCCTCAAGGACTACGCCCCCGCCAACTGGTAAGAGGAGCGGGGGCGGTCGCCCCGGAGTGCGGAGACCCGGCGGGAATGATTTCCTGGCCGGGTCTTTTCCGTACGCGGTGGCTGAAAGTGACTCATGGCACACGTTCCATCGAGCGCGGGCGCGCTCATTTGGTTACTCTGATGTGAACGGACGTCATCGAGGAGTCCACGAACCCTCCTCGACCGTCCTGGGACAGGCTTGTCAACCAAGTCGCCGTCCCGCCCCGTACCCGGCGCCACCGCGACCGAACTGTTCCTGCCCCTGCCCCGCACGGGCGGCTGATTCCCGGCAATGGAGAACCGGAGCGTCGGCGACGCCCGGGGCTACGCGACACGAAGGAGTGCGCGGTGACGACACCGGAATTGACGAAGCAAGAGGAACGCCCGGCCGAACGGCACGCAAAGCCGAGGCGCGGCAGCGACAAGCTCCAGAACATCGAGGTCTGGGCCAGGTCCGCGCCGATCCGCCTGGCCGGCTACGAGGAGGACCTCGCCGAGCCGCACATCCTGCCCGGCATCGACTGAGCTCCCCGGCATCTGCTGTGGCCCGCCCCCTGCCCGGGGGCGGGCCACAGTGCGTTCGCCCCCGGCGAGGGTCCCGGTGTCCGGCGTGCCCCGGGTGTACCCGATTGGGCTACCGGGAACGCCCCCGGCGCGAGAGGCGCACCTCACTCACCGACCGGGGCAGGGCAGCGGGAAGCAGCCGCTCAGGCCCTGGTCGGACGCAGGAAATCGCGGACGAACGTGCGGTGCCACCAGCAGCCGGTGGCCCGCAGTTCGGGCCAGGTGGTGAAGCGGTAGCGGAAGACCCTCGCCCGCACCTGGGCGGGCGGGGCGTCCGGAAACGGGTTGTGGCGCAGCAGCCGCAGCGTGTCCCGGTCGTTCTCCAGCAGCCGCTCCACGAACGGCCCGAACCAGGACCAGGCGTACGCGGGGGAGAGCGCCGCGAACCACATCATCCAGTCGAGCCGCAGATGGTACGGGGCGAACTGACGCGGCATCCGGCGCGGATCACCCGGCTTGCCCCGGAAGCCGTACTCCTTCCACACCGTGCCCGGGTGCACCACCGCGTCGTCCGTGCCCTCGATCACCACTTCGAGGCGGACCCGGCTGATGCTGCCGAACGCGCCGTACGTGTTGACCAGGTGCAGCGGGTCGAAGGACCGGTTCATCACCTGGCGGCGGGAGACCAGATTGCGGGCCGGGCGACAGCTGAGGACCAGGACCAGTGCGGTGACCGCGACGACCACCACCGCGTACCAGACGGGCGCGCCCCGCTGGGCGGGCGGCTCCGTCACCGGCGACCAGTCGACGGCCGGCAGCGCCAGCGTGATGGTCAGCCAGTTCAGCCAGGCGAAGTTCCCCGAGAGCACCAGCCACAACTGCGTGACGATCATCAGCCCGGCCGCCGCGCTCGCCACCGGCTGCGGGGTGAACAGCAGCACCGGAACGAGCAACTGGGTCACATGGTTGGCCGCCACCTCGACCCGGTGCACGCGCCGGGGGAGACGGTGGAAGAACCAGCTCAGCGGGCCCGGCATCGGCTGCGTCTCGTGGTGGAAGTCCAGACACGTGAGGTTCCGCCAGCAGGCGTCGCCGCGCCACTTGATGAGTCCGGCGCCGAACTCCACCCGGAACAGCACCCACCGCAGCAGCCAGAGCACCAGCACCGGTGGCGCCGTGCCCCCGTTCCCCAGGAAGACGGCGAGGAATCCCGTCTCGAGGAGCAGCGACTCCCAGCCGAAGCCGTACCAGACACCGCCCACCTGCACGATCGACAGATACAGCAGCCAGGGCACCGCCCAGAGCGCCATCGCGGCCCCCAGCGGCACCTGGTTGTCCGCCCCGGCGATCAGCGCGACGGACACGGCGCACCCGGTCCAGGCCACCGCGGCGAAGAAGCGGTCGGAGTAGTGGAGCCGGAAGAGCCCCGGGGCGGTGCGCCAGGACGTACGCCGCAGCTCCCCGGTCGCGGGCAGCATGCCGCGCTCCCCGATCAGCGCCCGGAACTGGAGCGCGGCGGTGAGGAAGGCGGCCAGGTAGACGACGGCGAGGGCCTTCTGGAAGACCAGCCGGCCGAGCCAGTACCCGTCAGCGGTGAACCACTCCATCGCCTACCAGTATGGCCCGGCCCCGTCCCCCGGCTCATCGGCCCGGGTCCCCGTGCCGCTCGCGCTCCTCCGTGACGATCCGGCGCAGCGTACGGCCGAGCCGACGGGCGTACCACCGCTGGAGCGGCGGCACCAGCGGACCGCCGAGCCTGGAGTACCAGCGGGCGGGCCGGCTGAACGCCATCACGGTGAACGAGACCGTGCCGTCGTCGGCGAGTTCGGCCACGAAGCACTCCTCGCCGCGCTCCGGGTGACCGGTCAACGTCCCGTATCCGAACCCGATGCGCCCCGGACCGTATTCGGCCCAGATCACCCGGCAGGGGGCGGCGAGCCGCAGCGGCCCGGCCTGCACCGCCACCCGAACGGCCGTCCCCGTGTCGGCGCGTGGCGCGGACGCCTCCACGCGCACCCCCGACCCGCGGTGCATCCGGAACTCCGTGATCGCCGCACCGGCGGCCTCGAAGTCGGCGCGGCCGCGCCCGACCGGGGTGCGGTAGTGCAGGTGGTTGTAGCCGTCGGGGAGCGGGCCGAGACGGGTGGCTCCCGTCTCCGGGTAGGTGAGGCTGCTCATCGGACGCTTCCCTCGTCGTCGTGGAGCTGCAGGCGCTGCCACCGGCATACCCCCGGTTGAACGTGTTCAAATCGTTGTCGGCGCAGAATCTACGGCCTTGGCCGAACGGCTTCAAGGCGGCAGTGGTGCACGCGTCCAGGGCGGCGGTTGGCTTGCGGGGGCGGGGGAAGTGCGGCAGACATGAGGGAGCGACCGGGAGACCGGTGACCAGGCAGGAGACCGCCCGTGCCCTCACGCATACGACTGCGCCGCACCGTCCCCGCCCTGCTCTGCGCCGGTCTCCTCCTCGGCGCGGGCTGCGCGGGGGGCACCCACGCCCGCGGTCCCGCCACGCGAACGGCCGACGACGCCGGCCTCGTCCTCCAGCCCGCGACCGACCCCGGCACCGCACCCTTCACCGCCTCCACCGCGGGCGGCCCGGCGCTGCCCCCGGGGCCCGCACGGACCCGGGCACCCCGCTCGCCGTCGGCGCCCGGACAGGCGCTCAAGCGCACCGGATCGACGCCCGGTCTGTACGCCGGAACACGCGCCGTCCCCTCCTGCGACGTGGAGGCGGAGATCCGGATGCTTGCCGTGGACCCGGCGCGGGAAGAGGCGTTCGCGCAGACCGTGTCCGTCGCACGCGAGGAGATCGCCGGTTTCCTGCGCGGCCTGACGCCCGTCCTGCTGCGCGCCGACACCCTGGTCACCGGGCACGGATTCAGGGACGGTTCCGTCACCACCTACCAGGCCGTGCTGCAGGCCGGCACCGCGGTCATGGTCGACGTACGGGGGCTGCCCCGGGTCCGCTGCGTCTGCGGCAACCCGCTGGACCCGCCGGACGGCTCGGGTGACGCGACGGCCGGGACGGGGGAGCGCTGGGAGGGGTTCGACCCGGCGCGGACCGTCGTGGTCGAGCCCGCCGCGCGGCCCGTGGCGGAGCTGGTGATCGCCGACCTGGCCCGCCACAGCTGGATCGCGCGTCCGGCCGGCGACGAGGCCACCGGCGACCGCGTTCCCGAGAAGCCGCCGCCCTACACCCCCGACACCGACATCACCGGCCCCCTCCCCGACGTACCGCCCCCCGCCACGAAGCGGCCGGAGAAGTCGTCCGAACCCACGCCGTCCCGGTCCCCGGAGGACTGCCCGACGCCCGGCGTACCCACGCCGGAGACGCCCACACCGCCTGGTGAGCCCGCGAAGGCCGGCCGCGTACCCGCCCGGGCACCCGGGGAAACGCGCTGTCCGACGCCGACCGGTGAGCCCACCGACGAGCCCTCCGATGTGCCGCCGGTGCCGGACGAGCCGCCCGGGTCCGACGAGCCGCCGACGTCCATCCGGCTGCCCCGGGGCGCCGACGAGGGTCCGGCCGCGCGGTGGTGAGGGGCTGCGGGCCCCACACGCCGGCGGGCCTCACTCCTCGGTGGGCAGCCAGTTGCCGTGGAGGCCCAGGGGGACGCGGACCGGGATGCGCACCCGGGCCACCGGGCCCGACGCCGGGTCCTCGGACGGGATGACGAGCAGCCAGCTGGTCATGTCCGTGCGGTCGGTGGCGTACGTCATCCAGTAACCGCCCTCGCCCGGCCCGGTGCCGGGCACGGGAGCGAAGACCGGCTCGCCCACCGACAGGTCCCCGGCCCGCCACACCACATGCGGGCCGGAGGGGTCGTTGCCGTTGTACCAGCGCAGCGTGTCGTACTCGCCGGGCAGCAGGTCCAGGCTGCCGGACTCCGAGGCCACGGCCAGTTGGTGGTGGCGCCTGCCGATCAGCCGGTCGTCGGTGCGGGGCAGCTCCATCCGCACGTCGTCCAGCACGGTCCGGCGCATCGTGCCCGCGACGGGATCGATGACCGCGCGCACCAGACCCGCCCGGTTGGGCCCCGCTCCCTCGGCGGGCGCGCCCATGGACAGGCGGGTCCACTGCACGTAGTCCAGGACCACTTCGCCGCCGCCGGGCTCGGTGTCGAACGCGTTGACCGTGTGCCACAGCCAGAACGCGTCGTCCGAGGCCCAGCGCACCGGGCCGCCGTCGCGCGGGATCAGGGCGAGGCGGGTGCCGCGCTCGGGGCGCCAGTCGATCATCGAGCCGCCGGTCATGGCCGCCGCGATGTCGAAGAACACCGGTGCCAGCACGATCACCAGGAAGCGCGGGGTGATCGCCATGTCGTGGATCATCATCGGCTCGTCGACCCCGTCCACCGGGGTGGGGCCCCGGAGCACATCGCCCAGGGGGCCGATCGCGGACCACGTGAGGTAGGGCGGCTCCAGGCCGTAGCAGAAGACCAGCATCTCGCCCGTGACCGGGTCCGTCTTCGGATGCGCGGTGATGCCCGCGGGCAGCGCCCCGCCGAACGTCTCCTTGCCGACGGTCGCCAGATCGGGCGTCATGAGGAACGGGCAGTCGGACTCGGCGAGCGCCAGGAGCCGTCCCGCGTGGCGCACCACGTTGATGTCCGGCATGTCGCGGAAGGTGCCGGCCAGCTCGGGACCGACGTCCGGTTCCTGCGGCAGGATCATCGACTCGATGCCGCCCCACAGCGCGCGCCCGGCCCGCTCCTCGGCGACCACGGCGGGTGTCCGGACGAACCGGTTGCGGTAGCGGGCCCGGCCGCCGGAGATCCACACGCCGTGCAGCATGCCGTCGCCGTCGATCGGGTAGAGGTACGAACCGATCGGTGTGAAGCGGGGATTGGGCCCGTTGCGCAGGAACACCCCGTCGAGTTCACCGGGCAGTGCGCCCGTCACCTCCAGGTCCGCCTCGTCGACCTCTTCGGTCACGGGGGCGAAGCGCCCCGAGAGGTGGACGACCCGGCTCGGGTCGAAGTCGTGTGCGGCATGTGCGGCCATGGCGGCCTCCCTTGCCGGGATGTGGGGGCGCGCCCGGATGCGGGCCGGGCTGACTCCTCATTCAATCCCCGGCCCGGGACCCCCGCAACGCGGTCGCGGAGTGCGCGGGGCCGTTCCCGGGCCCACCATGGAAGTCGCGGCAGATCGCCGCGCCGGGCCACGCCTTCGGAGGTGTCCGGTGTCCGAAACCCGCTCGGGGCGGCGGACGGGGAACCTGTTCTTCGCGTTCGCGCCCTGGATCATCTTCGTCGTCGTCGCCTCACCCAGCACCTGGGAGTACGCCGCTCTGGCCGGTCTGGTGGCCGCCGTGGTGCTCAACCTGCCGGACATGCGCCGGGGTTCCTTCAAGATCCTGGAGGTCACCGGCATCGTCTTCTTCGCGCTGCTGAGCGTCCTCGCACTGTTCCTGGACCGCCAGGATCTGGACTGGGTCGAGAGGTATGCCCAGGTGCTGTCCAGCGCGGTCATCGCCGTGGTGGCGCTCGGTTCGCTGGCGTTCGTCCCGTTCACCGAGCAGTACGCACGTGAGTCCACGCCCCGGGAGGTGTGGGGCACGCCGGTGTTCCGGCACGTCAACCGGGTGCTGACGCTGCTGTGGGGCACGGTCTTCGCGGCCACCGCCCTGCTGGGACTCCTCGCGCTGCACACCTCGTCGGGGCGCGACTGGTTCAACTGGATCATCCCGGTGGCCCTGCTGGTGCTGGCCGTCCGCTTCACCGAGAAGTATCCGGACCGGGTGCGCGAGCGGTCCCGTCACGCGCACGCCTCCCCATGAAGCACAGCGGTCCCACTTTGGTCCAGACCTATTGACGGAAGGTCTGGACCACTTTACGTTGGGCGGCGTTCGCGATTCCGCTTGCGTGTTGTCAGGGGCGTGCCATTCCAGGAAGAGGTCCCGCCATGTTCGGTCGCACATCACGTCTGCTGGGGGTCGGCCTGGCGGCGGCGTGCATCGTGCAGATGCTCGTCGGCGCGACGCCGAGCTCCGCGCAGGAGGACACCTGCGCGGTCAAGTCGAAGCCCACGGGCAAGGTGCTCCAGGGCTACTGGGAGAACTGGGACGGCGCGTCCAACGGAGTGCACCCGCCGCTGGGCTGGATCCCCGTCACCGACAGCCGCATTCCGCAGCACGGCTACAACGTGATCAACGCGGCCTTCCCGGTCATCCTCTCGGACGGCACCGTCCTCTGGGAGGACGGAATGGACTCGACCGTCAAAGTGCCGACCCCGGCCGAGATGTGCCGGGCGAAGGCGTCCGGGCTCACCACCCTGCTGTCGATCGGCGGCGCCACCGCCGGCATCGACCTCAGCTCCACCGCCGTCGCCGACCGTTTCGTGGACACGGTCGTGCCGATCCTGAAGAAGTACAACTTCGACGGCATCGACATCGACATCGAGACCGGTCTGACCGGCACGGGCACCATCAGCCAGCTGTCCGCCTCGCAGTCCAACCTGATCCGCATCATCGACGGCGTGCTCGCGAAGATGCCGTCCAACTTCGGCCTGACGATGGCCCCCGAGACGGCCTATGTCACCGGCGGCAGCATCGTGTACGGCTCGATCTGGGGCGCGTACCTCCCGGTCATCAAGAAGTACGCGGACAACGGCCGGCTCTGGTGGCTGAACATGCAGTACTACAACGGCAGCATGTACGGCTGCTCCGGCGACTCGTACTCCGCCGGCACCGTGCAGGGCTTCACCGCGCAGACCGACTGCCTCGACAAGGGCCTCACCATCCAGGGCACCACGGTCCGGGTGCCCTACGACAAGCAGGTCCCCGGTCTGCCCGCCCAGCCCGGCGCGGGCGGCGGCCACATGGCGACCGGCCTCGTCTCCCAGGCGTGGAACCACTACGGCAACAGCCTCAAGGGCCTCATGACCTGGTCGCTGAACTGGGACGGCTCGAAGAACTGGACCTTCGGTGACAACGTGAAGGCGCTCCAGGGCCGCTGACCCCTTCGGCCCCCCTCAGGGCGACGGCCCCGCACACCCCTTCCGGGAGGTGCGGGGCCGTCGCCGTGGGCGTCAGTGGCCGGCCTCCGAGGCGTCCAGCATCGCCTCGCGCTCCACGACCTTGACTCGCTCGCGGTCCTGCTCGGCCCCGAGGGCGCGCTCGTGGGCGTCGAGCCGGTACCAGCCCTCGCGGGTGGTGTAGCGGATGCCGCGCTCCTCCAGGAAGGCGGTGACGGCCTCCGGCTCGGGCCGCGCCGGGGCGGGCAGCCGGCCGGCCGCGTGGTCCTCCAGGAGGCAGGCGACCGTCTCGTTGGCGTCGCCCTTGGTGTGGCCGATCAGGCCGACCGGGCCCCGCTTGATCCAGCCGGTGACGTACACCGACTCCATCGGCTCGCCGCCTTCGAGGACCCGGCCCGCGGCGTGCGGGACCGTGCCGGACGCGACGTCGAACGGCAGCTTCGGCAGCTCGCGCGAGTAGTAGCCGACCGCCCGGTAGACGCTCTGGACGTCCCAGTCGTGGAAGGTGCCGGTGCCGCGCACGTTGCCGGTGCCGTCCAGCTCGGTGCGCTCGGTGCGCAGACCGGTGACGCGGCCGTCCTCGCCGGTGATCTCGACGGGGGACTCGAAGAAGTGCAGGAAGAGCTTGTGCGGCCGGTCGCCGACGTCGCGGATCGCCCAGTTCTCCAGCGTGGAGGCGACCATGTTGGCCTGCTTGTTCCCGCGCCGGGTCTCGATCGAACCCTCGTCGTAGTCGATGTCCTCGGGGTTGACGATGACCTCGATGTTGGGCGAGTGGTCCAGCTCGCGCAGCTCCATCGGGCTGAACTTCGCCTGGGCCGGGCCGCGCCGCCCGAAGACGTGCACCTCCAGCGCCTTGTTCGCCTTCAGGCCCTCGTAGACGTTGGCCGGGATCTCCGTCGGCAGCAGCTCGTCGGCGGTCTTCGCGAGAATGCGGGCCACGTCGAGGGCCACGTTTCCGACGCCCAGCACGGCGACCTTCTCGGCCTCCAGCGGCCAGGTGCGCGGGACGTCCGGGTGGCCGTCGTACCAGGAGACGAAGTCGGCGGCCCCGTAGGAGCCGTCCAGGTCGTGGCCCGGGATGTCGAGCGCGCGGTCCGCGTCGGCGCCGGTGGAGAAGATCACCGCGTCGTAGAACGCGCGCAGCTCGTCGAGGTCCAGGTCGTTCGGGTAGTCGACGTTGCCGAACAGGCGCAGCTGCGGCTTGTCCAGGACCTGGTGCAGCGCCTGCACAATGCCCTTGATGCGCGGGTGGTCGGGCGCCACGCCGTAGCGGATCAGCCCGAAGGGGGCGGGCATCCGCTCGAAGAGGTCGATGGAGACGCCCGGATCGGCGGCCGCGTCGGATTTGAGCAGCGCGTCCGCCGCGTAGATGCCGGCGGGACCGGCTCCGACGATGGCGACGCGGACGGGGCGTGTCATGGCGAGCTGTTCCTTCGAACGGGCGAGCAGAAGCGGGGCCGCTTGGTAAGGCAAGGCTTAGTCGACCCCTCGCACACGTTAGCTCCTGCTCGGACCCGCTTTCGGGGCGGGGCGGCGCTACCGGGCGGTATTCGGGGCTCCCGCCCGCACCCGTGTGCCGGGAATCCTTGTGGCACGGCCCTCGGGCGCGCTCCGTAGATGTGTCCTATCGCACGTTCACCAAATGGACGGTTCAGTCGAAGAATCGGACAAATGATGGCAGAGTGACGCACATGGATGATCGGGTAGCGGGTGCCCTGTCACTCCCGGACGACTGGCCCGCCCACCCGGATCTCAGCCTCGCCCTGAACCGAATGGGCAGCTTCGACTGGGATCTCGACAGCGGCCTCATGCATTTGGACCGGCCCGCCCTCGACGTGTTCGATCTGAGGGCCGACGAATACGACAGCCGGCCCGAGACGCTCGGGCTGCGCGTGCCGCCCGACGAGGGCGTCCGGCTGGACGCCATGGTCTCGGAGGCGCTGAAGAGCGGCCGCAGCAACTACGGGGCGTACTTCCGCCTCCAGTCGCGCGACGGCACCCTGCGCTGGGCGCACACCCAGGGCTTCGTACGCCGCGACGACAGCGGCCGCCCCCGCCGGATCATCGGCATCGTCAGGGACGCCGGCCCGGAGCTCGCCGAGTCCGCCGCCCGCCGCGAGCTGGACGAGGAGCTGCGGCGCCGCACCAGCCTGGTCGACGCCACCACGGCGGCCCTGGCCCACGCCCGTACCGTCAAGGACGTCATCGAGGTCCTGAAGAACTCCGAGGGGCTGGCCCTGCTCGGCGCGACCAGCCTCGTCATGGGGCTCATCGAGGCCGGGCGCATCCATCTGGTCGCCGACGGGCCCGAGGGGTCGTTCGTGCCCGGCACCCGCTACACCCGGACGGACGAGCAGTACCCGATGAGCGAGGTCGTCCGCACGCTCGGCCCCCGCTTCATCGAGTCGGCCGAGGACTTCGCCACCTCCTACCCCGTCCTGTGGCCGCACATCAGCCACCTCGGGATCACCTCCGCCGCCTACCTCCCGCTGATCGCCCAGGCCCGCCCCATCGGCGCGCTCGGGCTCCTCTACAGCGGCAAGGACGGCTTCACCGCCGACGAGCGGAACCTGCTCCTCGCCCTCGGCAGCTCCATCGCCCAGAGCCTCCAGCGCGCGATGCTCTACGAACAGGAGCACGACCTCGCCGAAGGGCTCCAGCAGGCGATGCTGCCGCGCCGGATCCCCGACGTCCCCGGCGCCCAGATCGCCGTGCGCTACCGCTCGGCCCGGCTCGGCCGGGACATCGGCGGCGACTGGTACGACGTCATCCCGCTGCCCGGCGGCCGGGTCGGCGCCGTCATCGGGGACGTACAGGGCCACGACACCCACGCGGCCGCCGTGATGGGCCAGCTCCGCATCGTGCTGCGCGCCTACGCCGCCGAGGGGCACAGCCCCGCCACGGTCATGGCGCGGGCCTCCGTCTTCCTGCACGAACTCGACACCGACCGCTTCGCGACCTGCACCTATGCCGAGGGAGACCTGACCACCGGCGTGGTCCAGCTGGTCCGTGCCGGACACGTCGACCCGCTCGTCCGCGACGCCGACGGCGGCTGCCGCAGGGTGCCGTCCGACGGCGGGCTGCCGCTCGGGCTCTCCGCCGAATTCGGCCGCCTCGAATACCCGGTCAGCACGGTCGAGCTGGACCCCGGCCAGACCATGGTGCTGTTCACCGACGGGCTGGTCGAGCTCCCGGGCTCCGATCTGGACGAGGGCACCCAGCGGCTCACCGCCCTCGTCACCAACGGCCCGCAGGACCTCGACCAGCTCGCCGACCGCCTCTGCGCCTCCGTGGACGAGCGCGGCGGCGAGGACGACGTGGCCCTGCTCCTCCTGCGCCGCAAGGCCGCCCAAGCGCCGCAGCCGGGCGGCCGGCTCCAGCAGCACGTCGCCCAGAACGACCCGGAGGCGCTCAGCTCGGCCCGCCACATGATCCGCGCGGCGGTCCGTGCCTGGGGTGCCGGGGACCGGGCCGACGAGGTCGAGCTGGCCGCGGACGAGCTGGTCACCAACGCACTGATGCACACCGACGGCGGCGCCATCGTCACGATCCGGGTCCTCGCCGGTCCCGAGCGGCGGCTCCGGGTCGACGTCGAGGACCGGTCGAGCGCCCTGCCGCGCCGCCGGGAAGCCGGCGAGGCCGGGGTCTCCGGACGCGGCCTGCTGCTGGTCGACCAGCTCGCGGACGCCTGGGGCGTCGAGTCCCGGGGCACCGGCAAATGCGTCTGGAGCGAGTTCGTCGTTCCGCCACGCGACTGACCCGCCGCCCGCCCTTCGTCCGGACGGCCGAGAACGGCACGGCCGAGAAGTTGCGCGCAACGGAGGCGTAACTGAACGTAACGTGTCTGTACTTGACCGTGATGGACCGCCGGAGATTGACTGCGACCTGGTCGGTCTCCCGTCTTCGACGACATGAGGACCCGTTGGGCACTGAGCTACTGGCACCCCTCGATCTCGCCTTCTGGCACCTCGAGTCCGCTGCCCACCCCATGCACCTCGGCGCGCTCGCCGTCTTGGCGCCGCACCCGGGCGCGGACCCCGGCCCGGACGCGCTCCTCGGCCTCCTCGGCGCCCGCGCCGCCGCGATTCCCCGGCTGCGCATGCGGGTACGCGACGTGCTGCTGCCCGTCGGCGGCGCGGCCTGGTCCACCGACCCGGAGTTCGACGTGCACCGGCACGTCCGGCGCGTACGGCTGCCCGCCGAGGCGACGGCGCACGGCGGCGCGGGCTTCATGCCGGCCGCCACGCGGCTCGCCGGCGAGCTGATGGAGCGGCCGCTCCGCAGGGGCCTGCCGCCCTGGGAGATGTACCTCATCGACGGGCCGGACGGCGGCCCGTTCGCCGTGCTCGTCAAGCTCCACCACGCGCTCGCCGACGGCATGCGGGCGGTCGCCATCGGGGCCGGGATCTTCGACGAGATCGCCTCCGCGACCGCCCGCCCCCGTCCCTCGGCCCGGCCGCGTCCGGTCCCGCCCCGGTCCTGGATGCCGGGCCCGCGCCAGGTCGCCGGGCTGGCCCTCGGCCGGATCGAGGACCTGGGCCGCGCCCTCGGGGTCGGCGCCTCGCTGGTGCGGGCCGGCCGTCTCGACCCGCGCGGCGCGCCGGTGCTCCGGGCGGGCTCCAGCGGGACCCGGCGGCTCGCCACGGCCGACCTCGACCTGGACGCCGTGCGGCGCGTCCGCCGCGTGACCGGGGGCACCGGGAACGACGTGCTGCTCGCCGTCGTGGCGGGCGCGCTGCGGCGCTGGATGCTGGAGCGCGGCGAGACCCCGCCGCGCGACGACCCGCGCGCCCTGGTCCCCGTCTCCCGGCGCCGGCCGGGCGGCGCCGCCGTGGCCACCGGCAACCGGCTCTCCGCCTACCTCCTGGACCTCCCCGTCTCGGAGCCGGACCCCCGGGAGCGGCTGCGCGCGGTACGCGAGGCGATGGACCGGAACAAGTCGGCGGGCCCGCTGCGGGGCGCCGGGGCGGTCGCCGTGCTGGCCGATCAGCTGCCGTCGCTGGCCCACCGTTTCGGCGCCCCGCTCGCCGGGAACGCGGCCCGGATGCTCTTCGACGTCCTGGTCACGAGCGTGCCCCTGCCGCGCTCGCGCCTCTCGCTGGCCGGTTGCCCGCTGAGCGCCCTGTACCCGATGGCGCCGCTGGCCCGGGGTCAGTCGATGGCCGTCGCGCTGACCACGTACGGCTCGCGCGTGCACATCGGCATCGTGGGCGACGGCAAGGCGCTGCCCGGCCTGGACGGCCTCGCACGCTGCGCCGGCGAGGAGCTCGAAGCGCTCCTCGCCGAGGTGATCACGGAATAGATCGGACAGGTCGATTCCTGATCGCCGCAATTGGTGGCCGCAGGAGTGTTGACGCGCCCAAGTGATCCGATGAATATTCGCTGTGTGGCAGCGATCATCGGGGAGGGCGACGACAGGATGCGGCGCGGCAGGCTGGGCGGCAGCGCGGTCGAGATCACCGAACTCTCCTTCGGCGCGGCCGCCATCGGCAATCTCTTCGGCGAAGTGGAACCGGAGCGGGCGGCGGCCACCGTCGACGCCGCCTGGGACGCGGGCATCCGCTACTTCGACACCGCGCCGCACTACGGACTCGGCCTCTCCGAACGCCGTCTCGGAGAAGCCCTGCGCACCCGCCCCCGCGACGCGTACACGCTCTCCACCAAGGTCGGCCGCGTCCTTGATCCGCTGCCCACCGAGGAGACCCCCGCGTCCGACGGGCTCTCCGAGGGTTTCGCCGTACGCGCCACGCACCGCCGCCGCTGGGACTTCAGCGCGGCCGGCGTCCGCCGCAGCATCGAGGACAGCCTCGACCGCCTCGGCCTCGACCGCATCGACATCGCCTACCTCCACGACCCCGACGACCACGCCGGACCCGCCTTCCGCGAGGCGTACCCGGAACTGGAGAAGCTGCGCGCCGAAGGGGTCGTCGGGGCGATCGGCGCCGGCATGAACCGGACCGCGATGCTCACCCGCTTCGTCCGGGACACCGACGTCGACGTCGTCCTGTGCGCCGGCCGCTTCACCCTGCTCGACCAGTCGGCCCTCACCGACCTGCTGCCGGCCGCCGCCGCGCGCGGCCGGAGCGTCGTCGTCGGCGGGGTCTTCAACTCCGGCCTCCTCGCCGACCCGCGCCCCGGCGCCACCTACGACTACGCCACGGCCCCGCTGAACCTCCTGGACCGGGCCCTGCACCTGAAGGGCGTCACCGAGGCCCACGGAGTCCCGCTGCGCGCCGCCGCCCTGCACTACCCGCTCACCCACCCGGCCGTCGCCGGGGTGCTCGTCGGCACCCGCTCACCGGACGAGGTGCGCGACGCCGTCGTACAGCTGAACCGGGAGATCCCCGACGCCCTCTGGGACGACCTGCGCGACCAGGGCCTGCTGCCCGGGAACGGACACTGACATGCGCATCGCCCTGCACACCAAGGTCCGCGCCGACCGCATCGCCGCGTACGAGAGCGCGCACCGCGAGGTCCCGCCGGAGCTGACCCGGGCGATCCGGGCGGCCGGCGCCGACTCCTGGACGATCTGGCGCAGCGGCACCGACCTCTTCCACCTCATCGAGTGCGACGACTACGCGCGCCTCCTCGCCGAGCTGGAGCAACTGCCCGTCAACGTCGCCTGGCAGGCCCGGATGGACGGCCTCCTCGATGTCGCCCACGACTACTCCGCCGAGGGCGCCGAAGCCGGGCTGCCCGTCGTCTGGGAGCTGTGAGATGACCGCCCCACCCCGCGTCGTGGACGCCCACCACCACGTGTGGGACCTCGCGGTACGCGACCAGGACTGGATCACCGGCGACGCGCTGGCCCCCCTGCGCCGCGACTTCACCCTCGACGACCTGGAGCCCGAGGCCCGCGCGGCCGGAGTCGCCGCCACCGTGCTCGTGCAGACCGTGACCGCGGCCGAGGAGACGCCGGAGTTCCTGGCGCTCGCCGACCGCGGCGGGCTGGTCGCCGGGGTCGTCGGCTGGACCGACCTCACGGCCCCGGACATCGCCGACACCCTGGCCGCCCTGCGCGAACTCCCCGGGGGCGACCGGCTCGTCGGGCTGCGCCACCAGGTCCAGGGCGAACCGGATCCCGAGTGGCTGCTGCGGCCAGATGTGCTGCGCGGCCTGGCGGCCGTGGCCGACGCCGGGCTCGTCTACGACCTGGTGATCCTTCCGCACCAGCTGCCCGCCGCGGCCCGGGCCGCCGCCGCGCTCCCGGGGCTCGTCCTCGTACTCGACCACGCGGGGAAGCCGCCCGTCGCCGCCCGGCGGACCCGGCCCTGGGCCGACGACCTGCGGGCCTTCGCCGCCCTCCCCAACACCGTCTGCAAGCTCTCCGGACTCGTCACCGAAGCGGACTGGCGCGCCTGGACCCCGGACGACCTGCGCCCGTACGCGGAGACCGTCATCGACGCCTTCGGGCCCGGACGGCTCATGTTCGGCTCCGACTGGCCGGTGTGCCGCCTCGCCGCCACGTACGCCGAGGTCCTGGACACCGCCCGCACCCTGATCCAGGACCTGAGCGACGACGAGCGGGCCGCCGTGCTCGCCACCACCGCCGAACGCGTGTACGGCCTCCGGTAGGCGTCCCCGGCGCCGCTGCGGCAGGCTGGGACCATGCCCGAACTGCCGGAAGTCGAAGCCCTGCGGCTCTTTCTCGACGACCATCTCGTCGGCAAGGAGATCGACCGCGTCCTGCCGCTCGCGATCAGCGTCCTCAAGACGTACGACCCGCCGCTCACAGCCCTGCACGGTGGCACGGTCACCGACGTACGGCGGCACGGCAAGTTCCTCGACATCGGCGTCGGCCCCCTCCACCTCGTCACCCACCTCGCCCGGGCCGGCTGGCTCCGCTGGAACGACGCCTTCCCGGCGGCCCCGCCGCGCCCCGGCAAGGGCCCGCTGGCGCTGCGTACCGTCCTCACCGGCGGCGACGGCTTCGACCTCACCGAGGCCGGCACCACCAAACGCCTCGCCGTCCACCTCGTGCACGATCCGGCCGAGGTCCCCGGGATCGCCCGCCTCGGACCCGACCCGCTCGGCCCGGAATTCGACCGGGACGCGTTCGCCGCGCTGCTCGACGGGGAACGCCGCCAGATCAAGGGCGCCCTGCGCGACCAGTCGCTCATCGCCGGCATCGGCAACGCGTACAGCGACGAGATCCTGCACGTCGCCAAGATGTCGCCGTTCAAGCTCACCGCGAACCTCACCGACGAGGAGATCACCCGCCTCCACCACGCCATGCGCACCACCCTGGAGGACGCCGTCGCCCGGTCCGGCGGCGTGGAGGCGGGGCGTCTCAAGGCCGAGAAGAAGAGCGCGATGCGCGTCCACGGGCGGACCGGACAGGCGTGCCCGGTCTGCGGGGACACCATCCGCGAGGTCTCCTTCAGCGACTCCGCGCTCCAGTACTGCCCGACCTGCCAGACCGGCGGCAAACCGCTCGCGGACCGCCGCCTGTCCCGGCTGCTCAAGTAGGGGCGCGATCCGCGGGGCACGCCCTACACTCCGGCCTCATGCTCCGCGTACTCGCCGTCGACGACGAAGAACCCGCCCTGGAGGAACTGCTCTACCTCCTGCGCGCCGACCCCCGCATCCGCAGCGCGGAGGGCGCCACCGGGGCCACCGAGGCGCTGCGCCGCATCGGGAGCGCCGTCGACGCGGGACCCGACGACCCGTCCGCCATCGACGTGGTCTTCCTCGACATCCACATGGCGGGGCTCACCGGGCTCGACGTCGCCCAGCTCCTCGCCGGGTTCGCCGCGCCGCCGCTCATCGTCTTCGTCACCGCCCACGAGGGCTTCGCCGTGCACGCCTTCGACCTCAAGGCCGTCGACTACGTCCTGAAACCCGTCCGCCGCGAACGCCTCGCCGAGGCCGTACGGCGCGTCGCCGAACAGGCCCAGGACCGTTCGGCGCCCGTCGTCCACGACACCGCCCAGGACCAGATAGCCGTCGAACTGGGCGGCGTCATCCGCTTCGTCCCGGTCGACGACATCGCGTACGCCGAGGCCCAGGGCGACTACGCCCGGCTGCACACCGCCACCGGCAGCCACCTCGTCCGCGTCCCCCTCACCACCCTGGAGGAGCGCTGGCGCACCCGCGGCTTCGTCCGCATCCACCGCCGCCATCTCGTGGCCCTCGGCCGCATCGACGAACTGCGCCTGGACGCCGGCAGCATGAGTGTCCGCATCGGCACGGCGGAACTCGCCGTCAGCCGCCGCCACAGCCGCGCGCTGCGCGATCTGCTGATGCGGCGGACCGGCCGCTGACCAGCGGCTACCGCCCTGCGAATCCCCTTCCCAGCGGGGCCGGGTGCCGCATAAACTCCGGCCCCATGTCCGCAGAGCCCACACCCCGGCGCGAAGTGGTGACGGGGGAGCCCCGGCGGGTGCGCCCGCTGCCGCGCTACCGCACCCAGTCGGAGATCGACGAGCAGACCGCGCTCGGCGGCGCCTACGTCCGCTCGCTGATGCGGGGGCAACTGCGGGCCGGACTCACCGCCTTCGCGGTCCTCGCCGTCGTCGTGGGCACCCTGCCCCTCGTCTTCGAGGCACTGCACAGCTCCGCCGTCGTCTGGGCGGTCCTCGGCTTCGCCGCCTACCCGCCGCTCACCGTACTCGCCTGGTGGTACGTGCGCCGCGCCGAGCGCAACGAGAGCGACTTCGCCCGGCTCGTGGAAGGCCGCTCCGCCCCGTGAGCCGCACGTACGCGGTGGCGGCCGTCGCCGTCGTCGTCCTGGCCACCGTCCTCGTCGGCGGCTTCGGACTGCGGATCTCGCGCACCACCTCCGACTTCTACGTGGCCTCGCGCACCGTGCGCCCCCGGCTCAACGCGGCCGCCATCAGCGGCGAATACCTCTCCGCCGCCTCCTTTCTCGGCATCGCGGGCCTGGTCCTCGTGCACGGGCCCGACATGCTCTGGTACCCGGTCGGCTACACCGCCGGCTATCTGGTCCTGCTGGTCTTCGTCGCCGCCCCGCTGCGCCGCTCGGGGGCGTACACCCTGCCGGACTTCGCCGAAGGGCGCCTGGAATCCAGGCAGGTACGCAGACTCGTCAGCGTCCTCGTCGTCGGCGCCGGCTGGCTGTACCTGGTGCCCCAGCTCCAGGGCGCCGGACTCACCCTCAAGATCCTCACCGGCGCGCCCGGCTGGCTCGGCGACGTGCTCGTCGCCTCCGTCGTCGTGCTCGCCGTCGCGGCCGGCGGAATGCGCTCGATCACCTTCGTCCAGGTCTTCCAGTACTGGCTGAAGCTGACCGCGCTCCTCGTCCCCGCGATCTTCCTGGTGCTGGCCTGGCAGGGCGACGGACAGCCCCGCATCACCTTCGACGAACAGCTCTCCCCGTTCCGCGCCGACCACCCGCTGTACGCGACCTACGGCCTCATCGTCGCCACCTTCCTCGGCACCATGGGCCTGCCGCACGTCGTCGTCCGCTTCTACACCAGCCCCAACGGTCGCGACGCCCGCCGCACCACCGTCGCCGTCCTCGCCCTCATCGGCGTCTTCTACCTCCTGCCGCCCGTCTACGGCGCGCTGGGACGGCTGTACGCCCCCGAGCTGATCCACGGCGGCGACGCGGACGCCGCCGTGCTCCTGCTGCCCGGCCGGGTCATCGGCGGACTCGGCGGCGATCTGCTCGGGGCGCTCGTCGCGGGCGGCGCGTTCGCGGCGTTCCTCTCCACCGCGTCCGGGCTCACCATGGCCGTCGCCGGGGTCATCACCCAGGACGTGCTCCCCTCGCGCGGGGTACGGCACTTCCGGCTGGCCACCGTCCTCGCCATCTCCGTGCCCCTGGCCGGCTCACTGATGGTCAGCCGGGTCCCCGTCGCCGACTCCGTGGGCATGGCCTTCGCCGTCTCCGCGTCCTCCTTCTGCCCGCTGCTCGTCCTCGGTATCTGGTGGCGCCGGCTCACCCCGCCAGGGGCGGTCGCCGGTCTCCTGCTCGGCGGCGGCTCGGCGCTGCTCTCCGTCGCCATCACCGTCAGCGGCGCGGTGCGCCCGCCCGGCTGGCCGCACGCCCTGCTCGCCTGGCCCGCCGTCTGGTCCGTGCCCGTCGGCTTCCTCGCCATGATCCTGGTCTCCCTCGCCACGCCGAGCCGGATACCGCCCGGCACCAATGCCGCCATGACCCGCTTCCACCTGCCCGAAGCGCTCACCACCGGGAGGCACCGGTGACCGGGGCCGGCTACGCCGCCATCGTCGTGCTCGCCCTCCTGCTCTTTGGCGGGGGCCTCCTCCTCGGCCGCCGCACCGCCCGGCCCGTGCGGACCAGCGACGTCGGCACGCCCGTCGAGCACGCCACCTTCGAGACCCTGCACACCGCGTCCCTGGCGGCGCCCCCGCTCCGCGCCGGGCTCACCGAGGACAGCGCCCGCCGGTCGGCGCGGAGGCTGCGCTCACTCCTCGGCACCGACGCGCTGTGCCTCACCGACCGGGACGGGGTCCTCGTCTGGGACGGCGAGGGCGACCACCACGGCCGCGACGTCATGGAGCAGGTCGCGGGCGTCCTGGAGACCGGCCGCGACACCGCCTTCCGCAGCGGCTGCGACGACCTGGACTGCCCGCTGAAGTGGGCCGTCGCCGTGCCGCTGACCGTCGACCACCGCGTCCTCGGCACCCTCGTCGCCTACGCCCCGCGCGAATCGGCCGTCCTGGCCCGGGCCGCCGGCGAGGTCGCCCGCTGGGTCTGCGTCCAGTTGGAACTGGCCGAACTCGACCGCTCCCGCACCCAGCTCATCGAGGCCGAGATCAGGGCCCTGCGCGCCCAGATCTCCCCGCACTTCATCTTCAACTCGCTGGCCGCCATCGCGTCCTTCGTCCGCACCGACCCGGAGCAGGCCCGCGAACTGCTCCTGGAGTTCGCGGACTTCACCCGCTACTCCTTCCGCCGCCACGGCGACTTCACGACCCTCGCGGACGAACTGCACTCCATCGACCAGTACCTCGCCCTGGTCCGGGCACGCTTCGGCGAACGGCTCTCCGTCACCCTCCAGGTCGCCCCCGAGGTCCTGCCCGTCGCCCTGCCCTTCCTCTGCCTCCAGCCGCTCGTCGAGAACGCCGTCAAACACGGACTCGAAGGCGCCGTCACCTCCAGCCGCATCACCATCAGCGCCCTGGACGCCGGCTCCGAGGCCGAGGTCGTCATCGAGGACGACGGCACCGGCATGGACCCCCAGCGCCTGCGCCACATCCTGCGCGGCGAGGGCGGCCGCTCGACCGGCATCGGCCTGCTCAACGTGGACGAACGACTCCGCCAGGTGTACGGGGACGAGTACGGGCTCGTCATCGAGACGGGCATCGGGGCGGGGATGCGGATCACCGTACGGCTGCCGAAGTACCGCGCGGGGGTGCACGGGTCCTGACGGGCGGGCCCAGCCTGATCCAAACGACAAGGCACCCCCTAGTACAGGTGCACTGCGAGATGCCCCAGCGGCAGGCCCAGCTGCCAGGCCGGGGTCCACACCCGTGCCTCCTCCTCCGGGCCCTCCACGGCGCCTTCGTCCGGCTCCCAGGGCGGCAGCTGCCCGATCGCCTCCAGATCTGCGGCCAGCAGCTCGGTCTCCTCCAGCCACCGCCACGCCGACCGGGCCAGCGCCAGATCGGCTCCGGTGCCGCCCGCCACCGGGGCGGCCAGCCGGGCGCGCACCCAGTGGCGCCACGGAGTGCCGGACGCGGTGAGCAGCCGCAGCTCGTCCACCCGGGCGGCCGGCAGCGCCCCGGCCACCGCACCGTCCAGCAGGAAGATGGTCAGCGCCAGCGCGTCCCGCCCCGCCCGGAACTCCAGCGTCGCCGGCTCCATCAGGTCGCCGGTGCGCAGCAGTTCGTCGGCCAGGTACTCCGCGTACATCCAGGCCATCGGGACCGGCAGCTCGCCCGCGCCGGACCTCTCATGACGTTCCGGAGGCATCCCGTTTCGCCCCATTCCCTCGGTCTCGGGCCCGTACGGCCGGCGGGCCGCCCGGCCGGTCGCCCACGCAGCATTGAACCGGGGGAGCGCGCCCCGCGTGGCCGGAAATGCGGGATCCGCCGCACCGGATCCGTCACAGGCACGAGCTGCCGACGACCGTCCGCCCCTGCGACGGCCGTCGTGTGTAGCCGGGGAGATTGCGGGAGAGCAGCCGCAGCGCGTAGTGCGAACGCGACTTGACCGTGCCCGCCGGTATCCCCAGCACCTCGGCCGTCTCGCCCACGCTCAGCCCCCGGAAGTAGATCTGCACCAGCACCGACCGGTGCTCGGGGCTCAGGGCGCGCACCGCCTCGCGCACATCGAGCGCGGCGACCGCGGACTCCGCCGTGTCGGACCCCGCAGGGGCGCACTCCAGACCGGCGTCACTGACCTCGGCCGGGCGGGCCAGCCGGGAACGCCTGGCATCGATCGCCAGCCGGCGGGCCACGGTGAACAGCCAGGGCCGCATCGACTCGTACGGGCCGTCGAACGCCTCGGGGTGCTGCCAGGCGCGCACCAGCGTCTCCTGGAGCAGGTCCTCGGCCCGTTGCCGGTCGCCGAAGGTGAGACCGAGCAGGAAGTGGAACAGGGCGGGTCCGTGTTCACGCTGGAGTTCCGCGAGCGCCCGCTCATCGGTCTTCGTCGTGGTCATGGTGAACGCCCTTCCCGCCAGGTCCGGCCTCGCTGCCGACCTGGCGTATCCGAGCGCATTCAGGCCACGAGGAACAGGACAAAAGCCGCCCCGTGCGACGAGCGGTCGCTCAGAGCGGCGAATGGTGCGGTGAACGGTCGGACGACACCCCGGACCGGGGCGCTACGGCACCACGGTGACCGGCCAGCGGCCGGCCTTCACCAGGCGGACGGCCACCGAGCCGATGAAGCGGTGCCCGGCCGACTCCGACGCGCCCACCACCACGGCGTCCGCCTTGAGTTCGTCGGCGGCGGTCACCAGACCGTTGTACGGGTCGCCCCGGAAGGTGTGGAACTCCCAGCGGACATCCCATATGTCCTTCATCCGGGCCGTCGACTGCCGGATCTCCTCCACCAGCCCCTCGGCCACCTCGGCGGTCGCGTCGGCGACCGGAGCCCCGAGCGCCGCGCCCGCGGCCAGCACCGGCTGGACGTACACCAGCGCCAGCATGGCCCGTTGCCGGCGCGCGAGGCCGGCCGCGTAGGCCGCCGCGCGCATGGACGACTCGGAACCGTCGAGGCCCGCGACGATCACTTTCGGTCCGTCTGTGCCACGTTCGAACTGGTGGGAGTGCTGATCTGTCACGGCAGTGAGGCTATCGGCTCTCCCCACGGCTTCCGGCCCGGCCTCCCGGGGAGCCGTGACCCGCTCACCGGGGGCGCAGGGCTTTCCCCGCCATCCGGGTGCAAAAACCCCGGCGGCCGGTGTCGCTGAGTCGGACGGCGGGACCTGCGTGCGAGCAGTGGGGGATGAAGAGTGAGCACAGGCTGCCCCCGCGGCGAACGGTCCTGCGGCTGGCCGCGGGACTGGGAGCCGCCACCGCCGTGGGGCTCGTCGCCGCCGACCCCGTCACCTCCCCGGCCCGTCCGGCGTCGCCCGCCGCAGGGGCGGCGGGACCCCCGGCCGCCGCCTTCCGCGGCCGGCCGCTCGCCTACCGGCTGCGGCCCATGACCGGACAGACCCCGCCCCGCTACCGGCCGGCGACCCCGCCGGTCCGTACCCGGCCGTTCGAGGAGCTGCCCGACATCGGACGCGCCATGGTGCTGTCCTTCGACGACGGCCCCGACCCGCTCTACACCCCGCACATCCTGGACACGCTGCGCGAGCACGACGTACGGGCGATGTTCTTCCTCTGCGGGGAGATGGCGAACGACAACCGCGACCTCGTCCGCCGGATCTCCGACGAGGGGCACACCGTGGGCAACCACTCGTGGACGCATCCCCTGGTCACCAAGCTCTCCCGGGCCGCGATCACCGACGAGCTGGGCCGTACCAGCGAGGTCATCGAGAGGATCACCGGCGCCGGGCCGCTCTGGTACCGGGCGCCCTACGGTGCCTGGAACCGCAACTCCTTCGAGATCGGCGCCTCCCTGGGCATGGAACCCATGGCCTGGACCGTGGACACCCTCGACTGGACCGTGCCCGGCACCGAGACCATCGTCCGCCGGGTCAGACAGGGCGCGGGCCCCGGGGTCGTGGTGCTCTCGCACGACGCCGGCGGCAACCGCGCGCAGAGCGTGGCGGCGCTGCGCCGGTATCTGCCGGAGCTGCTGGAGGACGGATACCGGCTCACGGTGCCGCGACGGCTCTGACGGGGGAGGGTCAGCGGGTGTCCACCAGCCGGGCGAAGACCACGACGTTGCCGTCGTAGCCGTCGGCCTTGGTGTATCCGCCGCCGCAGGTGATGACCCGCAGCTCCGGCTGCCCGGTGTCCCCGTACACCCGGGCGCCGGGGAAGTCGTTCTTGGCGAAGACCTCGACGCCGTACACCTCGAAGACCGCCACCCGGTCGTCGCTGCGGTCGACCTCGATGTGGTCCCCCTTCTTCAGCGAGCCGAGCCCGTAGAAGACGGCGGGACCCGCCTTGTTGTCGACATGGCCGACGATGACGGAGGTGCCGGTCTGTCCGGGGGCGATGCCGTTCTGGTACCAGCCGGCCAGATTGGGGTCCTCCGGCGGCGGGGTCTCGATCCAGCCGTCCTGGTCGAGATTCACATCGATGACCGGTGCGTCGACCTGGATGTCGGGGATCGCCACGCGGGCGACGGGCGCGTACGGGAGCGGCTTGACGACCGGGCCCGCGGCGGGGGCGGCAGGGGCGTTGTTCTGGTGGCCCACCGATGCGGCGGCGACCGGCTGCGGGGGACCGGGGGAGAGGTCGGCCCCGTTGCGCATGAGTGCCAGACCGGAGAGCATCGCCAGCGCGAGCGCGCCCCACGGCGAGTGTCGGATCCGTTCCGGTCGCCAGTTGTCCCGGCCCATGGTTCTCCCTTCGTCGCGACGAGCAGAACGCTAGGCGCGGTGCCACCGGGCGGCGATCAGAGAAGGGCGAACGGGTGGCGGCGCACCACCCGGATGCTTATCGGAGTAGCGCGCGTACAAAAATTCTGACGGCCCGTGACCTGGGCATCCGTCAGCTTCCGGGGTGTCCGCACGGCGTGTCGGATCACCGGTCCGGAGCAGCGCCGAAATGCGGGCGATCAAGGTTCTGGTGAGGGTTCGTCATGGGAGGCGTTCTCGTCGATCCATCCCGGCGCACAGAGCCCCGGGGCGCTTCCCGGTGGAGGTTGGAACGATGCGTGCTACACGCGGTCTGGTGGTCGCGGCGGCCGCCGTCGCCGCCCTCGGGGCCGGCGCCCCGATGGCGACCGCCGGCGGAGACGTCGGGAACAACCAGAACAACAATCAGAACAACAACCAGAACAACGGCAACAACCAGAACGACTGGAACGACCAGGGCGGCTGGAACAACGGCAACGGGAACGGCAACAACAACGGGAACGGCAACAACAACGGCAATGGGCGCAACAACGGCCCGAACAACGTGACCGTCGACCCCGAGCGCGTGCACCAGGGCGCGTCCATGCAGGTCAGCGCCGAGGGCTGCGGCCGGGGCGGCAGCGTCTCGTCCAACGCCTTCCGCACCACCCGGCTCTCGGCCGGCCGGGTCGGCCAGGCCCGGGTCCGCATCTTCAACGACGCGACGCCCGGCACGTACAACCTGACGGTCCGGTGCGACGGCACCGACCGGACGGCGAGCCACCGCTTCACCGTGCTCGACAGCCGGGGCGCCCAGGGCGGGCTCGGCGGCTCGATGGCGGCCACCCCGGCGGAGATGGGCGTCGGCGCCGGTCTGGTCGCCTCGGCGGCCCTCGGCGGAGGCGTGTACCTCGTGCGCCGCCGGAGGACGGGCGAGGGGACGGCCTGACCGTCAGGACGCCCCCGCCGGACCGATAACGAAGTCGCCCCGAGTCCTGTGACAGGACCCGGGGCGACTCTCGTTGCCCATCCGCTCGTACCGTCAGTGCGAGCGGCTCTCCCTGCGGCGGCGCACGAAGAACACGACACCGGCCCCGGCGGCCACGGCGAGCGCGGTGCCCGCCACGATCTCACCGGAGTTCACGCTGTCGATGCTGCCGCCCAGGCCGCCCTGCACGCCGGCCGGCGAGGCCGGGGCCGCCGCCGTGCTGGTCGAGCTCGTGGTGGGTGTGCTCGTGGCCGCGCTGACGGTGAGATTCACCTTGGCCGTGGAGCTGGGCGTGGTGTTGCAGATGAACGTCACCTCGTAGGCGGCGCCCGGCTTGGCATCCCAGTCGACCGTGGCCTGGGCGCTGCCGTTCACCGGGATGGTGACGGTGTCGAACACCCCCGAGGACGCCGTGGCCGTCGTGGAGCAACCCCGGGCCGCCAGAGTGACCTTGCCCCCGGGCGCGACCACCGACGGCGTCACGGTGTACCCGTTCCCGCCGCCCGACGGACCGCCCGCAGTCGCCGCGTACGCGGTCACGGCCGGGCCGGTCAGGGCGAGTGCGGCGGCGCCGAGCAGAGCGACGGGGGCGACACGTATTGCGCGCATGGTGAATCCTCCGGGTCCCCGAGGAGCAGCTGCGGAACGGATTTCCACAAAGTGTCAGAAATGCACCTCGAATGCCGTCCACGCTAGAAGTGGTGCATTTCGCTCGCGATCGGGGTCCGGCGAATGGGGCACCGCTGTCCCCCAGGCGGCGCACCGGTCCCGGCTAGCCGTCCGCCGCCCCCGGGAAGAGGTCGAGGAAGGGTGCGGCGGTGGCCGAGAAGCCCCGTCCGAACGGTGAGTCGAAGTCCCAGATCAGGAAGAGCAGGAAGGCGATCAGCACACTGAAGAGCCCCGCGAGCAGGAGCTCCCGGAAGGTGCGGCGGATCTGCAGTGTGAAAATCAGGCCCACGGTCACCAGGGCGCCGATGACCAGCCCGAACCACACCACCCCCGGCATGGTCGCGCCGGCGCTCTGCCCCCGTGCGCTCCGGGCGTCGTCCGCGGCGGCCACCTGGTCGACCAGCGGCTGATACGCCTGCCCCTCGTGGTCCGTCTTCGGCCGGTAGTCCGTGACGTCGTCGCGGACCCGGTCCAGCAGTTCGGCCCCGCGGTCGCCGAGCGTCCCGTGGCTGGTCATGGTCCGCCACTCGTCGTGCACCACATAGCTCACGTACGCGTCTACGTCGGCCCGGATACGGGTGCGCACCTCCTGCGGATAGACGGCGGAGCGTTCGCTCACCTCGTGCAGGGCCTGGGCCTCCTGGCGTACGTACTCCTGCGCGGCGCCCCGGCCCTCCCAGACGCCCGCGATGGCGAGGCCCAGCACGATCGCGTAGATCACTCCGATCATCATCGTCATGTACTCGATGACGTCAGGGGTTTCGGACGGGTCGTCGTCCTCCGGGAGTCTGCGGTTGCTGAGGACGGCGATGGTCAGGACGACGGCGGTGGCCGCGACCATGGCGAGCGTGAGGACGAGCCATTCCGACATGGGCGTCTCCGGGATTCATCGGGAACGGGGGCGCAGCACCGCGACGGCGAACACCCCGGGGGCCGTGATCATCAAGGTGAGCGTGACCAGGGAGGTGTGACGCTGCGGCGGCTTCCGCACCGGTTTGCGGTAGGCGGGGAGTGCGACGTGGACGGAGGGCGAGGGCCGTACCGAAGGTGAAGGACTCGGCTTGGGCTTGGGCTCGGGCTTCGGGGCCGGCGGCGGGGGAGGGGGTGGCGGGGGTGGTGCCGGTGCGGGTTCGGGTGCCGGGGGCGGCGGTGGAGGAGGGGGTGGCGGAGGCGGTGGTGGTGCCGGTCTCGGGGGCGGCGGTGGTGGCGGGGGCGGCTTCGGTTTCGGCGTGGGCGTCGGAGTGGGCTCCGGCACCGGGCCCGCGAAGCAGCTGCCGTCACCGCTGACGGCCAAGGCCGTACCGCCGTCGCCCTCCCCGATGGACGCGTACGCGCAGCTGTCGGCGGTAGCGGGGGTGGGGGCGGTCAGCAGCCAGGTGAGCGCGAGTGCCGCGGCCAGCCGCCAGAAGAGTGATCCGTACACGACCGGGAGCATGTTCCGGGCCGTACGGCGGCACGCCGGACCCCCTCCGGATTCGCCTGATGGAGGGGACCTGGGGTGCCCGGGGTTTGGCGAGGGTGAAATGGAACAGGGGCATGCCCGGCCCCGGTCTCCGGAAATGGCCGATTGTCGACCCTCCCCGCGGGAATGGCGCCAAAGGACGTGTCACCGGTCCCGCGCATTCCCGGCCCTCGGCCGACGACGGGGAGACGCGAGCCGGTCCGGCGGAGCCCGGACGCACCCGTCGCGCCCCGAGGGCTTCCGGCCCGCGAACGCCAACGTCCAAGGCCCTCACGGGACATGGTGCCCGGCCTTCGGTGACGCCGACTTCTCTGACGTGCCAAAGTAGTCCGGGAGTGAACTATTCGATCCCTCTCGTTCGGCGAATGTGACGGGCAGCGACGAGTCGGTTGCACATGCCATGGGAGTGTGACCAATAACGGACGGCTAATTTCCGTTTCCACTCGCTCTCTTGGCGGTGGATCAGTAGCCTCTGGTCCACACTGACCATGGACATGGCCGGATCGCCGTGGCGACTAGTTGGAGACATCGATGGAGCGTCCCGCCTGGGCACCGCAAGGCATAGACATTTCGGTGCCGAGCGTGTCCCGAATGTATGACTTCTATCTGGGCGGCTCGCACAATTTCGAGGTGGACCGGGAAGCGGCCCGGAAGGCCATGGAGTTCATGCCGGGACTTCCGAAGGTCATGCAGGCGAACCGGGCCTTTATGCGCCGCGCGGTACGCCACGCGCTGAGCGAGGGCGTCACCCAGTTCCTCGACATCGGTTCCGGGATACCCACCTTCGGCAATGTCCACGAGGTCGCCCAGGCGATCGACCCCGCCGCCAAGGTCGCCTACGTCGACCACGACCCGGTGGCCGTCGCGCACAGCCAGGCCGTCCTCGAAGGCAACGCGGGCGCCACGATCGCCTCGGCCGACCTGCGCCGTCCCCAGGAGATCCGGGACAGCCCCGAGGTGAGCAAACTCCTCGACTTCGACCGCCCCGTGGCGCTGCTCCTCGTGGCCGTACTCCACTTCATCGAGGACTCCGACGACCCGCAGGGCGCCGTCGCCGCGCTCCGCGACATGCTCGCCCCCGGCAGCCTCCTGGTCGTCACCCACGCCGCGTACGAGGGCATTCCGCTGCCCCGCGAGGAGGCCGGCGGCGCGGTCGGCGTGTACCAGAACATCCGCAACCCGCTCATCATGCGCACCCGCGAGGAGGTCGCCCGCTTCTTCGACGGCTTCGAGCTGGTCGAGCCCGGCCTCGTCGCGATGCCGGAATGGCGCCCCGAGAACGCCGCCGCCCCCGAGAACGAGGACCCATACGCCTTCTCGGGCATCGCGGGAGTGGGACGCAAGGCGTGAGCATTCCCGCCCAGCCGTCCGGAGGCCCGGAGGCGGCGCCCGACGGCCCCGAGGACAGGCTCCGGAGGTTCGCCACCATCTGGAGCCGGGCCATCTTCCCGTCGACGGCCACCTCCCTGACCCGGCCCGAGTTCGAGCAGCACCTGCTGCCGCTGGCCCGTACGCTCAGCGAGACCCTGCACGCCCGTCCGTTCGACGCGGCCGCGGCGACCGGGGTCGGCGGTGCGCTCGTCGCCGCCCACTGCACCGACCCGGACGCGCTCAGCTCCACGCTCGGCGTCGTCGACTCGTACCTGGTGCTCTACTGCGGCAGCAACGGACCGGTGCCCCTCACCACCGAGGACAGCCGCTCCCGCTGCGCCCGCATCCAGCACGCGGTGGCCGCCGGCTTCACCCAGGCCCTGCGTGAACGGACACTGGCCGAGCAGGAGGCCATCGCCCGCTCGGCGCTCACCGCCCGCTCCGACGCCGAACAGGCCCTGCACGCCACCGAGGCACGCTTCCGCGCCGTCTTCAAGGACGCGGCCATCGGCATCGGCATCGCGGACCTCGACGGCAATGTGCTGGAAGTCAACGACACCCTCACCCGGATGTTCGGCGGCCTGGAGAACCACGTCCTGAGCCACCGCGTCAACGAGTGGGTCCACCCCGAGGACTCCCCGCAGGTCTGGAAGTACTACAACGAGCTGGTACGCGGCGAACGCGAGCACTACCGCGTCGAGAAGCCGTACTACCGCAACGACGGCACCGTCCTGTGGACCAATCTGACGGTGTCGCTGCTGCGCGATGCCGAGGGACGGCCCGAATACCAGCTGGCGCTGCTGGAGGACACCACCGAGCGCCGCCTGCTCAACCTCCGGCTGCGCTACGAGGCGACCCACGACGCGCTCACCGGGCTGCCCAACCGGACGCTCTTCTTCGAACGCCTGGAGAAAGCGCTCTCAGCGGGCGACGGCAGCCGTTTCGGCCTCTGCTACCTGGACCTGGACGGCTTCAAGGCGATCAACGACAGCCTCGGCCACGCCGCGGGCGACCGGCTGCTCGTGGAGGTCGCGGACCGCCTGCAGAGCTGCGCCACCGCCTCCGGCGAGATGGTCGCCAGGCTCGGCGGCGACGAGTTCGTCGCGCTGACGACGAGCTTCGACAGCCCCGCCGAGGTGGACGAACTCGCCTGCCGCATTCTCAGCGTCCTCGGCACGCCCATCCGGCTGGACGGGCGCGAGCTGACGGTGCGCGGCTCGATCGGCGTCGTGGAGGGCCCCGCCGGGGAACGCAGCGCCGCCGAGGTGCTGCGCAGCGCCGACATCACCATGTACCGGGCCAAGTCCGCGGGCGGCAACCGCTTCGAGCTGGCCGACGCGGAGGCGGACGCCCGGGCCATCACCCGGCACGGTCTGACCACGGCCCTGCCGGCCGCCCTGGAACGCGGCGAGTTCTTCATCGAGTACCAGCCGCTCGTGCACCTCGACGACGGTACGGTGCACGGCGCCGAGGCCCTGGTGCGCTGGTGCCATCCGCAGCACGGGGTGCTGGGACCCGACCGGTTCATCACGCTGGCCGAGCACACCGGGCTCATCGTGCCGCTCGGCCGCTGGGTCCTTGAAGAATCGGTCCGCCAGGCCAACTTCTGGCAGGAGCGGCACACCGACGGCGGCCCGCTGCGGATCAACGTCAACCTCTCACCGGCCCAGCTGCACCACCCGCAGCTGGTCGCGGAGACCGTCGACGTCCTGGAGCGCTCCGGGCTCGAAGCCGGTGCGCTCTGCCTGGAGGTCACCGAGTCGGCGCTCATCGGGGCCGACGAGGACGTGCTGAAGCCGCTGCGCCAGCTCGCCGAGATGGGCGTCGACATCGCCCTGGACGACTTCGGTACCGGCTACTCCAACCTCGCGAACCTGCGCAGGCTGCCCGTGAGCGTCCTGAAGCTGGACCGGTCCTTCACCCAGGGCATGCAGCACCATCCGGCGGACCCGGTCGACCTGAAGATCGTCGAGGGGATCGTGTCGCTCGCGCACAGCCTCGACCTCGCGGTCACCGTGGAGGGCGTGGAGACCGGCGCCCAGGCCGAGCAGCTGCGGCAGCTGGGCTGCGACACGGCCCAGGGCTGGTACTACGCCCGCCCCGGTGCCCCGGACCGCATCCACTCGCTGCTGCTGGCCGACGCGGTGTGAGCCGGGCGGGCGCGGCGTCCCTCAGGGGGCCGCGCCCGCCCGCCCCGCCAGCAGGACCCGCTGGAGCTCGCGGGCCGCGCGCGGCGGGGCCACGTCGCTGCGGTGCGCCAGTGCGATGGTGCGGCGCAGTCCGGGCCGGGCCAGCGGTGTCGTACGCAGGTCGAGACCGCTCCGGGTGGCGACCATGTTCGGGACGACCGCGATGCCCAGGCCCGCGCGGACGAAGCCGAGCACCGCGTCCATCTCGCCGCCCTCCACCGTGAACGACGGCTCGAAGCCCTCCGCCCGGCAGGCGGCCACCGTCAGCTCCCGCAGGTCGTAGCCGTGCCGGAACATCACCAGCGGCTCGCCCTCCAGATCCTTGATCCGGACCCGCCCGCCCCGGCCCGGCCGGGGACGCTGCGCCGACGAGACGACCACCAGGTCCTCCTGAAGCAGCTCGACCGTGGTCAGCGCCGGTGAGGCCGCCGGAAGCGGCAGCACCACCAGGGCCAGATCGAGCGCCCCGCGCGCCAGCTCCCGTACGAGATCGTGCGAACCGCCCTCCTCCAGCAGCAGCTGGATACCCGGATGCAGGTCGTGGAAGGCGCGCAGCACCTCCGGCAGCAGGCCCGTGCACACGCTGGGCGTCGCCCCCAGCCTCACCCGGCCCCGGCGCAGCTGCGCCAGCTCCTGCACCTCGTGGCGCGCCGTATCGGCGTCGGCCAGGATGCGCCGGGCCAGCGGGAGCAGCGCCTCGCCCGCGTCGGTCAGGGTGATGTTCCCGCGCGCCCTGCTGAACAGCTCGGCGCCCAGCTCGTTCTCCAGGGCCCGGATCTGCTGGGAGAGCGAGGGCTGCGAGACGTGCACCTCCTCGGCGGCGCGGGTGAAGTGCCGGGCCTCCGCGACGGCCACGAAATAGGTGAGCTGCTGGAACTGCATGAACCCCACGCTAACCCCGCCTGATAGGCGGTGGCTATGGAGATCAGCTGCTCGATGTGTTGGACTGATCCCCTTTCCGGGCCTAGCGTCGTGCTCATGGCATTGGCAACCCGCACGGACCGACGGCCGTCCATGACGCGTACGCTCTGGGACTCGACCGTCGGCAAGAAGGCGATCATGGCCGTGAGCGGTCTGGTCATGCTCCTCTACCTGGTCGCCCACATGATCGGAAACCTGAAGATCTTCTTCGGGACCGACGAGTTCAACGGCTACGCGCACTGGCTGCGGGTGATGGGCGAGCCGGTCCTGCACTATGAGTGGGGGCTGTGGATCGTACGCGTCGTGCTCCTCGCCGCCGTGGTGCTGCACGCGGTCTCCGCGTACCAGCTCAGCAGGCGCGACCTGCGGGCGAGGCCCGTCACGTACGTCCACAAGAGGCCGCGCGCGAGCTACGCCACCCGCACCATGCGCTACGGCGGGATCATCCTCGGGCTGTTCATCGTCTGGCACATCCTGGACCTGACGACCGGCACCGTGCACTCCGGCGGCTTCCAGTCCGGCCACCCGTACCAGAACGTCATCGACACCTTCTCCACCTGGTACGGCAATGTCATCTACATCGTCGCGATGCTCGCGCTGGGGCTCCACATCCAGCACGGGTTCTGGAGCGCCGCGCAGACCCTCGGCGCCGGCCGCGCGAGCCGCGACCGCGTCCTGAAGACCCTCGCCAACGTCCTCGCGCTGGTGCTGACGGTGGGCTTCATCTCCGTACCCGTCGCCGTCATGACCGGAGTCGTGAGCTGACATGAACGACTACACGCACTACTCGACGGGCGAACCCGTCGTCGACACCAAGGCCCCCACCGGCCCCGTCGCCGAGCGCTGGGACACCCGCCGCTTCGAGGCGAAGCTGGTCAACCCCGCCAACCGGCGCAAGCACACCGTCATCGTCGTCGGCACCGGCCTGGCCGGCGGCTCGGCCGGCGCGACCCTGGCCGAACAGGGCTACCACGTCGTCCAGTTCTGCTTCCAGGACTCGCCCCGCCGGGCCCACTCCGTCGCCGCGCAGGGCGGCATCAACGCCGCGAAGAACTACCGCAACGACGGCGACTCGGTGCACCGCCTCTTCTACGACACCGTCAAGGGCGGCGACTTCCGGGCCCGCGAGTCCAACGTGCACCGGCTCGCCCAGATCTCCGTCGAGATCATCGACCAGTGCGTCGCGCAGGGCGTCCCCTTCGCCCGTGAGTACGGAGGGCTCCTCGACAACCGCTCATTCGGCGGTGTCCAGGTCTCCCGCACCTTCTACGCGCGCGGCCAGACCGGACAGCAACTGCTCCTCGGCGCCTACCAGGCGCTGTCCCGGCAGATCGCCGCGGGCAACGTCGAGATGCATCCCCGCACCGAAATGCTCGACCTGATCGTCGTGGACGGACGGGCCCGCGGCATCGTCGCCCGTGACCTCGTCACCGGCAGGATCGACACCTACTTTGCCGACGCGGTGGTCCTCGCCAGCGGTGGATACGGGAACGTCTTCTACCTCTCGACCAACGCGATGAACTCCAACGCCACCGCCATCTGGCGGGCCCACCGGCGCGGCGCCTACTTCGCGAACCCCTGCTTCACCCAGATCCACCCCACCTGCATCCCGCGCACCGGCGACCACCAGTCCAAGCTGACCCTGATGAGCGAGTCGCTGCGCAACGACGGCCGCATCTGGGTCCCCAAGGCCAAGGGCGACACCCGGCCGGCGAACGAGATCCCCGAGGACGAGCGCGACTACTACCTGGAGCGCCAGTACCCGTCCTTCGGCAACCTGGTGCCCCGCGACATCGCCTCGCGCGCCGCGAAGAACGTCTGCGACGAGGGGCGCGGCGTCGGACCCGGCGGCCAGGGTGTCTACCTGGACTTCGCCGAGGCCATCGGGCGGATGGGCCGGGCCAAGGTCGAGGAGAAGTACGGCAACCTCTTCGACATGTACGCCCGGATCACCGCCGAGGACCCGTATGCCACCCCGATGCGGATCTACCCGGCCGTGCACTACACGATGGGCGGGCTCTGGGTCGACTACGACCTCCAGACCACGATCCCGGGCCTCTTCGCGATCGGTGAGGCCAACTTCTCCGACCACGGGGCCAACCGCCTCGGCGCCTCCGCACTGATGCAGGGACTCGCCGACGGCTACTTCGTCCTGCCGTCCACCATCAACGACTACCTCGCCCGCAACCCGCACCACGACGACGTCGACGACTCGCACCCCGCGGTCGCGGAGGCCGTCGCCGAGACCGAGGACCGGCTCCATCTGCTGCTGGCCGTCGACGGCGACCGCACCCCCGACTCCTTCCACCGCGAGATCGGCGAACTCATGTGGGAGTACTGCGGGATGGCCCGCAACGAGGAGGGGCTGCGCACCGCGCTCGCCCGGATCCCCCTGATCCGCGAGGAGTTCTGGCGCCGCATCAAGGTCCCCGGCACCGGCGAGGAGCTCAACCAGTCGCTGGAGAAGGCCAATCGCGTCGTGGACTACCTGGAGCTCGCCGAGCTCATGTGCCTCGACGCCCTGCACCGCGCCGAGTCCTGCGGCGGCCACTTCCGCGAGGAGTCCCAGACCCCGGACGGCGAGGCCGCCCGGCGCGACGAGGAGTTCTCCTACGGCGCCGCCTGGGAGTTCACCGACACCGGTGCGGCCCCCGTGCTGCACAAGGAAGACCTCGTCTTCGAGTACGTCCACCCCACTCAGCGGAGCTACGCATGAAGCTCACCCTGCGCGTCTGGCGCCAGAAGAACGCAGACGCCCCCGGCGCCATGTCCACGTACGAGGTGGACGGCATCTCGCAGGACATGTCGTTCCTGGAAATGCTCGACACCCTCAACGAGGAGCTGATCCTCGCGGGTGACGACCCGGTCGCCTTCGATCACGACTGCCGCGAGGGCATCTGCGGCGCGTGCAGCCTCGTCATCAACGGCGATGCCCACGGCCCGGAGCGCACCACCACCTGCCAGCTCCACATGCGGTCCTTCGACGACGGCGACACCATCGACATCGAACCCTGGCGCGCCTCGGCCTTCCCGGTCGTCAAGGACCTGGTCGTGGACCGCTCGGCCTTCGACCGGATCATCCAGGCCGGCGGCTACATCTCCGCCCCGACCGGTACGGCGCCGGACGCGCATGCCACGCCGGTGCCCAAGCCGGACGCCGACTTCGCCTTCGAGCACGCCGAGTGCATCGGCTGCGGCGCCTGTGTGGCGGCCTGCCCCAACGGTTCGGCGATGCTCTTCACCTCGGCGAAGGTCAACCACCTCAACGTGCTCCCGCAGGGCGCCCCCGAGCGGGAGACCCGGGTGCTCGACATGGTGGAGCAGATGGACAGCGAGGGCTTCGGCGGCTGCACGCTCACCGGCGAGTGCGCCACCGCCTGCCCCAAGGGCATCCCGCTGCCGTCGATCTCGGCCATGAACAAGGAGTGGCTGCGGGCGACCCGCAAGGCCCGCCGCTGATCCACGGCACGCCGAGGGCCCCGGAGGCCGCCCGCCTCCGGGGCCCTCGGGGATCAGGACTTGGTGACGGAGAGGTCGTCCCCGTACACCGTGCCCTGGCCGTACCAGCCGTGCAGGTACACCGTGACCGAGCCGCTGGAACCGGTGGTGAAGGTCACCGACTGCTTGGTGTAGCCGTTGAAGAGACCCCAGGTGCTCGCCGTCGCGCCGCCCCGGACACCGAGGTAGGCGTAGTTCCCCTGGACGTAACCCTGCAAGGTGTACCTGGTGTTGGGGGAGAGGGTGAGCGTCTGCGCGCACTCGCCGGTCTGCGACGAGGTGGCCGCGACGGACAGCGCGTGCGTGCCGCCGTGCACCGGTGAGGAGACGACCGCGCCGCCCGGCTCACAGGTCCACGGACCCGGCGCACCGGTCTCGAAGTCACCGTTGACCAGGGCCCCCGTGCCGCCGCCTGCACCGGGCACCGTCAGGGTGAACGAGGCCGAGTGGCTCAGGGTGCCGGACGTGCCGGTCACGGTGACGGTGTACGTGCCGGGGGCGGCCGACGCCGAGGCGCTGAGCGTCAGCGTGGCGGAGCCGCCCGCCGTCACCGAGGTCGGGCTGAGCGCGGCGGTCACCCCGGCCGGGGCGCCGGTGGTGGTCAGCGCGACCGTCTTGGCTGCGCCGGAGGTCACCGCGGTCTTCACGGTGGCGGTCGTGGACTTGCCCGGCTCGACGGTCGCCGACGCGGGGGTCACGGCCACCGAGTAGTCGTCGGTCACCGGGCCGCTGCCGCCGCCGGTGAACGGCGCGAAGGTGTGCGTGAAGTACCAGGTGTCCTGCGCGATGCCGGAGCAGGTGTCGCTCCCGCCGGTGCCGGGGCAGCCGCCGTTGTCGCGCTGGAGCGCCCAGAACGACAGGGTGCCGACGCCCTTGGAGACCGCCCAGTCGTACACCACGGGCGCGTTGGCCGTGGTGAAGGTCTCGGCGGGTCCGTAGTCGTCGATGCCGGGCATCTCGATGATGCCGGTCATGCCCCAGAGCTGGGCGTCGGTCTTCGACGGGTAGAGCTTCGCCAGCTGGCCCTTCAGACCGGTGATCGAGGTCTGGGTGTCCTTGGCCATGTCGTGCGCGGCGCCGTCGTAGTAGTCGAACGTCATCAGGTTGACGACGTCGACCTGGGTGCCGTTGGACACCGCGTTCTTGAGCACCGCGAGACCGCTGCCCGCCAGACCGCTGGTCGTGGTGGGCAGGGTGTACGAGATCTGGAGCGGGCGGCCACTGGCGGCGGCCCAGTCCTGGACCTTCTTGAGCGCCTTGTTGCGGCGGTCGATGCCGGCGCTGTTCGTCAGCGAGTTGTCCTCGATGTCCATGTCGAGGCGGGTCACGTCGTAGGTCGTGATGACCTTCTCGTACGCGGCGGCGATCGAGTCGACGTTCGTACAGCTGTCGGCGATCTCGGTGCCGGTGTTGTCCGCGGTGAAGCCGCCGAACGACGGGATGACGTCGCCGCCGCGCGAACGCATCGTGGTGAAGTCGGCACCGAACTCGGACTGGGCGATCGGCATGCCCGAATCGCCGTTCCAGTACGGGGTGCAGGAACCCTTGGTCGCGGCCTGGATGAAGGCCATCGTCAGGTACTTGGCACCGGACGCCTGGGCGAGCGCGGCCGGGCTGTCGCCGTTCCACGCCTCGAAGTACGGGGCGAAGACATGGGCGGGCATGGGGGTGGCGGCGGTGGTGGCGGCCTGCGCTCCGGCGCCTGATCCGAGGACCAGGCCTGCGGACGCGACGGCGGTGGCCAAGGCGCTCAGGACGGCGCCGACTGTTCGTGGACGTCTCATGGGGCAGCTCCCAGCGGGGTGGGACAACGGGCGGATGCACGGCTCGGCCGCGCCCGGTGAGGGGCGCGGCCCGTTCCTGTGAGTCCCGGCCGGGGGTCACATGCCGCACGGCTGCGTACGACCGTGTGGCATGCCCATGATTGGTATGGACCAGATAACTGTCAACATTCTTTACTGTTTCATTTCTCTTCCCCGCGCCGCTCGCCAACCGGCATGCCGCTCGCCGGAGTTGAGGCCGGCCGACCGCTCAGGCAAGGCCCAGGGTAGTCCGCAGATACCCCGCCGTACGGCTCTGCGGCGCCCGCGCGACCTCCGCCGGCGGCCCCTCGGCCACGATCCGGCCGCCCCGGTCGCCGCCGCCCGGACCGAGGTCGATCACCCAGTCCGCACCCGCCACCACGGCCATGTCGTGCTCCACGACCACCACCGTGGACCCGGCGTCCACCAGCCCGTGCAACTGGCGCATCAGCACCTCCACATCGGCCGGATGCAGCCCCGTCGTCGGCTCGTCCAGGAGGTACAGCGTGCGGCCCCGGCGCGTCCGCTGGAGCTCCGCCGCCAGCTTGATCCGCTGCGCCTCGCCGCCGGACAGCTCCGTCGCGGGCTGCCCGAGCCGCAGATAGCCGAGTCCCACGTCCAGCAGCGTCCCCAGGCTGCGCGCGGCGGCCGGCGTCCCGGCGAAGAACCCGGCCGCCGACTCCACGGTCAGGTCCAGCACCTGGGCGATGTTCAGCCCGCGCAGCGTGACCTCCAGCGTCTCCGGGTTGTACCGCGCGCCGTGACAGTCCGGACAGGGCGCGTAGGTGCTCGGCAGGAACAGCAGCTCCACCGAGACGAACCCCTCGCCCTGGCACGTCTCGCACCGCCCGCCGGTCACGTTGAACGAGAACCGGCCCGCCCGGTACCCCCGCTCCCGGGCCAGGGGCGTGGCCGCGAAGAGCTTGCGCACCACGTCGAAGAGACCGGTGTACGTGGCCAGGTTGGAGCGGGGCGTACGCCCGATGGGCCGCTGGTCCACCTGCACCAGGCGGTCCACCGAATCCAGCCCCTCGGCGCGGGCGTATCCGGTCACGGGCCGTTCCTGGTCCTCCTCCGCCCCGCGCCGGTCCGCCAGCGCGCCCGCCAGCACCTGCCCCACCAGCGTCGACTTGCCGGAACCGGAGACCCCGGTCACCGCCGTGAACACTCCCAGCGGGAACGCCGCGTCCACCCCGCGCACATTGTGCCGCTCCACCCCGGACAGCCGCAGCCACCCGGACGGCGCGCGGACCTCGCGCGGCGCGGGCGGCGCGTCCGGGAACAGGAAGCGCCGGGTCGCCGACTCCGCGACCCCGGCGAGCTGGGCGGGCGGCCCGCTGTGCAGCACCCGGCCGCCGTGCTCACCGGCCAGCGGCCCCACATCCACCAGCCAGTCCGCCCGCCGCACCACATCCATCTGGTGCTCCACCACGAAGACGGTGTTGCCGGTCTCCTTCAGCCGTCCCAGCACCGCCAGCAGCGCCTCGGTGTCCGCCGGATGCAGACCGGCCGACGGCTCGTCCAGGACGTACACCACGCCGAAGAGCCCGGCGCGCAGCTGGGTCGCCAGCCGCAGCCGCTGGAGCTCGCCGGAGGAGAGCGTGGGCGCCGTGCGGTCCAGGCTCAGATAGCCGAGGCCCAGTTCGGTGACGGTCCCGATACGGGCGAGGAGGTCCGCCGTCAGCACCCGGGCCGTCGCGTCGCCGCCCGCCGCCGCCAGCACACCGGCGAGTTCGGTGAGCGCCAGGCCCGCGAGCTCCGCGATGGTGCGCCCCGCGAACGTGACGGCCATCGCCTCCGGCCGCAGCCTGCTGCCCCCGCACACCGGACAGGGTTCGCTGCTCAGGAAGCGCTCGGCCTTCGCCCGCAAAGTGGCGCTCTTCGAGTCGGCGAACGTGTGCATCACATAGCGCCGCGCGCTCATGTACGTGCCCTGGTAGGGACGTTGGATGCGCCCCGCCTCGCGCACCGGATGGACGGTCACCACCGGCTGCTCGTCGGTGAACAGGATCCACTCCCGGTCCGCCGGGTCCAGCTCCCGCCACGGCCGGTCCACGTCGTACCCGAGCGCGTCCAGCACATCGCGCAGGTTCTTGCCCTGCCAGGCCCCCGGCCAGGCGGCGATGGCGCCGTCCCTGATCGACAGGTCCGGGTCCGGGACCAGCAGTTCCTCGCTGGTGCGGTGGACCCGGCCGAGGCCGTGGCAGCGGGGGCACGCCCCGACGGCGGTGTTCGGCGAGAAGGCGTCCGAGTCCAGCCGCTCGGCCCCTTCCGGATAGTCCCCGGCGCGCGAGAACAGCATGCGCAGCGAGTTGGACAGCGTCGTCACCGTGCCCACGGACGAGCGGGCGCCCGGCGCCGACCTGCGCTGCTCCAGCGAGACGGCCGGCGGCAGCCCGGTGACCTCGCCGACGGCGGGCGCACCCACTTGGTGGATCAGCCGGCGCGCGTAGGGGGCGACGGACTCGAAGTAGCGGCGCTGGGCCTCCGCGTAGATCGTGCCGAAGGCCAGCGAGGACTTCCCCGAGCCGGAGACGCCGGTGAAGACGGTCAGGGTGTCGCGGGGGATGTCGACGTCGGCGTTCCGCAGATTGTGCTCGCGGGCGCCTCGGACCCGGACGTACGGATCGTGGGGCGAGGTCATGGGGGAGAGGTCTCCGTGCTCGGTGGTCGTGCCGGTCGGCCGGGCCGGTCCGCCGCTTGGTTTGCTGGCCGCATGAGAAACGACGAACGGCCGGTGGCCGTGTTCGATCTTGACGGTACGCTCGCCGACACCGCGCACCGCCAGCACTTCCTGGAGGGCCGCCGGGACTGGGCCGCCTTCTTCGCCGCCGCCGTGGACGACCCGCCGCTGGACGAGGGCGTACGGCTGGCGCTGAGCAGCGCCGAGGAGTGCGAGATCGTCTACCTCACCGGGCGGCCGGAGCGGTGCCGCAAGGACACCGAGGCCTGGCTGACCCGTACGGGGCTGCCCGAGGGGCGGCTGCACATGCGGCGCAACGACGACCGCAGGCCGGCGCGCAGGACCAAGCTGGAGGCCCTGGAGCGGCTCGGCCGCGACCGTACCGTGCGCATGCTCGTGGACGACGACGAACTGGTCTGCGACGCCGCCGAGCTGGCCGGGTTCACCGTGGTGCGGGCCCGCTGGACCCCGGCCTCGCCCGCGTTGAAGGACGCGCAGGAGGGCGAGGGGCGCACCTGAACCGGCCGCGTACGTGCGCGGCGACGGGCCGCCGCGTCACTTCGGGTCGTCGAGCCGGAAGCCCACTTTCAGGCCGACCTGATAGTGGGCGATCCGGCCATTCTCGATCTGGCCGCGCACCTGGGTGATCTCGAACCAGTCGAGATTGTGCAACGTTTCCGAGGCTCTTGCGACACCATTGCGAATCGCCTCGTCCACGCCCTCCTGGGAGGTTCCTACGATTTCGGTGACGCGATACGTGTGATTTGACACGGTCTGGCTCCTCTCGTCCTTACCAAGGTGCCCTACCTCGGCCCGGTTCGCGAGGGGTCGCGGACATCGCGCGGGTCCGTGCCGGAGCTTGACCAAAGTATTGGTCCATACCAAAATCCAGCCACGCCCGTGCGAGCGCAGCCCGCAGTCCCCCACACCGGGTCCGCAAATTTCGTCCTGCCGTTCCGCAGAAGGTGAATCGTGAAAAACCGCATGCTCGTCGGAGCTGTCGCCCTTGTTTCCACTGTTGCGCTGGGTGGCTGCGGCGTGATCCCCGGAACCGGCGGCTCCGGCGGCAAGAAGGTGACGATCTGGCTGATGAAGGACAGCGTGACCGCCGACTTCCTGGACCGTTTCAAGAAGTCGTACGAGGACGAGCACTCCTCCGTCGAACTGGAGTTCAAGATCCAGGAATGGGGCGGCATCGGCCCCAAGGTCCTGGAGGCGCTCTCCGGCACGGACACCCCCGACGTCATCGAGGTCGGCAACACCCAGGTCGCCCAGTACGCCGAGAGCGGCAACCTGCGCGACCTCACCCTCGAATCCATGCGTGACCTGGGCAGAGAGGACTGGCTGCCCGGTCTCGCCGAGCCGGGGAGCATCGGCGGCGTCCAGTACGGCATCCCGTGGTACGCGGCCAACCGCGTGGTGATCTACAACAAGGACATCTTCGAGGACGCGGGCATCAAGAACCCGCCGAAGACGCGCGCCCAGTGGATCGCCGACACCGAGAAACTGAACCGCGACGGAATCCAGGGCATGTATCTGCCGGGACAGAACTGGTACGTTCTGGCCGGCTTCATCTGGGACGAGGGCGGCCAACTCGCCGACGACGGGGAAGGCGACTGGGCAGGCACGCTCGACACGCCCGCCGCCCTCAAGGGCATGCGGTTCTATTCCGAGCTCCAGGCGCTGGGCAACGGCCCCAAGGACGCCGACGAGGAAAAGCCCCCGCAGGCCAATGTGTTCGCCGAGGGGAATGTCGCTCAGATCATCTCCACCCCCAGCACGGCGACCCTGATCGAGAAGAAGAACCCCGAACTCAAGGGCAAGCTCGGCTACTTCCCGATTCCCGGCAAGACCTCCAAGGCGCCCGGCTCGGTGTTCACCGGCGGCTCGGACCTGATCGTGCCCCAGAAGTCCGGCCGGCGCGCCGCCGCCTACGAGGTCATCAAGGCACTGGCCGGGGCCAAGTGGCAGGAGGACCTGGCCAAGACGATGAGCTACGTCCCCAACAAGCCCGCCCTGGCCCATGTCATCGAGGGCGAGGAGAGCACCGCCGCGATGGCCGAGGGCGCCACGCGCGGCCACGCGACCCCCAACTCCCCGCAGTGGGCGGCGGTCGAGGCCGACAACCCGATCAAGACGTACATGACGGCGGTCCTCCAGGGCGGTGACCCGGCGACCGAGGCGAAGACCGCCTCCGACAAGATCACCGCGGTGCTCGCCGGCAGCTGACCCCGGCGCGGGTACGGGACCGGACACCGCCGGCCCCGTACCCGTAGCGCGAACGGTCAGTCCACCGTGGAAAGGGACAGGGCGAACCTGTCCTCGGAGTCCGTCCACCAGTGGGCCAGCCGGAGCCCTGCCGCGGCCAGCTCGCCGCGCACCCCGTTCTCGCGGAACTTCGCGGAGACCTCGGTACGCAACTCCTCACCCGCCTCGAACGGCACGACCAGATCGAGTTCCGGAATCTTCACCGTCAGGGACCGGCGGGCCCTCAGCCGCATCTCGATCCACTCCTCGCGCGCGTTCCACCGCGCCACGTGTGCGAAGTCCTCCGGTACGAAGTCCGCTCCCAGCTCCCGGTCGACGACCGACAGCACGTTGCGGTTGAACGCCGCCGTCACCCCCGCCGCGTCGTCGTACGCCGCGACCAGCACCGCCTCGTCCTTCACGAGGTCCGTGCCGAGCAGCAGCGTGTCCCCGGGCGCCAGCAGATCGCGTACCGACTTCAGGAACACCGACCGCTCACCCGGCAGCAGATTGCCGAGGGTGCCGCCGAGGAACGCCACCAACCGGGGCCCGGGCGTCTCCGGCAGCGTGAGCCCGGCCGTGAAGTCGGCGATCAGCGCGTGCACGGACAGCCCCGGCCGCTCCGCCAGCAGGGCCTCCGCGGCTCCCCGCAACGCGCTCTCGCTCACGTCGACCGGCACGTAACTGTGCAGGTCCGCCAGCGCGTCGAGCAGATGGCGGGTCTTCTCCGACGAGCCGGAACCCAGCTCGACCAGGGTGCGGGCCCCGGACGCGGCGGCGATCTCGCCGGCCCGGTCGATCAGGATCTCCCGCTCGGCGCGCGTCGGGTAGTACTCGGGGAGCCGGGTGATCTCCTCGAACAGTTCGCTGCCCCGGGCGTCGTAGAACCACTTGGGCGGCAGCGTCTTCGGGCGCCGGGACAGACCGTGCAGCACATCGGCACGCAGCGCCGCGTCCGTCGCGTCCTCGGGCAGGGTGCGGGTCAGCAGGAAGGGCTTCACGTGCGGGGCTCCTTCAGCGGGGTCAGCAGGACGTCGCCGGCGGTCGCGGTCAGCAGGGTGCGGTCGGGCACCTCGGACCAGTGGGGATCCTCGTCGTACGGCTCCGAGGCGACGACCGTGCTCCGGCCGGGCTCGGTGAGATGCCACAGGGTGTCGCCCCAGGCGGTGGCCACGATGGTGCGGCCGTCGGTGAGCAGCAGGTTGAGCCGGGAGCCCGGCGCCGCCTCCGCCACCTCCGCAACGGTGTCCGCCACGGCCTGCGCGAGCGGGTCGCCCTCCGCCAGCCGGTGCCGCACCAGGGCCCACACCAGGGCGGAGTCGCTGCGCGCCGCGAGCCGCAGCAGCTCGGCCGGGGGCAGCGTCGCCGCCACGGAGGCCATCGAGCCGGGCCAGCCCTTCACCGCGCCGTTGTGGCTGAACAGCACCCGGTCCGCGGCGAACGGCGCCGCGGCCGCCTCGCCGTCCGGATCCGCGCCGGTCGCGTCCCGGACGGCGGCGAGCAGGGCATGGCTGCGGACCACCCGGACCAGGTCGGCGAAGGTCTGGTCGCCCCAGACCGGGCCCTGGCGGCGGTAGCGCCCCGGGACCGGGTCGCCCTCCGCGTACCAGCCGACCCCGAAGCCGTCCGCGTTGACCGTGCCGTGGCGCTGGCGGCGGGGCTCCCAGGACTGCCGCACCAGCGAGTGCGCGGGGCGCGACAGCGACTCGCCCAGGGCGACCGGGGGCCCCAGGTAGGCGATGTGCCGGCACATCAGAGGTCCCTCGCGGTCCGGAACCCGGCGAAGATCTGCCGCCGGACCGGCAGGTCCCAGTTGCGGAACGTGCCCCGGCAGGCCACCGCGTCCACCGCGAACGAGCCGCCCCGCAGCACCTTGTGGTCCGGGCCGAAGAACACCTCCGAGTACTCGCGGTAGGGGAACGGCGCGAACCCGGGATACGGCAGGAAGTCGCTCGCCGTCCACTCCCACACGTCACCGATCAGCTGGCCCGCCCCGCACGGCGCCCGCCCGGCCGGGTACGCCCCGGCGGGCGCGGGCCGCAGATGGCGCTGCCCCAGATTGGCCCGCTCCGGTGTCGGGTCCTCGTCGCCCCACGGATAGCGGCGCGAGCGCCCGGAGGCGGGATCGTGGCGCGCCGCCTTCTCCCACTCCGCCTCGGTCGGCAGCCTGCGGCCCGCCCAGCGCGCGTACGCGTCGGCCTCGTACCAGCTGACGTGCACCACCGGCTCGTCGTCCGGCACCGGCTCGGTCACCCCGAAGCGCCGCCGCAGCCACTGCCCGGCGTCCCGGCGCCAGAACAACGGGGCGCGCAGCCCGTGCTCACGGACCATCGCCCAGCCCTCGGGGGCCCACCACCGCTGCTCGCCGTAGCCGCCGTCCTCGATGAACGCCCGGTACGCGCCGCACGTCACCGGAGCCGTGTCGATGACGAACCCGGGCACGTCCCGCCGGTGCGCCGGGCGCTCGTTGTCCAGCGCCCACGGCTCGGCCGACGTCCCCATGGTGAACGGGCCGCCGGGCACCAGGACCTCGGCCGGCGGCGCCGGGACGTCGTCCGGCGCGCGCGGCGGCTCCGGGGCCGTCAGCGCGGCCGGACCCGAACGCAGCTGATGCGTGATCAGCATCGTCTCGTCGTGCTGCTGCTCGTGCTGCGCGATCATCCCGAAGGCGAAGCCGGACCTGACCAGCGCGGGCCCGTCACCGAGCGGGGCGGACTCCAGCACGTCCAGCGCCCTGCCGCGCACCTCGGAGGCGTACGAGCGGGCCTCCTCGGGCGCCAGCAGCGGCAACGAGGGCCTGGCGGCGCGCGGATGCTCGAAGGCGTCGTACAGGCCGTCGATCTCCGGACGCATCGCCTCCCGTCCCGCCACACCGCGCAGCAGCCACAGCTCCTCCTGGTTGCCGATGTGCGCCAGGTCCCAGACCAGCGGCGACATCAGCGGCGAGTGCTGGGCGGTCAGCTCGTGGTCGTCCACGCTGTCGGTGAGGAGCGCGGTCCGCGTGCGGGCGGTGAGCAGCGCGGCGAGCGCGTGCTCGCGCAGCGACTCGGCGTCCCCGGCGTGCGGGGGCGCGGGGGATTCGGTCATGACAGGGTCCCCTTCGGATGGGCGGGGCGGCGCGCCCCGCCCGTGGTGAGCAGGTCCCGCAGGTCGTCGGCCGGGCATCTGCCCCGGGCGACGTAGCGGTCGTGGAAGCCGGCGACCGCGTCCCGGACCGCGACGCTCGCGCCCAGCCGGGGCAGCGCCTCCAGGGCGAGCCGGAAGCAGAGGTCCGCCGCCTGGCGCAGCTCCGGGTCGGCCAGGCCGTCGCGGGCGGCGGCGGTCCACAGCGGATTGCGCGGAGCGGCGCCCGCCCCGGCCGTCTCGGCGAGCGGCTTCACGGTCCGGTACACCGTCTCCGCGGTCTCCGGGTCGTCGAACAGGGCGGTGGTGACGGCGAGGGGCACGATCCAGCCGTCCTCACCGGACTGCGCGTCGATCATGCGCAGCTCCAGGTGCCCGCGCGGCCGGGCCGGCGGGAACAACGTGGTGATGTGGTAGTCGAGATCGCTCCGGTCCGGGCGTCCGGGCACCCCGGACCGGATCCAGTCCCGGAACGTGAGCCCGTCCGGCACGTGCCAGGGCCCCTCGCCCCGTACGCACAGCACGGGGGTGTCCAGGACGTGTGCGGCCCAGGCGTCCCGGGGCGGCAGCAGCCCGTCGGGGGCCAGCGTCCGCTTCGGGTCCAGGTCGGCCCAGAGCGCCTGGCGGGTGGACCGCCAGGGCGTCGGCGCGCCCGCCCGGTACGGCGAGTTGGCGAATGCCGCCACCAGGACGGCGCCCAGCAGGTGGACCAGCTGCCAGCGCCGCGCGTACCCGAGCGGACCGGGCTCCTCCTCCCCGGCGTCCAGGCAGACCTGGACGGAGGCGGTGGTGCACATCATGGCCCGGCCGGCCGGGCCCCACCGGTCGAAGGCCTGCTCCATGGCCTCGTACCGGGGCTCGCCCAGAAGCCGGCGGGGGGTCTGCCAGGGGTCGACGCCCAGGCCGGCCGGAGCGAGGCCCAGCCCGGCGAGGGCCGTGCGTACGGCGGTGAGATCGGCGGCGGTGTCCTCGACACACGCCATCAGGGAAGCGGCGGGGCGCGAGCTGAGTTCCAGCTGGCCGCCGGGTTCGAAGGTGAGCGCCGCGCTCAGGGGCAGCGCCCGGACAGCCGTTGCGGCCGCCTCCAGCAGGTGGGGCGGGACGGTGCGGTGCGGTTGGTCACGGTCGTGCAGGAGCCATTCCAGCTCGACGCCCACCGTGCGCGGCGGCCCCGTCTTGAAGCAGATGCCGCGCAGTAAATCCTCCGCCTCGCCCTCACCGAGGGGAGGGGACTGACCGGGGGGCGGACCATGGCCGCCGGGTGTCTCGGATGACATGCCGGGCCTCCTTGTTCCGGTGCGTCCGTCCTACCCAAACCGCTGCTGAGGCATCGCACAAGAGCGCCTTCTTCGCCGCATATTCGCTTGCGCGGCCGGGAGAAGGGCGCCGATCATGCCCCGTATGCACCATAAGGGGGAGGGCGCATGAGCGCCCGGCTGCGCGGAATCGCGCGCGAAACGGAAGCGATCGTCCGGGCGGGTTCCTACCGCGCCGGAAACGGCCGCGAGATCAGCATCGAAAAGGGTGTGGCGGCCGCTCTGGCGGGTACGCGGCTGTACGGCCCCGAGCCGGTGGAGGCCGAACCCGGCCGGGACCGGACCCCGGTCATCGAGGTGACCGGCGAGAGCAGCCTCCAGGCGGCTGCCCGGCTGACCCGCGAACGCCCGGGCGAGGTCGCCGTCCTGAACTACGCCTCCGCCCGCAATCCCGGCGGCGGCTACCTCAACGGCGCCCAGGCCCAGGAGGAGGCCCTGTGCCGGGGCTCCGCGCTGTACGTCACGCTGCTGCGGGCGCCCGCCTTCTACGCGCACCACCGCGGTGAACGCGACGCGTTCTACACCGACCGGGTCATCCACTCGCCCGGCGTGCCGGTCTTCCGCGACGACCGGGGCCGGTTGCTCGACGCTCCGTACTCGGCCGGATTCCTCACCTCGCCCGCCCCCAACGCCGGGGTCGTCCGCGCCCGGACCCCGCAGGAGGCACACCGCATTCCGGCCACGCTGGCCGCCCGCGCCGAACGGGTGCTGGAGGTCGCGACGGTGTGCGGCTACCGGCGGCTGGTCCTGGGCGCCTGGGGCTGCGGAGTGTTCCGCAACGATCCGGCGGAGGTGGCGGGCGCCTTCCACGCGCTGCTCACCGGGGAGGGCCGCTTCGCCGGCCACTTCGAGGAGATCGTCTTCGGCATCCTCGGCCGCGACGGCGATTCGCCCACCCGGGTGGCATTCGACCAGGTGTTCGCCGACCGGGGGTGACCCTCACCCTCGACCTCAGGGTGAGGGAGCGGGCGTGCCACGCCCCGCGAGCCCGGTCTGATCCAACGGAAAGGCCCTTGGTCCGCCGGGCGTCCTCACACCCAGCCGTAACGCTCCCTCAGCCGCCCGACGACCAGGTCGAACCTGGCCCGGTCCAGGGCGCACGCCTCACGCCGCATCCCGTCCTCGTGGACCCGCAGGACGCGGTCCAGGTCCACCCAGGACGGACGCCCCGAGCTGTCCCAGGGGCCCGCGCCCAGCGCCACCCACTCCCGGTCCATGTCGTGCTGCTTGCTGGACAGCTGTACGGCCAGCAGGGTGCCCTTCGCCTCCCGCGCCACGACCAGGACCGGCCGGTCCTTGCCGCGCCCGTCGTTCTCCTCGAACGGCACCCAGGTCCAGACGATTTCCCCCGGGTCGGGCGCGCCGTCCCGGTCGGGGGCGTACGAGGTGCGGACCGGGCCCACCTCGCGCGGATCGGCCTGCGCGGTGGCCGTGGGCCCGGTCCGGCCCGGGAAAGCGGCCGGCTCGTCGTAACTGTCGCGGTGCTGGATCGTCATCTCAACACCCTAGGCGGTCCGCCCGCACAGCCTGCGCGCCGGTGTGTCGCGGCGGTCTGGAAGACTGCCCGGAGCCATGAGTCAGTTACCCGATCAGCCCGCCGAAGGCCCCGTCCCGACCAGCGCCGATGTGGCGCGGCTCGCCGGCGTCTCCCGGGCCACCGTGTCCTACGTCCTCAACAACAACGCGCAGGTGCGGATCAGCGATCAGACCCGCCGCCGGGTACGGGAGGCCGCCGACGAACTCGGCTACGTACCGCACGCCGCCGCCCGCACGCTGCGCGCCGGCCACTCCCGGATGGTGCTGCTGCCCACCGGCAACCTGCCGACCGGCCCCCTGCACCTGCGCTTCCTGCGCGACCTGGAGGCGGGGCTCCGGCGCCTCGACTACACGGTCGTCCAGTACGGTTCGCTCGGCCTCGGCGCCGACGACGCCGCCCGCGCCTGGGCGGAACTCCGCCCCGCCGCCGTCATCGTGCCCGGCTCCGTCCCCCTCGCCCCGCGCGGCACGGCCGTACTCCGGCGCTCCGGAGCCAAGGCCGTCATCACCCTGGGCCCGCACCCGGTGGAGGGCGCCCACGCCCTGATCATGGATCAGCGGGAGGTCGGCGGCTGCGCGGTGCGCCATCTGCTGGAACGCGGCAGGCGCCGCATCGGCGTGGTGATGCCCGAGGACCCCGCCACCGCGCTCTTCGCCGCCCCGCGCCTGGCCGGCGCCCGGGAAGCCGCGCTGAACGGCGGTGCCCACATCGAGGTGCTGCCGCTGCGCTACGAGGAGGAGTCGGCCGCGTCCCTGGCCGCCCGCTGGCCCGCACTCGGCCTGGACGCCGTCTTCGCGTACGACGACACCTACGCGATGCTCCTGATGCGGGCGCTCCAGGACGCCGGGATCGCGATACCCGCCGAGGCCGCCCTGGTGGGCGCCGACGACTCGATGCTCGGGCGGCTGCTGCGGCCGAGGCTCAGCAGCGTACGGATGGAGCTGGCGACCGCCCAGCCGCTGGCCGACCTGGTGGACCGGCTCGTCCGGCACCCGAGGACCCCGCCCGAACGGCACGACCTGCTGCGCGCCCGCGCCGTACGACGGGAATCCAGCTGAACCGGCCCGGCGACGTGCGCGGCGCGCCGCCCGTGCCTAGCGTCATGACCATGAGCGATCCGCAGAGCTACGAAATCCTCATCGTCCCCGAGCACACCGACGACAAGGCCCCCGCGGCCGGGGAAGGCGCGACGGGGGCCAGCGTCAGGGGCGCGGCGGCCAGGGGTTCCGACGGCGGGGGACCGGGCGCCGCCATCCGGTCGGCCGTGGTCGTCGCCACGGGTGAGACGGGCGAGACCGGCTACCCCCGGTACGCGGGCGACGGCATGGTGGCGGACATCGACCCCGGCACCAGAACCGTCGAGGGCCTGCTCGTCGACGGCTCGGAACTCGCGTACGGGCTCTCGGCCCGTGTCGCTGAGCGCGGCACGGACGCCTGAGGCCGCCAAGAAGGGAGGGGCTGCTCTACTGCTGCCCCTCCGCCTGATTCTTCTGCTGCTCGGCCTCGACGGCCTTGCGGACCTCGTCCATGTCCAGGTTCCTGGCCTGGCCGATGACGTCCTCCAGGGCCGCCTCCGGCAGCGCGCCGGGCTGCGCGAAGACCGCCACGTTGTCCCGGACGATCATCAACGTGGGGATCGACCGGATGTCGAAGGCCGCCGCCAGCTCCTGCTCCGCCTCCGTGTTGACCTTGGCGAAGACCAGGTCCGTGTGACGCTCGGACGCCGCGTCGTACACCGGGGCGAACTGCCGGCACGGGCCGCACCAGGAAGCCCAGAAGTCGATCAGGACGAACTCGTTGTCGCTGACGACCTGGTCGAAGTTTTCCTTGGTGAGCTCTACGGTGCTCATGCGTTGCTACCTCTTCCTGTGCCCGTATGAGACGTGTCCGGGTCAACGGTGCCCGATCTCGTGCTATTCCGTGCCTGCCCATGTGGCCGACGCCCACACCCCCCGCCAGAATGGGGCGCATGACACATGGAGCGAAGCCTGTCGCGTACGACGTCGTGGTCATCGGAGCCGGACCGGTGGGGGAGAACGTGGCCGACCGGGCCCGGGCCGCCGGGCTGACCACCGCCGTGATCGAGTCCGAACTGATCGGCGGCGAGTGCTCCTACTGGGCGTGCATGCCGAGCAAGGCGCTCCTGCGCCCCGTCGTCGCCCGTGCCGACGCCCGCCGCGTGCCGGGGCTGAGCGGCGCCGTCCGGGGACCGCTGGACGCCGCCGCCGTCCTCGCCCACCGCGACGAGTACGCCTCGCACTGGAAGGACGACGGCCAGGCCGCCTGGCTCGACGGCATCGGGGCCGACATCTTCCGAGGCCACGGCCGGCTGACCGGCCCCAAGCAGGTCACCGTCACCGCGCCCGACGGCACGGAACACCTGCTGACCGCCCGGCACGCCGTCGCCGTGTGCACGGGCAGCAGGGCCGTGGTCCCCGGCCTCCCCGGCATCGAGGACGCCCGCCCCTGGACCAGCCGCGAGGCGACGAGCGCCAAGGAGGTCCCCGGCCGGCTCGTCGTGGTTGGCGGGGGAGTCGTCGGTGTGGAGATGGCCACCGTGTGGAACGCGCTCGGTGCCGAGGTCACCGTGCTCGTACGCGGTGAGGGCCTGCTGCCCCGCATGGAGCCGTTCGCCGGGGAACTGGTCGCCGAGGCGCTGACCGAGGCCGGAGCGGAGATCCGTACGGGCGTCTCGGCCACCGCCGTACGCCGCGCGGGCGGCGACGGCCCGGTCACCGTGGAACTCGACAACGGCGAGAGCGTGGAGGCCGACGAGGTCCTCTTCGCCACCGGCCGCGCCCCGCGCACCGCCGACCTGGGCCTGGACACGGTCGGGCTTGAACCCGGCTCCTGGCTCACCGTGGACGACACCTGCCTGGTCGAGGGCACGGACTGGCTCTACGCGGCCGGTGACGTCAACCACCGCGCGCTCCTGACCCACCAGGGCAAGTACCAGGCCCGCATCACCGGCGACGCGATCGGGGCCCGTGCCCAGGGCAAGCCGCTGGACACCGCCCGCTGGGGCGCCCACGCGGCGACCGCCGACCACGCGGCAGTCCCTCAGGTCGTCTTCACCGACCCGGAGGCCGCGTCGGTCGGCCTCTCCCTGGCCGAGGCGGAACAGGCCGGCCACCGCGTCCGCGCCGTCGACTACGACCTCGCGTCCGTGGCCGGATCCGGGCTGTACGCGGACGGCTACAAGGGCCGCGCCCGCATGGTCGTGGACCTCGACCGCGAAGTCCTGCTGGGCGTCACCTTCGTGGGCCCCGGCATCGGTGAACTGCTCCACTCGGCGACGATGGCGGTCGCGGGCGAGATCCCCGTCGACCGGTTGTGGCACGTGGTGCCGTCGTACCCGACGATCAGCGAGGTGTGGCTGCGGCTGCTGGAGACGTACCGGGGGTAGGCGCTGTCCGTCCGCGTGTGCGGCTCGCGAGTTGTGCCTCGACCGCGTCGAGACCGCTCCACGTCCACGGGGCGGCCGGGGTGCCGTCGGTCTCAAGACCGTACGGCGACCCCGCTCGCGGCTTCACCGGATCCGCGGGCGCGGCGACGACCACCGGTGCCGCGGATTCCAGGCGGTCGGCGGCCTCGGTCTCGCCCGCCGTGCGCAGAGCGGACAGAAGCTCCTTGCGTCGCACCGCGTTCGAGAGGCCCCGGTGCGCGACGGCCCGCTCGATCAAGGCATCGGAGTGTGCCGTCAGACCGTGTTCACGGAGCGTCCGCAGGAGGGTGACGAATCCGTGTGAGCAGGGTTCCACTGCCAGGACCGCGCGGCGGGCCAGACGATCGAGTGCCCCCGGCGGTCCCTCCCGGTCCAGCGATCGTGCGAGAAACAGCACCCCGGCCGCACCGGACAGCAAAACCTCGTCGGCAGCGCGCAGCGCGAACCGCCGCACGGTCCGAGGTCTGCCGACGCGCGCGAGTTCATCGAGGTAGATGGCGGTGTATTCCGCGTCATCGAGCGCGACGTCCCGCACGCTGTTCAGCAGAAGACGCCGGACCAAGTCGCCGCGTTCCAGGCCCTGCAAGGCCCACAGGAGCGGCACCACCTTCTTGACCGATCCCACGTCGAGCCCCGCCAAGGGGTCACGTCCCAGCAACTCGGCGACCAAGTCGTCGAAGCCGCACCACCGAAGCTCGTCCAGAAGCCAGCCGACGTTCTCCGGCTCCTCCAACTCGACCAAGAGGACGGCCCGTTGCGCCAGCCTGCGGCAGGCCGCCGCCATACCGAGCTCCCGCAGCTCGTACAGCGAGGAGGCCACGAACTCGGTGTCCCACAGGTCGATGGCGTCGGCGAGCCTGAGGGCGAGCAGGTGCGCGGCTTCCGCATACTCCTCCTTCAGTTCCTTCACCAGGCTCAGCAGCGGTTCGATGTCGCCGGACAGATCGACGCGCGAGGCGGCCGCGGAGAACAGGGCCTTCCCGTCCTCGCACCACGGTGGGCAGACGCGGTGCGCCACGACGAGCTCCAGCACCATGGCGGGATGCTCCAGAAAGGCACGGTCGGCGAGAATCCTCCCGGCGAGGCGCGCCGCATGAGCGGTGTAGCCGTATTCGAGGAGCTGCCAGAGGACATCGGACACGAAGTCCGCCTTTGACAGGCGCATGAGCGCCGCCGGATCGCGGTCGATGAGCAGGGATTCGTGTCCCAGATCGCGCAGGGTTCGCAGCAGATGAGTGACCTCCTTCACATCGGAGACATCGACCTCCTCGACGGCCCTCTCCGCGAGGCGCAGGGTGGCCTCGGCGCCCTCGCCCGCGAGTTCGAGCAGCCGTGCACACATGTCCCAGCCCGACTCCCACGAGGTGTGGCTCGCTGTCCAGAGCGCCATCTCCTCGCGCTCACGCGTCTCGACGGGCACGGTGCTCAGGAGGGTGCCCCATCTCGTGGGATAGCCCGCCGTCGTCGCGCGGCGCATCAGCACCACCGCCTGCTTGGTGAAACCCTGTTGATCCGCCTTGTACGACAAGTCCATCAGCACGGCCGGGTCGGTGGTGAACGCGGTCATGGCGTCCCACAGGGCGGGCCCGGGAACCGAGGCGGCAGCCGCTTCGGCGGAGTTCTGCTGGAGGTAGTCGGCCGGTTCGTACGTGGTCGGGCCGCCTGCGGTGTCCCGCAGGGCGAACAGCGCGGTGAGGGAGTTCCTGATGTCGGTGCGGCGGCCGTCGGCCCGCGCACCCGTGACCAGGGCGGTCAACGCCTCCCCGGCCCAGCCGGGCCTGGCCGGCCTGAGACGCGGCGGAAGGGCCGCGTCGGCGATGTGAGCCAGCAGCTCCTCCGACAGCGGCACCCGGCGTCCCGTGTGCCGGACCGCGATCGCGGCGGTGACCAGGGCGTGTTCCGCAGGGGTGAAATGCGCGCCGGGACCCATGCGGTACGCGGCCAGGAGCTCGGGCCCACCGCTGAGGTGCTGGACCACCCGCCCGTCGGCCGCTCCGGCCCGCCCCGCCTGCCCCATGCGTGAGTCCCCGCTGGACAGGGCGAGGCTCCGCCACTCCGCTTGCTGGGCCGGCGTCAACTCCGCCGGAACCGCGATCCGGTGCGTGACCGGCGCCTCCAGGAGCGCGCGGACGTGGCTGGGTGCGTTCACCGACTGCGGAGGGCGGACGAACTCCTCCCAGTACGGGAACGTCCAGAGGGTGCCGACCACCACCACACCGGGCCGGGTCAGCAGCAGCTCGCGCAGGGCGGCGGCGGCCTCCTCGGCGCCGTCACCGTGGAGGAAGCGCTGCGCCTCGTTGAGCCAGAGCACGTCCCCCGGTGCCACCCGGCCGTCCCCGAGCAGATCCGCCAGGGCGCCCGCGTGGGTGGGCCGCCACAGACGGCGCTGCGGGGCCAGCCGCAGGAGCACCTCGAACAGGGCCCGGGTCTTGCCCGTGGAGGAGTCACCGGTGAGCAGGACGAAGCAGGACGTCACCCCGTCCACCGCCGGGGCGAGCAGACGCTCCAGGTCGATGTCGTGCGGGCGGGCGTAGTAGGGGGTGAGGAAGGCGGTGACCGGCCCTGCCGTCAGGAACGGGGCCTGCTGGACCTGGAGCAGTTCCGGTCCGGCCAGTTGGACGCTGCCCGGACCGGCGGACACGTCCGCGCAGGGGCCCGGAGCAGCGACGTCCGGTCCGGGCCGGGACCGGTGCCAGAGTTCCAGGAGCTGCCGGTACGTCTCCGGATCGGCTTCGGCGGCCTGCGCGATGCCCGTCACGGTGCGGAGAGTCGGTGCCGGGTGACGGTCGTTCAGGGCCTGGCTGATCGTGGTGGCCGACAAGGGGATCCGCGAGGCGCCGCTGCGCCGGACGATGTCCTTCCGGGTGTACCCCCGGCTGCCGAGCACTTCGCGCAGCCGTTCGCGTAACGCGGTCAGAGCCTCGGCCCGGGCCGAGGCGTCGTCACCGGCCTGCATGCACCCTCCCTGCGGCCCGGTCGGGCGGGCGGCCACCGGTCGGGGACCCGTGGGCCGAGCGGTTCGGCTCTGTTCATTGTTGTCCGCCCGAACCCTGTCGCACGGCCGATCGGTCAATCTCGGCCTGTCCGCACACCATTCCGTGAGGAGGCGCAAAGGTGCCGCTCGAAGCCGTTGTCGTACTGATCGTGGTCGTCGTCGCTCTCGTACTGCTGATCGCAGTGCTGAGTGCCGTCACGGTCGTGTTGCTCGCCCGCCGGTCCGGGGTTTCGGCCGCAGCGGCTCTTCTGCGGGGAGGTACGGCCTTCGGCGCGGCGCTCTCCCTGCTCGCCCTTCTCGTGTCCACGATCGCGGGGCTGCTCCGCTGAGCATCCGGATGCGGCGGGCGTCCCGCCGGGCTCGCGCCCGGCGGGACGGGCGGCCGTCAGGCCGGCGGTGCGCTGTCGCTGGTGGTGACGCGGACGTGGTCGACGACGAGTTCGCTGGGGAAGGCGGCGTTGCCGTCGGGGTCGCCGGGCCAGTAGCCGCCGACCGCCAGGTTGAGGATGAGGAAGAAGGGCTTGTTGAAGGCCCAGGTGTTGCCGTTGGTGTCGGCGGGGGTGCGGTGCTGGTAGACGTTGCCGTCGACCGACCAGGTGATGGAGTCGGGGGCCCAGTCGATGGCGAAGGTGTGGAAGTCGTCGGCGAATGCCTGGCCGTCGGGCAGGGTGTAGCCGGCGCCGATGCCGCCTGAGCCGGAGTACCCCGGCCCGTGCAGGGTGCCGTGGACGGTGGAGGGTTCGAAGCCGACGTTCTCCATGATGTCGATCTCACCCGAGTTGGGCCAGCCGACCTGCCCGAGGTCGTCGCCGAGCATCCAGAAGGCGGGCCACATGCCCTGGCCGCGCGGGATCTTCATGCGCGCCTCGACATGCCCGTAGGTCTGGGTGAACTTGCCGGAGGTGTTCAGCCGCGCGGAGGTGTACTCGCAGGTGCCGTACCAGCACTGGTAGTTGGAGGGGTTCTCCTTGCGGGCGGTAATGACCAGGTGGCCCTGGCCGTCCAGCGCGGCGTTGTTGTTGCCGGAGGTGTAGTACTGCCGCTCGTGGTTGTTGACGTTGTCGCCGGTCTCGATCTGCCACTTGCTGCCGTCCACGGCCGAACCGGCCGCACCGTCGAACTCGTCGGAGAACGTCGTCGAGGCGGCAAAGACCCCTTCCGGCTGCCTGGGGGCGCCCGACGCGAGGCCGGACGTGGTGGCGACCAGGGCGAGTACGGAGAGAGCGGGGACCAGGAGACGCCTGGTCAGGTGGGGGGAGTTCATGAACGTTCCTTCCCGTGCGGGACGGGGACATGTGATGCGTCATGCATATGACAAGTGGGGGCATGACCGTCACGTGGGGGGATGATGGTGCTTTAGTTCACTACGTGATTTAAGAAGTGAACCATCGGGGTGTCAAGGCTCCGGTACGGACGACAGTTCTTGCACATGCGGCTCAGGGCGCATCCCGGTCCGCCTCCCGGCCGCCGGGCCCGCCGGTGAGCGGGCGCCCCATGCGCAGGTTCCAGCGTCCTGACCGGCCGGTCAGCTCCGTCAGCGTGAGCGGGGCGACGTCGAGGCGCCAGAACGCGTGCGGCGGCAGCGCCAGCGCGTGGACGACGGCCGCGCGCACCAGGGACGGTTCGGCGACGGCCAGCACTCGGCCGTCATCGCTCAGCGAGTCGAGCCAGGCTCCCGCCCTGGCGCACAGGCCGAGCAGCGACTCGCCGCCGTGCGGCGCGGCGGACGGCTCGGCCAGCCAGGCCGCGACCCCCTCCGGTTCCCGCGCGCCCACCTCGTCCAGCCGGGCGCCCGACCAGCGCCCCAACTCCCAGTCCCGCAGGGCGCCTTCTCCTGTCGAGCGCAGCCCCAGCGCCTCCGCCGTCCCGGCGCACCGCTCGGACGGCCCGTGCACCGCCCGGTCCGCGCCCGGGACGTGCGGAGCGGCGAGCCGTGCGGCCCGCACGCCCGCAGCGTCGAGCGCGGCGTCACCGGCGAACCGGGCCTCGCGCAGTGCCGCGTTCATCGCCGGTGAGATCAACATCACCCGTACCGTCATGACCGTCCTCAACTCCCTGAACACCGGCCCCACGGCCAAGCACACCATGGCATCCGGGCCACGCGGACGGCTTGTAAGGGGCATGGCGGTGCCCGGTGTCCAGGGGGTATGGTCGCGGCGACATGACGAGGGTGTGACGGAAGTCCGGTGAGAATCCGGCACGGTCGCGCCACTGTGTACCCGCGCACGCGGGAAGTCAGACCCAGCACCCTTCGTCTCAGGCACCACGATCGGGACGCGTGTTCCCACAGGAGGTTCTGCCATGGCACAGAGTGCTGCCCCCGCAACCGGCGCATCCGCCATCACCCCCATCTCCCTGAAGGCCATCGCCCCTTGGGCGGTCTTCTTCGGCATCCTCATGCTGGTCCTGCTCTACTTCGTCGGCGCCGAGCAGGGCGCCACCGCCGTCATCTCGGGCGAAGGCGTCCACGAGTGGGTCCACGACGGCCGTCACCTCCTCGGTTTCCCCTGCCACTGAACGACCTACCGGCTGATCCAGGGGAATCCCATATGAACTCCATATCCGTCAGAGCCCTGTTGGTCCGCGGCATGCTGGCCGGCCTGGTCGCGGGCGCGTTCGCGCTGGCCGTCGCCTACTTCCTCGGCGAATCCCGCGTGGACGCGGCCATCGCGCTCGAAGAGGCGGCCCACAGTGCGCACGGCCACGACCACGGCGCCGCCGAGGAACTCGTCAGCCGCGGCATGCAGTCCACCGCGGGCCTGGCCACCGGTGTACTCGTCTTCGGCGTCGCGGTCGGCGGCATCGCCGCGCTCGTCTTCTGTTACGCGCTGGGCCGGATGGGCCGCTTCGGACCGAGGGCCACGGCCGCGCTGATCGCGGGCGCCGCGCTGCTGAGCGTGTACATCGTGCCGTTCCTGAAGTACCCGGCCAACCCGCCGGCCGTCGGCAATCCCGACACCATCGGCAAACGCACCGCGCTGTTCTTCCTGATGGTGGCCCTCAGCGTGCTGCTCGCGGTCGCCGCCGTCATCGTCGGCAAGCGACTCGCCCCCCGTCTGGGCAACTGGAACGCGACGGTCGCGGCAGCGGCCGGCTACGTCCTGCTGATCGTCCTCGCCTATGTGTTCCTGCCCTCGTTCAACGAGGTCGGCAAGGACTTCCCGGCCACGCTGCTGTGGCAGTTCCGGCTGGCCACCCTCGCCGTGCAGGCCACGCTGTGGACCACCTTCGGCCTGCTCTTCGGCCACCTCACGGAGCGGCTGCTGGTGCCGAGGGCCGACGCGCTCACGGGTGGCCGGACGGCTGCCGCCCTGGGCTGACGCCCACCGCAACGGTTTCGAGCCCGCCGGGTGGTCACCGGCGGGCTCCGCCCGTTCCTACGCCGCCCACTCGACCTGGTAGTACTTCAGCGAAGCGTCCTCACCCACGAGGCGCATCCCGGCCGCCGTCATGACGCGCTGCGAGGGGATGTTGCCGGTGTCGGCGTCCCCGCACACCCGGGCGACGCCCCGTTCCCGGGCGAACCGGAGCAGCGCCCGAAGCGCCTCGGAGGCGTATCCCCGTCCACGCGCCGACTCCACCAGCCCGTAGCCCACCGTGACACTGCCCCGGTCGTCCGGCGGGCCGTGGAAGCCGATGCCGCCGACGACCAGGCCGTCGGTACGCAGCCGTATCCCGTACGAGCAGAAGGGGCTGGGATCACCGGTGTCCGCGCAGGTCGCGAGGTAGCGCGCGGCGGCCCCCCGCTCACCTGGGGAGGGGTAGCCGGGAGCCCAGCGCGCCCCGGTCGGCGGCGAACCGGCGGCGACGTGCTCGGCGTCGGCGGGGGTCATCGGGTGCAGGACCAGACGCGGCGTCTCAAGGTCTGTCATGGTCCTGTGGAGTATCACGCGGCCGTGGCTTGGGGCACCCGGAATACGCGCGCCTAGGCCCTGCCGTCGAATTCCCGTCTGCCGGGCGACGCCAGGCACGCACTCTCCTAGGCGGGCCCGAGATCACCGGACAGCGCGGCGGCGAGGCGCAGTTGCGTGTCCGCCTCGGCCTGCCGCCCCAGGCGCTCCAGGGTCCGGCCGAGCATCAGGCGGGCGTAGTGCTCCACCGGGTCGCGCTCCAGGACCGCCCGGAGCTCCGTCTCGGCCCGCCCGAGGCTCGCCGAGTGGTAATGGGCGCGGGCCAGCAGCAGGCGGGGCGCGACCTGCTCGGGGACCTCCGCGACGAGTCCGTTCAGGATGCGGGCGGCGGTGGTGTACTCCTTCGCTTCGAAGAAGAACCCCGCGCGCTCCCAGCGCTCGGCGGCGGTGCCGAACTCGTAGTAGCTGTCGCTCATGTCGTCTCCTCGGTCGGATGGGCGTCCGGTCCGCACAACACACACGGGTGGTTTAACATTCCACTAATTATCCGGCGTGGGTGCCGCCCGCCCCCGACCGCAGCGGAATAGGTTGAGCGCCATGAGCAATCTCGATCGCCAGGCCGTCCCCACCGTCTGCGGGGGCCGGGGTTTCGTCGTCGCGGAGCCCGTACGTGAACTGCTCGCCCCGCGCACGGTGCGGCTCGGCGAGTCCACCGAGGTCCGCAGGCTGCTGCCCAACCTGGGCCGCCGGATGGTCGGTGCCTGGGCCTTCGTGGACCACTACGGCCCCGACGACATCGCCGACGAACCCGGGATGCAGGTGCCCCCGCACCCGCACATGGGCCTCCAGACCGTCAGCTGGCTCCACGAGGGCGAGGTCCTGCACCGCGACAGCCTCGGCAGCCTCCAGACGGTCCGCCCGCGCGAACTGGGCCTGATGACCTCCGGCCGTGCGATCAGCCACTCCGAGGAGAGCCCGAAGCAGCACGCCGCCCTGCTCCACGGCGCCCAGCTCTGGGTGGCGCTCCCGGACGCGCACCGCTTCACCGAACCCCACTTCCAGCACCACAGCGACCTGCCCACGGTCACCGCCCCCGGCCTCACGGCCACGGTGATCCTCGGCGAGCTCGACGGCGCCACCTCGCCCGGCACCGCCTACACCCCGATCGTGGGCGCCGACCTCTCCCTGACCCGCGGCGCGCGGGCCCGGGTCCCCCTGGACCCCGACTTCGAGTACGCCGCGCTCTCGATGTCCGGCGAGGCCGAGGTCGACGGCGTCCCGGTCCTCCCCGGCTCCATGCTCTACCTCGGCTGCGGACGCACCGAACTCCCGCTCCGCGCGGAGTCCGACGCGGGCCTGATGCTCCTGGGCGGCGAGCCGTTCGAGGAGGAGCTGATCATGTGGTGGAACTTCGTGGGCAGGACCCAGGAGGAGATTGCCCGGGCCCGCGAGGACTGGATGGGCGGCGAGCGATTCGGCACCGTACACGGTTACGACGGGCCGCCGATCCCGGCCCCGGCGCTGCCGGACGTGGCGCTGAAGCCGCGGGGGCGGGTGCGCTGAGCCGCGGCTTCCCGGCCGATGTTCATGGGGACCGCTGTGGCGGCGGCACCGTCAGGGACGAGGGGCGCGACGGGGAGACCGTCGGTCTGCGTCACGAGAACGGCACTCCGCCCTACTGCGGTGCGGGGCCGGGTGGCCCCGGACCGGGACCGACCGGCCCTGGCGTCATGCCGCGTCCGGTGCGAGCGTGGCAGCGAGGCGACTCATCCGTGGAAAGCGGTGGGGACGATCGCCCGGGAATCCCCACGCATCCCAGCGGGGCGGCGGCTGCCCTGCGGCGCTCGCCGGAACACGGGGCGCCGCGCTCCTCCCGGCTCCACGGCGGCCTCCCGTACCGGGACCATCTGGACTGAGGGCACGGTGAGAATCGTGGAGGACACCGCGGTACCTACAGAATGGGTCGTACCGTTCACGGAACTCGGCCGTCACGACATCGGACGCGTGGGCGGCAAGAACGCCTCGCTCGGTGAGCTGACCAACCGCCTCGGCGCCGCCGGCATTCGCATCCCACCCGGATTCGCCACCACGGCCGGGGCCTACCGCGAACTGCTCGCCGATGGCAGTCTGGGCACCCGTACGCAGGCCCAGATCGACCGGCTGCACGAAGGGGCCCGACTCGACGAGGTCGGCGCGCGGATCCGTGCCCTCTTCCTCGCGGAACCCCTGCCCCCTGCCCTGCGGGACGCGGTGCTCGTGGCGTACCGGCGACTGGCGCAGGACACCGGCGTGGAGACGCCCGTGGTGGCGGTGCGCAGCAGCGCGACGGCGGAGGACCTTCCGGAGGCCAGCTTCGCGGGGCAGCAGGAGACGTACCTCAACGTCCGCGGTGCCGAGGCGCTCCTCAGGGCGTGCACGCGCTGCTACGCGTCGCTGTTCACCGACCGGGCGATCGACTATCGCGAGCGCATGGGCTTCGGCCATCTGTCCGTAGCACTTTCGGTCGGCATACAGATCATGGTCCGCTCGGACCTCGCGGGAGCCGGTGTCGCCTTCACCCTGGACCCGGAGACGGGCTTCCCGGACGTGATCGTGGTGAGCGCCGCCTGGGGGCTGGGAGAGACGGTCGTCAGCGGCCGGGTGGACCCCGACGAGTACACCGTGTTCAAGCCGAGGATGAATGACCCGGCTCTTGATCCCGTGATCGACGTGCGCATCGGCACCAAGCGCGTGAAGACCGTGTACGCGGACACCGGACTGACCCGTACCGTCGACACATCCGACGGCGAGCAGAGCCGTCGCGTGCTCGACGACACCGACATCCGCACGCTCGCACGATGGGCGGGGGCCGTCGAGGAGCACTACGGCTGCCCGATGGACGTGGAGTGGGCCAAGGACGGCCTGACCGGCGAGTTGTGGATCGTTCAGGCCCGCCCCGAGACCGTCCAGTCGCACCGGCGCACGACCACCCTGACGCGGCGCAGGCTGACCGTCACCCCGGGAGAGCCGCAGGCGACGGGCGTCGCCGTCGGCGAGGCGATCGGCCAGGGCCCTGTGGTCGCGCTCGACGCCCCGGTCGACCTCGATCACTTCCCGCAAGGGGGCGTGCTCGTCACCGGTGTCACCGATCCGGACTGGGAGCCGGTCATGAAGCGCGCGGCCGCGATCGTCACCGACCACGGGGGCCGCACGTCGCACGCCGCCATCGTCAGCCGCGAACTCGGAGTCCCTGCCGTCGTCGGCACCGGAAACGGCACACGCGCCCTGGACGACGGCCGGCCTGTCACGGTCTCCTGCGCAGAGGGGGCCACGGGACGCGTCTACGACGGTCTGCTCCCGTACGAGGAGACTCTGACCGACCTCGCGGAGCTGCCCGCCACCCGCACGCGGGTCATGGTGAACCTGGCCGACCCGTCGGCCGCCTTCCGCTGGTGGCGGCTGCCCGCCGACGGCGTGGGACTCGCCCGCCTGGAGTTCATCGTCGCGCACCAGGTGAAGGTCCACCCGATGGCCCTGCTGCACCCGGAGCGTCTCGGGCGCCACGACCGGCAGGTGATCGAGCGGATCACCGAGGGGTACTCCGACCACGGGCAGTACTTCGTCGACCGGCTGGCCCGAGGCATCGCCCGGATCGCCGCCTCCCGCTGGCCTGCACCCGTCGTGGTGCGCACCAGCGACTTCAAGACCAACGAGTACGCCAAGCTCCTGGGCGGCCGGCCGTTCGAACCGGACGAGGCCAACCCGATGATCGGCTGGCGCGGTGCGAGCCGCTACTACAGCGACGGCTACCGCGAGGGATTCGCACTCGAATGCCGCGCGCTGCGCCAGGTCCGGGACGGCATGGGGCTGACGAATGTCGTCGCCATGATTCCCTTCTGCCGGACCCTCGGCGAGGCCGACCACGTGCTCGCCGTGATGGCGGAGGAGGGTCTCGTACGCGGCGAGAACGGGCTCCGGGTCTACGTCATGGCGGAGATACCGGCCAACATCGTTCTGGCCGAGGACTTTGCGAAACGGTTCGACGGATTCTCCATCGGCAGTAACGACCTCACCCAGTTGACCCTCGGCGTCGACCGCGACTCCGAGGCCCTCGCCCACGTCTTCGACGAACGCGATCCCGCCGTCGTCCGCAGTATCCAGGCACTTGTCACGCGGGCCCACGCGGCCGGCCGGCCCGTCGGCCTGTGCGGCCAGCGGCCCAGTGACGACCCGGCGTTCACCGCGCTCCTCGTCGAGGCGGGCCTCGATTCGATCTCGGTCGCGCCGGACAGTTTCGAGGCAGTCAAGCGGCATGTGGCCCGGGCCGAGGCGGTGCTCGACGAGGAGCCCGGACGAGGGGAGTGATCTTATGACCCGCAGACCACGCGACGTGGGGGCGGGTGCGCGGTGTCCTGGTTTCCGGGCCGGCTACTCCGAGGAGCCCGCGGCGAGTTCGCACTGAACGTCCACCACGCCCTCGACGGTACGGGCCAGGCGGGCCGCGACCGGGATCAGCGTGGCATCGCGGACGGTGCCGGACATGGTCACGACACCGCCCACGACACGGACCTCGACCGAGCGGTGAGAGCGCGGGAACAGGTGCGCGACCACCTCATGGCGCACCTCGTCCGCAAGCTCCTCGTCCGGGCGGAGGAACACCTTGAGAAGGTCGGACCGGCTGACCATGCCTTGGACTCTTCCGGCCTCGTCGACGACCGGCAGCCGCTTCACATGGTGCGTGGCCATCGAACGGGCGGCCTGGGGCAGGGACGACCCGGGAGTGATGGTGACGGCCGGAGAGGTCATCAGGTCATCGGCCCGGCGGGAGCCGGCCTTGGCCGTGTCATTTACTCTGCGGAGCTCTTCGACGAGGCCGAGGCGCCGGCCGTGGAGTTCTTGCTTGAGGAGCAGGTCCCCTTCGGAGACGATGCCGACCACCCGCTTCTCCCCGTCGAGGACCGGAACGGCGCTCACCCCCCACCGTTCCATCGTGGCGGCGATCTCCTTGAACTCCGCGCCGGGCAGCACGGCGACGAGCCTCTTGGTCATCACGTCGGCGACGGTGAACCGCTGGGTGGTCATGGCTCTCTCCTCGGCGGACTGATCGGGCGCCGGCCCCTCTGCCACAGTGTCCGCCCGGGGAGCGGGCCCCGCGAGGGCCGTGCGGGCCCCCGGTGCCGGAAAGCCCGGGTCAGCTGACCAGGACGGCCTCACCTGACCGGGGGACGACGGCCGTCCAGTCCAGCTCGTGGCCGATGCGGTCCCGAAGGGCCTCGGAGGCGGCGGGTTCGCCATGGACGAGGTAGGTGGTGTGCGGGGGAGGAGCACCGCGCAGCCACCCCATGATCTGGTCCGCGTCGGCGTGGGCCGAGAAGTGGGGGATGTCGACGATCTCGGCGCGGACGGGCACGTACTCGCCGAACATCTTCAACGTCCGGGCGCCGTCGCCCAGGTCCCGGGCCCGGGTACCGGCCGCGGCGAACCCGACGATCACGACGGTGTTGCGGGGGTCCGGGAGAAGCCGGTGGAGGTGGTGCAGGACGCGGCATGGCCCCTCCTTCGCTGTGCGGGCCCCAGTCAAGGGGTCTTTTGGGCGTCGAGTGCCATCCTGACGTCCACGACGCCCTCCACCGCTGCCACGGCGCGCGCGAGCAGCGGCACCAGCGAGCGATCGGAGAGCTGACCACGCAAGGTGGCCACGCCCTCCGTCACGGTGACGTCCAGACCCACCGGCATGGCCGGCCGGCCGAGAACAGAGTGGCGAATCTCGGCCGCGATCTCGTCGTCGTCGCGGAGGAACACCTTGAGCAGGTCGCTCCGGCTGACGATTCCCTCCAGCATTCCGACGTCGTTCACCACCGGCAGGCGTTTCACGCTCCGCCGGGCCATGATCCGTGCCGCCTCGGCGAGCGTCGCGTCCGCCTGCACGCTCAGGGCGGGACTCGACATGAGCGTCCCTGCCCGCACCGCGCCCGCCTTGGCGGCCTCCGCGACCTCCTCCGGCCGCGGTTCCACTCCCCGGAACTCCTCTTTCGCCAGCAGATCCGCCTCCGACACGACCCCGACGACCCGTCCCTCTCCTTCCAGGACGGGCAACGCACTGACCTTCCACTGGTCCATGAGGGCGACGATCTCCTTGTAGGGCGCGTCGCGGCCGATCGCGATCGCGGTGTGGGTCATGACGTCGCCGACGGTGTGGTGCGAGGCGGACATGGTTTCCTCCGGGGATACGCGTCACCGGCGCGGCCTCGGTGCGCACGGGCCGAGCGGCCGCGTGCGGGAGGCGACGGGACGGGGAGCGAGGGCCCGCGTGCCGGGCCGTCCTTCGAGGACCGGGCCCGCGTGCAGCGCCCGCGCACCCTCCCTCACCAGGACGCAGGGCCGCCGGGTCCGGCCGACGACGGCCGGCGCGACGGAGCCGACGAGGTAGCCGACGACCGAGCCGAGGCCGGGCGATCCCAGCACCGTCATGACGGCGCCGTTCGCGCAGGCGGCCAATCCCCGGTCCGGCCCGCCGCGGCGCTGTTCGGTGATCACTTCGAGGTCGTGGTGCGTCGCACATGCCCTGTTCGGCGTGTCCCGCAGCAACCGCTCGGAACGGTCCGCGCGTTCCCGTGTCGCCGTCCGGGCGGCCCACTGCTCCGCGGCAATGCTTCCGGGTGAGCCGTCGAGACCGACGACGGCCTGAGGTGTCATGAGGGCCTCCCTGCGGAGTGCCGACGCGTCCGCCCTCCATTGTTCCGTGCCGCGTGCCCGAGCGGCTGGGGCCGACAGGGCTGGTCGGGGACCGAACGGCCCCTTCCGGGTGGCCCCGAACGGTGCCGGTGTGCGCGCGGGTGCCGTCGCACGGGCCCGCCGATCATGGTGTGTCGCTCCTGGTCGTGGCGGCGATGCGCCGTTTGACCTCATCTGTCAGAGCGGCAAGGCGTGGTGATACGGAGGCCACCGGTGCCCGCGGCTCGTCGATTCCGCGCACCGCCTCCGCGGCCTGGCCGAGATCCGCCTCGAAGCGGGCTCGTGAGGATGCGAGGGAGGGGCGCGGTCCGATTCTGCGACCGTTGCGCATTACGGTGTGCAGCAGCGGTTCCGCTCCGGCGGGGACCGGCTCGTCGCGGAGTCCCACGACGTCCGAGAGCCCCGGCCGCCGGAAGACCTGCTTGGCGGCGGGTGCGGTCACCTTGCGGGACGACAGCTTCATGACCGGCAGGCCGTCGTAGGCGACGAGCTTGTAGGCCGCGTCGAGATACGGGGCGTCTGCGGCGACGCCCACCTTCGTGCCGACCGCGTACACATCGATCGGTGCCCCCGACCGGACGAGCGCGTCGATCGCGTATTCGTCGAGACCGCCGCTGGCGACGATCCGGACCCCGGGCAGCCCCGCGGTGTCGAGGATGCTCCGGGCGCGTCGCGCAAGCGCGCCGAGGTCGCCGCTGTCGAGGCGGATCGCGCATCCGGCGGGAGCGCCCAGTTCGTTGATGACCCGCGCCGCCGCCCGGGTACCGCGCTCGGTGTCGTAGGTGTCGACGAGCAGCGTGACGGGACCCGGGTGGGTCCGGGCGAACGCGCGGAAGGCGTCCGGTTCGCCGGGGAACGACTGGACGTAGGAGTGAGCCATCGTGCCGGAGGCCGGAACCCCGTACCGGACGGCCGCAGCCACGTTGCTCGTGCCCGCGAACCCCACCAGTGCTCCGAGCCGAGCCGATGCCAGGCCCGCCTGCGGACCGTGGCAGCGGCGCAGCGAGAAGTCGATCACGGGATGTCCGGCCGCCGCGAGTACGCAGCGTGCGGCCTTCGACGCGACGGCGGTCTGGTGGCAGACCAGCGAGAGCAGGTACGTCTCCACGAGCTGGGCCTGCGGAAGCGGCGCGGTCACCTCCAGGAGCGGTTCGCCGGCGAGCACTATCGTTCCCTCCGGCACGGCGCGCACCTCGCCGTCGAAACGAAGTCCGGCGAGCGGTCGCAGATCCTGCTCCTCGCGGTGCATCACCTGGGCGAAGTCCCGGACGTCCGCGGTGCCTACGGTGAAGCCGGAGAGGTAGTCGAGGGCGGGCTCCAGGCCGGCGGCGACCAGGAATCCCCGCCCCGGGGGCAGGTCACGCACGAAGAGGCTGAACACTGCGGGCGCTTCCATCCCCTCACGGACGTACGAAAAGGCCATGGTGACTTCGTAGAGGTCGGTGATCGTTGCCTTCGACACATCACTCAGCTCCCCTGTCCTCGGATTCCGACGGCACAGAGCCTCCGCGGCCTTCCTTCCCGGCGGAATGCCGCACACCCTCCGGGGCAGGCCCGCTGAGGAGTCGGTGAGACGGCCGCCGCACTCCACTCTGCGCGCTGCCGCCGCCGTCAGGAAGGGGCCGAACGGTCCGTGACCTGGGCCGAGCGGTGCCGTTGGATCCGGGTGTCGCCGACCGCCGATATGATCCCTCCGACCGTCCCGTGAGCAGAGCGCCAGGATCACCGCAGACACCTGCTGCGACACCTCCGAGGCATCGCGGCGGCAGGTGAATGTGGTGTGAGTGCCGCGTCCCGGGCATCGCGCCCTCTGACGTTGCCCGGAAAAGAAGCGAGGTGGGGCAGTGATCTGCGTCGGCGGCATGATCGGGATCGGCAAGACCAGTGTGGCCGAACTGATCGCCAAGGAACTGGGGAGCAAGGTCTTCTACGAGAGCGTGGAGGACAACCCGATCCTGCCGCTCTTCTACACCGCCGGCCCCGAGGAGATAGCGGCGAAGCGCTACCCCTTCCTCCTCCAGCTCTACTTCCTGCAGACGCGGTTCGCCGCGATCAAGGAGGCGTACCTCCAGGACGACAACGTCCTCGACCGGTCGATCTACGAGGACTGGTACTTCGCCAAGGTCAACCACGACCTCGGCAGGATCAGCTCCCTGGAGATGCGGGTGTACGAGGGGCTGCTCACCGAGATGATGCGTGAGATCGACGGTCTGCCGTACCGCAAGGCGCCGGATCTCATGGTGTACCTCCGCGCGGACTTCGAGACCGTGCTGCACCGCATCGGGCTGCGGGGGCGCGCTTTCGAGCAGGACGAGGGTCTCGTGGCGTACTACCGGACGCTGTGGTCCGGATACGACGACTGGGTGCGCGAGCACTACTCCGCCAGCGACGTCCTGGTGATCGACATGAACCGGACCGATGTCGTGAACAACCCCGAGGACGCCGAGCGCGTCGTACACGAGGTGGTGGACGCCCTGTCCCTCGCGAGGGCCCGGCGGCTCTGATCCGGGCGGGGGTCCCGGGGCGGGAGGCGGGTGGCGCGATGGCCGGCGATCAGGGCGCGGCGGACGACGATGTGACGACGGACGAGATCGGGGCGGCCCTGCGCGACGTCGCGCGGCTGGGCGGCTTCTTCGCCCTCGACGTGGTCCGGGGGCCCGCGTCCGGTGAAGGGGGTCTCACTCCGGACGGGTTCGCGGCGCTGGCCGGGACCGTCAACGAACGCTGCGGCACCGCCGAAGCCCGTGTCGGAGTCTCCGTCGCCCACCTCGGACTCGCGGCACGCCTCTGGTCCCCCGTCCTCGCCTGCGCCCTCGTCCACGGGGTGGTGCCGGTGATGGCCACCGTGGAGTGGGCCGGGGAAGGGTCGGCCCTTCGGCTGGCCGGGGCGCGTGGCCGCCGCGCACCACGGCCCGGCGTGGGGTTCGCGGACGCGGTGGCCGCGCAGGCCGACGGCGTCCTTCAGCGCGTGGAGAGCCACCTGCCCGCCAAGGTGGCGCCCGGTCTGCTCGCGGGGAACTCCGCTTCGGCGCTGGTCGGATCGGCGGCGCAGTTGCTGAGGTCCCGGCCCGGACTGCGGGGGCCCCTCACCGAGCTGACGCGGGGGCTCCTGGAGACGGGACGGCTGCGCGGGACCGGCCGGATCACCGGGCCCGGGCCGATTTTCCGCCGCCGCAGCTGCTGCCTGTACTACCGGGTGCCGGGCGGCTCGACCTGCGGGGACTGCTGCCTCACCCGGTGACCGGGCCCGGGCAGCAGTTTCGGCGACAACGGGGACAGCGCCGTATGAACGTAACCGCTCCTTCCTGCTCCTTAGATCGATCATTCGATCAATGAGCGGTTGTGTTGAGCGAATCTCTTGACCTGATCAATCGTGACCTCTAATTTCGGGCCACCCACCCCAGGAGGTTCTCGCATGAGCATCAGAGCGAGTCGCGTGCTCTTCGCCGCGTCCGTCGCCCTCATCGGTACCGTTGTCCTGCCCAACCAGCCGGCAATGGCGGCCGGTTCCACCACCTACGTCGACTGCTCGCGGTCCACTGCGGGGACCGGCACCGAGGCCAGCCCCTTCAACAGCGTCACCCAGGCCAACGGGAAGACGTACGGCGCGGGCGACACGCTCGCCTTCGCCTCCGGTACCACCTGCAAGGGTGCGCTCGCCCCCAAGGGCAGCGGCACCGCGAGCCGGCCCATCACGCTCACTCGCTACGGCCCGGGCGCACTGCCGGTCCTGAACGGCGACGGGGCCGCGGACGCCGTCTCGCTGGCCGACCAGGACCACTGGACGATCAGCTACCTGAGGATCACCAACCCGGCCGGCTCCCTCGCCCGCCGCACCGGCCTCCGCATCTCCGCCACCGACGGCAAGGCCCACACCGGGTTCGACATCGGCAACCTCGTCATCGACCGGGTGGCCGGGCAGACCGACAAGACCGGTTCCGTCACCGAGGACTACGTCCAGTCGGGGAGCGTCGTCACCGGTGCCACCGGGGCGAACTCCACGCTCAACGACGTACACGTGCACCACAACACCGTGAGCAACACGGGCGGCGGCGGACTGAAGATCCGTACCGGCTCCATGGCCACCAAGGGCAACGGTGTTCTCGTGGAGTACAACACCGTCAAGGACGTCGGCGGTGACGGCATCATCGTCAGCTACGCCAACGCGCCGATGATCCAGTACAACGACGCGTCCGGCATCGGCAACGGCGCGTACCCGTTCTCCGGCGGCAACTTCGCCGGGATCTGGGTGCTCGGCGACCACAACCCGACCATCCAGAAGAACGCGGTGTACGACACCACCAGGATGTCCGTCGCCGACAGTCAGGCGTTCGACTGCGACTGGGGGAACACCGGCTACTGCACGATCCAGTACAACTACAGCCGCGACAACATCGGCGGCTTCTTCCTCGACTGCGACGGCTGCGGCACGATCGGCGGGGCCAAGGAGGTCGTCCGCTACAACATCTCCGAGAACGACTGCCGCATGAGCAGCAACAGTGCGGGCCGCTCGGCGCTGCACCTGTACAACAACGTTCTCTACTGCACGGACAAGAAGTTCAACGTCACGCTCCCTGACGAAAGCGTGGTCGAGAACAACATCTTCGTCGGAACGGCCGATTCCCGGCTGCCCGCCAAGTCCGGGATCCAGTGGTACTGGAACGTCTTCCAGGGCGTGCCCCGGCCCACCGCCAACGGCATCGCGGGTGACCCGCGGTTCGTCGCTCCCGGCACCGGCGGCAGCTCGATCCACGAGGTGGACGGCTACCGGCTCGAGTCCACCTCGCCCGCCCTCGGCAACGGCGCGGTCATCACCGACAACGGCGGCCGTGACTACTGGGGCAACGCTGTTCCGTCGGCCACCAAGCCCAACCGGGGCGCCTACCAGGGCCCGGGTCTGTAGCCGACCGCCGATGCCGACCTTTCAGGAGTGTCATGCGCAAGCCGAATCGACGTGACTTCATCACTCTCACCGCGGCGACGGCGGCTGCGGCGGCCGGGGTGAGCGGCCCCCGGGCGGTCCGCGCGTCCGCCGCCGAGCCCCGGAAGGCCCCAGCCGGGGAGGCCGCCGCGACCGGGACGCTGAAGGACGCGAAACACATCGTGATCCTCATGCAGGAGAACCGCAGCTTCGACCACTATTTCGGGATGCTCAAGGGCGTCCGGGGCTTCTCCGACCGCAGCACCGTCGAACTCGCGGGCGGCCACGGCGTCTTCGACCAGCCGAACGGCACCGGCCGCCACTACCCGTGGCAGCTCAGCGCGACGCAGGCGTCCGGCGGCGCCGACCCCGAGCGCCTGGCCCAGTGCAGCGGGGACCTCGCCCACGACTGGGCCAGCCAGCACGCGGCCTGGAACCACGGGAAAATGGACTCCTGGGTCTCCGCCAAGGGTCTGCGCTCCCTGGGGTACCTGACCCGCGAGGACATCCCCTTCCACTATGCCCTGGCCGACACCTGGACGGTCTGCGACGCCTACCACGCCTCCGGGATGAGCGCGACCGGCCCCAACCGCACCTACCTGTGGAGCGGGAAGATCAGCGAGTCGTCCAAGGACGGCGGCAGCGAGTCCGGGCTGACCTGGGAGACGTACGCGGAGGCACTGGAGAAGGCCGCGGTCAGCTGGAAGGTGTACCAGGCGGCCGACAACTACGGAGACAACGGGCTCGCGTACTTCGCGCAGTTCACCTCGGCCCCCGCCGGCAGCCCGCTGCGGAGCAAGGGCATGTCCACGGTCCCCCGGGGCACCACCGAGCCCGGTGATGTGGCCGCCGACATCTGTGACGCGATCGCCGCCGACGTACGGGCGGGCACGCTGCCGCAGGTGTCGTGGATCGTCCCCGACCAGAACTACTCCGAGCACCCCATGGCCACACCGGCCAACGGGGCGCACTTCGTGCACCAGGTCATCAACGCCCTCAACGCCGACCCGGACGTCTTCAATTCCACGATCCTCTTCCTCAACTACGACGAGAACGACGGCTACTTCGACCACGTACCGCCGCCCACCCCGCCGACCGGTACGGCCGACGAGTTCATCGGCGGGACGAGCATCGGCCTCGGCTTCCGTGTACCGCTGATCGCCATATCCCCCTGGAGCCGCGGCGGTTACGTCAACTCCCAGACCGGCGACCACACGTCGGTCCTGCGGTTCCTGGAGAGGTGGACGGCCGCGATCGGCAAGCCGGCCACCTGCCCCAACATCAGCGCCTGGCGGCGCGCGGTGTGCGGCGACCTCACCAGCATGTTCGACTTCACCAGCCCGGTCTACGGCCTGCCCGCCCTGCCGGCCACCGGGACCACGGTGGACATGAGCCAGTGCGCCGGGCTGCCCAACCCCGCACCGGTGGACAACAAACCGCCCACCCAGGAAGCGGGCACCCGCAAGGCACGGCCCCTGCCCTACCAGCCCGCGGCCGACCTGACCGCCTTCACCACCTCCGGCACGTCCGTCCAGGCCAACATCAGGACGGCCAATGGGGGCAGTGCGGCCTGCCACTTCGCCGTCCACACCAACGGGACGCAGCGTGCGGGAGGCCCCTGGCCCTACACGGTCGCCGCCGGTGGCAGCGCCACCGACTTCTACAACTGCGGCCCCGGCTACGGCGACGGCGTCTACGACCTCACCGTGCTCGGCCCCAACCGGTTCATGCGCCGCTTCAAGGGCAACGCCACCCGAGCCGGCAAGGACCTCCTCGTGGCCGCATCCGCCGTCACCGTCTCCGGAGCCGTCAAGCTCCGTTTCACCCTGACCAACAACAGCGCCGCCGCCGTGACGTTCACCATCAAGGCGAACGCGTACCGCACCGGCGGACCCTGGACGTACACCGTGCCGGCCGGCAAGACCGTCACGGACGACTTCTCGGTGCAGACCTACGGCTCCGGCTGGTACGACCACACCGTCACCGTCTCCTCGGACACCACCTGGTCCCAGCGGTTCGTCGGCCACCTGGAGAACGGCCTGCCCAGCGTCAGCGGCTGACACCTGACCGCCACGGCGAGGAGGGCCCCGCTCAGTCGTGCCACCACGGTTCGCGCACATACAGGCCCTCCTCGCCGACGCACCCCGCGCCGTTCGAGATCTCCCGGGTGTCCAGGTTCCACCCCACGACACCGTTGCCCTTGCGGCTCAGCTCGATCAGGCGGTTGCTCTCGGTGTGCGTGCCGGCGGTGACCTCGCAGCGGACGATCGAGGTCCACGCCTGACCGTTCAGGGCCGCGGCGAAGGACAGCACCGGGAGCGCGAGGACGGTCAGGCCGAGGACCGCCCACTGTTCCAGGGCCGCCGCGCGGCGCAGCACCGGCGAGGGCCGGTAGCTGTCGTCGTCGTGCGATCCGGACCCCGTACGCCGGTCGCCGGGGTGCTTGTGCGGGCGCCGGCGGCCGGTGCGGTACTCGACGACGACGCCCTTGCGCAGCGCGTACGCCACGAGCCCGGTGCCCAGCCCCCACCAGAGGCCGAAGAAGCACGCGATCACCACCGCCATCGAGGCCGGGCTGACAACGGTCAGGGCCGCACGCTGGAGGGCCCGGAGGAAGCCCGCTTCGACGGGGACCGCGCCGCGCGCCGCGAACAGGGCGAAGACGACCCGGGAGACGACGACGGCCAGCACGGACGCGAGCAGCGCGTCGGTGAGGACCATGCCGATCAGGACGTCCGGCCAGTTGGCGGGCTCCATGCCGACGAACACGTCACGGGCCGCGGCGCCGCCCCCGACGGTGTACGCGACCTTCGTGACCGGCACCGCGAACGCCACCGCCAGCAGCACCGTGTGCCCCGGGCCGCCCTTGCGATCGGCCGACCGGGCGTCCTGCTCCGCGTCCCCCGGGCTGTCGGCGGAAGGGGCGAGGGCCATGAATGCTCCCGGCATCTGAAGGTCGGCGACGGCTCTGTGCTGACCCGCAGCCTTCCCCGGCCTCCGCACCCCGGCCACCAGCGCTACGCCGCACGGGGCAACGCGTGCGCGCGGGCGGCCCGCGACGGCACCACGCCCTGCGGGTGAGCCCGAGCCCCTGGGCAGGACACCGGCGATCCCGGTGGCGTTAGATTAGGCATACCTCAGTTGGCTGGGAGTACAGGAGAGACAGTGCCGAAGAAACCTCGGGACGGGAGGCGCCGGCACGGTGAGCTCGTCGCGGATGTTCTGGCCGTGCTCTGGGAAGCGGAAGCGCCGATGACCGCCCAGCAGGTGAATGCCGCGCTGGACAAGGGGCTCGCCAGGACGACGATGGCCACCATCCTGGCCCGCCTCTATGAGCAGGGCACCCTGCGCCGCGTCCCGGCCACGCGCGGCTACGCGTACGAACCGGTGCACGACGAGGCCGGGATGGCCGCCGGACGCATGCGCCGTGAGTTGGACAGCGATCCTCGTCGTGACCTGGTGTTGAAGCGTTTCGTGTCCTCCCTGTCCGAGGACGACGAGGAGACGCTGCGCCGCCTCCTCCTGGAAGCCGAGGGCGAATCCGAGTGACGTACGTGCTGCTCGTGGTCGTACTGACGCTCGCGTTCCCCTGGGGCGGAGCAGCCGTCGCGAGGCGCCTCGCGGACCGGCTGCCGCCCCGCTGGGCGTGCCGGACGCTCGTCGGCGCGGCCGTGCTCCTGGCCGGCGGGACGGTTTCCGCCCTGGCCGGCCTGTTCCACGTACCGTTCCTCGCCTCGCTGGAGCGGCTGTCGCTGACGCGGGTCCTGGAGGTGTGGCCCACGGCGGTGCCGTTCGCCTGCGTGGCCGGAGCCCTGCTGCTGACCCAGCTGGTGCTCCTGGTCCGGCGCTGGAGCCGACACCGCGCGCTCCTCGGAAGGGCGTGGCTGTCGGCCGGGGCGGGTACGGGGGACGGGGACGTGCTGGTGGTCCCGGGCACCGATGTGGACGCCTTCGCGCTGCCCGGGTACCGGGGGCGGCGGGGCCGGGTGGTCGTGACATCCGGCATGCTGCGGTCGCTGGAGCCGGGTGAGCGCGAGGTCCTGCTGGCCCACGAGCGGGCACACCTCGCCGGGCGCCACCATCTGCTGTCGGCGGTGGTCGACCTCGTCTCGGTGATCCACCCGGCGATACGGAGCCTGCGCGAGGCGCTCGCTTTCCACCTGGAGCGTTGGGCGGACGAGGAGGCCGCCGAAGTCGTGGGGGACCGTCGCGTCACCGCCGCGGCGATCGCCCGTGCGGCGCTGGCCGGCGCGGCGCACGCACGCGTGGCCGGGTATCCGTTGCTGTCGGCCACGAGCGGACCGGTGCCGCGACGGGTAGCGGCCCTGCTGCTGCCCGAGCCCGCACCGGCGCGCGGGGGCGTCCGGCGCGTCGGGGTCGCCGCTCTCGCGGCGTCGGTGGTGCTGGCAGCCGTGACGGCGCTCGCACTGGCCTACGGACTGCACGAGTACGTCGAGTTCGCGGCGCGTCGCCTCATCGGCGGTGGGGCCGGTTGACGCCGGTCGTGAGGGACAACGAACACCACCTGGCCGCCGAGTGGACCGACACGCCGGCACACCGGGCCGACGGGCTACTCCGGGGGATGCTCGCCCTGGGCGGTCTCGACGCCGCGGTGCAGCCACGCCGCCCCGCCGAGCGACGAGGAGCCGGCCGCCGCGCACACCAGAGCCATCACCAGCAGCGCCGGAACCAGCCGGCGGACCGGGGCCGGGGCCAGCAGCGCCCGGACGCGGGCCGGAACCGGGCCGGTGGCCGCTCCCGGTGCCAACGCGGACGTGCCGGTGGCGCCCGGCGCACGGCCGACGGCGAGCGCGGCGCGCCCCACGGCCCGGGCGGTCAGAGCGCGATCGCCGCAGCGGAGCGCCGCCGCCTCGTCGGCGGACCGCTCGACGGCGAACGACACCTGCGCGGCCACCCCGCGCAGCGAGGGGTGGCTCAGCCCGGCGAGGTGCGCGACGGAGAGGAACAGGTGATGGCGGGCGGCGAGGTGGGCCCGCTCGTGCGCGAGGAGCGCCTCGCGTTCGGCGGGCCCCAGGGCCCGTAGCATGCCGGAGGTCACGACGATCCGGCCCGGGCCGCGCAGACCGCCGGGCAGGGCGTAGGCGTCGGGACGCGGATCGTCCAGCACACAGAGCCCCCCGGCGTCCGGCAGCCGGGCGACACGCGCCCGCACCGCCCGCAACCGTGCCGCCTCGGTCACCGCCTTGCGCACCACCCGGTACCCGGCCAGGGCGAGGGATCCGGCCGCGAGGGCGGACACGCCCAGCACCGGCAGCCGGGGCCCGGCTGCGAGCGGGTGCACGAGATCCGCGAGCGCGCGGAGCGGGGCGAGAGTCAGAGCGAGCGGCAGCAGCAGCGCCCCGAGGCACGCCACGACGCCGATGGCGAGAGCGGACGTGGCGCCGGTGATGGTCCACAGGGCGATCTCGGGCCGCACCTTCTCAGCGGTTCGCCGGGCCAGCGGCGGCAGGGCCCACGGCAGGAGGAGGGGGACCAGGAGCAGAGTGATCAACGGCCCTCTCCCTCCAGCAGACGTTTGAGTTCCGCCTCGTCGGCGGGGTTCAGCCCTTCGACGAACCGCGCGAGTGCGATGCTGCGGTCCCCGTCCTGCTCCAGTTCCTGATGCATCCGCCGCGCCGTCAGGCCGTGGGAATCCTCCACCGCGACGTACAGAAAGCCGCGCCGGCCGGGCGTGCGCCCCACGACACCCTTCTCGTGCAGCCGGGCGAGAAGCGTCGCCACCGTGGTGCGGGCCAGCTCCTGGGGTATCGCCGCCCTCACCTCGGCGGCCGACTGCGGAGTCCCCGCCGCGCACAGCGCGGCCAGCACGCTGGCCTCCAGTTCACCCGCGGGCCTGCGCTCGCCCATCGTGTCGGTCATGGCACCGCCCTTTCCGTCAGAGCGTCTACAGTGTTGTAGACCGACTACTGTCGTGTAGACGCCGGAGCCATTGTGTCAGCGTCTCGCGGCAGCGGTCCCCGGCCCCACGCCCGGGACTGCCGACCAGCTCCCCACCGAAAGGGCCGAGCGCCGATGCCACTCGCGCACCCAGCCGCACCTCCGCTCCCGCTCGCCGTGAATCTCCTCGATGCGCAGTCGCTGCTCGCGACCTTCGGCACGATCGGAATCGCGGTGGTCATGTTCGCCGAGACAGGACTGCTCATCGGCTTCTTCCTCCCCGGAGACTCGCTCCTGTTCACCGCGGGACTGCTGTGCGCCGGAGGCTCGGCGAGCACGTCCGGCCATCTGGCCCTGCCCTGGGTCCTCGTCGCCGCCGTGGCGGGGGCGCTGGCCGGGGCACAGACCGGCTATCTGCTCGGACGCCGGGCGGGACCGGCGCTGCTCGCCCGCACGAAATCCCGCAAGGTCGCCGAGGGCGCGGCCCGCGCATCGGACATCCTGGAGCGTTACGGGCATGCCAAGGCCGTCGTGCTGGCGCGATTCCTGCCCATCGTGCGCACGGTACTGAACCCGCTCGCCGGCGCTCTCGGCGTCCCCGCGCGGACCTTCACCTGCTGGCAGGTCCTCGGCGGACTCGTGTGGACGGTGGGCCTGGTGCTGGCCGGATACGGCCTGGGCGCCTCGGTCCCCGACGTCGACCGCTATCTGCTGCCCATCATCGCCGTCATCGTCGTCGTCTCGCTCATTCCCGTCGCCCTGGAAGTGCTGCGCACCCGGAGCTCCGGCGGAGGCGACGCCTGATGCCGGCCGTCACGACGCAGACGGGGCCGGGTCAGGACGGCTCGGGCATCGACGGCAACGCGTACCGGGAAGTGGTCGACGCCGCGCATGGGGCCCCCGGCTGGCTGGACGGTTTCGTCTCGGCCTTCTCCACCTGGGGGCTGGCCCTGTTCGCCGTCCTGATGCTGGCCGGCTGGTGGCGGGCCCGCGGCCACGACGCACAGCAGGCGGTCCGAGCGCTCGCGGCTCCGGTGCTGACCGTGCTCGCGTTCGCCGTGAGCACCGTGCTAAAACAGGCGGTGCACGAGAGGCGGCCGTGCCAGTCCCTGCATGTGATCACGCTGGAGGCGTGTCCGGCGCCCGGCGACTGGTCCTTCCCCAGCAACCACGCCACGCTGGCCGCCGCCGCGGCCGTCGCCCTGTGGTTCGTCTCGGTCCGTCTCGGCGTGATCGCGTCCCTCACCGCGCTGGCGATGGCCGGTTCCCGCGTCTGGGTCGGCGCCCACTACCCGCACGACGTCCTCGCCGGTCTCGCCGTCGGCGCCGCGGTGTCCTGGTCGCCGGCCCTGCTCTGGTCCCGGCACGCGGGCGGTGGCCGGACTCTTCGCCCGGACCCGTCTGCGTCTGCTGATCACCTCATGAACGCGTCTGATCCGTCGGCTTCAGCGGCCCCGCCGTACGGGTGTACCGGTGCTCCGGCCGTCCGGCGTCCCCGTAACGCAGGGACAGCTGGAGCGTCCCCTTCTCCTGGAGGTGGCGCAGGTAGCGCTGGGCCGTCGACCGGCTGATACCGGCCCGGGCGGCCACGTCCTGGGCCGACAGGGGGTGTTCGGCCCGGTCGATGACCCGCCGGATCAGATCCGCGGTGGGCCTCGACCAGCCCTTCGCCGACGGTGTGGGCGTGGTCGCCGGCCCTCGTACGGTTCCGAAGATGCGGTCGATCTGCTGCTGGCCCGGGCTCGACACGGTGCCCGCGTCCTGGAGGCTGCGCCGCAGCTCCGTGTAGCTGTTCAACCGGGAACGCAGGCCGTCCAGGGTGAACGGTTTGACGAGGTAGTGCAGCACGCCGTAGCGAAGTGCGGCCTCCACCACCTCGACGTCCTGCGCGGCGGTCACCATGATGACGTCGCTGCGCATGCCCCTCTGCCGCATCAGACGTACGAGATCCAGACCGTTCCGGTCGGGGAGGTAGTGGTCGAGCAGCAGCAGGTCGACATGCCCGTTCTCCAGCTTGTGCATGGCTTGCAGGGCGGTGTGGGCGGTACCCACCACGTGGAAGCCGGCCGTCTTGTCGACGTAGGCGGCGTTGATCTCCGCGACATGGAAGTCGTCGTCGACCACCAGGACGTCAATCACGGTGGGCTCCTGCCGGGGCGGGCTGTGTGCGGGCTGCTGGTCCGGTGACGATGGCGGGGAACGTGACGGTGAACACGGCGCCGCCGCCGGCCCGGGCGGCGATGCGGGCCGTGCCGCCGTAACGCTCGGCGAGGCTGCGCACCATGGCCAGGCCGAGCCCGCGGCCCCGGTGGTGCGGGGACTCCTTGGTGCTCCACCCCTCTTCGAAGATCGCTTCGCGCAGTTCCACGGGAACTCCGGGACCGTTGTCGCTGACACGCGCCACGACCGTGTCCGCCTCCACGAAGACCTCGACCTCCACCGCGGGCCGCGTGGCGCGCCCCCCGACGACATCGAGTGCGTTGTCGATGAGATTGCCCAGCACCGTCACGATGTCCCGGACCTCGACCAGCCGGCTGGGCAGCTGGCTGCGGTCCGACAGGCGCAGGCTCACACCCCGCTCGGCGGCGATGGCCGCCTTTCCGACCAGGAGCGCCGAGACCATCGGATTCCGGACGCGCTCCGCGAAGCTGTCCGCCGACGCGCGACGGGCATGGGTGAGGCCGGCGACGTAATCACGGGCCCGCTCCGGCATGTCCAGGTCGAGATAGCCGAGGACCGTGTGCAGCCGGTTCGCGTGCTCGTGGTCCTGCGCGCGCAACGCGTCCAGCAGGCCCTTGATGGAGTCGAGCTCGCGGCCCAGCAGTTCCACCTCCGTACGGTCCCGCAGGGTGACGACGGCGCCACCGTCGGGGGTGGGCATCCGGTTCGCGATGAGCACACGGCTCTCCCGGACCGTCAGCAGGTCCCGCCCGGTGACCTGGCCGGTCAGGACGTCGCGGGAGCGCCCGGGCGGAAGGACCTCCCCGAGCGGCCGGCCCTCCGCGCCCTCCTTCAGCGCGAGCAGACGGGATGCCTCGTCGTTCACCAGCCGTACGCGCTCGTGCCGGTCGAGCGCGATGACCCCCTCCCGTACGGCGTGCAGCATCGCCTCGCGCTCCGACAGCAGCGCGGCGATATCGGCGACGGACACCCCGTGCGTGCGCTTGCGCAGGACCCGGGCCACCAGGAACGCCGCGCCCGCTCCGACCGCGAGCGCCGTGCCCGCGTACCGCAGCAGTCCGGGCAGCGCCGCCAGAAGGCGCTCCTGTACGCCGGAGTAGGCGATGCCCACCGAGACGGCCCCGATGACCCGGTCCGCGCCGTCGCGGAGCGGGACCTTCGCCCGCGCCGAGGTGCCGAGCGTGCCCCGGTCCACCTCCAGAACGACGCGGCCGTGCAGGGCGGTGGACGGGTCCGTCGACACCCGGTGGCCCACCTGACGTACGTCCGTGTGGGACCAGCGGATCCCGCGCAGGTCCATCACCACGACGTAGAGGGCGCCGGTCGCCCTCCGGGTGCGTTCGGCCTGCCGCTGCACGGGCCCGGCCGGATCGGGAGTGCTCGACAGCAGACCCGCGGCGATCTCCGGATCGGCCGCCGTGGTCTGGGCGATGGCCAGGGCCTCGTGCTCGGCCTGGTCGTCGAGCTGGGTACGGAGCGGCTGGAGGAACAGACCGGTGAGCAGGAGCAGCACCCCGGTGGTGATCAGCAACTGCACGACCAGCACCTGGGCGAATACTTGCCTCGGCCAGCCGACGCGCAAGCGGGCCACCTATGACACCTGCTTTCGGGGAATCGCCCGTACGACCAAATGTTTCGCCGGGGTGAGCGCACCGTAACCGTCGCCGCCGCGGCCGGGGAAGAGCCCCGACGGCAGCGGGCCCGGATGCGGTCGGCACAATGCGCAGAATCGCGTTTACGGGAAATTGCCGCGGTTGCGGGCCAAAACTTCCCGGCCCGGCCTGCTGTTCCTAACGTCCCCGGCATGACAAGTCCATCCAGCCCGGCCATCGAACTGCGCGGGGTCCGCAAGGCGTTCCGGACCCCGTCCGGCACCCTCCACACCGCCGTCCACGATCTCGATCTGACCATTCAGCAGGGCGAGTTCGTCGCCGTCGTCGGCCCCACCGGCTGCGGCAAGTCCACCACGCTCACCCTCGTCAGCGGGCTGGAGGAGCCGACCGAGGGCGACGTGATGCTGTCGGGCGCCCCGGTGCGCGGCATCGACCGGAAAGTCGGCTTCGTCTTCCAGCAGGACGCCACGTTTCCCTGGCGGACCGTCCTGTCCAACGTGATGGCCGGGCCCCGCTTCCGCGGCGTGCCCAGGGCCGAGGCCAAGGAGAGGGCCCGTGAGTGGCTGGCCCGCGTCGGGCTGAGCGCATTCGAGGACCGCTACCCGCACCAGCTGTCGGGCGGTCAGCGCAAGCGCGTCGCCCTGGCCGCCACATTCGTCAACGACCCGTCGATCCTGCTCATGGACGAGCCGTTCTCCGCGCTCGACGTGCAGACCCGCGCCCTCATGTCGGACGAGCTGATGGAGCTGTGGGCCGGCACCGGCTCCTCCGTCGTCTTCGTCACCCACGACCTGGAGGAGTCCATCGCGCTGGCCGACAAGGTCGTCGTCATGACGGCGGGCCCGGCCACGGTCAAGGAGGTCTTCACGATCGATCTGCCGCGCCCGCGCCGCGTCGAGTCGGTCCGCCTGGAGCCGCGCTTCGTGGAGATCTACCGCGAGATCTGGTCCTCACTGGGCGAGGAAGTCCGCATCACGCGCGAGAGGGGTGCCCGGAATGTCGCCTGACCTCACCGCCGGACCGGCCGTGACGAAGTCCGCCACGACACCGCACCCGGACGAAGCCACCCCATCGGCCCGCACCGAGGAGCGTGCCCGTGCCGCACGGCGTCGCCGGAGCGTCGTCCTGCTGACCCGGGCCGCCGTCCTGGTGTTCGTACTCGGCGTCTGGGAATGGTTCTCGCGCGCCGGGATCATCGATCCGTTCAACTTCTCGATGCCGTCGAAGATCTGGCACCAGATCCAGCAGTGGGCGCTGCACGGCACCCCGCAGGGCTCGCTGCTCGAACAGATCTGGTACACGCTCTACGAGGCGCTGCTCGGCTGGGTCGTCGGCGTCATCGGCGGCGTGGTGCTCGGCATCGCGCTCGGCCGCGTCCGGTTCCTGGCCGACGTACTGGGCCCGTACATCAAGGTGCTGAACGCGCTGCCGCGTATCGTCCTGGCCCCGATCTTCCTCATCTGGTTCGGCCTCGGCCCGGCGTCGAAGGTCGCCTCCGCCGTCGTCCTCGTCTTCTTCCCGGTCTTCTTCAACGCCTTCCAGGGCGCCCGGGAGGTCGACCGCCACCTCATCGACAACGCCCGCATCCTCGGCGCCCGCGACCGCCAGGTCACCTTCCAGGTGGTCATCCCCGCCGCCACCTCGTGGATCTTCACCAGCCTCCACGTCAGCTTCGGCTTCGCCCTGATCGGCGCCATCGTCGGCGAGTACATCGGCGCCACCAAGGGCATCGGCCTGCTCGTCTCCGCCTCGCAGGGCACCTTCAACTCCGCCGGTGTGTACGCCGCGATGGTCATCCTCGCCGTCGTCGCGCTGCTCGCCGAGGGCCTGCTCACCTTCCTCGAACGCAAGCTCTTCCGCTGGAAGCCCGCCGCCTAGACCCTGTCGTCACATTCCCGTCTGCCGGGCGGACGACGGCAATGTGACGACAGGGCCCAGACCCTCCCGCCCCCGTTCGTACCGCATTCAGGAGCCGCACATGTCCCGTCGCACCCCGGCCACCACCCTCACCGCCGCCGCCGTGGCCCTGGCCGCGCTCGCCGCGCTCAGCGGCTGCGCCGACGAGGTCTCCTCCAACGCCGCCGACGGCGGATCCTCCGGAGGAAAGGGCCCCAAGGTCAAGATCATGGTGGGAGGCATCGACAAGGTCATCTACCTGCCCGCGATGCTGTCCCAGCGCCTCGGCTACTTCAAGGACGAGGGCGTCAACGTCGAACTCCTCAGCGAACCCGCCGGCATCGACGCCACCACCTCCCTGGTCGCCGGGAACGTCCAGGGAGTCGTCGGCTTCTACGACCACACCCTGGACCTGCAGACCAAGGGCAAGCAGGTCGAGTCCGTGGTCCAGCTCGCCCAGACCCCCGGCGAGGTCGAGATCGTGTCGAACAAAGCGGCCGGCAGCCTGAAGTCCCCGAAGGACTTCGCGGGCAGGAAACTCGGTGTCACCGGCCTGGGTTCCTCCACCGACTTCCTCACCAAATACCTCGGCGTCCACGACGGGGTGTCCACGGACAAGTTCAGCAACGTCGCGGTCGGTGCGGGACAGACCTTCATCTCCGCACTGGAGCAGGGCTCCATCGACGGCGGCATGACCACCGACCCGACCGTCGCGCACATCCTCGACAAGAAGCTCGGCAAGGTGCTCGTGGACATGCGCACCCCCGAGGGCTCCGAGAAGGCGCTCGGCGGCCTGTATCCGTCGTCGAGTCTCTACATGAACACCGACTGGGTGAACTCCCACAAGGACACCGTCCAGAAACTCGCCAACGCCTTTGTACGCACGCTGAAGTGGATGTCCGCACACAGTGCGCAGGAGATCGCCGCGCGCATGCCCGGCGACTACGCGCAGGGCGGCGACGGCCTGTACGCCAAGGCGATCGAGAGCACCCTGCCCATGTTCACGAAGGACGGACTGATGCCCGCCGACGGGCCCGCGACGGTGCAGCGGGTCCTGAAGTCCTTCAACCCGAACCTGAAGAACGCCACGATCGACCTGGAGAAGACGTACACGAGCGAGTTCACGCGCAAGGCGGGCTGACCGGGGCCTCAAGGGGCGTCGCGCCGCACGAGCCGGTACCCCGTGGCCGGGGTGGCACCCCCCGGTTTCCGGGGCCGGCGGGACGGCGGCACATAGCTGCCGGCGCGGCGCGGCCGTCCGTGTCTCGCGGCGTCCACCAGGGCCACCAGCACGGGGGAGTTCCGCCACATCTGGCGGAGTCCGGAGCCGGTGATCCCCGCGGTCTCCGCAGCCGCCGACCAGGACGCACCCCTGCTCATGGCCAGGATCACGACGCGGACCATCGCCGGAGTTCTTCGTCCGCCCGGTTCCGTGCCGTTGGCCGAGGCCAGGGAGGCGGCCGCCTGCACGGCGGAAGCGAAGACCGCGTCGTGTGCCAGCCATTGGCCGAGGAGGTGTTCGGGTATCCCGGCCCACACCGCGGCCGCCCGCGGCCCGAGCCCCTGTGCTGTCGCCTGAAGGATGTCGCCCATACGGGCCAGGCGGTCGTCCCGTTCGGCAGGCAGTTCCCCCAACGCCGCACGGAAAGGCTCGACGGCCTCGTCACGAGCCTCCAGCCAGGCCAGCGCACGCTCGGCCCCCGGCGCCGCCGCCTGGACCGCATCGGCCTCGGGCCGGTGGCTCGCACACATCAGCTCCCTCCGTGACGGATCACCCGGCCGAGCGGGGCGTTGACCGGCGACGGCGCGGTCGGGGCTGGGTTCACGGGCATGCACCACCGATGTCACGTACGGGCTTGAGGAAGACGGCCTCCCCGCCGAGTGGAGGTGCGCGGAGTCTACGTAAATGTAGACGGTGAGAAAAGGCTGCCCCTGTCCGGCTCCCCCTGCAGGAGAGCAGTGCGGCACCGGTCGGGCCTTGATCGTCAAGGCCGTGGCGGCGCGCACCGATGCCCTTCGGGTGGTTCACCGCGCAGGGGGCGGGCGCCGCACCGGCGCCGCACACCGCTGCGCCCCCGACGCCGGACCGACGTGGCCCCATACCCCCCTAGAGTGTGGCGAGGGGGGAATTCCGGACGGATGTCCTGGCCCGGCCGGGCGCCCCCTCCTTCACCCGTGGCTGCCAGAAGCAACGTGGCGCCGTTCATCCACCGGATTGGGAGTTCGTACGTGACGCCTCAGTGCTCCGACACCCGTCAGATCGCCGCGCAGCGCCGGGCGGTTGACCGGGGGAGAACCGGCGGGCACACCCTGACCGAGCGCTCCGCGCTGCGCGCCGCGCTGGCCGCCGCGTCCGAGGACACCCTCGTGTACGACCTGGACGGCATCGGGCGCCAGTACACCGCTCTGCGCACCGGACTCCCGGGCGTGGAAGTGCGGTTCGCGATGAAGGCATGCTCGTTGGACGAGGTCGTCGGCCACCTCGCCCGGCTGGGCTCCGGCTTCGACGCGGCCGGTCCGCAGGAGATCGCCCAGGCGCTGAGCGCCGGGGTGGAGCCGGGTCTCATCCACTACGGCAACACCGTCAAGTCCGACCGCAACATCGCCGGGGCGTACCGCCTGGGCGTACGGGACTTCGCCACCGACAGCCGCGAGGACGTTGCCGCGATCGCCCGGCACGCCCCCGGGTCACGGGTGTTCTGCCGGGTCTCCACCAGCGGGAACGGCGCGCTGTGGGGGCTCAGCCACAAGTTCGGCTGCTCGCCCGAGGACGCCCTGCGCGTACTCGGAGCCGCCCGGACCGCCGGCCTGGTGCCGTCCGGGCTTTCGGTGCACGTCGGCTCGCAGCAGATGACGGCGGAGGCATGGGCCGAGGCGATCGAGACGCTGGCCGCCCTGCTGGACGCGCTCAACCGCCGGGGCATCGTGCCGGACCGGATCAATCTCGGCGGCGGACTGCCGGCGCTCGGTGTCCTCGACCGGTGGGGGCGGCCGCTGGAACCGCCGATCGACAAGATGTTCCGGGTGATCCGCGACGGCATGGAACGGCTGGCCGCCGTCAACGCGGGCCCCCTGCGCTTCCTGCTGGAACCCGGCCGGCACCTGGTCGCCGACCACGGTGCCATCCGGGCCCACGTGGCCCGGCTCACCTCCCGCCGACGGCTCGACGGCATCCGCGAGGACTGGCTCTACCTCAGCTGCGGAAAGTTCAACGGCCTGTACGAGATGGACCAGTTGCGTTACCGGCTGGAGTTCCCGACCCATCCCGGTGGACGATTCGCCGAGGCCCTGGTGGCCGGGCCGACCTGCGACAGCGATGACGCGTACGCACGGGAGGGCGGCGCGGTCCGCGTTCCCCGGGCGGTGGCCTCCGGCGACCCGGTCTGGATCCACTCCTGCGGTGCGTACGCCACCGCCTACACCACGCGGGGCTTCAACGGCTTCGCACCCCTGCCGTACACCTGTGTCGGTGGCGCATGACGGACTCCGCGACGATTCGCCCGCTCCGGGAAGAGGACTGGGAAGAGGTGGTCGCGCTGGAGCGACGCGCCTACTCGGCCGGTGGCCTGTCCGAGGGGGAGGAGGCGCTGCGGTCCCGGCACCGCGCATCACCGCAGACGTGCTTCGTGCTGGACGCCGACGGGGCCTTCGGGGGATACCTGCTCGCCCTGCCGTACCCGCTCGGCCGCTGCCCCGACCTGAGCCTGGCCGAGGAGGGCGGGACGGTGGGCGGCAATCTGCACCTCCACGATCTGGCGATCGCCGAGCGGGTACGCGGCCGCGGTCTGGCCCGCCGGATGCAGGAGCACCTGGAAGCGGCCGGATGGGCGGCCCGATACCGGACCCTCTCCCTGGTGGCCGTGCACGGCACCGGGGTGATGTGGTCCGGGCTGGGCTACCGCCTCCGGCCCGGAACTCCGCTGCCAGCGAGTTACGGGCCGGACGCGGTCTACATGGTGCGGGGGTTGGACCAGTGGCGCTGACAGATCGTCAGTACTGCCAGCGCGTCGCCCCGATGACCTCCGCGTCCGCACATCCCGCGAACAGGTCCGCCTCCGCCCGCCGTACCGCCAAGACCGCCTCGTACAGCTCTCGTCCCAGCGCCTGCCGCAGCAGCGCGGACTTCTCGAACGCGTCGGCCGCCTCGGACAGGCTCATCGGGAGGCGTTCCGCGGTGGCGAGGGCGGCCGGGTCGCCCCTCGTCTCGGGAGGGAGCGGCAGTCCGGCGTCGATGCCGGCGAGCCCCGCGGCCAGCACCCCGCCCACCGCCAGATACGGGTTGGCGGCGGCGTCGAAGCACTTGAACTCGGCGTTCGCCTGCCCGGCTGCCGAACCCGTGACCAGACGCAGCGCCGCCTCACGGTTCTCGTGGCCCCAGCACCGGTACGCCCCCGCGAAGTGGGCCGGAACCAGGCGCAGATAGGAAGCGACGCCCGGTGCGCCCAGGGCGAGCAGCGCGGGCAGTTCCGCCAGAGCGCCCGCCAGGAAGTACTCCGCCTCGGGGTGCAATCCGTGCGGGCCGGAGCCGCCGTGGCCCAGGTTGCGGCCCGCCCGCCAGAGGCTGAGGTGGAGGTGCCCGCCGTTGCCGAGCGCGCCCTCGGTGAAGACGGGGGCGTACGAGACGCGCAGGCCGTGCCGTGCGGAGACGGCCCGGACGGTGTGGCGGACCAGCATCGCCGTGTCGGCCGCCCCGACCGGTTCCTCGGCGGCCACGGAGACCTCGAACTGCCCGACGGCGTACTCGGGATGGAGCTGCGACACCGTGAGCCCCTGTGCGGTGAGGGCGCGCAGTACATCGCGGAGGTAGTCCGATCGCTCGATGAAGCGGGTCATGCCGAAACCGGGTCCGGTTGTCGCCGGATCCCCGGCGGCGTCGGCCACCACCCACTCGATCTCGATCCCGGCCCGCACCGCCAGTCCGCGCCGTTCGACGGCCTCCGCCGCCCGGCGGGCGAAGCCGCGCTGGCAGCCGGGATGCGGGGATCCGGCCTGGGTGTAGCGGTCGGCAGGCGCCCAGGCCCAGCCGGGCTGGGCCGCGAGGGGGGTGAGCCTGTCGAGATCGGGGACGAGCCGCAGGTCGCCCACCGGGCCCGTGCTGGAGGCCGCGGAGGTGAAGGAGTCGTCCACCAGCGCGTAGTCGAAGCAGGGCACGGCGCCGACGCCGAACTCCGCGGTGTGAGCGAGTTGGCCCACGGGGACGGACTTCACCCGGGTGAGCCCGGCGTTGTCGACCCAGCCGAACACCACCCCCTCGATTCCGTCGTCGGCGAGTTGGGCTTCGGCCGCCCGTGCCTGGGCGGCCCGTTCGGCCCCGGAGCGATTGACGATCATGCGCCCATGCTTGCGGGCGCGGGGGAGGGCGCACCACGGGACGGCCGGGAGTTCACTCGTCCGTGAACGCGCCACCGGGCAAGCCGACTCAGGCGTGCCGCAGACAGAGGGTGCCCCACTGGAAGCCCGCGCCGATGGCGGACAGCACATAGACGTCCCCCGGAAGCAGGGCGCCCTCGGTCACCGTGGTGTGCAGTGCGGTGAACACGCCTGCCGAGCCGGTGTTGCCCAGCCGGTCGATGGTGACGGCGGCGCGCTCGCGGGGGACACCGAGGGTGTTCAGGGTCTCGTCGAGGATGTTCACGTTGGCCTGGTGCAGGAAGAAGTGCCGGACCTGGCCGACCGGCACCCCGGCCCGGTGGGTGGCGCTGCGGATGCTCTCGGGGAGGCGTGTCGTCGCGGTGTTCCAGACGGCGCGCCCGTCCATCTGCAGATAGTGCCCCCCGGCGGCGACCGTGGCGCTGCTCGCCGGCAGCCGGGAGCCGCCGGCGGGGATCTGGACGTCGTACGAGAGCTGGGAGCCCAGGTCGTACGAGAGCAGTCCGGCCCCGGGCGTCTCGCTGCGGGTGAGGACGACGGCCGCCGCGGCGTCCCCGAAGAAGACGCGCGTCGTGCGGTCGGCGGGGTCGGTGATCCTGGACGCGCAGTCGGCCGCCAGGACCAGGATCGTGCCGATGGAGGGGTTCTGGAGGAGGTGCGCGGCGAGCAGCACGGCCTGGATGCCCGAGGCGCAGGCGGCCTGGGTGACGTCCAGCGACAGGGCACGATGGGCGCCGAGGGCGTCCTTGACGATCAGCGCGGTCGACACGAGCGGCTGGTCGCCGGTGTAACTGGCGACGACGACCGCGTCCAGTCCGGCCGGCTCCACCCCGGCCGCCTCCAACGCCGGGCGCGCGGCGGCGACGCACATGTCGGAGGTCGCCAGATCCGGTGCCAGGCAGCGGCGTTCACGGATGCCGGTGCGGCTGGTGATCCACGCCTCGCTCGTGTCCAGGGTGCGCGTCAGCTCCTGATTGGTGACGACCGTCGGCGGCAGGTGCATCCCGGTCCCGGCGACGGCGAACGGCACGGACAGGCCGGCACCGGTCTGATGGGACAGGGGCCGGTCGGACAGGGGCTGGTGGGGCAGGGTCTGGCCGGGCGCGAGAACTCCCATGTTCCGTACCTTTCGAAAGCGGTTCGAGAAAGGCCCCGTCGCATTCCGAAGCCGCCGCATCGTCTCACGGAGAACAGCAGGAAAAGTGCGCCGTAATCCGTGCGCGTGAGGAATTGCGCGACGGCTTGACACTGAAGATGGCGGAAATTCGTCCCTGGTGGTCACGGGGTCTTTTTGCCGGCCGGGGGAGTGCGCAGGACCGGTACGGATTCCAGCAGCGTCCGGGTATACGGGTGCGCCGGTGCGCGCAGAAGTGTCCCGGTGGGCGCGCTCTCCACGATGCGGCCCTGCCGCATCACCGCCACCGCGTCGGAGACATGGCAGACCGCCGGAAGATTGTGGCCGATGAACAACATGGACAGACCGAGCTCCTGCTGAAGCCGGCGGACCGTGTTCAGGACGGACGCCTGTACCGAGACGTCCAGCGCCGAGGTGATCTCGTCGGCGATCAGCAGGTTCGGCCCGACGGCCAGCGCCCGGGCCAGGGCGACCCGCTGGCGCTGGCCCCCGGACAGCTGCCGGGGCAGCCGGTCCGCGAGCCCGGCGTCCAGACCGACCAGGTCCAGCAGCTCGGCGACACGCTCCGCGCGCCCCGCCCGGTCGAGCCGGCGGAACACCGTGGCGGCCTCGGCCAGCGCCTGACGGACGGTCATACGGGGATCGAGCGCGGTGTCCGGATCCTGGAGCACCACCTGGACCCGGCGGCCCAGCCGACGCCGGTCCCGGACGGTGCGGGTGCGGACCTCCTCGCCGTCGACCAGGATCCGACCGGCCCGCACCGGCACCAGCCCGACGATCGCAGCCGCCAGGGTGGACTTCCCCGAGCCCGACTCCCCGACGAGACCCAGCGTCGTGCCCGGCGCGATCTCCAGCGACACCCGGTCCACGGCGGCGAACGAGCCCCGCGGGCCGGTGCGCCGGACGGTGAGGCCGTCCACCCGAAGGGCCGTCACGACGCGGTCACCTTCTCCGGGGCCGCCGTCACCGGCAGCGGATACCAGCAGGCGACCCGGTGGCCGGCGCCCAGGTCGTCCAGCGGCGGGGCCTGCTCGGCGCAGCGGTCCCGGCGGAGCGGACAGCGGGCCTCGAAGGCACAGCCGGGGGAGGGCGCGAGGGGATCGGGCGGGGCGCCCTCGATCGTCGGCAGCGGACGGCCGCGGTCGGCGGTGAGGTCCGGGACCGATGCGACGAGCTCCCGGGTGTAGGGGTGCCGGGCGCCCGCGGCGAGCCGGCCCACGGGCAGGGCCTCGACGAGTGTGCCCGCGTACATGACCAGCACCCGCTCGCAGAACTCGGCGACCAGCGCGACATCGTGGCTGATGAACAGGATCGCGGCGGAGGTGTCCCGCCGGATGTCCGTGAGCAGCCGCGTGATCTGCCGCTGCACGGTGACATCGAGCGCGGTCGTCGGCTCGTCCGCGATGATCAGCCCCGGCCGCACCATCAGCCCGGCGGCGATCATCACCCGCTGGCGCTGGCCGCCGGAGAGCTCGTACGGGCGGGCGCGCAGCAACGACGGGGACAGGCCGACGCGGCGCAGTGCCTCGGCGGCCTGCGCGCCGGCTTCGGCGCGGCTCGCCCCGCGATGGGCCCTGACCGCCTCGGTGAGCTGGGTGCCGATCCGCAGCGACGGATTGAGCGCCGATGCCGGGTTCTGGAAGATCATCGACAGACCCGTCGCGAGATGCCGGTCCCGCTCCTTCCGGGACAGCGCGCCGAGGTCGGTGCCGAGCAGCCGCAGCGTACGCCGGGAGACCCGGGCACCGTACGGGAGCAGGTCGGCGACGGCGAGTGCCGTCAGCGACTTGCCCGACCCCGACTCGCCGACCAGTCCGACGATCTCGCCCCGCCCCAGCGAGAGGCTCACCCCGCGCACCGGGCGGACCGGGCCGGCGGGGGTCGGCAGCTCGACGGTGAGGCCGTCGACCTGGAGGACCTGCCCCTCCTCGGCGGGAGCGCTCGACGTCTCCTCGGCCGGGCCGCTCGACCCCGACCGCTGACCCGGGATGCGCACCACCGGGCCGCGCCGGGCGGCGCCCCCGGCCAGGACCTCGCCCAGCAGCTGGAACGTCAGCGCCGCGTACAGCAGCGCCAGGCCCGGGGCGAGCGCGGGCAGCGGCTCGGCGTAGATCCGGTCGAGCCCCTGGCTGAGCAACTGCCCCCAGTCGTAGCCCGGCGGCTGGACACCGAGTCCGAGGAAGCTCAGCCCGGAGAGCGCGACCAGGGCGGTGCCCGCCGCCGTGGTGACGCTCAGGAGCAGTGGCTCGGCGATGTTCGGCAGGACGTGGCGCCACAGCAGCCGGAGGCGGCCCAGCCCGAGCACCCGGGCGGCGGCCAGGTGGTCGGTGCCCGCCACGCCCGCCGCGAGGGTCTGGGCCAGCCGCGCGAACCCGGGCACACTCGCGGCGGCGAGGGCCAGTACCGCCCCGGCCGTGCCCGCGCCGAACACCACCGCGAGGAACATCGCGACCAGCAGCGCCGGGAACGCGAGCAACAGGCTGATCAGCCCGGCGGCCAGCCGGCGGGCGCGCCGGCCGAGGACAGCGGTGCAGGCCCCGAGGAGCACACCCGCGCCCGCGCCGAGCAGAACGGACGACAGCGCGAGCAGCAGCGAGGGCCGGGCAGCCGTCAGGATGCGGGCCAGCAGGTCCCGGCCGAGTCCGTCCGTGCCGACCGGGTGCGCCGCCGAAGGCCCCTGGAGCACGGCCGACGGGTCCGGGCGGTCGGCCGCCGCGCCCCACAACAGCGGGCCGGTCACGGCGAGCACCACGAGCGACGCCAGCATGAGCCCGGTGACCCAGGCCATGGGGGAGCGCCGGAGTCCGGCGGCAGGGCTCATGATCACATCTCCCGGATCGCCGAGCGGGGGTCGAGCAGGGCGAGCAGCACATCGACCAGGAGACCGGCGAGCAGCACGGTGGTGCCGAGCACCAGCACCATGGCCTGGACCACCGGATAGTCCTGCGCGACCACGGACTGGGCCATCGCGGAGCCGATCCCGGGCCAGGCGAAGACCTTCTCGACCAGGACTGTCCCCGCGATCAGGGCGGGCAGCAGGCTCCCGGCGACGGTGAGGGCGGCGGACGCCATGTTGGGTGCCGCGTGCCGCAGATAACGGCGTGCGGCGGACAGCCGTTTGCTCCGGGCGGTACGCAGATAGTCCTCGTTCAGCACTTTCAGGGCCTCGACCCTGACGATGCGCAGGAGCACGGCGGTGGGGGTGAGGGAGAGCGCGAGGACGGGGAGGACGAGGGAGGCGAAGCCCGCCGCACCGGCGACCGGGAACATCTGGAGCCCGACGGCGAGGAGGGCGGTGAGCCCGGCGGCCAGTACGAAGTCGGGCACCCCGGTGAGACCGGCGGTGACCGTGGTGAACGCCAGCTCGGTGCGGGGGCGGCGGCCGTCGCGGGTCCGGACGGCGGCGAGCAGGCCGCCGGGCAGGGCGACGGCGAGCGCGGTCAGGAAGGCGAGTCCGGCGATCTCCAGGGTGGCCGGCAGCCGGGTCCGGACCAGCTCCGCGACCGGTGCCCCGGTGACCAGCGAGGTCCCGAGGTCGCCGTGCAGGAGGCCGCCGAGATACTGCCGGTACTGGGCCAGGAACGGCATGTCGAGCCCGAGCGCGTGCCGCCGGGCGGCGACCAGGTCGGGGGCGGCGTCCACACCGAGTGCGGCCCGCACCGGGTCACCGGGGATGAGCCGGATCATCGCGAAGGACGCGGTGAGCACCAGGCCGAGCGAGACGAGGAGCCGGAGGCCGCGGCGTCCCAGGAACACCGTCCAGGGGTGCCGCAGCAGAGCGGGAACGGTCATGGTGGCCCCGGAATTCACTGGTGGAGGCGGATGCTCGTGGGGACGAGCCGGCCGCCGAACGTGGTGGTGAACGTGGTGCGGTGGCCGTACACACCGCTGCGGCCCTCGGCGATCGGCAGCGCGTCGGCCGAGCGGAAGAGCGTGGCGGCGGCCCTGTTCCAGGTGGCGCATCCCGATGTGTCCGGCTCCCGGAGGGCCCGGGCGACCAGGGCGTCGTACTCCGGGTTGGCCACCCCGGCGAAGTTCAGGCCCCCGGCGGGTGCGGGGCCCGAGAAGAACGGGATGAAGCCGGCCGGCAGGGCGAAGCCCGGCGTACTGCCGACCACCACGTCGAAGTCGGCCGTGCTGTACATCGCGTTGACCAGGGCGGGCAGGCTCTCGGTGACGAACTCGACCTTCGCGCCGAGCGCCGTCCACTGCCGGGCCATCAGCTCGGCCACGGACGCCAGGGTCGGGCCGAGATCGGGGCTGGTGATCAGGCGCAGCCGCAGCGTGCGGCCGTCCTTGGTCCGCGCGCCGCCGGCCGAGCGGGTCCAGCCCGCCTTCCGCAGGGTCTCGTCGGCGTCCCGCTCGGGCAGGTTGGCGGCGGCGAGGTCGGCATGGCAGACGGCCCCCTCGGCGCCGAAGTCCTCGGCGGGCCTGCCCGTGCCGCCCGCGGCGACGTTGGCGAGCCCCCGGCGGTCGAGGGCGGAGACCAGGGCACGGCGCACGGCCCGGTCGGCGAGGACCCTGCCCGGCCGCTGGTTGAAAAAGGTCAGCCCGATGACGGTCGCGACCTCGGCGGTGGCCAGCCCGTGGCCGGTGAGCCGGGCGCGGTCGGGTCCGCTCACCGGCGCGATGTCGACGCCTCCGGTCAGCAGGAGGTTCGCCGCCGTGGAGGTCTGCGGCACCACCGAGAGCCGGATGTGCTCGGGGAGGCCGCGTGCGGCGGTCGTCGCGCCGTCCGGCCCCCAGTCGTAGCCGTCGCGGACGGTGAACTCGTACGGCCCGCCGGGGGAGTAGCGGGTGAGCACATATGGGCCGGTGCCCTGCGTGGCGCGGGCGAGCGAGCCGGGCCGGTCCAGCCCGGCCGGGCAGACGATCGGCAGGAGACCGATGGTGCGGATCAGGAAGGGAAAGGGGGCGGCCGAGGACACCGAGACCGTGCGGGTGCGGTCGTCGGCGCGCGCCGTGAACGGGACGTTCGGCAGGACCGTACGGGCTCCGGCGAGCTGATTGCCCGGGTCGGCCGCGTAGGTCAGCGACCGGGCGACCGCCGAGGCGGTGAGGGGGGTGCCGTCGGAGCAGGTGACGCCGGCGCGGAGCGTGAACACCGCCGTGGTCGCCGTGGCCCGCCAGGACGTGGCCAGGCCGGTGGCCAGGTCGCCGTCGGGGGCGGGATTCACCAGGGAGTCGTAGGCGTAATGGGCCTGGGAGGCGCCGAACGTGGAGTACGGGTCGAAGCTCGGCGTCTCGCCGGCCTCGGCGATCCGGACGGTGCCGCGGTCCACCAGGGGGGTGGTCGTCGAGGAGCGGGCGACGCCGCCGCAGCCGCTCAGCGCGAGGACCGAGGCGGTGAGCGCGGCCGTCAGGACGGCCGGCGGGGTGCGTCGGAGCATGGCGCCATGGTGGCCGGACGCGGTCGCGGCCATGCGGGCGGCCGGTCCTGATTCACCCTTATGAGTCGGGGCGGGGGCGCCGGGGCATGTGCCGGCCAGCATGTTCCGAAAAAGATAGTCGGATAATCGCTCTCAAGGCGTGCGGGGGTGCGCTTAATTCCGGACACGAGAAATGGCCACGGACACTCACACGAGTGAACCCGGATGAATCCATTTGGCCCAGGTGGGCGTCGTTCGACTACCGTGATCAAGGGATCGGACGGCGTGTTCCAACGTCCGGGAATTCGATTTCCGGCCCGGCACCGGATTCACCGGGACCGCACCGGATCTCGAAACGGAATTCCTTTTTCCACCCCGGCCGCGCGTCGCTCCCATTCTCGTCGTGCCCGGGTTCCCTGTCATACGTATGCGTGGAGAGGATGGAGCGTCATGCCGCCTGTAGTACCGCCGTTTCTCGTCGGACTCATCGTCGCGCCGCTGGCCAAGCGTCTGCTGAAGCCACTGGTGGGCGGAGTCGTCAAAGCGTCCGTCGGAATCGCGATGGAGGTGAAGAAGGCGGCCCACGAGGCCGGGGAGAACATCCATGACCTCGCGGCCGAGGTCGCCGCCGATGTGGTCGCCGCGCAGATCGCCGCCGGCGACACCGAGGGCCACTCCGTGCCCGGTCAGCACGCGACCGGGGCCGGTGCCAAGGGGGACCGAAGGGCCCCGAAGATCCGCGCGACCGCCGAGAGCGCCGCCGGAAAGACGCACTGACGGCCTGTGCGACCCGCGGCCGCCACCGGGCGCGCCCGCCGATCGATTGCGGCGGAACGCACCAGGGTGGCGGCCGTTCTCGGGCCGCCCCGCCCTGCGCCCCGGGCCCCCTCCGCACGTCACTTCCCGCTCCGTCGCCCCGATCCGTCGACTCCGTGACGGCGCCGCGCGACCTCCGCAACCATCCGTGACCTCCGCAAACAGGTGAACGTACACATGCCATCGCTACTGGGAGCCGCATCCGGATTCCGCTCCGTGGAACCGGCCGCGAGCCCTCGCTCGGTCACACCGGGCCGCCAGCGCTGGGACGTCGGGCTCGTCGTCGGACGCCCCCGGACGGCCGAGATCCTCGCCGCCGCGCTGCGCCACATCCCCGGGATCACCGAGGCCCAGGCCAGCCCGGTCACCGGCAGGGTGCTCGTCCGGCACGACGGGCGGCTGTGCGCCACGGACGTGGGCCGCGTCATCAGCCGCACCGTCACCCGGCTCGCGCGGGAGGCGACCGGTACGGGACGAGTGGCTACGGACCGGCCCGCGCCCGCGCGCCGGGCGGACAGCGGCCTGGTCGTCCGGCCGGTGCTCGCCGTCGGCGGTGGAGTCGCGGCCGGGACCGCACTCGTCAAGGGATCGCCCCTGACACGGCAGTTGGTGGCCGTCGGCGGAGTGGCCGCGGCGACCGCGGTCGTCCTGCGGAAGGCGTGGCGCGGCACCGCCGAGGCGGCCGGGCCGGACGCCGAGGGCCACCCGCTGCTGGAGATCGTCGGACCGCATCGCCCCCGGCTCTACCGGGCCGCCGCCCTCTCCGTCGCCTGCCAGGCCGCGGAGATGGCGCTCGGCACCTTCCTCGGATGGACCGGCCTGGTCCTCATCAAGGGCGAGGCGGCACCGCTGGCCGGCCTCGGCCTGACCACGGCATCCGCCCAACTCTGGGGACTGGCCGCACTGGTGGCCGCGGCCTGCGCCGCCGTCGCCGGACTCTCGTACGCCTCCAACCTCCAATGGCGCCGACTCGGCCAGGACATCGAGCACGACTGGCGCGCCCGCACCTACCGACACGTCCAGCACCTCGAACTGAGCCAGTTGGAGGGCGAACGGACCAGCCGGGTGGCCGGCACCCTCACCAACGACGTCGGCCAGCTCGGCGCCTTCTTCGCGGGGCCCGCCAACGACGTACTGCAACTCGGCACCAGCCTGGCCCTGCTCGTACCGGCGTTCCTTCTGCTGGCCCCCCAGATCGCCTGGATCGCCTTCCTCCCGATCCCGGTCATCGCCTGGCTTTCGCTGCGCCACCAGGAGAGGGCGGCGACGGACTACGCCGCCACCGGCGAACACCGCGCCAGGCTCGGCAGCCAGGTGATCAACTCGCTCGAAGCCGGCGCGACCGTCAAGAGCTTCTGCACCGAGACGTACGAGGCCGAGCGCGTCGACCAGCTGAGCGACACGGTCCAGGAGAGCAGCCACCGCACCGACCGCAGCACTCTCCGCCACGGCGAGACCGTCCGGGCCTGCACCACCGCGTCGATGGCCGGCACCCTGCTCATCGGCGGCCGCGCCGTCCTCGACGGCACCCTGCGCTTCGAGGTGTTCAGCCCTCTGATCGGGCTCCCGCAGATGCTGCTCATGCGGATGAGCAGGCTCGGCTCCATCGCCGACCAGTACCAGCGCACCCTCGCCTCCTACGACCGGGTCCAGCGCCTGCGCGAGCTGCCCGTCGAGACCGACAGCGGTGAAGGGACGCTCGAACTCCCCACGGTGCGAGGCGAGATCGTTCTCGACGAGGTCACCTTCGCCTACCCCGGCCGCCCGGCGACCCTGGACCACCTGTCCCTGACCATCCCGGCCGGGCGGGTCACCGCCCTCGTCGGCGCCACCGGCTCCGGCAAGACGACGATCGCCAAACTGCTCATGCGCTTCCAGGACGCCGAGTCCGGCCGGGTCCTGCTCGACGGCCGGGACGTCCAGGACCTGCGCCGACACGACCTGCGCCACGCCATCGGCTTCGTCGCCCAGGACCCGTTCCTCTTCGACGGCAGCATCGCCGACAACATCCGCTACGGCAGCTTCGGCGCCCCCGACGAGGCCGTCGTCCGGGCCGCCGCCATGGCCGAGGCCCACACCTTCATCACGACCCTGCCGAACGGCTACGACACCCTCATCGGTGAACGCGGCACCGCACTCTCCGGCGGCCAGCGGCAGCGCATCGCCCTCGCCCGCGCGATCCTCAAGGACTCGCCGGTCGTCATCCTGGACGAGGCCACCTCCGCCGTGGACAACGAGACCGAGGCCGCCATTCAGCGCACGCTGCACACCTTCGCGGCCGACCGGACCATGATCGTCATCGCCCACCGCCTCTCCACGGTCCGCCACGCCGACCGCATCTTCGTCCTGGACAAGGGCGGCATCGTCGCCGAGCAGGGCACCCACGACGAACTCCTCGCCCAGCACGGGCTCTACGCATCCCTCTGGCAGCTCCAGGCCGGCGAACTCGCCGCCTGACCGCAGGAATACGCCCCACCGCCCGGCCGCGTGACGCCACCGCGGCCGGTGCGTCCTGCGCGCATGCTCTCTCATACCTCTGGAGGTACCCCCATGTCCCGTCGTGACGGCGACGTCCTTCCCCTGACAGCGGCCCAACGGGAGATCTGGCTCGCCGAGCAGAGCTCGCCGACACCGATTCCGGGCTACCGCGTCGGTGAGTGCCTGGAGATCCAGGGGCCCGTCGACCCCGAACTGTTCGAAGCGGCGCTGCGCCGGGTGGTGGACGAGGTCGACGCCCTCCACGTCACCTTCACCGACGACGGCACCGGCCCGCGCCAGATCCTCCGCGCGACCTGGGACTGGGCCCCGGTCCACCTCGACCTCGGGGCGGAGCAGGACCCCCGGGCGGCCGCTCGGGAGTGGATGGAGCGCGACCTCGCCCGCCCGCTGGACCTGTCCCGCGATCCCCTCTTCGGCCACGCGCTGATCCGGCTGTCCCCCACGGAATACTTCTGGTACCTGAAGTACCACCACGTGGTCCTCGACGCGATCAGTGCCTCGATGGTCCGGCAGCGCGTCGGCGAGGTGTACTCGGCGCTGGCCGAGGACGCCGCCGTCCCGCCCTCCCCATTCGGCACGCTGCGGGACCTGGTCGACAGCGACGCCGACTACCGCGCCTCCGACGCCTTCACGGCGGACCGCGCCTACTGGACGGAGCGCTTCACCGACCTGCCCGCCCCGACCCGGCTCACCGGCACCGCCACGACCGACCCGCACCAGGTCCTGCGCGTGGCCGGGGAGCGCGAGCTGAAGAACCCGGAGGCGTTGCGGGCGGCGGCGGCCAGGGCCGGGGTCAGGTGGTCCCGGGTGGTGATCGCGGCGACCGCGCTCTACGCCCACCGGCTGAGCGGCAGCCGGGACGTGGTCCTCGCCCTGCCCGTCACCGCGCGCCGGGGCTCCGGCCGCGACCTGATGTCCGTGCCCGGCACCCTGTCCAACGTGGTGCCGCTCCGGCTGACCGTGCGGCCGGACATGCCGTGGGGCGAGCTGGTGGAGCAGGTGGCGCGCGAGGTCGAGGCGGCCGTCGCGCACGAGCGGTACCGCAGCGAGGACCTGCTGCGCGACCTCGGCGCGTCCGGCGGCATCGGCACGGCGTTCCCGCTGATCGTCAACATCATGGCCTTCAACGCCAGGCCAAGCTTCGCCGGACACCCCGCCTCCGTGCACCACTTCGTGTCCGGCTCGACCACCGACCTGGCCGTCTGGGTCTTCGACTACCGCGACGGCAACCCCCCGCTGCTGCGGCTGCACGGCGCGCCGGACGCGTACGGTGACGACGACCTCGCCGCACACCGGGGGAGGCTGCTCGCCCTGCTCGACGCCGTCGCCGGCCTCGACGTGGACGAGACGGTGGGAGGCGTCGACCTGCTCACGGCCGGGGAGCACGCCGCGCTGGCGGCGATGGGCACGGGCCCGGCGGTCCCGGCCCGCACCGAAACTCTGCCGGAGTTGTTCCGGGAGCAGGTGCGTGAGGTGCCGGAGTCGACGGCGCTCGTGTGTGGTGATGTGTCGTTGTCGTATGCGGAGTTGGACGCGCGGGCCAATCGGTTGGCGCGTGCGCTGGTGGCGCGTGGGGCGGGTCCGGAGCGGTTGGTCGCGGTGGCGTTGCCGAGGTCGGCGGACCTGGTGGTGGCGGTTCTCGCGGTGCTGAAGTCGGGTGCGGCGTATGTGCCGGTGGATCCGGAGTATCCGGCCGCTCGGATCGCGTATCTCCTGGACGACGCCCGGCCGGTCCTGACCGTGACCGACACGCGTGTCCTGGATCGGCTGCCGGAAGGGCCGGGCGACCGGGTGGTGCTCGACGACCCGGAGACCGCCGCGCTGGTCGAACGGTGCCCCGCCACCGACCCGGCGGTGACCGTCGACGCCGGTCACCCCGCCTACGTCATCTACACCTCCGGGTCCACCGGCCGCCCCAAGGGGGTCGTCGCCACCCACGGCGGCCTGGCCGACCTGCTCACCGACCACCGGCACGCACTGTTCGCCCCCCTGCTGAAGGACCGGCAGCGGCTGCGCGTGGCGCTCACCACCTCGGTGTCCTTCGACGCCTCCTGGAACCAGCTGATGGCCCCCTTCGCGGGCCATGAGCTGCACGTCCTGGACCAAGCGACCTGGACGGACCCGAAGGCATTCGTCGCGTACGCGAGTGACCGCGAGCTGGATTACGTCGAGGCCACTCCCTCGTACCTTCACGACCTGGTAGCGCACGGCCTGTTGGGCGATGGACAGCACGGCCCCGCGCTGCTCGCGGCGGGCGGCGAGGCCGTTCCGCAGCAGCTGTGGGAGCGGTTGCGCGCGGCCGACGGCACGCACTGCGTCAACCTGTACGGACCCTCCGAGTGCACGGTCAACTCGGTGACGGCGGCCGTGGCGTCGAGCCCGCGCCCGGTCATCGGCCGGCCCGTCAACAACACCCGACTGTACGTGCTGGACGCCGCGTTGCGGCCGGTGCCGGGCGGTATGGCGGGTGAGTTGTACATCGCGGGTGCGGGGTTGGCGCGCGGTTACCTGAACCGGCCTGGTCTGACGGCCGGGCGGTTTGTGGCTGATCCGTTCGGTGCGGGCGGTACGCGGATGTACCGTACGGGTGACCTGGTGCGCTGGAACGCCGAGGGCGACCTCGAATTCCTGGGGCGTACGGACGACCAGGTGAAGGTACGCGGTTTCCGCATCGAGCTCGGTGAGATCGAGGCCGTCCTCGCCGAGCACGCGGACATCGCACGCACCGCTGTCACCGTGCGCACCGAGGAGGAGCCCCGCCTCGTCGCCTACGTCGTGCCCGCCACCGGACACGACCTCCAGCAGGACACACTCCGCACCTGGCTCCGCGACCGGCTCCCCGCGCACATGGTGCCGTCGGCGACCGTGGTGCTGGACGCGCTGCCGCTGACCCCGAACGGCAAGCTGGACCGGCGCGCCCTCCCCGCCCCCGACCACCGGCCCGGCGCGCCCGGCCGCGCCCCGCGCAGCGCGGTCGAGCAACTGCTCGCCGGGCTCTTCGCCGAGGTGCTGGGCATCGGCCAGGTCGGCCTGGACGAAGGTTTCTTCGACCTCGGCGGTCACTCCCTGCTCGGCACCCGGCTGATCGCCCGGGCCCGGTCCGTGCTGGGCGTGGAGCTGCGGCTCAGCGACCTCTTCGACGCCCCTACGGTGGCCGGGCTGGCGGCCAGGCTGGACGCGGCAGGACAGGCGCGCCCGGCGCTGGGCACGCGCGAGCGGCCCGAGACCGTGCCGCTGTCCTTCGCGCAGCGTCGGCTGTGGTTCCTGCACCGGATGGAGGGCCCCAGCGCCACCTACAACATCCCGCTCGCCCTGCGGCTGACGGGGAGCCTGGACGAGCGTGCCCTCGAAGCCGCCCTGGCGGACGTGGTCGAACGCCACGAGAGCCTGCGCACCGTCTTCCCCTCGGTCGCCGGAGTGCCGTGCCAGCGAGTGCTGGACCCCGACACGGCCCGGCCCCGGCTGCGAGTGACCGAGACCGGCGGCCGCGAACTGTCCGACAGGCTGGCCGAGGCGGCACGGCAGGGCTTCGAGCTCGCCACCGAACCGCCGCTGCGCGCCGAGTTGTTCCGGCTCGGCGACGAGGAGCACGTACTCCTGCTCGTCGTCCACCACATCGCCGGTGACGGCTGGTCGACGGGCCCGCTCGCGCAGGACCTGACGACCGCCTATGCGGCCCGGACCGAGGGCGCGAAGCCGCAGTGGTCCCCGCTGCCGGTCCAGTACGCCGACTACACGTTGTGGCAGCGCGAACTGCTGGGCGACAGCGGCGACCCGGACAGCGTCCTCACCTCCCAGCTCGCCCACTGGCGCGAGCGGCTGGCGGGCCTGCCCGACCAGGTCGAGCTGCCCTTCGACCGGCCCAGGCCCGAGGCGATGTCCTACCGCGGGGCTCAGCTGCCGGTCGACTTCGACGCGGAGCTGTACGAGGACCTCCGCGCGGTCGCCCGCGACGGCGGAGCCAGCCTCTTCATGGTCCTCCAGGCCGGACTGGCGCTGCTGCTCGGCAAGTTGGGCGCCGGGACGGACATCCCGATCGGCACACCCGTCGCGGGACGCACCGATGAGGCCCTGGACGACCTGGTGGGCTTCTTCGTCAACACGCTGGTGCTGCGCACCGACCTGTCCGGCGACCCGACGTTCACCGAACTCCTCGCCCGGGTGCGCGCCGAGGCACTGACCGCGTACACCCACCAGGACGTGCCGTTCGAGCACCTGGTGGAGGCGCTGAACCCGGCGCGGACCCTCGCGCACCACCCGCTGTTCCAGACGATGCTCACCCTGCAGAACGCACCGTCCGGCACCTTCGACCTGCCTCGGCTGCGCGTGGCCTCCGAACTGGTCCCCACCGGCACCGCCAAGTGCGACCTGACCTTCGTCCTGGCCGAACAGCCGGGCGGGGGAGGGCTGTCGGGCGTGGTGGAGTACAGCACGGACCTCTTCGACGCGGCCACCGTCACCGGCATCGTCGAGCGCTGGCTCAGGCTGCTGCGCACCGTCGCCGCCGACCCCGACCTGCGCATCGGCCGGGTCGACGTACTGTCCGCCGACGAACTGCGGGCACTACTGCCGGCCGACAGGGACGCGGAACCGCCGCAGCACAGCCTGCCCGCGCTGTTCGAGCGGCAGGCGCGGGCCACTCCGGACGCCGTCGCCCTCACGGACGGCGCCACCACTCTCACGTACGGGGCGCTCAACGCCCGCGCCAACCGGCTGGCGCACGCCCTGATCGAACGAGGCGCAGGCCCCGAGCAGCTGGTGGCGCTGGCGCTCCCGCGCTCGGCGGAGCTGGTCGTGGCGGTGCTCGCGGTACTGAAGGCGGGTGCGGCCTACGTGCCGGTCGACCCGGAGTACCCGGCGGCCCGGATCGCCTATCTGCTCCAGGACACCCGGCCCGCACTGCTCCTGACGAATCATCACGTCGACGCGGACGGCGTGGAGCGGCTGCTGCTGGACACCACGGATCTCGACGGACTGCCCGACACGGACCCGGGGATCACCGTCGACCCGGCCCACGCCGCCTACGTCATCCACACCTCCGGCTCCACCGGCAACCCCAAGGGCGTCGTGATCCCGCACCGCAACGTGGTGCGCCTCTTCGACACCACACGGGCGCAGTTCGGTTTCGGCGCCGACGACGTGTGGACGCTCTTCCACTCCTACTCCTTCGACTTCTCGGTCTGGGAGCTCTGGGGACCCCTGCTGCACGGAGGGCGCCTGGTCGTCGTGGACCACGAGACCAGCCGGTCGCCCGGCCGGTTCCTGGACCTGCTCGCCCGCGAACGGGTGACGGTGCTCAACCAGACCCCGTCCGCCTTCTACCAGCTGATGCAGGCCGACGCCGAGGCCCCGGACACCGGAGCCCGGCTTGCCCTGCGCACAGTGGTCTTCGGCGGCGAGGCACTGGAACACGCCCGGCTCAGCACCTGGTACGAGCGCCACCCCGAGGACGCGCCGCGCCTGGTCAACATGTACGGCATCACCGAGACCACGGTGCACGTCACCCACGCCGAACTCGGCGAAGCCGCCACCGCCCCCGGCGGCATCGGCACCGCCCTCCCCGACCTCCGGGCCTACGTCCTCGACGCCGGCCTGCGCCCGGTCGCCCCGGGGGTTCCCGGTGAGCTGTACGTCGCGGGCGCCGGCCTGGCACGCGGCTACCTGAACCGGCCCGGCCTCACCTCGGGGCGCTTCGTGGCCGACCCCTTCGGACCTGCGGGCTCACGCATGTACCGCAGCGGCGACGTGGTGCGCCGCGCCGAGGACGGCACCCTGCGCTATGCCGGCCGGGCCGACCAGCAGGTGAAGGTGCGCGGTTTCCGTATCGAGCTCGGGGAGATCGAAGCGGCCCTGGCCGCGCACCCGGGGATCGCGCAGGTCGCCGTCCTCGCCCGTCAGGACCGGGCCGACGACACCCGGCTCGTCGCGTACCTCGTACCGGCGTCCGGTGCACCGGACGCCGATGCCGCCTCGCAGCCCGCCGCCCTGCGCGCGTACCTGCGCGAGCGGCTGCCCGAGCACATGGTGCCTGCCGCGTTCGTCACGCTGGACGCCCTGCCGCTGACCGTCAACGGCAAGCTGGACCACCGTGCCCTGCCCGCCCCCGACCTCACCCCGGCGACCACGTCGCGGGCCCCGCGCACCGCCCAGGAGCGGATTCTCCGCGAGCTGTTCGCGGAAGTCCTGGGCGCACCCTCGGCCGGAGTCGACGACGGCTTCTTCGACCTCGGCGGACACTCCCTGCTCGCCACCCGCCTCGCCGCGCGCATCCGCGCCACGCTCGGCGTGGAGATGCCACTGCGTACGCTCTTCGAGGCGCCGACGCCCGCAGCCCTGGCCGCCGCCCTGCGCGCCGCCGGACCGGCGCAGACCGCCCTGGCGCGCCGCGAGCGCCCCGCGATGATCCCCCTGTCGTTCGCGCAGCGCCGGCTGTGGTTCCTGCACCAGCTGGAAGGGACGGGCGCGAACTACCACATCTCGCTCGCCTGGCGGCTCTCCGGCGACCTGGACCGGGGGGCCCTGGAGGCAGCCGTCGCGGACGTCGTCGCCCGGCACGAAAGCCTGCGCACCGTCTTCCCGGCGGTGGACGGTGTCCCGCACCAGCGCGTCCTGGACGTGACCGAAGCCCGCCCCGGCCTGCCCGTACACGCGACCACCGAGGCCGGGCTGCCCGCCCTGATGGCGGCGGCGAGGGACCGGCGCTTCGACCTGGCCGCCGACCTGCCGCTGCACGCCGAGCTGTTCGCCCTCGCACCGGAGGAGCACGTTCTCCACCTGGTGCTCCACCACATCGCGGGCGACGGCTGGTCGATGAGCCCCCTCGCCCGGGGCCTGACCGATGCCTACGCGGCGCGCGTCCGTGGCGAGACCCCGCAGTGGGCGCCGCTTCCCGTCCAGTACGCCGACTACACCCTCTGGCAGCACGAACTCCTCGGCGACTCCGCGGACGGGAGCAGCCTGCTCGCCGCCCAGGCCGACTACTGGACCCGGCAGCTCGCCGGGCTTCCCGAGCTGATCGAGCTGCCCGCCGACCGGCCGCGCCCGGCGGTCGCCTCGCACCGGGGCGGTTCCGTGCGCGCCGGCCTGGACGCCGAGCTGCACCGGGGGCTCCGTGAGCTGGCCCGCGCCCACGGGACGAGCCTGTTCATGGTGCTCCAGGCCGGGCTGGCCGCCTTGTTGAGCAAGCTGGGAGCAGGCGACGACATCCCGGTCGGCAGCCCGGTGGCCGGCCGGACCGACCAGGCGCAGGACGAGCTGATCGGCTACTTCGTCAACACCCTGGTCTTCCGTACCGACGCCTCGGGCGACCCGACGTTCGCCGAGCTGCTGGACCGGGTCCGGGACACCGCGCTCGCCGGATACGCCCACCAGGACGTGCCGTTCGAATACCTGGTCGAAGCGCTGAACCCGTCCCGGTCACTCGCGCACCACCCGCTGTTCCAGGTCATGCTGGTGCTCCAGAACGCGCCCCGGACCGACTTCGCCCCGCCCGGTCTGCGCGTCGAGGACGTGCCGTCGGCGTCGGCCACCGCCAAGCTGGACCTGATCTTCACGCTGTCCGAGCGGCACGCGGCGGACGGCTCCCCGGACGGGCTCGACGGGTCCGTCGAGTACGCCGACGATCTCTACGACCCGGCCACCGTCGAGACGTTGCTCGCCCGGTGGGAGCGGCTGCTCCGCATCGCGGTCACCGATCCCGGACAGCGGCTCAGCAGGCTCGACGTGCTCACGGCCGGGGAGCACGCCGCGCTGGCGGCGATGGGCACGGGCCCGGCGGTCCCGGCTCGCACCGAAACTCTGCCGGAGTTGTTCCGGGAGCAGGTGCGTGAGGTGCCGGAGTCGACGGCGCTCGTGTGTGGTGATGTGTCGTTGTCGTACGCGGAGTTGGACGCGCGGACTAATCGGTTGGCGCGTGCGCTGGTGGCGCGTGGGGCGGGTCCGGAGCGGTTGGTCGCGGTGGCGTTGCCGAGGTCGGCGGACCTGGTGGTGGCGGTTCTCGCGGTGCTGAAGTCGGGTGCGGCGTATGTGCCGGTGGATCCGGAGTATCCGGCCGCTCGGATCGCGTATCTCCTGGACGACGCCCGGCCGGTCCTGACCGTGACCGACACGCGTGTCCTGGATCGGCTGCCGGAAGGGCCGGGCGACCGGGTGGTGCTCGACGACCCGGAGACCGCCGCGCTGGTCGAACGGTGCCCCGCCACCGACCCCATGGTGCCGGTCGATCCGGCACAGCCGGTCTACGTCATCTACACCTCCGGGTCCACCGGCCGCCCCAAGGGTGTCGTCGTGACGCACACCGGTCTGGTCAACCTGTACGCCAACCAGGGCCCGCTGGTCTCTCCGACGGGCGAGCGGCTGCGCGTCGGGCTGACCACGTCCGTGTCGTTCGACGCCTCCCTAGACCAGCTGTTCGCCGTGTTCGCCGGGCATGAGCTGCACGTCCTGGACGAGGCGACCTGGACCGACCCGGCGGCCTACCTGGAGTACGCGGTGCGGACCGGTCTCGACACCGTCGGTGGCACCCCGTCCTACCTGCACGTCCTGGTCGAGCACGGTCTGCTCGACCACCCCCGGTGGCGCCCCGCGCTGGTCGCGCTGGGCGGGGAGCCCGTGCCGGAGCAGCTGTGGGAGCGGTTGAGGACCGCCGAGGGGGTACGCGCCCTCAACTACTACGGCCCGTCCGAGTGCACGGTCGACTCGGTCGTCGCACCCCTCGCGTCGAACCCCCGCCGGGTGATCGGCCGGCCGATGGGCGGCAACCGCCTCCATGTGCTGGACGCCGCGTTGCGGCCGGTGCCGGGCGGTGTGGCGGGTGAGTTGTACATCGCGGGTGCGGGGTTGGCGCGCGGTTACCTGAACCGGCCTGGTCTGACGGCCGGACGGTTTGTGGCTGATCCGTTCGGTGAGTGTGGTGCGCGGATGTACCGCACGGGTGACCTGGTGCGCTGGGGCGCGGACGGGAACCTCGAATTCCTGGGGCGTACGGACGACCAGGTGAAGGTACGCGGTTTCCGCATCGAGCTCGGTGAGATCGAGGCCGTCCTCGCGGACCACGAGGACGTCACACGCACCGCTGTGGTCGTCCGGCAGGACGGCGCGCAGGGGCCCAGGCTCGTCGCGTATGTGCAACCCGCCGCCGGTGCCGCGCCGCAGACCGAGGAGCTACGGGCACACCTGCGCGAGCGGCTGCCGGAATACATGGTGCCGGCCGCCTTCGTCCCGCTCGACGTCCTGCCGCTGACGCCCAACGGCAAGCTGGACCGGCGCGCCCTGCCCGAGCCCGACGCCGCCACGACGGCCGGGCGGGCGCCGCGTACGCCCGGGGAACACGTGCTGGCCGGGCTGTTCGCCGAGGTGCTGGGCGTGCCCCGGGTCGGCGCCGACGACGACTTCTTCGAGCTCGGCGGGCACTCCCTGCTCGCCACCCGGCTCGTCGCCCGCGTCCGGACGACGCTGAACGTGGAGCTGGCCCTCCCCACCCTCTTCCGCACGCCGACCGTGGCCGGACTGGCCGCAGGGCTGGACGCCGCCGGCCGGGCCCGGCCCGCACTGGAACCGGCGGAACGCCCCGAGCGGATGCCGCTGTCCGCCGCGCAGCGCCGCCTCTGGTTCCTGCGCCAGCTGGAGGGCGCCGAATCCGTCTACAACATGCCCCTCGCCTGGCGGCTCACCGGTCCGCTCGACCCCGCCGCCCTCGCGGCGGCGCTCGGCGACCTCGTGGACCGGCACGACACCCTGCGTACGGTCTTCCCCGCCGAGGACGGGGTGCCGTTCCAGCACGTGCTGCCCGCCGGAGCGGCACACCCGGCCCTGGAGGTGACTCCGGCGGACGCGCAGAACCTGACGGAGCTGCTGACGGCCGCCGCCGCGGGCGGCTTCGAGCTCGCCGCCGAACCGCCGCTGCGCGCCCAGGTGTTCGAAGTGGCGGCGGACGAGCACGTGCTGCTCCTGGTGATGCACCACATCGCCGGGGACGGCTGGTCGCTCGGACCGCTGGCCGCCGACCTGGCCACCGCGTACGCGGCGCGCGTCCGTGGCGAGGCCCCGCAGTGGGCCCCGCTTCCCGTCCAGTACGCCGACTACACCCTCTGGCAGCACCGACTCCTCGGTGACGCGTCCGACGAGGACAGCCTGCTCGCCCGGCAGACCGACTACTGGACGCGGACCCTCGCGGACCTGCCGGAGCAGATCCGGCTCCCCGCCGACCGCCCGCGCCCCGCAGCCCCTTCCAGCTCCGGCGGCCGGCTGGCGATCGAGCTGGACGCGGAACTCCACGCCGGACTGGTCCGGCTGGGCCGCGAGCACGGCGCCAGCGTGTACATGGTGCTCCAGGCCGCCCTGGCCTCCCTGCTCGACAAACTGGGGGCGGGCAAGGACATCCCGGTCGGCAGCCTGATCGCCGGCCGCACCGACCAGGCCCTCGACGACCTCATCGGGTTCTTCGTCAACACGCTGGTCCTCCGCACCGACACCTCGGGCGACCCCACGTTCGCCGGACTGCTGGGCCGTGTCCGGGAAACCGCGCTCGGCGCCTACGCCCACCAGGACCTGCCGTTCGAGCAGGTCGTGGAGGCGCTCAACCCGTCCAGGTCGCTCACCCGCCAGCCGCTGTTCCAGGTGCTGCTGGCCCTCCAGAACGTGCCCCGCACCGACTTCGCGCTGAGCGGCCTGGCCACCGAACCCGTCCTGGTGGGGACGCCGACGACGATGTTCGACCTCGGCTTCCACCTGCTGGAGCGCGGCGGCCCCGGCGGGGCCGAGGGTATCGTCGGGCGCGTCGAGTACAGCACCGACCTGTTCGACACCGCCACCGTGGAGGCACTGGTCGCCCGCTGGCTGCGGCTCCTCGCCGCGGTCGTCGCTGCACCGGGGCTTCCGCTGAGCCGCATCGACATCCTCACCGCCGCCGAACGCCACGAACTGCTGGCCGCCCGCAACGACACGGCACGCCCGGCCGCCGACACCACCCTGCCCGGCATGTTCGAGGAGCGGGTCCGGGCGACCCCGGACGCCCCGGCCGTGGTCTTCGAGGACACCGTGCTGTCGTACGGGGAACTGAACCGCCGGGCCAACCGCCTCGCCCACGCGCTCACGGCACAAGGCGTGGGCCCCGAGCAGGTCGTCGCCCTGCGGCTGCCGCGCTCCGCCGAGCTGGTCGTCGCGGTCCTCGCGGTGCTCAAGACCGGCGCGGCGTACCTGCCGGTGGACCCGGACTACCCGGCCGCCCGCATCGCGTACATGGTGCAGGACGCGCGCCCGGCCGTGGTGCTCGACGACCTCAACGCCGCAACGCCGTCCGGCACGCTGCCGGAGCACGATCCGGGCGTGTGCGCGGACCCGCGCCATCCTGCCTACGTCATCTACACCTCCGGCTCCACCGGCCGGCCCAAGGCCGTCGTCATGCCCGCCGCCGCACTGCTCAACCTCCTGGACTGGCACCACCGGGCCGTCGGCGGCGAACCCGGCACGCGCACCGCGCAGTTCACCGCGATCAGCTTCGACGTCTCCGTGCAGGAGATGTTGTCCGCGCTGCTCTACGGCAAGACCCTGGTGGTGCCCACCGACGAGCAGCGCCGCAGCGCCGAACTGTTCGCCCACTGGCTGGACCGCCACCGCGTCGAGGAACTGTTCGCGCCGAACCTGGTGGTCGAAGCGCTGGCCGAGGCCGCCGAGGAAGCCGGTCTCGATCTGCCGCACCTGCGGCTCATCGCCCAGGCCGGGGAGGCGATGCGCCTGGGCGGTGCCGTACACCGCTTCGCCGCCCGGCCCGACCGGGTGCTGCACAACCACTACGGCCCCGCCGAGACCCACGTCATCACCGCCTACGCGCTCCCCGCCGACCCCGCGGACTGCCCGCAGCCCGTGCCGATCGGCCGCCCGGTCGACAACTGCCGGGTGTACGTCCTGGACGAGGCCCTGCGACCCGTCGCCCCCGGCGTCCTGGGCGAGCTGTACCTCGCCGGCACCGGGCTCGCCCGGGGCTACCTCGACCGGCCCGGGCTGAGCGCCGGACGTTTCGTCGCCGACCCGTACGGGCCGCCCGGCGCGCGCATGTACCGCACCGGCGACCTGGTGCGCTGGGGAGCCCACGGCGAGCTGGAATTCGCCGGCCGGGTCGACCACCAGGTCAAGGTGCGCGGCTTCCGCGTCGAACCCGGCGAGATCGAGACCGAACTCACCGCCCACCCGGGCGTCTCCCAGGTCGCGGTGCTCGCCCGCGAGGACCGGATCGTCGCCTACGTGGTCCCGTCCGGCCCGGCCGCGGCGACCCCGGCCGCGCTCGCCGCATACATGGGCGAGCGGTTGCCGGACTACCTGGTGCCGTCCGCGTTCGTGCTGCTGGACGGGTTGCCGTTGACTCCGAACGGGAAGCTGGACCGGGCGGCGCTGCCCGCGCCGGACGTCGTGTCCACGGGGGGCGGACGGGCGCCGCGTACCCCCCAGGAAGAGATCCTGTGCGAACTGTTCGCCGACGTCCTGGGGCTCGCCCGGGTCGGGGCCGACGACGACTTCTTCACGCTGGGCGGGCACTCATTGCTCGCCACCCGGCTGGTCTCACGGGTCCGGGCGACCCTCGGGATCGAACTGGAACTGCGCGCCCTGTTCCGGACCGCGACACCGGCCGGTCTCGCGGCCGGGCTGCGCGACGCCGCCACCGCGCGCCGCGCGCTCGTGCCCCGGCCCCGGCGCGAGATGCTGCCGCTGTCCTTCGCCCAGCGCCGCCTCTGGTTCCTCCAGCAGTTCGGCGCACCGAGCGCCACCTACCACATGCCGCTGGCCCTGCGGCTCTCCGGCGACCTCGACCGGGACGCACTCGGCGCCGCCCTGGTGGACGTGATGACCCGGCACGAGACCCTGCGCACGGTCTTCCCGCACGCGGGCGGCATCCCGCACCAGCGCGTGCTGGAAACCGCCGAGGTCGACGCGCCGCTGACCGTGCGAGCGGCCGGCGAGTCCGAGGTGCCCGCGCTGCTGCGGGACGCGGCCGTGCGCGGTTTCGACCTGACCACCGAAATCCCGCTGCGGGCCGAGCTGTTCGCGCTCGCGCCGGACGAGCACGTGCTGCTCCTCGTCATGCACCACATCGTCGGGGACGGCTGGTCCATGGGCCCGCTGGCCCGCGACCTGGCCGCCGCCTACACCACCCGGCGGGGCGGCGGGGCACCGGAGTGGCCGCCGCTGCCGGTGACATACGCCGACTACACCCTGTGGCAGCACGAGATCCTCGGCGACGAGAACGACGCCGACAGCCTCTTCTCCCGCCAAGTCTCCTACTGGCAGCGGACGCTGGCAGGCATGCCGGAGCAGTTGCAGCTCCCCGCCGACCGCCCGCGACCGGCCGCCATGTCGTACGGCGGTGAGGTGCTGGAGCTCCGCATCAAGGCCGAACTGCACGCACGCCTGGTCGAGTTGGCGCGACGCTCCGGAGCCACCCTCTTCATGGTGCTGCAGGCGGGTCTTGCCGCGCTGTACACGCGGCTGGGTGCGGGGACCGACATCGCGATCGGGAGTCCGATCGCCGGACGCACGGATGAGGCGCTGGACGATCTGGTCGGGTTCTTCGTGAACACGTTGGTGTTGCGGACGGACACGAGTGGTGATCCGGGTTTCGGTGAGCTGCTGAGCCGGGTGCGGGAGACGGCGCTGTCGGCGTACGCGCATCAGGACGTGCCGTTCGAGCATCTGGTGGAGGCGCTGAACCCGTCCCGGTCGCTGTCCCACCATCCCCTCTTCCAGACCGGTCTGGTCGTACAGAACGCGCCCGGTGGCGCCTTCGACCTGCCCGGCCTTCGGGTCTCCGCGATGCCCGTGCTCACCGGCACCGCGCGGCTCGACCTGACCTTCGGCTTCGCGGAGGAGTACGGCCCCGACGGCGAGCCGGCCGGCCTCAGCGGTGCCGTGGAATACAGCACCGACCTGTTCGACCGCGCGACGGTCGAGGCGCTGGCCGCGAGGTGGATCCGGCTGCTGGCCGAAGTCGTCGCGGCGCCGGAGCGCCCGATCGGTGCCATCGATCTGCTGTCCGCCGAGGAGCGGGCCGAGCTGCTGCCCGCAGTGGCGGTGGCGGACGAGACGGCCGGGGCGAGCCTTCCTCAGCTGTTCGCGGGGCGGGTGGCCGCGACCCCGGACGCACTCGCGCTCGTCTGCGGCGGCGACAAACTGACGTATCGACAACTTGACAGCCGAGCCAATCGCTTCGCTCATGCGTTGATCGCGGGTGGGGTGGGTCCGGAGCAGGTGGTGGCGGTGGCTCTGTCGAGGTCGGTGGAGTCGGTGGTCGCGGTGCTGGGTGTGCTGAAGGCCGGTGCGGCGTATCTGCCGGTGGATCCGGCGTATCCGCGGGCGCGGATCGCGTACATGCTGGACGACGCCCGCCCGGCCCTCGTGGTGGACGACCCCGCGATGGTGTCGGAGGGTGACTGGCCGGAGAGCGACCCGCAGGTCGTGCTCGATGTGCGGCACCCGGCCTACGTCATCTACACCTCCGGCTCCACCGGCCGCCCCAAGGGCGTCGTCGTCAGCCACGCAGGTGTGTCCCGTCTCGCGGCGGTGCAGGCCGACCGGCTCGGCGTGGCGGCGGGGAGCCGGGTGCTCCAGTTCGCCTCGCCCAGCTTCGACGCGTCCTTCTGGGACCTGTCCAGCGCGCTGCTGACCGGCGCCGCGCTCGTCCTCGCCCCCGCCGACGCCCCGCTGGACGCCCTGACGGACCCCGGGCTCGCCGTCACCCATGTGACGCTGCCGCCCTCCGCCCTCGCCGCCCTGGGCGAAGCCGAACTCACCGCCGCCACCCTGGTGGTCGCGGGCGAGGCGTGCCCGCCGGAGCTGGTGGCGCGGTGGGCACCCGGACGCCGGATGATCAACGCGTACGGCCCGACCGAGACCACGGTCTGCGCGACCATGAGCGACCCGCTCGTCCCGGGCACCGGTGTGCCGCCGATCGGCCGGCCGGTCGCGGACTTCCGGGCCTACGTGCTGGACGAGCGGTTGCGCGCCGTACCGCCGGGCGTGACCGGGGAGCTGTACGTCGCCGGGCCCGGCCTGGCACGCGGCTACCTGGGCCGCCCGGGCCTGACGGCGGGGCGCTTCACGGCCTGCCCGTTCGGGCCGGCGGGCTCGCGGATGTACCGCACCGGCGACCTGGTCCGGCGCCGCGCCGACGGCGAGCTTGAGTACGCCGGCCGCGCCGACCAGCAGGTGAAGGTGCGCGGCTTCCGCATCGAGCCCGGCGAGGTCGAGGCCGCGCTCGCCGCGCACCCCGGCGTCGCCCAGGCCGCCGTAGTGGCCCGGGACGACCGGCTCGTCGGCTACGTGGTGCCGCGATCCGCCGCGCCCGTGCGCCCCGCGGAGCTGGCCGCCCACCTCCGCGAGCGGTTGCCGGACTACCTGGTGCCGTCCGCGTTCGTGCTGCTGGACGGGTTGCCGTTGACGCCGAACGGGAAGCTGGACCGGGCGGCGCTGCCCGCGCCGGACGTCGCGTCCACGGGGGGCGGCCGGGCGCCGCGTACCCCGCAGGAAGAGATCCTCGCCGAGCTGTTCGCCGAGGTCCTCGACGTGCCCCGGGTCTGCGTGGACGACGACTTCTTCGACCTGGGCGGGCACTCCCTGCTCGCGACCAGGCTGGTCGCCCGGGTGCGCTCGGTGCTCGGGGCGGAGCTCGGGCTGCGCGCCCTCTTCCAGGCTCCCACCGTGGCGGGCCTGGCCGGGGCGCTCGCGGCCGCCGACGGGGTGCGCCCCGCGCTGACCGCGTACGAGCGGCCCGAGGCGGTGCCGCTGTCCTTCGCCCAGCGCCGCCTGTGGTTCCTGCACCGCATGGACGCCACCGCCGCCACCTATCACATCCCGCTGGCGCTCCAGCTCACCGGAACGCTCGACCGGGACGCGCTCGACCAGGCGCTGGCCGATGTGGTGGCCCGGCACGAGAGCCTGCGGACGGCGTTCCAGGAGGTCGACGGCGCACCCTGCCAGCGCCTGCTGGAACCGGCCGCCGTCCGGCTCCGGGCGCGCCCCGCCGAGGTGCCGGCGGAGGAGCTGCCGTACCTGCTGGCCGAATCCGCCCGGCAGCCCTTCGACCTGGCGGCCGAACCGCCGCTGCGGGCCGAGCTGTTCGCGGTCGCACCGGGCGAGCACGTGCTGCTCCTCGTCATGCACCACATCGCCGCCGACGGCTGGTCCACCGGCCCGCTGGCCCGCGACCTCGCCGAGGCGTACGCGGCACGCTGCGAAGGCCGGACGGCGGACAGGCCGCGGCTGCCGGTCCAGTACGCCGACTACACGCTCTGGCAGCGCGACCTGCTCGGTGACGCCGCCGACCCGGAGAGCCGGTTCGCCGAACAACTCGGTTACTGGAAGCGGCAACTGGCCGACCTGCCGGAACTGCTGCCCCTGCCCACCGACCGCCCCCGCCCCGCCGTCGCCGGCTGGCAGGGCGACCACATCGGCCTGGAACTCGACACCGAACTGCACACGGCACTGGCAGCGTTGGCCAGGCGGACCGGAAGCAGCCTGTTCATGGTGTTGCAGGCGGGTCTTGCCGCGCTGTACACGCGGCTGGGTGCGGGGACCGACATCGCGATCGGGAGTCCGATCGCCGGACGCACGGATGAGGCGCTGGACGATCTGGTCGGGTTCTTCGTGAACACGTTGGTGTTGCGGACGGACACGAGTGGTGATCCGGGTTTCGGTGAGCTGCTGGGCCGGGTGCGGGAGACGGCGCTGTCGGCGTACGCGCATCAGGACGTGCCGTTCGAGCACCTGGTGGAGGCGCTGAACCCGTCCCGGTCGCTGTCCCACCACCCCCTCTTCCAGACCATCCTGGCCGTGCAGAACGCCCCGACCGGCCGGTTCTCGCTGCCCGGGCTGGACGTCACGACCTACGCGGTCGCGACCGGCACCGCCAAGTTCGACCTCGGCGTGAGCATGGTCGAGCAGTTCGGCCCCGACGGGGCCCCGGCCGGGATCATCGGAGCCGTCGAGTACGCCACCGACCTGTTCGACCGCGCCACGATCGAGACACTGGTCCGCCGCTGGACGGTCCTGCTGAAGGCCGTCACCACCGACCCGGAACAGCCGATCGGCGGGATCGACCTCCTCGACGCCGAGGAGCGGCACCGGCTGCTGGAACGCGACAACGCCACCACCCGTGACGTCGACGCGGTCCCGCTGCCCCAGGCCTTCGCGGCCCAGGTGGCCGCGACCCCGGACGCACTCGCACTCGTCTGCGGCGGCGACAAACTGACATATCGACAACTTGACAGCCGAGCAAACCGGTTCGCTCATGCGTTGATCGCGCGTGGGGTGGGTCCGGAGCAGGTGGTGGCGGTGGCTCTGTCGAGGTCGGTGGAGTCGGTGGTCGCGGTGCTGGGTGTGCTGAAGGCCGGTGCGGCGTATCTGCCGGTGGATCCGGCGTATCCGCGGGCGCGGATCGCGTACATGCTGGACGACGCCCGCCCGGCCCTCGTGGTGGACGACCCCGCGATGGTGTCGGAGGGTGACTGGCCGGAGAGCGACCCGCAGGTCGACCTCGATGTGCGGCACCCGGCCTACGTCATCTACACCTCCGGCTCCACCGGCCGCCCCAAGGGTGTCATCGTCGGACACGGTGGTGTGGCGAGCCTGGTCGCCGGGCAGATCGAGCGCTTCGCGGTCGAACCCGACAGCCGGATCCTTCAGTTCGCCTCGCCCAGCTTCGACGCCTCGGTGTCGGAGATCTGCACCGCCCTGCTCAGCGGCGCCGCCCTCGTGCTGCCCCCGGCGGCCGGGCCCCTCGCCGCACTCACCGACCCGGACCTCGCCGTCACCCACGCCACGGTGCCGCCATCGGTCCTGGCCGCCGTGCCGGACGGTGACGTGACCGCGTCCACCCTGGTCGTGGCCGGCGAGGCCTGCCCGCCCGAACTGGTGGCGCGGTGGGCGCCCGGACGCCGGATGATCAACGCGTACGGCCCGACCGAGACCACGGTCTGCGCGACCATGAGCGACCCGCTGGCCCCCGGCACCGGTGTGCCGCCGATCGGCCGGCCCATCGCCAACGCCCGGGTGTACGTGCTGGACGACCGGCTCCGGCCGGTGCCGCCCGGCGTCACCGGGGAGCTGTACGTGGCGGGCTCGGGCCTCGCCCGGGGCTACCTCAACCGGCCCGGGCTGACGGCGGGCAGGTTCGTCGCCTGCCCGTTCACCCCCGGTGAGCGCATGTACCGCACCGGCGACCTGGTCCGCCGACTGCGCGACGGACAGCTGGAGTACGCCGGACGCGCCGACGACCAGGTGAAGGTACGCGGCTTCCGCGTCGAACCCGGCGAGATCGAGGCCGCGCTCGCCGCACACCCCTCCGTCGCGCAGACCGCCGTCCTCGCCCAGGACGACCGGCTCGTCGGCTACGTCGTCCCGCACCAGGATCCCGCCAGGGACAGCGACATCGAAGCGGACCAGGTGGGGGAGTGGCAGGACATCTACGACGCCCTGCCCATCGCCCCCGACACGGCACCCTTCGGCGACAACTTCGTCGGCTGGAACAGCAGTTACGACGCACAGCCCATCCCCGAGGAGCAGATGCGCGAATGGCGGGACGCCACCGTCACCCGCATCCTCGGCCTCAGCCCGCGTCGCGTACTCGAAGTCGGCGTCGGCACCGGCCTCCTGCTCTCCCAGATCGCACCCCACTGCGCGAGCTACTGGGCGACCGACTTCTCCGCCACCGCCATCGACGCCCTGACCGCCCAGATCGCCCGGGAGGAACGGCTCACCGGGCGGGTGGTGCTCCAGACCCGTCCGGCGCACGACACCGACGGGCTGCCGGCCGGCGCGTTCGACACCATCGTCATCAACTCGGTGGTGCAGTACTTCCCGTCCGCCGACTACCTCGCCGACGTCATCGGAAAGTTGATGGGGCTGCTCGCCCCCGGCGGCACGCTGTTCATCGGAGACGTACGCAATCTGCGCCTGCTGCGCCCCTTCGCGACCGCCGTCCAGCTGCACCGGACGGGTGACGACGCCGACCCCGCCGCCGTACGCCGTGCGGTGGAGCAGGCGGTCAGGGTGGAGAAGGAGCTCCTGGTCGACCCGGACTTCTTCACCGTCCTGCGGGAACAGGGCACCGGCATCGGCACGGTGGCCGTCGAGATCAAGCGAGGCCGCCACCACAACGAACTGAGCCGCTACCGCTACGACGTCACCCTGCACAAGGCACCCACCGCCCCTGATCCCGCCCCCCGGACCGCGGAGCTGGTCTGGGGACGGGACGTCGCGGGCCCGGACGCCTTGCGCGGCCTCCTCGCCGAACCGCCCACCGGCGCACTGCGGATCACCGGCGTACCCAACCGCCGCGTCCTGCGGGAAGCCGCCCTCGCCCGTGCGCTGCACGAAGAGGACGGCACCCTCGTGGAGCTGCGGGAACGGCTGCACGCCCCGGAGCAGGAGCACCGCCTCCCCGACCCCGAGGACTTCCACGCCCTGGGGCGCGAGCACGGTCGCACGGTGTCCGTCACCTGGTCGGGCGCCTCGGACGACGCCGTGGACGTGGTCTTCGCCGACCCCGACGGCACCCCCGTCGCCTACCAGCCCTCGGGGCCGGCCGGGCGGCCGCTGTCCTCGCTGACCAACCGCCCCACCGGCAGCCGGAGCACCGGCGCCCTGCTCGGCGAGCTCCGCGACTGGCTGCGCGAACGACTCCCCGACTACCTGGTCCCCTCGGCGTTCGTGGCACTGGACGCCCTGCCGCTGACCGCCAGCGGAAAGCTGGACCGGCGCGCACTGCCCGCACCCGACCCCGGAGCCGCCACGGGCGGCCGGGCGCCCCGCACCCCGCAGGAGCAACTGCTCGCGGAGCTGTACGCCGAAGTCCTCGGACTCGCCCAGGTCGGGGTGGACGACAGCTTCTTCGACCTCGGCGGACACTCGCTGCTCGCGACCCGCCTGGCCTCCCGTGTCCGGGCGACCCTCGGCGCGGAGCTGGAGGTCCGTACCCTCTTCGAGACCCCCACCGTGGCCGGTCTGGCGGCCCGCCTCGACGGTTCCGGAGCGGCGCGCCCCGCACTGACCGCCCTGCCCCGCCCGGAGCGCGTCGAGCTGTCCTTCGCCCAGCGCCGCCTGTGGTTCCTGCACCGGATGGAGGGACCGAGCGCCACGTACAACATGCCGCTCGCGCTCAGCCTCACCGGCGGCCTCGACCGGCACGCGCTGCAGGCCGCGCTCGCCGACGTCGTCGCCCGGCACGAGAGCCTGCGCACGGTGTTCCGCGAGGCCGACGGCACCCCCCATCAGGTCGTGCTGACCCCGGCCCAGGCGCATCCCGCGCTGCCCGTCGTGGAGCTGGACGAGAGCGCGCTGCCCGGACGCCTGGCCGAGGCGGCGCGGCGCGGCTTCGACCTGGCGGCGGAGCCCCCGGTGCGGGCCGAGCTGTTCGCGCTCGCCCCCGACCGGCACGTGCTGCTCGTCGTGGTGCACCACATCGCCGCCGACGGCTGGTCCATGGGCCCGCTCTCCGCCGACCTCGCGACCGCGTACGCCGCCCGCTGCCGCGGCGAGGACCCCGGCTGGTCCCCGCTGCCCGTGCAGTACGCCGACTACACCCGCTGGCAGCGCGACCTGCTCGGCGACGCCGGCGACCCGGACAGCCTCTTCGCCCGACAGCTCGCCCACTGGCGCGACGAACTCGCGGGCATCCCGCAGCAGCTCCCGCTCCCCGTCGACCGGCCCCGGCCGCCCGTCGCGTCCCAGCGCGGCGACCGGGTCGTCGTCCGGTTCGACGCCGAATTGCACCAGGCCCTGCGCGACCTGGCCGCCGAACGCGGCGCCAGCATGTTCATGGTGCTCCAGACCGGACTCGCCGCCCTGCTCACCCGGCTCGGCGCCGGCACGGACATCCCCATCGGCAGCCCGATCGCCGGCCGCACCGACCAGGCGCTGGACGAGCTCGTCGGCTTCTTCGTCAACACCCTCGTTCTGCGCACCGACACCAGCGGCGACCCCGGCTTCGCCGAACTCCTCGGCCGCGTCCGGCAGAAGGCACTCACCGCGTACGACCACCAGGACGTGCCCTTCGAATACCTGGTGGAGGTGGCCAACCCGGTGCGGTCCCTGGCCCACCATCCGCTGTTCCAGGTCATGCTGGCCCTGCAGAACGCGCCGCTGGGCGACTTCGCACTGCCCGGCCTCGCGACGGGCCACCTGGAGGCACCGACCGGAACCTCCCGCGTCGACCTGACCTTCAGCCTCGCCGAGCAGTTCCGTCCGGACGGCGGCGCCGACGGACTCGTCGGAGCGGTGGAGTACGCCACCGACCTGTTCGACGCCGCCACCGTGGAGCTGCTGTTCACGCGCTGGGTCCGGCTGCTGCGGGCAGCCGTCGCCGAGCCGGACCGGCCGGTCGGCCGGATCGACCTCATGTCCGCCGACGAACGCCACCGGCTGCTCCACGAGTTCAACGACACCGCCGCGCAGCTGCCCCCGGACGCCCTGCCTGCGCTGTTCACCCGCCAGGTGCGCGCCACCCCGGACGCCGTCGCCGTCGTGGCGGACGGCACCGAGCTGACGTACGCGGAACTCGACCGGCGGGCCGACACGCTGGCCCGGGCCCTGATCCGTCAGGGCGTCCGGCCCGAGACCCCGGTCGCCGTCCTGCTCGACCGCTCCGCCGAACTGGTCGTGGCGCTCCTGGCGGTCATCAAGGCGGGCGGCGCCTACGTCCCGCTCGACCCGCGCTTCCCGTCCTCCCGGATCGACCTGATCATGCGGGAGAGCGGCGCCGCGCTCGTCCTCACCCGGGAGGTCCTGGCCGCACTGGAGGCGTCCGGACGCCACGAGCCGGAAGCGGTGGAAGTGCCGTGCGAGCCGGGGCAGTTGGCGTACATCATGTACACCTCCGGCTCGACCGGGCGGCCGAAGGGTGTGGCCGTCACCCACCGGGACGTGGTGGGCCTCGCCCTCACCCCCGAGTGGCGCGGCGGCGGACACGAGCGGGTGCTGATGCACTCGCCGACCGCCTTCGACCTCTCCACGTACGAACTGTGGGTGCCGCTGCTCAGCGGCGGCCGGATCGTCGTCGCACCGCCCGGACAGCTCGACCTCGACCTGCTCCAGCACACCGTCGCCGCGCACGGTGTGACCGGGCTCTGGCTGACCGCCGGACTGTTCCGGCTCGTCGCGGAGGAACGCCCCGGACTGCTCGCCGGTGTGCGCGAGGTGTGGACCGGCGGTGACGTGGTCTCGCCCGCCGCCGTCGCCCGGGTGCTCACCGCTTGCCCCGGCATCGAGGTCGTCAACGGCTACGGACCCACCGAGGCCACCACCCTGGCCACCCGCCACCAGGTGCGCGGCCTCCCCGAGAACGCCGCCACCGTGCCGATCGGCGGCCCCATGGCGAACATGCGCGCCTATGTGCTGGACGACCGGCTGCGCCCGCTGCCCGTCGGCCTCGTCGGCGAGCTGTACCTCGCCGGTACGGGGGTGGCGCGCGGCTACCTCGGCCGGCCCGGCCTCACCGCCGAACGCTTCACCGCCGACCCGTACGGTCCCGCCGGGAGCCGCATGTACCGCACCGGCGACCTCGCGTCGTGGCGCCCCGACGGCACGCTGGACTTCGCCGGGCGCGTCGACCACCAGGTCAAACTGCGCGGCCAGCGCATCGAGCCCGGCGAGGTCGAAGCCGTCCTCGCCGGCTGCCCCGGCGTCGCCCAGGCGGCCGTCGTCGCCCGCGAGGACCGGCCCGGGGACAAGCGCCTCGTCGCCTACCTGGTGCCCGCGCCCGACGCCGTGCCGGAGACCGCCGAGCTGTCCGGCCGGCTCCGCCGCGAACTGCCGGACTTCATGGTCCCGGCGGCCTTCGTCACCGTGGACGCGCTGCCGCTGACCGCCAACGGAAAGCTCGACCGGGCCGCGCTGCCCGCCCCGGACTACGGGGCGTCGGGCGCGGGGCGCGGGCCCCGCACCCCGCAGGAGCAGCTGCTGTGCGGGCTCTTCGCCGAAGTGCTCGGCCGCGAACACGTGGGCATCGACGACGGCTTCTTCGACCTCGGCGGACACTCGCTGCTGGCCGCCCGGCTGGCCGCGCGCATCCGCGAGACCCTGGGCCTGGAACTGGGGCTGCGGATGCTGTTCGAGGCGCCGACCGTCGCCGGGCTCACCGAACGCCTCGCCATGAACAACCCGGACGACGCACTCGACGTGCTGCTTCCGCTGCGTTCGACCGGGACGGAGACCCCGCTGTTCTGCGTCCACCCCGGCGGCGGGATCAGCTGGTCGTACAGCGGACTGCTCCACCACATCGCCCCGCAGCATCCGGTCTACGCCCTCCAGGCGCGTGGCCTCGGACGCCCCGAACCGCTGCCGGAGTCGTACGAGGACATGGCGTCCGACTACGCCGACCACATCCAGAAGATCCAGCCGCAGGGCCCGTATCTGCTGCTCGGCTGGTCCGCGGGCGGACTGATCGCCCACGCACTCGCCTGCGAGCTCCGGGCGCGCGGCGAACGGACCGCGCTCCTGGCCGTCCTCGACGCCTACCCCGTGAAGGACGTCCGCTTCGAGGACGAGCCCGTGCCCACCGTGCGGGACGTGCTCGTCGGCGTCCTCGACGTCGACCCGGCCGAGCTGGGCGACCGGGACATCACCTACGCCGAGGTCGCCGAGGTGCTGAACCGGCGCGGCAGTGCTCTGGCCGGGCTCAACGAGCGACAGGTCGAGGTCATCGTTGACATCATGATCAACAACGCGAAGCTGGCGGTCGGCTTCGTCCCCGGCCGCCACGACGGCGACCTGCTGCTGTTCAACTCCACGATCGACCGGGCCCAGGACGACGCCGGACCGGACGTGTGGCGCCCGTACATCACCGGCCGGATCGAATCCCACGAGATCACCACCCGCCACGACCAGATGACCCGGGCCGGCTCGTTGGCCCAGATCGGACCGGTCCTGGCCGCCAGGATCGCCGAAGCCACCGGTGAGACCGGTGACATCACCCTTTCCCCTCAGGAGGACTGACCCATGACCAACCCCTTCGACGACCAGGACGGCACCTTCCTCGTCCTCGTCAACGACGAGAACCAGCACTCGCTCTGGCCGCAGTTCGCCGACGTCCCCGCCGGCTGGACCGTCGCCCACGGCCCCGACACCCACGCCGCGTGCCTCGAACACATCGAGCGGAACTGGACCGACATGAGGCCCAAGAGCCTCGCCGACGCCATGGACACCCAGCGGTAGCGCGGCCGACATGACCACCACCGACACCCTGGCGGGGGCCCGCGACAGCGCGCGCCCCGCCCCCGTCCGCGACCTCGGCGCCGCCCTGCTCACTCCCGAGGCCCGGCGCGACCCCTACCCGCTCTACGCCCGGATGCGGCGCGAGGACCCGGTCCACCGCAGCCCCCAGGGCGTCTGGTACCTCACCCGGTACGCCGACGTCGAGGGGGCCCTGGGCGATCTGCGCCTGTCCAACGACCGGGACCGGATGACGAGGGCCTACACCGCGCTCGGCGGCGACCTCAAGGAGTTCAGCCGGCTCACCGACCGACTCGGCCGGGTGATGAGCAACACCGACCCGCCGGACCACGCCCGGCTGCGCAAACTCGCCAACCGCGCCTTCACCGCCCGCCGCGTCGAGGCCCTGCGCGACCGGGTCCAGCACCTCGTGGACCGGCTCATCGACGCGGCGGTCGCCGCCGGGCCCGAGATGGAACTGATCGAGGCGGTCGCCTCCCCGCTGCCCATGTCCGTCGTCTGCGAGCTCTTCGGCATCCCCGAGGAGGACCGGCCGCAGGTCAAGGAGTGGTTCCGCCGCTTCGGCCGGCTCAGCGAGGACCTGGCCAAGTCCGAGACCGCGATCGACCAGTACGAGGACTACCTGTCCGGGCTCATCCGGCAGCGCCGCCGTGAACCGGGCGACGACCTGATCAGCGCCCTGGTCGCCACCCAGACGCACGACGACCGGCTCACCGACTCCGAACTCCTCTCCACCTGCTTCGTCCTCATCACGGCGGGCGACGAGACCACCACGCACCTCATCACGAACGGCGTGCACGCCCTGCTCCGCCACCCGGACCAGCTGGCCCGGCTGCGCGAGGACCCCGGCCTCATGCGCGGCGCCGTCGAGGAGCTGGCGCGCTACGACACGGTGACCCAGGCGATCGTCAGGGTCGTCGCGCAGGACCTGGAGATCGGCGGACGGATCCTGCGCGAGGGGGAGTTGGTGTACCTGTTCCTCGGCGCCACCAACCGCGACCCCGAACGCTTCGAGGACCCCGACCGGCTCGACCTGACCCGCCCCGGCAACCGTCACCTCAGCTTCGGCCACGGCCCCCACTTCTGCCTCGGCGGTCCGCTCGCACGGCTCCAGACGGAGGTGGCCGTCGGCACCCTGGTGCGCCGGCTGCCGGAGCTGCGGCCGGCCGCGGGCGCCGAGCCGGACTGGCGGCCCAACCCGCTGCAACGCAGGCTGCACGCCCTCCCGCTCGCCTACTGACCACGAACGACGACGAAGGAACAGCACCGACCATGGCCCGAGAATTCCAGGTCCGCAGGCAGCAGGACCTGCCCGTCGCACCCCAGCAGGTCTGGGACGCGGTCGCCACCGCCGCCGGCAACCTCGGCTGGCTCTACCCGATGGAGATCGAGCCGCGCGTCGGCGGAAAGGTCACCCGGGGCGACGCCACCGTCGTGACCTGGGAGCCGCCGCACCACCTCGCGCTGCGGGCCACCCAGGACGGCGGGTTCTCCAACACGCTCAGCTACCGTGTCGAGCCGGCCGACGACGGCACGAGCCACCTCCGCACGGGCATCCACTGGGTGCACACGGGCGTCGTGGACGACGCCTGGAACTGGGACGCCAAGACGGACGTGGCCGAGAAGTACGTCGACTTCCACCAGCACGCCCTGACCGAATACCTCCGCCACTTCGCCGGGCGCCCCGCCGTGTACGTACGGGCCCACCGCCCCGAACCCACCGCCGACCCGGCCGACTTCGCCGCGCTGCGCCGCCGCCTCGGCCTGGCCGAGGACGCGGCCGTCGGCGACCGGTTCACCCTCCGGGCCCCCGAACCGGTGGAGGTGACCGTCGACTGGCTCAGCGCCGACTTCGTCGGCCTGCGCGGGCCGGACGCCCTGTACCGGTTCTTCAACGGCAGCACCTGGAACGTGCCGATCTGGCTCGGCCACCACCTGTTCACCGAGGACACCGACGAACAGCGGGCCACCGAGCTGTGGTCGGCGTGGCTCAACGAGCCCTCCCGGGAGCGCTGATGGAAACCTCCACGCAGACGCTGCTGTTCGCCGCCGAACTCATCGAGGAGGACGGCACCTACACCCTTGTCGTGGAGGACGTGGACAAGGGCACCGTCCAGTCCACGCCGGTCCCGAAGGCGATGGTCGACAAGCTCCCGGTCTTCCTCGCGGCACTCACCGCCAGACTCGGCCCGGAGCCGCCGCGCCGCGGCTGGTAGCCGACCGCCTCCACCCAGCCGGACAACCGGAACGCCTCGGTAGGGTCGTCGCATGGACCGGACGACACCCATGATCGAGCAAGGCGTCCCGCAATACCGGGCGGCGCTGTCCCATCCCGAGACAAGGGTCCGGCACCAGGCGCTCAGCGACCTGGAGCGGCTGGGCGGGGCCGCCGCCGGCGCTCTCACCGATGTCATACCGCTCCTCAACGCCCCGGACGGCTACACCCGTTACGCGGCGACGCAGACCGTCCGGGCGATCGGGGCGGGCGCCGGCCCCCTGCTGCGGGACATCCGCCGCGACGGCCCCGGGCACCTGCGGCGGCACGCCCTCACCGCCCTGGCGGTCATCGGCGAAGCGGACCTGCTCGGCGAGCGGGACCGCCGGGCCCTCGAACGGCTCATCCGCATCAAGACGGCCCGGGACACCCCGGACTCCCTGCCCGACCACATGTGGATCGCCGTCCCCGGGGCTACGTACGAAGGACTCTTCGAGGCCCTGGGCCTGCACCATCGCATCCCCTGCACCCTCTCCATGGGACTCTCCGCCGCCGAGAACGACTCCGTGGACGTCACGGGCCCGGACGGCACGCGGCGGACGGCATACCGCGTCTTCGTCACCCCGGAGCTGGACGGCTGGCGGCTCCTCTACGCGAACAGTGCGCTGACGCCCACGGTCTGGGAGTTCGGAGCCACCATCGAACGCCTCAGCGCGGCCTGCGGACAGGCACAGTTCTTCTCCCAGGAGGAGCACAGCGACTCGATGATCTGGGCGGTGGCGGTCGACGGCGTGCTGCGCCGGAGGTACTGGCGCAACGAGATCCCCGAGTGGACGGGGGAGCCCATGGAGTGGGAGGAGCCCCTCGACGACGATCCCGCCGAGGAGTGGTCGCCACCCAACGCCACCGCGGAATGCGACACCAACGCGGCGGCCTGGGCCCTCTCCCTCGTCCCCGAGGACATCGACGCCGACACCACCCTGCGGGGCCACGGCTGGCTCGCCGTCACCCGCCCGGACGTCGGCCACACCGCCTTCCCGGGGGCGCTTCACCTCTAGGGGGTGTCTTGTCGATCAGGGTCGGATCAGGCCGGGCTCGCGGGTCGTCCGGACGGACGCCTGCGGGCCCCCGGCGGGTGTGCCGGGGGCCCGGGCCGGGGGAGTGGTCAGCCGACCCTCAGGTGCTGGGCCATGACGTTTCCGTTGTAGGCGTTCACCCCGAACCGCCCGCCGCGGTACGTGGCGTCGGTGGTGTCGATCACCGGGGTGGCGTGGTCGCCGAGCCACACGCGTATCCGGTCACCGTCGGTCCGTACCTTCACGTGATACGTGCGGCCCTCGGTGATGGCGGTGTCGTGGGTGGCCAGGTCCTTGCCGGGCCGCCACAGTTTCACCTGGCCCTTGGTGTCCAGCGTGGCCGTGTACCCCTGACCCCTGTCGTCGGCCCGGAAGGTCAGACCCGTCGCGGCGCCGTTGGTGACGGAGAGGTCGCCCTCGTAGGTGAAGTCCTCACCCGTCCGCTCGCTCAGATAGAAGCCGTCCCCCGAGGAACTGCCGTGCAGGCCGTCGGCGGCCGTGGTCCATGTTCCGGCCGTGGGACCCCACTTGGCGGTGGGGAAGGCGTCGAATCCCGCGCCGCCCGTGTTCAGGTTCTGGACCGTCGCGGTGCCGTTGAAGACGTTGGCGCCGTACCGGCCGGCGGCGTAGGTGTCGTCGGTCGCGTCGATGACGGGGTCGGTGCCGTTGTCCAGGAAGACCCGGATGCGGTTGCCCTCGGTGGTCACCTTGAGGTGGTGGGTGCTGTCCGCCGTGACGGGGGTGTTGTACGTGGCGATGTCCCGGCCGGGCCGCCACAGTTTGACCTTGCCCTCCTTGTCGACGTTGGCGGTGTAACCCTCGCCCTTGTCGTTGGCACGGAAGGTGAGTCCCGCCGCCTGGGCGGTGCCCAGGGACACGTCACCCTGGTAGACACCGTCGCCCGCCGTTCGCGTACTGAGGTAGAAGCCGTTGCCGGAGCCCCGGCCCTGCTTTCCGGCCGACACATCGGTCCAGTTTCCGCTGACGGCGTTCCACCGGTCGCCCAGGTCGGTGTTGAGCGTCGACTGACCCGTGCCCCAGCTGGAGTTGAGCCGGCGGAAGACGGCACTGTCCAGCTTGGCCGTGCCGCCCTCGGCGTACATCCGGATGCCCTGGCTGTCGGCGCCGGAGTCGAAGTTGACGTTGTCCGAGAGGGAGTACGTGCCGCCGTCGGCGAAGACCTCCAGCTGGCCGCGGTCCACCAGCAGGCGCAGCTTCAGCTTGCCGTTCTCCAGGCCGACCGGGTGGCCGTCCAGGGTGCCCGCCGACTTGTCGTAGACCACCGTGCGGTCGGCGGTGTTGTCGCTGCGGACGTGCAGGCCGAACGCGATCCGCCGCGCCGTCGACTTGCTCACGTCGATCGTGGCGCTGATCTCGTACGTGTCGGCCCGGACGCCCTTGAAGGGGTTGGCACCCCCCTCCGCGACGCTCTGCTTCGCGAGCTTCTTGCTGCCGGAGGCGAGGGAGGACAGCTCGTCCACCGGTGTACGGGTGATGCGCAGCCCCTCCGGCGTGCTGACCAGGCCGAGCTCCGCGGGGAAGGTGGCGTTGCCGGTCCAGGTGCTGCCGACGTTGCCGCCCTGCCAGGCCATCTGGACGACCCGCCCGTCCGGGGCGTTCTGGAAGGTCTCGGCCGCGTAGAACGTGCCGCCCGCGTGGGCGCTGCCGAAGTCCATGGGCTGGGGATCAGGGTCGTCCGCGTGGAACCCGGTGCCGTCGAAGTCACCTACCACGTACTTGCCGGATGCCGTGGTCAGCACCCACTTCTTGCGGTTCGGGTCGCCTTCGACCGGGACCTGGAACAGGTCCGGGCACTCGAAGAGCCATTCCGCGGAGTACCGGCTGGAATGCGTCCAGTCGAGCAGGTTGGGCGAGGTGTAGATCTCCACACCGTTGCCGTGGTTGTCGCCGTCGTTCTCCGACCACACCACCATGACCCACCGCTTGTGCGCGGCGTCCCAGCTCACCTTGGGGTCGCGGCTCTGGACCGGGATGGTGATGCGCTTGCGGCCCTTGTCGTACGCCTGGAAGGTCTTCCCGTTGTCGTTGCTGTAGTAGACGCTGACCCCGTCGGTGTTGGCGAAGACCACGATGGGGTCGTCGGCCCCCGTCTTCAGCCCCGAGGTGTTGTCCTTGTCGACCACACCTCCGCCGGAGAACAGCGTGCCGGGGTGCACGTCCGGCTCCAGGGCGATCGGCTTCTGCGTCCAGTGGACCAGGTCCTTGCTGGTCGCGTGACCCCAGTGCATGGTGTCCCAGGCCAGCCCGTGCGGGTTGTGCTGGTAGAAGAAGTGGTACTCGCCGTTGGCGAACACCAGGCCGTTCGGGTCGTTCATCCAGCCCTGCTGCGAGCTGAAGTGGAACTGCCCGCGATAGGGCTCGGTGTACGTCGTGGGCTGGTAGGGGAACTCGGGGTAGTTCCACACCTCGCCCGCGGAGGCCGGCGAGGCCGACAGCAGGGGGGTCAGGCCGAGCGCCAGGGAGATCATCAACGCCTGGGCTCTGCGGCGTACACGCATATCTCTCGCTCCGGTTCTGCCACGCGACACGAGGGTCGCGGCGGCTGTGGCGTGGGGGCCAGCGGCGATGTCAACGCTGACACGGTGAATCGCGACCGATGATGTGTGGCTGGTATCCGACCGTCAACACGCCGGACACAAGGCGGAATTAATCCGGGCCCTGGTGCGAGGCGGCCGGATGATGCCGGATGCGCCGATCGCGAGTTTTTCCGGGCCGTGTTTGCCGCGGTTGAGGCCGTTTTCGGGGCCGGAGCACTCGACCCCCGGGCGGGCCGCGGCCCCATCCGACCGGCGCCCTGCCGGAATTATCGACGGCTTCTCCATTGACGGCGGGCGTCCGGCCGTCCAACATCCTCCGTACGAGCCGCTGTCAGCGTTGACATTGCTTCCGCCGGGGCGGCTCGGTCCGAGACCGCACTGGTCCACGCGTTCCGCAACCCATCGCACGAGGAGCCGACATGCCCCGAAGAATGCTTTTTGCCGCGACCACCACCGTCACCGTATGCGCCCTTGCGCTCACCGGGTGTGGCTCCGGCTCCGGTTCCTCGGGCAAGGACGGCGGCAAGGTGAAGGTCGGCCTGATCACCAAGACCGACACCAACCCCTTCTTCGTCAAGATGCGCGAGGGCGCCCAGAAGGAGGCCAAGAAGAAGGGCGTCGAGCTCACCACGGCCGCCGGCAAGTACGACGGTGACAACGGAGGACAGGTCACCGCCCTGGAGAACATGGTCTCCGCCGGCGTCAAGGGCATCCTGATCACCCCCAACGACTCCAAGGCCATCGTGCCGGCGCTGGAGAAGGCCCGCGCCAAGGGTGTCCTGGTCATCGCACTCGACACCCCGCCCGAGCCCCAGTCCGCCGCCGACGCCCTGTTCGCCACCGACAACGTCAAGGCGGGCAAGCTCATCGGCGCCTATGCCAAGGCCGCCATGCAGGGCAAGGAGGCCAAGATCGCCACCATGGACCTGTCGCCCGGCGTCTCCGTCGGTGTCCAGCGCCACCAGGGGTTCATGGAGGGCTACGGCATCACCGACAAGGACCCCTCCCTGGTGTGTTCCCAGGACACCGGAGGTGACCGCGCCAAGGGCCAGACCGCGATGGAGAACTGCCTTCAGAAGGCCCCCGGCATCAACCTCGTCTACGCCATCAACGAGCCGGCCGCCCTCGGCGCCTACACCGCCATCAAGGCCAAGGGCCGCGAGAAGGACGTCATGATCGTCACCATCGACGGCGGCTGCGAAGGCGTTGCCGCGGTCAAGGACGGCAGGATCGCCGCCACCTCGCAGCAGTACCCCCTCAAGATGGCCGCCGACGGCGTCGCCGCGATCGTCGACTACGCCAAGACCGGCAAGAAGGCCAGCGGCTACACCGACACGGGCGTCCAGCTGATCGCGGACCAGGCACAGCCGGGCGTCGAGTCCAAGGACGCCGGCTTCGGCATCGACAACTGCTGGGGGAAGTAAGCCCGATGACCACCTCCACCGCCTCGGCGCTGTACTCCGGCGCCAAGGAACCCACCACGCTGCGCCGCATCCTGATGGCGCCCGCCGCAGGGCCGTTCGGCGCCCTGATCCTCGCCTCGGTCGTCTTCGCGCTCAGCAGCGACGAATTCCTGACCGGCGGCAACTTCTCGCTGATCCTGCAACAGGTGATGGTCGTCGGCACCCTGGCGATCGGCCAGACCCTGATCATCCTCACCGCCGGCATCGACCTGTCGGTCGGGGCCGTGATGGCCTTCGGCGGAATCGTGATGGCCAAGCTGGCCGTCAGCAGCCCCCTGCCCGCACCGCTCGCGATCCTGGCCGGCGTTCTCGTCTGCGGGGCCTTCGGACTGGCCAACGGCCTGCTCGTACGGCTCGTGCCGCTCCCGCCGTTCATCGTCACCCTGGGCATGCTCAACGTCGCCTTCGCGCTGACGCACATCTTCTCCGAGGAGCAGACCGTCACCGGCCTGCCCGGCTCGCTCACCGCGCTCGGGGAGACGTTCCCGCTGGGCACCACCGACGTCACCTACGGCTCGCTGCTCACCGTCGTCCTCTTCCTCGGCTTCGCCTACGCCCTGGGCAACACCGCCTGGGGGCAGCACGTCTACGCCCTGGGCAACAGCGCCGAGAGCGCCCGCCTCAACGGCATCCGCGTCTCCCGGCTCACCATCTCCCTCTACACGGTCGCCGGTCTCGTCTACGGCATCGCGGCCCTGCTGCTGGTCTCCCGCACCGGGGTGGGCGATCCCCAGGCCGGCCAGACGGAGAACCTGGACAGCATCACCGCCGTGGTGCTCGGCGGCACCAGCCTGTTCGGCGGGCGCGGGACGGTCCTCGGCACGTTCGTCGGCGTCCTCATCGTCGGCGTCTTCCGCAACGGCCTCCAACTGCTCGGGGTCTCCTCCGTCTACCAGACCCTGGTCACCGGCGTGCTGGTGATCCTGGCCGTGACGATCGACCAGTTCTCCCGGAAGAAGGGCCGATGAACACCCTCGACAAGAGCGCCGCCCCGGACACACCGGTGCTCAGCGCCCGCAAGCTGGTCAAGCGCTACGGACACGTCACCGCCATCGACGGCGCCGACTTCGACCTCATGCCCGGCGAGGTCCTGGCCGTCATCGGGGACAACGGAGCCGGCAAGTCCAGCCTGATCAAGGCCCTGACCGGCGCGGTGATCCCGGACTCCGGGGAGATCCGCCTGCACGGCGAGCCCATCCGCTTCACCGGTCCCCAGGACGCCCACGGGCACGGCATCGAGACCGTCTACCAGGACCTCGCCGTCGCACCGTCCATGGACATCGCGTCCAATATGTTCCTGGGCCGCGAACTGCGGCGCACGGACCTTCTCGGCCGGGCGCTGCGCATGCTCGACAAGAAGGCGATGCGGGCGCGGGCCGCCGAGCACATGGCGGAGCTGAAGATCGGGCTCGGCTCGCTGACCCAGCCCGTCGAGACGCTCTCCGGAGGCCAGCGGCAGGCCGTCGCGGTCGCCCGGGCGGCCGCCTGGGCCAGGAGCGTCGTCGTCATGGACGAGCCCACCGCGGCGCTCGGCGTCAAGGAGTCGGCCCAGGTCCTCGACCTGATCCGCCGGGTACGCGACAAGGGCATCCCGGTCATCCTGATCAGCCACAACATGCCGCACGTCTTCGAGATCGCCGACCGCATCCATGTGCACCGGCTGGGCCGCCGGGCGGCGGTGATCAGGCCGTCGGACCACTCCATGGCGGAGGTCGTGGCGATCATGACCGGTGCCCTGCGGGTGGAGGCCGACGGTGCGACGTCGGTGGCCGACCACCGGGCGGTGGACGCCGCCGGGGTCGGGCACGACGACGGCTGAATCCGCCGTCACACCCGCACCGTATTCTGTCGACCTGTCCTCGGTTGGCCGGGGCGATCTCCCTCCCGGCCGAAGAGCCTCAACATGGAGAAGCCTGGCCATGGTCTCACCCCGCCGCCCGACTCTTGCCGATGTCGCCCAGGAGGTGGGCGTGAGCGCCAAGACCGTCTCCCGGGTGCTCAACGGGAACGGCCCCACCTCGGAGTCGACCCGGGCGCGTGTCCTCGAAGCGGTGGGCAGGCTCGGCTTCCAGCTCAACCCCATGGCGCAGAGCATCCGCAGCGGCGGACCGGACACCACCGTGGGTCTCGTCATCCCCGACCTGGCCAACCCCTTCTTCGGCTCGGTCGCCGGCGGGATCGAGGCCACGGTCCGCGATCACGGGCTGACCCTCGTCATGGGCTCGTCCGGGGACGACCCGGAGCGCGAGACGGATCTGACCCGGTCCTTCCTCGCCCGCCGGGTGAGCGCGCTGATGGTCGTGCCCTCGGTGGGCGCCGACCACAGCCACCTCAAACGGCACCTGGCCCAGGGGCTTCCGGTCGTGTTCATCGACCGCCCGGGCCACGGCCTGCCCACCGATACGGTCGTCAGCTCCAACCGCAAGGGCGCCCGCGAGGGCACCGCGCACCTGATCGCCCACGGCCACCGCCGCATCGGGTTCATCGGCGACCTCCCCCGGGGCCTCTACACGCGCCGGGAACGCCAGGCGGGATACCGGGCGGCCCTGGCCGAGGCCGGCATCCCGTACGACCGGGCCCTGGTCGGCGAGGCGCACGACGAACACGGCGCGGCGAAGGCCCTGGCCCGGCTGCTGGCCCTCCAGAGCCCGCCCACGGCCGTGGTCAGCGGGAACAACGTGATGACGCTCGGCGCCATGGCGGAGCTCGGACGGAGCGGCGACTCCGTGGCCGTGGTCGCCATCGACGACGTGCCGATGGCGGAACTGCTCACGCCCGCGCTCACCGTCGTCGCCCAGGACCCGGTCACGATCGGGCGCGAGGCGGGAGCCACCGCGCTGCGGCGGCTGGCGGGGGACAGGTCGCGCCCGCGCACCGTCGTCGTACAGAACAGGCTGATCCAGCGCGGCTCGGGCGAGCGCCGGTTCGCCGCCGACCAGGAGCTGCCCGCCTGAGCAGCCGGGGCGGCCCCGCGACCGCCCCGTTCCCCCCGCGGGCATTCCGCCCGCGCACCAACCACCGGCACCCGGGGGGCGGTTCGGCATGCCGTCCCTCCCACCGGCACGCACAGACAAGGAAGGCCGAGCGTGATCGTAGTAGGCGGAGAAGCACTGATGGACCTGGTCCCGGCGCCCGACCAGGGCCGCGCGGACGGGGGGCTGCCGCTGATGCTTCCCAGACGCGGCGGCGGCCCGTACAACACCGCCGTCGCGCTGGGACGGCTCGGAGCGCCGGCCGCGTTCTGCTCCCGCGTCTCGACCGACGCCTACGGAACCGCGCTGGTCGAAGGCCTCCAGAAGGCGGGCGTCGACACCGCGCTCGTCCAGCGCGGCCCCGAACCCACCATGCTCGCCGTGACCGCCATCAGCGAGGAGGGCTCGGCCGCCTACACCTTCTACCACCAGGGCACGGCCGACCGGCTCTTCACAGCCCCCGACGCCCTGCCGCCCCGGGCCCGGGCCCTCGCCCTGGGCACCTGCTCCCTCGCCCTGGAGCCCACGGCGAGCGCGTACGAGCACATGCTCCTGCGCGAGTCCGGAAAGGGGCTCTTCACCGCCCTCGACCCCAACATCCGGCCGAACGTCATCCCCGACCCCGACGCCTACCGGGCCCGTTTCCGCGGTTGGCTGCCCCATCTGTCGCTGCTCAAGGTGTCGTTCGAGGACACCGCGTGGCTGTCGAGCCGCGCGGCCGACGAGGACGCGGTGCTCGACGCCGCACGCGCCTGGGCGCGAACCGGACCGTCCGCGGTCGTCCTCACCGGCGGCGGCGCCGGACTCTGGGCGGTCACCGCCACCGGCGACACCGTGCACGTACCGGCCGCCGCCTGCGAGGTGGCCGACACCATCGGCGCCGGTGACACGGTCTACGCGGCACTGCTCGACGGCCTTCACCGCAAGGACGCGCTGCGGGCGGACGCCCGGCTCACGCACGACGAGTGGCGCGAACTGCTGGCCTTCGCCGCCCGTGCCGCGGCCGTCACCTGTTCCCGGCGGGGAGCGGACTCGCCCCACCGGGCCGAACTCCTCGACTGACCAGGAGCGCACCCACGTGACCGCCTCCCGAAGGACGTGCTGACCCGATGCCGGTCCCCGAGAGCTCACCGGCGCCCGCGCGCAGGAAGCCCAGCAGCAAGGAAATGGTCCTGCGGCTGGTGTCGCACCACGGCTCGGTGACCCGGGCCCAGCTGATGGATCTGAGCGGGCTGCCCCGGACCACCGTGTACGACGCGGTGGCCGCCCTCGTCGACAGTGGCGCGATCACCACCGCGCTGCGGGACGAGGACGGCCGGGGCCGGGGCCGTCCGGTCGAGCGGCTCACCCTCAACCCCGAACGCGGCCAGTTCATCGGCATCGAGTTCACCCGGCGCAGCACCCGGGTGGCCCTCGCCACCGACGCCTGCCAGCTGATGGGCGTCCGCAGCGCCGAGGAGCCCAGCACGGCCGGGCGGCGGGAACGCGTCCTGACGGCGCACCGCCTCGCCGCCGCGCTGGCGGGAGGCTCCCTCGCCCCCGGGGCGGTCAAGGGCGTGGGGGTCGGCATCGGCGGCCCGGGCCCCGGTGTGGAGGTGGCCCACCTGGTCCGCGAGCGCTTCGCGGCCCCGGTCCGGGTGGAGCGGGGCCACCGGCTCGCCGCACTGGGCGAGGCCACCTGGGGCGCGGCGGCGGGCGAGCCGGACCTGCTGTCCGTCTCCCTGTCCCGCGAGGTCGGGGGCGGGCTGATCCAGTCCGGGGCGCTGGTGCGCGGGCCCTACGCCACCGCGGGCGAACTCGGGCACGTGAACGTCGAGCGCGAGGGCGGGCGGCCCTGTCACTGCGGCGGACACGGCTGTCTGGACACCGTCGCCTCCAGCCGGGCGGTCCTCGACCGCTACCACGCCTGCGGCGGACTGGCGGCCGGCATCGCCGACCTGGCCGTGGCGGCCCGCGACGCCGACGAGGCGGCCTGCCGGGTCCTGGCCGAGACGGGGCGCGCCGTGGGCGGCGTCCTTGCCGCACTCGCGAACACCTTCGCCCCCGCCGTCATCGTGGTCGGCGGCGAGCTGACCCGCACCGGCGCGGCCCTGATGGACCCGCTGAAGCAGGAGCTGAACGAGCTGGTCGTGCCCGCCGTACGCGCCCACATCAGTCTGCGGGCGGCCACCCTGGGCACCACGGCGACCGCCTGCGGAGCCGTCGCCCTCGTGGCGGGCGCGACGGCGAACCGGGCAACCGCATGATGAGGAAGCGGACTTGCCTGCTCAGCCCGTGCGCCGGTCGTCCGCCGCGAGCGCCGCGTCCACGGCGTCGAGCAGCACGCGCAGGGGGGCGTCGTCCACCGCGAGGGGCACGCCGTGCTCGGCGAGGAGGCCGGACAGGGCGAGGGTGTGGAACCGGATCGCCGCGACGACCGACCCCGGATCGTACGGAGCCGGCGCGACCGCGAGCCGCGCCGCCCAGTTGTCGTAGCGGGTGCCGCCGTATCGGTGGTGCGTGGTGCCCCGTTCCCGGTCGCGCAGGACCATCGCCGCGACCAGGACGTGCCGGGCGAGCCCGAGTGTCAGGTGCGCCCCGATCAGCACATCCAGGCGGGCCGCCTTGGTGGCGGCGAGGACCGCGTCGAAGCGGAAGTCGTTGACGAGGGAGGCGAGGACGCCGTGCAGGTCCGGGGCGGCCGGTGGGCTGGCGGCCGCAGGAGAGCCGTCCTGGGACGCGGCGTGGAACGTGAGATCCACGCGGCGCAGGTCAACCAGGACAAGCCGCACCGTGTGCCGTCCGGCGTCGCCGTCCCTGGCCGAGGCGTACACCGGCGCGTGCCGCTCGGAGATCTCCCGCACCACGTCCTCGGCGACGGACACCGGCTCGTCGGCCGTGAACCGGACATCGAGGTCGGACCACGGGTCCACCGCCCCCGCGGAACCGGCGGCCGATCCGTGCACGTGTATCGCGTGGACGCGCCCGTCCCCGGCCACGTACTCCGCCAGCGCGGAGGCGAGCGCCTGCTGCCAGCCCGGGGCCGGCATCCGCCGATCGTCATCTGCCATGGTGAGCAATATCCCAGACAGGGCGTCAGGTCCGGCGCGGGCCGAGCGCCGTGATCTATGGACGTGCCCGTCCCCGACGATTTAGCGTCGACCGGAGCAGCGACAGCGGAACACGGGGAGATCATGACCAACGGCGACCACACCTCCACCGACGGCGCCCAGGCGCCCGTCACCTTCATCACCGGCGGCTCCAGCGGGATCGGCGCGGAGAGCGTACGACGGCTCCTCGGCCTCGGGCACCGGGTCGCCGCCACCGGGCGCAGCGCGAAGAAGCTGGCCGTGCTGGCCGAGGACATGGACGCGGGCGAGCGGCTGCTGACCTTCGAGGGGGACGCGGGGGACTGGGAGCACGTGTCGGCGGCGGTCGAGGAGACCGTGCGTACGTTCGGCCGGCTCGACCACGCCATCGCCAACGCCGGGTACTCCGCCGACGCCCACGTCGAGACCGGCGACCCCGAGAAGTGGCGCGGCATGGTCCTGACGAACGTGCTCGGTCCCGCGCTCCTCGTCAAGGCGGCGCTCCCCGCGCTGAAGGAGTCCCAGGGCCGGATCGTGCTCATCGGCAGCGTGGCCGGATACAAGAACACGCCCGGCAACCTGTACTCGATGACCAAGTGGGCGGTGACCGGCCTCGCGGAGAACGTACGCATGCTGGCCACCGGGTACGGCGTCGGTACGACGCTGATCGCACCGGGCCGGGTGCTCACCCCGTTCTGGGACGAGCGCCCCGGCGGCGCGGCGGCGGCCGGTCCGATGATCACCGCCGGGCAGCTGGTGGACACCCTCGTCTGGGCGATCTCGCAGCCGCGCGGCGTGGACGTGAACACGCTGGTGGTCCGGCCGGTCGGCCAGCCGAACTGACGCGATTCATTCCAACGGCAGACGCGGAGGTGCGGCCCCGGCCCGCTGCGGCAGGATCGACCGGAGACCGACTCACGAAGGAGGTCGCGCGATGACGGAGCCCACTCCGCGATTCGCCCGGATAGCCCTGGTTTCCGCGCACACGGGACCGCTCCCGCAACCGGACGGTCCCGACCCCGACGGACTGAGCGGGTACGTGGCCCAGCTGGCCGGCTGCCTCGCCGGGCGGGGACACGACGTCACCGTCTACACCCGCCGTGACCGGCCCGACCGTCCGACGCTGGTGCGCACCGCGTCGGGCGTGAAGGTCGTCCACGTACCGGCCGGCCCGCCCGCTCCCGTACCGAGGGGCGAACTGCTCACGTGGATGCCGGAGTTCGGCGCCTATCTGGCCCGGATCTGGCGGCTCAACCGGCCCGACGTCGTCCACGCGCACTTCTGGACGTCCGGCGCGGCCGCGCTGACCGGGGCCAGGGACGCGGGTATCCCGGTCGTCCAGACCTTCCACACGCTCGGCACGACCGAACGGCGTCACCGGGGCGGCGCGGACGCCGGCCCGCCCGAGCGCGCCGACATCGAGAGCCGGATCGCCCGTGCGGTCCACCGCACCATCGCGACCTGCGCGGACGAGGTGAACGAGCTGCTGGCGGTCGGCGTCCCCCGGACCCGGATCACCGTCGTGCCCTGCGGAGTCGACACCGCGCACTACGCCCCGGTGCCCCTCGCCGACCGGCCGCCCGGTGCCGCATTCCGGCTGCTGTCCGTCGGCCGGCTCGACCCCCGGCAGGGGTTCGACCGGGTCGTGGAGGCACTCGCCGGCGTCCCCGGCACGGAACTGCTCGTCGCCGGCGGACCGGCCGCACCGCTCCTCTTCGCGGACCCGGAGGCCGAACGCCTGCGCAGGACCGCCCTCCGGCACGGGGTGGCCGAGCGGGTGCGGCTGCTCGGCCACGTACCGCGAGTCCTGATGCCGCACCTCATGTCCAGCGCGGACCTGCTCGTGTCCCTGCCGGACCACGCGCCGTCCGCCCGCGTCCCCATCGAGGCGATGGCCTGCGGCACCCCGGTCGTGGCCACAGCCGTCGGCGGCCAGCTGGACGCGGTCGTCGACGGGGTGACCGGCACGCTCGTGCCGCCCGCCGAGGACGACGCGCACGACCTCGCCGCGACGATCCGGGGTCTGCTCGGCGACCCGGACCGACTGGCTCGTTACGGGGCTGCCGCGCGCACCCACGCGCTCGCGCGGTTCGCCTGGGACGAGGTGACGGACGGGATCTGCCGCGTCTACGGGGAGATCGCCCGTACCGACCGGGTCCGGGAGGCGGGCCGGCTGAGCCCGGCCTGAACCGGGCCCGCGAAGATCCGCCGGTCAGGCGGCCTCCTGGAGGGCCTGCCTGCGGACTTCCTCGCAGCACTGGGCGATCAGCCGTGAGACATGCATCTGCGAGAGGCCGAGCGTCTCGGCGATCCGTCCCTGCGTCATGTCGCGGAAGAACCGCAGGTAGAGAATGGTGCGCTCGCGCTCCGGCAGGCCGCGCAGACCCGGCTTCACGGCCTCGCGGTCGACGGCCACGTCCAGCGCGTGGTCGCACAGCCCCAGGGTGTCGGCGAGGCAGGACCCGTCCCCGGCCCGGGGTATCTCGGCGTCGAGCGACAGCGTGCGATAGCTGTCCAGGGCCTCCAGACCGGCCCGGACGTCCTCGGTGCCGAGCCCCGTGGCGGCCGCGATCTCCGCCTCGGTCGGCAGCCGCCCGCCGAGCGTCTGGGCGAGGTCGCGGCGGGCCGCCCGCACCTGGTTGCGCAGATCCTGGACCCGGCGCGGCACATGGACGTCCCAGGTGTGGTCGCGGAAGTGGCGCTTGAGCTCGCCCACCACGGTGGGGATGGCGTACGTCTCGAACACCTTGCCGCGCCCCGGGTCGTACCGGTCGACCGCCTTGACGAGGCCGATCGCCGCCACCTGGCGCAGGTCGTCCAGCGGCTCACCGCGGTCCCGGAAGCGCGAGGCCAGCCGGTGGGCCATGGGGAGCCAGGCGCAGACGGTCGCGCGTCGCAGCTCTTCCTTCTCGGGGCCGTCGGGCAGAGCTCGCAGACGGTGGAAGGCCGCCGTCCGTGCCGGTACGTCCGTCTCCGCCGGTACGTCCTGGTGGCGTGCGGGGTCAGTCTGTCGGGCACCGGCCATGGTGTTCACTCCTCGGCGTCGCCTGTCAGGACCGCCGTGGGAGCCTCCGCCGGACAGGCGGCACCCGGAGCGGAGCTCCCACGGGCGCGCCTCTGGTCCGAAGCACCCCTGGCCCATTCCCGTACGAACCCACCTCAAACATGCCAAGCGGGGACCCCGTCAGCGGTCGGACACCGTGAAGAGCGCGCCCTCCGGGTCCCGGAGCACGAACGCGGTCCCCGGTACGCCCTCCACCGGCGTCGCCTCGCCCCCGGCTGCCACCGCTGCCTCCGCCGCCCGCCCGCTGTCGGGCACCAGGAAGTCCACGATCCAGCGCGCTCGCACCAGGGGATCCGCGGCGTTCTCCACCCCGCCGCCACGCAGCGTCACCACGGTGTGGCCGCCCGCCCGTACGAGGACGCGGTCCTCCGCGTAATCCACCGCGCACCGGCTCTGCGGCTTCGCCCAGCCGAAGACCTCCGCGTAGAAGATGGCCGCCTCGAAGGCGTGGCGGGACTGAAGATCCACCCTGGCCGGGGCGCGCAGTCCGTCGGCCCAGACGGGCGCCGGGCCCTCCCAGAAGCCGAAGACGGCCCCCTCCCGGTCGGCGGCGATCGCCGCCCGCCCCTCGCCCAGCGGCAGCGGGCCCACGGCGAGCGTGGCACCGCGCTCCCGGATGCGGTCGGCCGTACCGTCCGCGCCCGCCACCGCGAAGTACGGAATCCAGGCAGGCGGCGGGCCACCGCCCGGGCAGCCGATGCCGGCGACCGCCCTGCCGTGGGCACGTGCGAGGACGAAGTCGTCGCCCAGGCTGCTGTCGTGGAACTCCCAGCCCATCACCCGGGCGTAGAAGGCCCGCGCGGCCCGCAGATCGTGGGTCGTGAGACTCACCCAGCAGGGCGCTCCCGCGACGGGTGTCTTCCAGTCCGGACTCGGCATGCGGCGCTCCTTCGCCGGGGGCCCTCTAGAACGATGCGCCCGCGCCCCGGCCCGCGCACGCGCTGACCCCGCTACCCGCACCCGATTCCGCACCGCGTTCCCGGACCGGCGGCCTTCCGGTACGCGGATGATCCGGGGCGGTCCCCGCGGGCGCGAGCCGTGGGTCAGCCCTCGCGGCCCTGCTCCTCCTCCTCGTCCGTGGTGTACACGGCGGCCTCCTCGGCCGAGGCCGCGCCGCCGTCGACGCCCACGTCGTCGGCGTAGGCGTCGGTCCGCCGGCCCGGCACCTCGTCCCTCGCGGTGAGCCGCCCGGAGCGGGTCTCGCCCTCCTCCGGCTCCAGCGGCTCACCCTCGCCGTCGTCCAGGTCCCCGATGCCGTCGCCGTCCGGCGGCTCGACGTCCTCGACCTCCTGGGCCAGGCGCTGGTCGAGGGATTCGCCGCGACGTTCCTCCTCGCCCGTCGTGCCGTACTTGTCGACGCCGAGGGGGCGCTCGGGCGGCGAGTAGCCCTCGTCCAACTGATCGTCCAGGCCCCGCTCGCCGAGCGCGTTCTCCAGGTCGAGATCGTCGTTCGGCGGGTCCTGGCCGTCGTCCTGCGGCTGGTAGACGTCGTCGCCACGTGCCTCTGTCGGCATGATTCGTCCTTCCGTCGGAGGCGTCAAGGATGCGGGGGCGGCCGCGGGCGACCGCCGTTCGCACCCTGCGAGTGCCCTGCCGGGCACGGGGAAAACACGCCTTTCGTCACCCTATGGGCGGAGGCCGGTCCGCGTCCTCCCGGACCGGCCCGGTGCGGTCTCAGAGCGTCGGCGTGAAGCGGTCCCAGGCGCGGTGACCTGCGAGGAGCTCGGTGACGCCGTCCAGCACCGTGGACGCGGCCACGCCCGCCACGACGCCCGGGGCGTCCGCGGCCACACCGGCCTTCTCCAGCACCGTCGCGCCCGTGCCGCAGGCACCGACGGCCTTGCCGTGCCGGAACGCCTCGGTGACCAGGAGCAGGACCCGCGGGTCCACACCGGTGGACCGGGCCCCGTCGTCGGTCTTCGCGTCACGGGCCCCGTACGCGTCCGGGGCCGGGGCGGGTGCCCCCACCAGCACGATCGCGTCGAACTCGATGGACCGGGCCGTGGCGAACGTGCGCTGGACGGTGACCGCGTCGTTCCCGGAGCCCAGCTTGCCGCCCGAGGGCGCGATCACCAGGGGGACCATCCCGGCACCGAGGACGGCGCCGCGTGCCTCGCGTACGGCGTCCAGACCGGACTCCCCACTGGTGACGATGCCGACGACCCGGCCCTCGACCGGCCAGGTGTGCCCCAGCTGGGACAGGGCGGGGCTGGGCTCGGGCGAGCCCAGCGGCTCGCTCGCCCCGGGCGCCGGGAGACCCAGCCCCTCGGCGACGCGCGCGCACAGCTCGGGGTCGATGTTGGCCAGCACCCGGAGGCCGCGCTCCTTGATCGCCTGGTCCCAGCACTTGCCGAGCTCGAAGGCGTACGCGGCGGTGATGTGCTCCCGCTCCGTGGGCGTCATGCTCAGCCAGAACAGCCTGGCCTGGCTGAAGTGGTCGTCGAACGAGGCCGCCGCGTCCCGCACCTTCCGGGCCGCCGGGACGTCGACGGGCACCTCGATGTAGGCGCCGGTGTCCGCGCCGGCGGTGAACGGGCAGCCCCCGTCGAGCGAGTTGGGCCGGTACGGTGCCACGCCCCGGTGCACCGCCGTCTGGTGCATCCCGTCGCGCAGCATGTCGTTGACGGGCGCGTGCGTGCGGTTGATCGGCAGCTGGGCGAAGTTGGGCCCGCCGAGCCGGGTGATCTGGGTGTCGACGTACGAGAAGAGGCGCCCCTGCATCAGCGCGTCGTTGGTGACGTCGATGCCGGGCACCAGGTGGCCGACGTGGAAGGCGACCTGCTCCGTCTCGGCGAAGTAGTTCGACGGGTTGGCGTTCAGCGTCATCAGTCCGATCGGGCGGACCGGCGCCAGCTCCTCCGGCACGAACTTCGTGGGGTCGAGCAGATCGATGCCCTCGAACATCTGGTCCTCGGCGTCCGGGAACGTCTGCACCCCCAGCTCCCACTGGGGGAAGGCGCCCGCCTCGATCGCGTCGGCGAGATCCCGGCGGTGGAAGTCCGGATCCATCCCGCAGGCGATCTGGGCCTCCTCCCACACCTGCGAGTGCACGCCCAGCTTCGGCTTCCAGTGGAACTTCACCAGCGTGGTCGCGCCCTCGGCGTTGACCAGCCGGAACGTATGGACGCCGAAGCCCTCCATCATCCGGTACGAACGCGGGATGCCCCGGTCCGACATGTTCCAGAGGGTGTGATGGGTCGCCTCGGTGTGCAGGGTGACGAAGTCCCAGAACGTGTCGTGGGCGCTCTGCGCCTGCGGGATCTCCCGGTCGGGGTGGGGCTTGCCCGCGTGGATGATGTCGGGGAACTTGATGGCGTCCTGGATGAAGAACACCGGGATGTTGTTGCCGACCAGGTCGAAGACGCCCTCGTCGGTGTAGAACTTCGTCGCGAAGCCCCGGGTGTCGCGCACCGTGTCGGCGGAACCGCGCGAGCCGAGCACGGTGGAGAAGCGGACGAAGACCGGCGTCTCGGCGCCCTCGGCGAGGAACGCCGCCTTCGTGATGCCGGCCGCCGCGCCGTACGCGCGGAAGACGCCGTGGGCGGCGGCACCGCGGGCGTGCACCACCCGCTCCGGGATGCGCTCGTGGTCGAAGTGCGTGATCTTCTCCCGCAGGTGGTGGTCCTGGAGGAGCACCGGGCCCCGGGGACCGGCCTTCAGCGAGTGGTCGGTGTCGTACAGCCGGGCGCCCTGCGCGTTGGTGAGGTAGGCGCCGCCCTGGGCCACCTTGTCCTGTCCGGCGCCGGTCGGCTGCCCGGTCGGGCTCACGGTCTCGGGACCGCGCTGGTCGTGCTTGGGCGGCAGCGGTCCGCGCGGCTTCGTGGGCTCGTCGATCTGGGCGGGCTCGGGACCGGGAGCGCCGGGGATCTCGTTGTCGCTCACTGGATTCCAATCTCTGTGGGGGGAAGAACGGTGCCGCGCGGAGTGGTCGCCACGCGCGAGGGACGGCATCGCCCGACCACGCGTACCCCCCGTCGTCCGGCCGGACACATCGGTTGAGCCATCCGCCTCGGCGTCCCGTTCCTACGGGCGACACGGGCGTCGCGGGGCCCGAACTGGACGGTCGGTAGGCTGGGTTTCGTACACGCGGACGACGAGGGGGGACGTAGTGATCGGAAGACCTGCCGACCGTCCGGTGATTCCGCCGGTGGCCGGGCGGCCCTGGTGGGGGGCGAACGAACTGCTCGCGTTCCTCCTGGAGGTGGCGGCGCTGGCCTGCCTCTTCTGGTGGGGGTTCTCTCTCGCTGACGAGGTGGTGTTCCAACTGCTCGTCGGCACCGCCGTTCTCGCCGCGGCCATCGCGCTGTGGGCGCTGTTCGCCGCACCTCGCGCCCGGTTCCGCCCGCCGCTCGCGGGTGTCCTGGTGGTGAAGGCCGTGGTGCTCTGCGGGGGAGCCCTCGCGCTGTACGGGGTCGGGCACCCGGCCGCCGCGGCGGTGCTGGGTGCCGTGGTCGTGGTCAACACGGCCCTGGCGGAGACCTTCCGGCACCGGCCCGCCGCTGCCGCCTGACCGGGTGCCCGTCGTCCCGGCGGTTTCCGGCGGGCGCGGCCGGGCAGCCGGCCCCTGAAGTCGGTAGCGTGGACCTTACGACGACGACCGGGCGCCCCAGGGACCGAGGCCCGCGGAAGCACCAACGGCGCGTGCGCGCCGGCCCCTGCCCGCCGCCCGGGAAGGGACGGCCGCACATGTGCCGATGGCTGGCCTATTCCGGCACGAGTGTCGTGCTCAGCGACCTCCTCTACAAGCCGGAGCACTCGCTCATCGACCAGAGCCTGCACTCCACCATGGGCGTGGAGACGACCAACGGGGACGGTTTCGGGGTCGGTTGGTACGGCCCCGAACTGGAGACCCCCGCGATCATCCGCGACACCGGCCCCGCCTGGAACAACCGCAATCTGCGGGAGATCGCGAGCCACATCCGCTCGCCGCTGTTCTTCGCCCATGTGCGGGCGTCCACGGGGACGGCGATCCAGCAGACCAACTGCCATCCCTTCCGGCACGGCCGCTGGATGTGGATGCACAACGGGGCGATCGCGGACTTCCACCGGCTGCGGCGCGATCTCTCGCTGGCCCTCGACCCGGCCCTGTTCTCGGTCCTGGAGGGGTCCACGGACTCCGAGGTGATGTTCTACCTCGCGCTGACGTTCGGGCTGGACCAGGACGTGCCGGGCGCGGTGGCCAGGATGGCCGGGCTGATCGAACGCGTGGGCCGCGAGAAGGGTGTGGAGCATCCGCTCCAGATGACCGTCGCGGTGTCCGACGGCGAGCGGCTGTGGTCGTTCCGCTATTCGAGTCTCGGCACGTCGCGTTCGCTGTTCTACAGCAGCAGGGCCGACACCGTGCGCGCCCTCCACCCGGATTCGGACTTCCTGCGGGGCGTGTCCGACAGCACCCGCCTGGTGGTGTCGGAACCCCTCGGCGGGCTGCCCGGGGTGTGGAAAGAGGTCCCGGAGAGCAGTTACGGGGTCGTGCAGCCGGGCGAGGACGAGTTCCGGCCCTTCGCGCCCCAGCCCGTGTGAAGGCCGCCCGGACGGAGTGCCGGGCGGCCTTCACGGGGGTGCCTCAGCCGGCGAGCGCGGCGTCGACCTCCTTGAGGAACGGGTCCAGGTCGCCCGGGTTGCGCGAGGTGATGAGCTTCCAGCCGCCGGACTCGTCCGTCACGACCGGCTCGTCGACCCAGTCACCGCCCGCATTGCGTACGTCGGTCCGCAACGAGGCGTACGAAGTGAGCCGCTTGCCCTTGACGCTGTCGGTCTCCACCAGCATCCACGGTCCGTGGCAGATGGCCGCGACGGGCCGCCCGGAGGCGGTGAACGACCGCACGATGTCGCGGGCCGGGCCCTGGAGGCGCAGCGTGTCGGCGTTCAGCGTGCCGCCCGGTACGAGCAGCAGGTCGTAGCCGGCCGGGTCGACGTCGTCCAGCGTGAGATCGGGGCGTACGGACTTGCCGGGGTCCTTGTCGCCGACCAGCGTCTCGATGTCGTCCTTCTTCAGGGCGGCCACATCGACCCGCACACCGCGTTCGCGCAGATGGCCGAGCGGCACGAGGAGCTCGTCCTGCTCCACGCCGTAGTTGGTGACGATGGCCAGCACCTTGCCCTTGCTGCCGTTGTCGCTCATCTTCTGCCGTCCTTCCGTCCTACGGGGAAACACGCCCGGTGACGTGGCTTCCGGGTCGCAGCCTCTGGGTTCCCCGCACGGGCGCGCTCATTCATGTGGCGGCATCGGCGGCGGGCGCACATGGTGGGAGAGCGGCTTCGGGGCAGACGCACGAGGAGTGACGGCATGGCCGGTCGGACGGGCGGATCCAGGCTTCCCAGGGCCCGCGGCGAGCTCTCGGCGGCGGTCGTCGCCCATCTCCGGGGCGACGCTCCCCTGCCCGCCCCTTCCCTGGCCGACGCGGTCGAACCCTACGGCGACGACCTCCAGCTCGCCCTGTACGTCTGCTACGAGCTCCACTACCGGGGCTTCGAGGGCGTGGACCCCGCCCTGGAATGGGATCCGGCGCTGCTGGCGGTCAGGGCGGCCCTGGAACGCCGCTTCGAATCCGCGCTCCGCCGGGACGTCCCGCCCGGGGCCGGACTGGACGACACCCTGGACGCGCTGCTCGTCGAGCCGGTCGACGGAACGGGCGTGTCGTACTTCCTCCAGGAGCACGCCACACCGGACCGGCTGCGCGCCTACGCCGCCCAGCGCTCCCTGTACCACCTGAAGGAGGCCGACCCGCACGCCTGGGTGCTGCCCCGGCTCAACGGGCGCGCCAAGGCGGGCATGGCCGCGATCGAGTACGACGAGTTCGGCGCCGGCCGCGCCGACCGCGTCCATGCCCGGCTCTTCGCCGACCTGATGACGGACCTGGGCCTGGAGACGGCATACGGCCACTATCTGGACGAGGGCCACGCCGAGATGCTGGCCGTCGTCAACCTCATGTCCCTGTTCGGCCTGCACCGGCGGCTTCGCGGCGCCCTGGTCGGACACTTCGCCGCCGTGGAGATCACCTCGTCCCCCGCCTCCCGCCGCCTCGCCCTCGCCATGAAACGGGCGGGCGCCGGACCCGCCGCCGAGTTCTTCTACACCGAACACGTGGAGGCGGACGCGGTCCACGAGCAGGTGGTGCGGCACGACGTCGTACGGGGGCTGCTGGACGACGAACCCGGCCTGGAGCCGGACATCGTCTTCGGCATCGACACCACCGGCTTCCTGGAAGGCCGCCTCGGAGACCGGCTCCTGAGGGACTGGGGCGCCGCTGCCTAGAATGGCGGTTCCGGCTGGGTGGGCCTCCGAAAAGGACACATGTGAACAGGGTGGGGTGGGCTGCCGCCGTCGCGGCGGCGTTGATCGGTGTGACCGGCTGCGGGGGCGGCGGCAACGACCGGGGCGAGAACGGGGTGTCGGCGGCCGCCCCGAGACCGGAAGACTCCGGTCCGATCACCAAGGCCAAGATGCGTCTGGTACTCGACAGCGTCACCAAGGACACGGGGGCGCTGCCGAACGACCCGAAATGGGCGGCCTCCCTTGCCGACTCCTCCAGCCCGCTGGGGGCCTGCTTCGTCGACTACAAGTCGTTCGGCACAGCTGCCTCCACGCTGGACGTGCACCGCACCAATGCCCTGGCGGAAGCGCTGACCGGCCGGGGATGGGCGGAGACCAAGAAGCGCGCCGAGCGCAAGGCGCCGGACGGCTCGGTCGTCGCAGTGGAAGCTGTCTTCAAGAAGCGCGGCTGGACCATAGTCATGAACTACCGCCTGGGCGCCCACGACCGCACCCTCAGTCTGGGCGGCTTCGAAGACGCCTGCGTCAAAAAGGTCCAGGCGGCCGGGGGCGCCGAGGCCTTCAACTGACGGGACGGGGCGGACAGGTCTCAGGCTCCGTCAGCCCGCACCTCGTCCAGCAACCGGCGCAGCTCACGCGTGCTGCCCCGGCCCTTCGCCCGTACGATCCGCGCCGCCACGGCGCTCAGCTTGCGGTTCGTACGCTGCGAAAGCACGCGCAGGACGTCGAACGCCCGGTCCGGGGCGCAGTCCAGCAGGTGCGTCACGATGCCGATGGCCTGGTCGATCACGGCCCGTGACGCCATCGCCGTCCGCAGCTGCTCCGCCTCCGCCTCCGCTCCGGTACGGGCATGCTCGCGCAGAAGTCCGGCGACCGTCTCCTCGGCCAGAACCGTGACCGCCTCCCGGACCTCCGCCGTCAGCCGCCACGGCCGGAACGCGTACAGGGTGACCGTCGCCGTGACGCCCTCCGTCATGACCGGCACCGCCGTGCAGGCACGCAGCCCCCGTTCCAGAGCCGCCACCCGGAATTCCGGCCACCGCGCGTCCGCGACCAGATCGGCGGCCCCGACCGGCCGCAGGGAGCGGGCGGCCTCGACGCCGGGCCCCTCGCCGGTCTCCTCCTGGAGCGCGGCCAGGACCGCGAGGTCCGGGTGGGTCGAAGCGCGGTGGGCCTCCCCGCCGGGGCACCGCAGAGACACCGTCGCGCCCCGGCATCCCGCCGAGCAGCGCATCGCCCGCCCGCCGAGCCGCACGAGCCACGGCGCCACGGCCGTGTCATCGGTCACCGCGTCCATCGGGCGCGTCATCCTCAGCCTCCCTGGGAACCCGGGACCCGCCGCGCCGCTCGCCGCCGACGCACCGGTGATCGGTTAGCTTCGTCGTATGAACGGGCCACCGAAGGGCGAGAGCGGTCTTCCGGCCCTCCTCGCCCGCGCCCGGGAACTGCGCGCGGCCCGGGACCATCCTCCCGCCGAATACCCGGTCCTGCTCGACGCGGCCCTCGCGGAGCTGGACCACGCGATCGAGGCCCTGCGCCTGGTGGAACACCCACCGGCACCGTTCCGTCCTCCGGGCGCGAAGGCGGCGCCGTTCAAGGCCATGTTCGACCAGCTGCCCTGGCCCGTCGTCCTGACCGACGGGCAGACCGTGGTGCGCCGCCTCAACCGGGCCGCCGCCGAACTGACCGGACTCCCTCCCGGGTACGCCGCGGGCCGCCCCCTCGCCGCGCTCCTGCCCCCGGCCGACCGGGCCGCCCTCCGCGCCCACGTGGCGGCCGTGGCCGACGGCGGGGGAGGCCGCAGCCTCCCGGTCCGCCTCCCCGGGCTGCCGGACGGCCCGCTGTACGCCACGCTCACCGGCATCGACGCGCCGGGGGAGCGCGGGCGGGACGTGCTCGTGGTGCTCGCACCGGCACCGGGCCCGCGCGCCCCCGGCCGCCCCGCTGACCGGGCCGAGCCCTCGGCGGTCGTACGCCAGGCGGAGCTGACCGGCCTCCTGGACCGCGCGGCCGGGTCGCTCCTGGGCCGCGACCCCTCCGTGGCGGCCCTCGGGTCCGTCGCGGGGCTCCTGCGCGACGGACTCGCGGACTGGGCGCTGCTCGACCTGGGGCCCCCGGACGATCCGGTCCGGGTCGCGGTCCACGGTCCCCCGGCGCCGGACGACGCGGGGCTGGAGAAGGCGTTCCTCCGGCAGGACCCGCGCGCCTGCCCCGTGGCCGTCGAGGTGATGGCCTCCGGCGCGGCGGCGGTGGAACAGCTGACGGACGACCTGGACCGGCTGGGTGCGGACGGGGGCGGCGCGCCGCTCATGGTCCGCGCCGACGTCACCGCCCTGCTCTCCGTGGCGCTGACCGTGCCCGACGGCACGTCGGTACTGGGGGCGCTGACGCTGCTCCGGGGCGGGACCGGGCCGCCGTTCTCGCTGCTGGAGGCCGGCGCCGCGGAGATCGCGGCGGGCCAGATGGCCATCGTGGCGCGGCGGGGCGGCCTGCGCTGAGCGGCGGGCGAGGCGGGCCCGGGCGGAGAAAAACCGGCCGGTCAGGGGTGCCCGCGCCATGAGGTGGCATACGGCGAAGTGGAGGAGGGTGGAAGGCGCCTCGGCCGCGAGAGCGCCCGCCCCCGGCCGAGCGAGCATGGAGGACATGATGGTGCGGACTGTGGGCGTCGAGGAGGAGCTGCTGCTCGTGGACGAGCAGAGCGGCGACCCCAGGGCCCTGTCGACGGCTGTGCTCGCCCTGGCCGAGCGGCGCGCCGAAGGCGACTCGGCCTTCGAGCAGGAGCTGCACCGCCAGCAGCTGGAGTTCGCCACCGAGCCGCGCGCGGACATGCGGGAGATCGCGGACGAGATCCTGCGCTGGCGGGCGGAGGCCGCCCGCAGCGCCGCCGAGGCCGGGGGAGCGGTCGCCGCGCTCGCCACATCGCCGCTGCCCGTCAGCCCGTCCATCGGCGACGGCGAACGGTACCGCTGGCTGGCCGACAAGTTCGGGCTGACCACGCAGGAACAGCTGACGTGCGGATGCCACGTACACGTCTCCGTCGAGTCGGACGAGGAGGGCGTCGCGGTCCTGGACCGCATCCGCCCCTGGCTCGCGGTGCTGCTCGCGCTGAGCTCCAACTCGCCCTTCTGGCAGGGCCAGGACACCGCGTACAGCAGCTACCGCAGCCAGGTCTGGGGCCGCTGGCCCTCGGCCGGGCCGATGGAACTGTTCGGCTCCGCCCGCCGGTACCACGACGCGGTCGAAGCCCTCGTCGGCACGGGCGTCCTGCGCGACAAGGGCATGATCTACTTCGACGCCCGGCTCTCGCACCGCTATCCCACCGTCGAGATCCGGGTCGCGGACGTCTGCCTCGACCCCGCCGACGCCGCCCTGCTCGCCACACTGGCGCGCGGGCTGGTCGAGACGGCGGCCCGGGCCTGGCGGGCGGGCGATCCGCCGGAGCCGTACGGGATGGGCCTGCTCCGCATGGCCGCCTGGCAGGCCGGCCGCTCGGGCCTGGAGGGCGAGCTGCTGCACCCCGCCACCATGCGCCCCGCCCCCGCGCCCGCCGTGCTGCACGCGCTGCTCACCCATGTGCGCGACGCGCTGGAGGACAGCGGGGACCTGGCCGCGGTCCGGGAGGGCATCGACCGGGTCCTGAAGAACGGCACGGGAGCACGGATCCAGCGCGACGCCCTCGCCCGCACGGGCAGCCTCCACGACGCGGTCACGGAGTGCGTCAGCCGCACACGAGGGTGAGACGCGCGACGGCCTGGAGCCGGCCCCTCGGCGCGCAGGCCCGTACGGTGCGCAGCCCGGTGTCCGCCGGGGCCGGGATCTGGGCGGCGCTGCGGCTGTGGTCCCAACCGGCAGCGCCTGCTCCCGCGTACGCCGGGAGCCTGGCCAGGCGGGTACCCGTACCGCCCGGGGACATGCGGGACCGGCCGGGGTGTTTGCGTACCAAGCGACCGCCCTGCCCGCAGGGATCGAACCGGGCATTCCGGTTGAACCCGGATTCCGTGGGAACCCGTCGCACGGAACCGCTGTGCGGGCACGCCCGCAGGACGACCCGGGAGGAACCGAGGAGATATGGGACGGCATGCCGAAATCGCCCGCGCCCTGGCCATGAGGGTGAAGGCGGCGAAGCTCAAATCGGACGGCGCGGCGCTGGGCGACGAGAGCCTGAAGGCGGAGGGACGACGGCGCGAGACCGCCGGACGGATCGCCCGGGCGGAGGCCGGGGCGGCACGCCGCACGGACCGCCACTGACCCGAGAGCGAGGAGACCACTCATGCGCGCACTGACCTGGCAAGGAAAGCGGGACGTCCGTGTCGAGACCGTTCCGGACCCGGTCATCCAGGACCCGACCGACATCATCATCCGGGTGACCTCGACGGGCATCTGCGGATCGGACCTCCATCTGTACGAGGTGCTCGGCCCGTATCTCGACCCCGGCGACATCCTGGGCCACGAGCCGATGGGCATCGTGGAGGTGACAGGCCCCGAGGTGACAGCCGTGTCGCGCGGCGACCGGGTGGTCGTCCCGTTCAACGTCTCCTGCGGCACCTGCTTCATGTGCGACCAGGGCCTGCACTCGCAGTGCGAGACCACACAGGTCAGGGAGTACGGCACCGGTGCGTCGCTCTTCGGTTACACCAAGCTCTACGGGCAGGTGCCCGGCGGACAGGCCGAGCTGCTGCGGGTCCCCTTCGGCAACACCCTGCCCGTCAAGGTGCCCGAGGGCCCGCCGGACGACAGGTTCGTCTACCTGTCCGACGTGCTGCCCACCGCCTGGCAGGCCGTCGAGTACGCGGCGGTCCCGCCCGGCGGCAGCCTCACCGTCCTCGGCCTCGGCCCGATCGGCGACATGGCCGCCCGCATCGCCCTGCACCGGGGCGCCGGCCTGGTCATCGGCGTGGACCTGGTCCCCGAACGCCTCGCCCGCGCCGCCGCACGCGGTGTCCAGACCCTCGACCTGAGCCGCTACGGCAAGGACCTGCCGGACGCCGTCCGGGACCTGACCGGCGGCCGGGGCACCGACGCGGTCATCGACGCCGTCGGCATGGAGGCCCACGCCACCGGGACACCGATCGGCAAGGCCGGCCAGTGGGCCACCGGGCTCCTGCCCGACGCGGCGGCCCGCAAGCTCATGGAGCACGCCGGCATCGACCGCCTCACCGCCCTGCTCACCGCCATCGACGCGGTTCGCCGGGGCGGCACCGTCTCCATCTCCGGCGTCTACGGGGGCTCCGTCGACCCGCTGCCCCTGCTCACGATGTTCGACAAGCAGATCCAGTTCCGGATGGGGCAGGCGAACGTCAAGCACTGGGTGCCCGACATCCTGCCGCTGCTCGTGGACGACGACCCGCTGGGCGTGGACGACTTCGCCACGCACCACCTTCCGCTGGAGGACGGCCCGAAGGCGTACGAGACCTTCCGGGCGAAGGCCGACGGCATGGTCAAGACGCTGTTGCGGCCCTGACGCCGCGAGGTGAGGAGTCACCGTGAACGCATCGCAAGGGCTGCGCGTCGTCGTCACCGGCGCCACCGGCAACGTGGGCACCAGCCTCGTACGGGCCCTGGCGCAGGACCCGGACGTCGGGTCGGTCCTCGGGCTCGCCCGGCGGCTGCCCGGCCTCACCCTGCCCCGCGTCGAGTGGGGGAGGGTGGACCTCTCCCGCCCGGACAGCGCCGGGAGGCTCGGCTCCCTGCTCGCGGGCGCGGACGCCGTCGTCCACCTGGCCTGGCGCTTCCAGCCCACCCACGACCCCGTCGTCACCTGGCGCAGCAACGTCGAAGGCTCCCTCCGCGTCTTCGACGCGGTGCGCACGGCCGGCGTCCCGGCGCTGGTCCACGCCTCGTCCGTGGGCGCCTACGCGCCCGGGCCCAAGCGGGAGCCCGGAGTGGACGAACAGTGGCCGACCCATGGCTGGCCGGACGCCGCCTACTGCCGGGAGAAGGCGTACCTGGAACGGGTTCTGGACACCTTCGAGCTGCGCCACCCGCAGATCCGGGTGGTACGGATGCGGCCGGGCTTCCTCTTCAAGGAGACGGCCGCCCCGGAGCAGCGGCGCATCTTCGGCGGCAAGTACCTGCCCGGCGTTCTCCTCCGCCCCGACCTGCTGCCCTTCGTGCCCGACCTGGAGGGGCTGCGGTTCCAGGTGCTGCACACGGACGACGCGGCCGAGGCGTACCGGCTCGCCGTGCTCGGCGACGTACGCGGCCCCTTCAACCTGGCCGCCGACACCGTCACCGACGCCCGCTCCCTCGGAGCCCTCCTCGACGCGCGAGTGGTGCGCGCACCCGTGCCGCTCGTACGCGGAGCCCTGGCGACCGCCTGGCACGCGCGGGCGGTCCCCGCGTCACCCCACCTCTTCGACGCCGTGCTGCGCCTGCCCGTCATGGACTGCGCCCGGGCGCACGAGGAACTGGGCTGGCGGCCCCGCTACTCGGCGTCCGAGGCGCTGACCGCGTTCCTGCGCGGCGTGGTACGCGGCACGGGCGAGGAGACCGCTCCGCTGGCAGGCAGCCGGTGGAGCTGATGGCCGCCGCCGAAGTCATCGCCCTGTGACACCGGCGGGCCCCGCCCGCACGAAAGGACTCCCCATGACGCGCGCCGCACTGTTCGACGTGGACGGCACCCTGGTCGACACCAACTACCTGCACGTCACCGCGTGGTGGGAGGCGTTCCACCAGGCCGGACACACCGTGCCGATGCCCGCCATCCACCGCGCGGTCGGCCTCGGATCCGACGACCTCGTCGCCCATCTGCTGGGCCCCGACCGGGACCGGGAACAGGACGACGGCATCAGCGCCACCCACTCCGCGCTGTACGCCACCTACTTCGAACGCCTGCCCCCGCTGGAGGGCGCGGCGGACCTGCTGCGCGCCCTGGCCGGCCGGGGCTGGACGATCGTCCTCGCCACCTCCGCGTCCGGCCCCGAGCTGAAGGCCCTGCGGCGCGCCCTCGACGCCGACGACGTCATCTCCGGCACCGCCAGCTCCGACGACGTGGACGAGGGGAAGCCGGCGCCGGACCCGATCCGCCACGCGATGGACCTCGCCGGCGCCACCAGCGAGGAGGCCGTGTACATCGGCGACTCCGTCTGGGACATGGCGGCGGCGACCCGGGCGTCGGTCCCCGCCGTGGGCCTGCTGTCGGGCGGCATCCCCCGCGCGGACCTGGAAGCGGCCGGGGCCGTGGAGGTCCACGATTCCCCGGCCGCGCTGCTGGGCCGCCTCGACTCCGGCGTCATCGGCCGGATGAGCCCGTAGACGCTACCCCTGGTCGCACAGGCAGAACGGGTGCCCCGCCGGGTCCGCGTAGACCCGGAAGCCGCGCTTTCCGCCGTCGTCGTCCACGTCGAGCGGAGTGGCCCCCAGGGCGAGCACCTCGCGGTGGGCGGCCTCCATGTCCTCCACCTCGAAGTCCAGGTGCGCCTGCTGGGAATTCCGGTCGGGGCGCGGCCACTCGGGCGGCTGGAAGCCGGGGGCGAGTTGGAAGGCCAGACGCGCTCCGCCGGGGACGCGCAGGTCGTACCAGCGGTCGTGGTCGTGCGTCACCTCGCCGCCCAGCACCTTCTGGTAGAAACCGGCGAGCGCCGCCGGGTCCGGGCAGTCGACGGCAACCAGGCAGTAGGTCGCGACAGCCATGTCGTCCCTCACTTTCGGTGTACGCGGTATGCGGACGTCCTCCTCCAGGGTTCCGCGTCCGGCGAGGAGGAAACATGATCCGGGGGCCGTACGTTTCGACCGCCGGACATCGGTAACCCATCTCATATGGTGCAATTCGGATACACGATGATGACCGAGCAGTCGGGACCGCGCGCCCTCGTCGAGGACGTGGTGGCGGCCGAGCAGGCCGGGTTCGACTTCTCCGTGACCTCCGACCACCACTTCCCCTGGCTGAAGTCCCAGGGCCACGCCCCGTACGCCTGGAGCGTGCTGGGCGCCGCCGCGCAGGCCACGACCCGCATCCCGTTGATGACGTACGTCACCTGCCCGACCACCCGGTACCACCCGGCCGTCGTGGCGCAGAAGGCCGCGACGCTGCAACTGCTCTCCGAGGGGCGGTTCCGGCTCGGGCTCGGCTCCGGCGAGAACCTGAACGAACACGTGGTGGGCGGCGGCTGGCCGGACGCCCGGGTGCGGCTCGACAAGCTCGAAGAGGCCGTGGAGATCATCAAGGCGCTCCTCTCGGGCGGCTACGTCAACCACCACGGCCCCCACTTCGACGTGGAGAACGCCAAGCTGTGGGACGTGCCCGACGTGGCCGTGCCCCTCGGTGTCGCCGTCTCCGGCGACCGGTCGTGCGAGATCGCGGGCCGGCTCGCGGACCTGGTGATCGCCACCGAGCCCAAGGAGGAACTGCTCACCGATTTCGACCGGCACGGCGGCGGCGGAAAGCCGCGGGTCGGCCAACTGCCCGTCTGCTACGACCCCGACCGCGACGCGGCGGTGAAGCGGGCCCACGAGCAGTTCCGCTGGTCCGTCGGCGGCTGGAAGGTCAACTCGGAGCTGCCGGGACCCTCCGCCTTCGACCAGGCCACACAGTACGTACGGCCCGACGACATCGCCGGGGCGGTGCCCTGCGGCGACGACGTCGGGCAGTTCGTGGAAGCCGTACGCCCCTATGTCGACGCGGGGTTCACCGAGGTGGCCCTCGTACAGATCGGCGGTGACCACCAGAAGCCGTTCATCGACTGGGCCCAGGAGAAGCTGCTGCCCGCGCTGCGCGCCCTGTGACGAGCGGACGTGAGGGTGCCCCCGTCCCGTGGGACGGGGGCACCTTTCGTGCGGGGGCTACTCCCCGTCCTCGTTGCCGTTGCGTCCGTCCGACCGGGCCACCGCCAGGACGGGAATCACGAACCAGCAGGTGAAGGACCACAGTGCCATGCCGCCGACCAGCCACAGGGCGAGCGTGTTGTGCAGGGCGACGCGCATGATGAGCAGCAGGGCCGAACACATCGTGCAGAACAGCAGCACGAGGCCGAGCAGGGTCAGTCGCGACGCCCACACCACCGTTTCCGGCTTCAGATTGCGTCCGGTCAGGAGCCGGTGATGGCAGACCGGGCCTATCAAGGCCGCTGCCGTGGCCGAGCCCAGGAGCACGGTCACGACGTAGATCGTCTTGTCCGAGTCCGCCAGGGTGGCGAAGCGCGGCTGGAAGACCACCGCGAGCAGGAAGCCGAAGAGGATCTGCACTCCCGTCTGGGCCACCCGCAGTTCCTGGAGCAGTTCCGTCCAGCGGCGGTCCGCTCTCTCCTTGGCTGTCTCGTCCCGCCCCTTGTGGGCTTCCTCGTTCTCATCCACTCGTACGTTGTCCATGTGTGGTGCCCCTCCCTCGTGCCGAAACCTTTGTGCGCGGGCCGCCCGGCCCGCGCACAAAGGTTTCGGCTACACCCGGTGATTCAGCGGCCGACGGCCTTCAGGAGCTGCTCCTTGTTCATCGTGGAGCGGCCCTCGATGTTCTTCTTCCTGGCCTCTTCGTACAGCTGGTCCCTCGTGCGGCCCTGCGCCCCCTTGTGCGAGCGCTCACCGCCTCGCTCGGAGGCCGACTTCGGGTCGCGCGTGGACGTCCTGCTCGCCGTCTTCGACTCGCCGGAGCGGGCGCGCTCCTTGTTCACGGTGCGGGCGGCGATCTCCTTGGCACGCTTCTCCGACGTGCCGCGCTTCTCGGCGCTCTCCTTCACGTGCTCGTACTGACGCTCACGCTTGGGGCTCGATCCTGCCGGCATGACGTTGTCCTCCTCGCTCTTGTCCCCGGCCTCCGGGTTTCCGGGCGGCCACGTCCGAAACATGGCACCGCCCCGTCCGATACGCCCACCGGGTCGCGCGCTCGGGTGACCTCACGCGCCGCCCACCAGTGAACCGGCCCACTTCGGGTACCGGGTTCCTGCGAGGCGGGCGCACCTGTCGAACGAAAGGGAGGTGAGGGACGTGACCGCTCGGAAGATCCCGGAGATCAGCCGCCCCGACAAGGTCCTCTTCCCGGACGACGGCATCACCGAGGCCCGGAAGAACGCCCGCGGCGACCGCCTCCACCTCGACGTCCAGCGCAACGCCGACGCCCAGACCGCCGTCGCACCCTACGCGGTCCGGGCCCGCACCCTGCTCGACGCGCTGACCGCGTAGCACCGAACGGAGAACCACCATGTCCAGAGCCACGACCGTGCGGAACCTGCTGGACGAGCACGGGCGGACCTACGCCGAGGAAGCCGGCATCCGGCTGCGTGACACCCCCATGCCGCTGTACCAACTGCTGACCCTGTGCGCCCTGTTCTCGGTCCCCATCAAGGCTGACATGGCGGTGGCCGCCGCCCGGGAACTCTTCGCCGCCGGGCTGCGCACACCCCACGCCATGGTGGAGGCGTCCTGGCAGGACCGCGTCGACGCGCTGGTCCGCGCCCACTACCGGCGGTACGACGAGAGCACCGCCACCGCGCTCGGCGAGGGCGCCCAGCTCGCCCTCGACCGTTACCACGGGGACCTGCGAAGGCTGCGCGCGGAAGCCGACGGCGACCCGGGGAAACTGCGCGAACTGCTCACCGGATTCCCCCGGATCGGGCCCGTGGGCGCCGATATCTTCAGCCGCGAGGCCCAGGGGCTGTGGCCCGAGCTGCGCCCCGCCTTCGACAAGCGCGCCCAGGACGCGGCCGAGGGGCTCGGGCTGCCGCGCGAACCGGAGAAACTGGCCGGTCTCGTCGCCGACTAGGACCTGCCCCGGCTGGCCGCCGCGCTCGTCCGGGTCGGGCTGGGTTGACCGGCTCCGCCGTCACCAGCCCGTCCAGAGCAGATGGTTGACGGCGAGGGCCACCACCGCCTGGGAGGCGAGCCAGCCCCTGCGCCCCCGGTCGGGCAGCAGCGCCGCCGCAGGGAGCAGCCAGACCACGAACGGCTGCCAGATCCGCTCGGTCTCCGCCTTGCTCATGCCCGACAGATCGGCCGCCAGCAGCAGGAGCACCGCGACGAGGACCAGCGGAACCAGCCGGTCCGGCGCATTCGCCTCCCCGCCGCGCAGCCCGCGTACGGCACCCGGCGCACCCGCGAAGACGCGCCGCAGCCCCGCGACCGTCGCCGGACCCACCGCGATCACGGTGCACGCCAGATTCGCCCACACCCAGTACCCGAACGGCCGGAACCCGCCCGCGCCCTGGTGGTAGCGCTCCACGAGCACGTGGTAGGCCTCCCACCAGTTGAAGCCCGCCGCCGTGAACGCGACCGGCGCCACCAGGGCCCCGAGCAGCGCGAGCGGCAGCGGCCGTGCGGTGCGGGCGAGCACGAGGACGGCCAGGAGCAGGAGCGCGATCAGCGGCAGCCCGTAACTCAGGTAGCAGAGCCAGCCGTAGAGCAGGCCCGCGCCCAGTGCTGCGGCGCCCGGGCTCCGCACCGTGCGCGTCGCCGCCAGGGTCAGCAGGGCGACGGACCAGGCGGCGACCGCCGCGAAGTAGGCGTCCGCCGAGGTCCCGGCCCAGACCGCGACCGGGGCCAGGACGAGGAACGGTGCCGCGCGCCGGGCGATGTCCTCGCCGGCCAGGGCCCGCACCGTGACCAGCACGGCGAGCAGGGCGGACGCGCCGGTCAGGATGCACCAGACACCGGCCCAGGCCCCGCCGCCGAGACCGATCCGGTCCAGGAACACGAAGGTGAGCGTGGCGCCCGGCGGATGACCGGCGACATGGGTGGGCCAGTTCCCCGGCGGGCCGATCAGGATGTGCGTGTCGAAGGTGCGCAGCGCGGCGCCGATGTCCTCGAAGCGGTCGATGACCCGCAGATACTCGTGCTTGGTGGTCAGCCGCTCGGCGATGCCCCGGCTCCAGCCGTCGATCAGCGCGAGCGAGAAGATCCACGCCGGCGAGGAGGCGTAGACCGCCAGGAGCAGGAACCGCCAGCGCAGCCGCCGGGCGAGGAGCGGCCCGTACGCGATCACGGCCACGGCCACGAGCGGCGCGGCCACCGTCCCCGGGCCCGTGTGCGGGTACCAGGACGCCAGCAGCGGCGGCCAGTGCACGTACAGCGTCCGCGCGTAGTCCTCGATGGCCCGCCCGCCCAGTGCGGCGGCGACCACGAGCGCGACGCCCGCCCCGGCGGCCACCAGATCCCAGCGCTGTCCGGAGCTCCCGACGGTGGTGCGTTCGGTACGGGGCTCGATGCGGTCCTCGGTCTTCACGCAGGCACCGTACGCACCGGGAGGCCGCGACGACGGGTACCGGCGGGGCGCGTCACACAACCGTCAGATTCATGACCCCGGCCGTACGTTCGCCAGGGTGACGTCATCGTTTCGTCAGGAGTCGCACCCACCGAACGCGCAGGCCACGGGCATAGCGTCGGGCCCATGGGCGACAGCCGTCGGAAGACTCCGACATCCTCCTTGGTTTCCTCCCGGCCCCGCGCCGCCGCGCTCCTCCAGCGGCTGCCGTCGGCCCCCGGCTTCTGGCGCAGCCCCGTGCGCGGCGTGCCGTTCACCGCCGTGCTCGGGCTCGTCCTGCTCGCCGGGATCACGCTGCTCTTCGTGACCGGCCTGCTGTCCTACGCCGCGTACAACCCGGATCTCGCCCCGGTCAACGACAAGACACCGGACAAGGGGCTGCTCGGCTTCTACCTCTCCCCCTGGCCCACCTCGCCGCACTGGCTCTACCGGCTGACGCAGGGACTCCACGTCACCGTCGGGATCGTTCTCGTCCCCGTCCTGCTGGCCAAGCTCTGGTCCGTGGTGCCCCGGCTCTTCACGCTTCCGCCGGCCCGGTCCCTCGCCCACGCCCTGGAACGGATCTCGCTGCTCCTGCTGGTGGGCGGGGCACTCTTCGAGTTCGTGACCGGGCTGCTCAACATCCAGCTGGAGTACCTGTTCCCCGGCTCCTTCTACCCGCTCCACTTCTACGGGGCATGGGTGTTCTTCGCCGCCTTCCTCGCCCACGCCGGGCTGCGCACCCCACAGGCCGTACGGGTGCTGCGGACAGGCGGACTGAACGGGCCGGTCCCCGGCGACGTGCTGGAATCGCCCGCCCCGGCCGCGCCGACCCTGTCCCGGCGCGGCGCCCTCGCCCTGGTCGGCGCGGGCTCACTCGTCCTGCTGGTCACCTCGGTGGGCCGGAGCTTCGACGGGCCCCTGCGCCGCCTCGCCGCGCTCACCCCGCGCGGCGCTGCCGAGCCCGGGTCCGGCCCCAACGGCTTCCAGATCAACAAGACCGCCACCGCCGTCGGGATCACCACCGCCGACACCGGCGAGGGCTGGTGGCTCACCGTCAGCGGCCCGGCCGGCGACCTGCGGTTCAGCCGGGAACAGCTGCTGGCGATGGAACAGCACAGCGCGGCCCTGCCGATCGCCTGCGTGGAGGGCTGGTCCACCTCGGACCAGTGGTGGCGCGGGGTGCGGCTGCGCGACCTCGCGGCCCTCGCCGGCTACCCGGACCGGCCGCCCGGGGTGATGGTGGAGTCCCTTCAGCGCAGCGGCCCCTTCCGCCGGGCCGCGCTCCGCGACAACCAGGTGCGCGACCCCCGCTCGCTGCTGGCGTTGCAGGTCAACGGCGAGGACCTGTCGCCCGACCACGGATACCCGGCCCGGATCATCGTCCCCGCCGCCCCCGGGGTGCTCAACACCAAATGGGTGGCCCGGCTGACCTTCGGAGAACTGTGAACACCACTGGCCCCCGCGCCTTCCCGCGCCGCCGCTACGGAGCGGGCCCCCTGCACCTCGTCCTCCTGGCCGCCTCCTTCGCGCTCGCCGGATACGCGGGCGTGCGCCTGCTCGCCGGCGACTGGCTCGGCGTCACGCTGTGGTTCGTGGGCGCGGCCCTGATCCACGACCTGGTGCTCGTACCGCTGTACGCCTCGGTGGACCTGGTGCTGCGCCGGAGCCTCGGACGGCGGCGGCCGGCCTCCGTCAACTACGTACGGGTGCCGGCCCTCCTGTCCGGGCTGCTGCTGCTCGTGTGGTTCCCGCTGATCGCGCGGCCGAGGCGTTACGAGCCCGCGAGCGGGCTGTCCCCCGATGTGTTCCTCGGGAACTGGCTGCTCACCACGGCGGCGCTGTTCCTGCTGTCGGCGCTCTGGTTCGCGGTCCGGACGCTCCGGCTGCGCCGCAGGGCGACGAAGGTGCGGCCGTCCGCCTCCCACTGACCTTCGGCCCGCAGCCCGTGCGGGCGGGCGTACCCCAGCAGGGCGGAGGAGCCGAGCCGCGCCCACGGGAAGAGCCCGTCAGCCGCGAGCCCGATTGGGGCGCGCCCGTCGTCCAGCCGCACCCGGACCCGCTCGTCCAGGTCGTGCGGCACGGTCTCCGCGACGAGGAGGCCGCCGGGCGCGAGCAGTTCGGCCGCCCGGTGCAGCAGCCGGTCCGGATCGCCGCCGATCCCGATGTTGCCGTCGGCGAGCAGCACGGTGCCCCAGCGGCCCTCGCCGGGCAGCGGGTCGAACACGGACCGGCGCAGCGCGTACCCGCCGAGCCGGACCGTCCGGGCGACCGCCGCCTCGCTGACGTCGATGCCGAGGGCGCGGTGGCCGCGCGCCGCGAGTGCGGCGACCATGCGGCCGGGCCCGCACCCCACGTCCAGGACCGGGCCCTCGCAGCGGCGCAGCGCCGACAGGTCCGCCGCGTCGGCCCCGGCGCACCAGCGCTCGACGTCCAGCGGCAGCAGCCAGCCGTCCGTCCGGCGCAGGAACAGCGGCCCGTGGCCGTTGCGCAGCGCATTGGCGTACGGGTCGGTGCCCCACGCGTCGGCGTCCGCACGGGCGGGGGCCTGGGACGCGGTGTGTGGTTCCACGCCCACGAGCCCGGCGTCCAGGTCCGCCGGCGAGTCGACCAGCACGTTCCGCCCCCGGTCGGCGCGGCTCATCGGACGGCCGTCCGGCGCGTCCGGGCCAGCTCCGCGGCGAACCGCCCGTCCGGTGCGAGCGCGGCGGCCTCCGCCGCGTCGGCCGCGGTGTCCACGTCCCGCAGCCGGGGCAGGTCCCGCACGGCCAGCCCGGCCTCGACCAGTCGGCGCCGCTGCACCGCACCCGTCTCCGGCACTGACATCGGCACTCCGCGCAGCAGCCCCGGGTCCGGCTCCGCCAGGCCCAGCGCCCAGAATCCGCCGTCCTCCGCCGGGCCGAACCAGGCGTCGCACCCGTCCCAGGCGCCGCGGCCCAGCGCGGGGGCCAGATCGGCCGCCGTGATCTGGGGGGTGTCCATGCCGATCAGCAGGGTCGGTCCGGTGCAGGCCCCGAACGCGGCGGCCAGCCGCTCGTCCAGCCCGCCCGCCCCCTGCTTCACGACCTCGATGCCCGGCGGCAGCCACGGTCCCGGCGCCCCCTCCAGGACGACGACGCGCCGGGCGGCCGGAAGGGCCAGGACGGTGTGCAGGGTGTCGGTGAGCGCGGCTTCCGCGAGGCGTGCGGCCTCGGTGGGGGAGAAGGGCGGGGTGAGCCGGGTCTTGACCCGCCCGGGCAGCGGCTCCTTGGCGATGACCAGCAAGGTCGTCGCACCGGTCGGCCCCGGTCCGGACGTTCCCGCGCTCACTGGGGCACCCCCGCCGGGACCGGCGGCTCGGCCAGCACGGCCCGCATGTCGCGGACCGCGTGCCAGGTGCCCAGCCAAGTGCCGGTGACCTTCGACTTCCCGGTACGCGCGAGGTACGGGACGTCCGTCTCGGCCACCCGAAGCCCCGCGTCGGACGCCCGCACCACCATCTGCAACGGGTAGCCGCTGCGCCGGTCGGTGAGCCCGAGGGCCAGCAGATCGGCGCGGCGGCCGGCGCGCATGGGGCCCAGGTCGCGCAGCCGCAGCCCGGTCCGGCGGTGCAGCATCCGGGACAGCGCGGCGTTCCCCGCCCGCGCGTGTGCCGGCCAGGCACCGCGCTCCTGGGGGCGCCGCCGCCCGAGCAGCAGATCGCACTCGCCGTCGGCCACCCGGCGTACGAAGCCCGCCAGCAGCGCCGGGTCCAGCGAGCCGTCGCAGTCGCAGAAGCAGACGAACTCCGCCTCACTGGCGAGCAGTCCGGCATGGCAGGCCGAGCCGAAACCGCGCCGGGGCTCGTGCACCACGGTGGCACCCAGCGCGCGGGCCACATCGGCGGAGCCGTCGGTCGAGCCGTTGTCCACCACGATCGCCCGCCAGCCCCGGGGCACCCGGGCCAGTACGCCGGGCAGGGCCGCGGCCTCGTCGAGACAGGGGAGGACGATGTCGGCGCGAGGGCCTGAGTCATCGGAAGGAAGGATCACCCGGCTCACCCTACGGAGCGAAAACCGGCATTTCGGGCTTTGGATTCTTACGAAACGTGGACGTCGCCCGCCACCGGCCCGCCCGCGTTTCCGGCGGCACCGCCCCGGGTGCCAGGGTGGTGCCATGCAGACGCCCCCGGACACACCGCCGCCCGCCCCCGCGGGCGAGGCGCCCACAACCGCCCCGGCGCGCGGTCATGTCCTCGTCGTGGACGACGACCCGACCGTCGCCGAAGTCGTCGCGGGCTACCTCACCGGGGCCGGCTACGACGTCGCCCGGGCGGCCGACGGGCCCGCCGCGCTCGCCCTCTACGCGGCGCGCCGGCCGGACCTGGCCGTCCTCGACCTGATGCTGCCCGGCATGGACGGCTTCGAGGTCTGCCGCCGCATGCGCGCGCACGGCCCGGTCCCGGTCATCATGCTCACCGCGCGCGGCGACGAGGACGACCGCATCCTCGGCCTCGAAACCGGCGCCGACGACTACGTCACCAAGCCGTTCAGCCCGCGCGAGCTCGTCCTGCGGGTCGACTCCGTGCTGCGGCGCGCCAGGGCGGCGGCGGTCCCCGCCGGACAGCCCCGGCTGCTGGAGGGCGCGGGGCTCGTGCTCGACCCGGCGGCCCGGAGCGCGAGCTGCCGGGGCCGGCTGCTGGCCCTCACGCTCCGCGAGTTCGACCTGCTCGCCTTCTTCCTGCGCCACCCGGGGCGTGTCTTCACCCGGGAGGAGCTGATGCGCGAGGTCTGGGGCTGGGACTTCGGGGACCTGTCCACCGTCACCGTGCACGTACGCCGGCTGCGCGGGAAGGTCGAGGCCGACCCGGCCCACCCGGAGCTGATCCGCACGGTCTGGGGCGTCGGCTACCGCCTCGACCTCCCCGGCGGCGACACCGCGGCCCTGGACGATGGAGCCGCGTCATGACCGATACGCTCCTCATCGCCCTCTTCGCCTTCCTCGGCGCCGCCGCCGCGGGACTGCTGGGGGCGTTCGCGCTGCGGCTCACCCGGCACCGCCCGCTCGCCGTCTCCCTGAGCATCGTGGCCGCCGTGGCCGTCACCGCGATGCTCGCCGGGACCCTGGCCGTCGCCTGGGCGATGTTCCTGTCCCCGCACGATCTGACCGTGGTCACGACCGTCGTCGCCATGGCCGCAGTCGTCTCCCTCGTCACCGCGATGCTGCTCGGCCGCTGGGTCGCCGCCCGCAGCCGCGAACTGACGCTCGCCGCCCGCTCCTTCGGCGACGGCGGCACCTTCGCTCCGCCCGAGGCCCCGGCCACCGCCGAGCTCGCCGCCCTCACCCGGGAACTCGCCGCCACCAGCGCCAAGCTGGACAGCTCGCGCGCACGGGAACGCGCCCTGGAGACCTCGCGCCGCGAACTCGTCGCCTGGATCTCGCACGACCTGCGCACTCCGCTCGCCGGGCTGCGCGCCATGTCCGAGGCGCTGGAGGACGGGGTGGCCGCCGACTCGCCGCGCTATCTGCGCCAGATCCGCACCGAGGTCGAGCGGATGAACGACATGGTCGGCGACCTCTTCGAGCTCTCCCGCATCCACGCGGGCTCGCTGGCGCTGACCCCCACCCGCGTCTCCGTCTACGACCTGGTGGGCGACGCCCTCGCCGGCGCCGACCCGCTCGCCCGCGAGCACGGGGTGCGGCTGGTCGGCGGCCGGATCGAGGAGGTGCCCGTGGAGGTGGACGGCAAGGAGATGAGCCGCGTCCTGGGCAACCTCCTGATCAACGCGATCCGCCGGACGCCCGCCGACGGCACGGTCGCCGTCGCGGCGCACCGCGCGCCGGAGGGGGTCGTGCTCTCGGTGACCGATGGCTGCGGCGGCATCCCGGAGGAGGACCTGCCGAGGGTCTTCGACACCGGCTGGCGCGGCAGCCACGCCCGTACCCCACCGGCCGGGGCGGGCCTCGGGCTCGCCATCGTGCGCGGCATCGTCGAGGCCCACGCCGGCCGGGCGGAGGTCCGCAACGTCACCGGCGGCTGCTGCTTCGAGGTGACGCTGCCGACGGCGTGAGCCTCAGACGGGCAGGCCCGCCCCGGCCTCCCGCAGCGGCGCCGCCGCGAAGTCGGCCATGCCCTCGGCGAAGCCCACCCGCGGCCGCCAGCCCAGTTCCTCCCGCAGCCGCCGCGAGTCCGCCGTCACATGGCGTACGTCCCCGAGCCGGTACTCGCCGGTCACCACCGGCGCGGGACCGCCGTGGGCCGCCGCCAGCGCCCCCGCCATCTCGCCGATCGTGTGCGGCTCGCCGCTGCCGGTGTTGTACGCCGCGAAGCTCCCGGGAACGCGGGCGCCGACGGCCTCCAGCGCCACCGTGTTCGCGGCGGCCACATCGCGTACATGGATGAAGTCGCGCCGCTGCCCGCCGTCCTCGAAGACGCGCGGCGCCTCGCCCCGGGCCAGCGCCGACCGGAAGAACGACGCGACACCCGCGTACGGCGTGTCGCGGGGCATGCCGGGCCCGTACACGTTGTGGTAACGCAGCGTGACCGCCTTGCCGCCCGTCGCCCGCGCCCAGGACGCGGCCAGGTGCTCCTGCGCCAGCTTGGTCGCCGCGTACACATTGCGCGGGTCGGCCGGGGCGTCCTCACCGACGAGCCCGGGGGCGAGGGCATCCCCGCAGTCCGGGCAGCGCGGTTCGAAGCGGCCCGCCGCCAGGTCGGCCTGATCCCGGGGGCCGGGGCGGACGGACCCGTGGCGCGGGCAGGCGTAACGGCCCTCGCCGTACACGACCATCGACCCGGCGAGCACCAGGCTCCGCACCCCGGCCCCGGCCATCGCGGCGAGCAGGACGGCGGTCCCCAGGTCGTTGCACCCCACGTACTCCGGGGCGTCCGCGAAGTCCTTGCCCAGGCCGACCATCGCCGCCTGGTGGCACACGGCGTCGACGCCGTACAGCGCGCGGTCCACGGTCGCGCGGTCCCGTACGTCCCCGACGATCAGCCGCCCGTCGTCACCCCCGGCCGGGCGCTGCGCGGCAGGGCCGTGCGCCGAGGGGAGCAGTGCGTCGAGCACCACCGCCTCGTGCCCGGCCGAGGTGAGACCGCGGACGATCTCCGAACCGATGAACCCGGCACCGCCGGTGACAAGAACACGCATGCACGCCACGCTAGGACGCGCACGGCCCCGTCACGCGCTTTGGCGGCGGCACGTCACGGGACCGTAAGCCTTCGGCGGTCGGACAGGGCCTAGCGCAGTTCCTGGATGCGGACCAGGTTGCCCGCCGGGTCGCGGAACGCGCAGTCGCGGATGCCGTACGGCTGCTCGGTCGGCTCCTGGACCACCTCCGCGTCACCGGCCTGCACCTTCTCGAAGGTGGCGTCCAGGTCACGGGTGGCCAGCAGGATCCAGCCGTACGTGCCCTTGGCCATCATCTCCGTGATGGTGCGCCGTTCGTCGTCCGTGACCCCCGGGTCCGCGGCCGGCGGCGCCAGCAGGATCGACGTGCTGGGCTGGTCCTTCGGGCCGACGGTGATCCAGCGCATCTTGCCCTGGCCGACATCGTTGCGGACCTCGAAGCCGAGCGTGTCGCGGTAGAACGCGAGGGACTCCTCCGGGTCGTCGTGCGGGAGGAAACTGGTGTGAATGGTGATGTCCATGAAGATCATGCTAGGCAGGGCGCCTCCACCGCGCTTCTCGAATCCTGACCGGTTCCCCGCCCCCGCGGCCTGGACGCCCGGCGCGTCGGGGCCCGAGCCGCCGCCCGCCGCGCCGGTCCGGGCGGGCGCGCCCGTGCGGTGCACCGGCCGCGGCACCGAGAACGCGCCCCCGTTCGACCTACGGGGTTCGCGGACCGTCCGCGTCCGGCTCACGGTCGACTCCGCGTACGGCACCGGCGAGGGCCTAGGTGTATTGACCCGCAGCGTTGTTGATCCGGCTGATGGGTGGCTTGCCGTTCAGTGCGGTGTGGCTTTGGTGGTGGTTGTAGGTGTGGAGGAAGTCTGCCAGGGCTCTGATGCGTTCGTCGTTGGATCGGTAGGGCCGCTGGTAGGCCCACTCGTCGGCGAGG
>NZ_JBIBHG010000012.1:0-283924 GCF_042956885.1 Streptomyces sp. NPDC008163 | reverse complement strand
GCGATTTTCGCTTTCCAGTTCTTCGCTTTCGCGTTTCCCTTTCCGGCGAGTCCGACTCTATCAGATCCTTTCGGGCCTGATTCCCAGTCAGCGGGACTTGTCCTCCGGGCTGTTGGGCCCTTCCGACGTCCAAAACTCTAGCGGATTTTCCCGGCGACTCATAATCGGGCCTTCGAAATGAATTTCGGCATGCCGAAATTTCCCCGAACGGGAGATCGTGCTGAGTTTGGTGTGCCGCGGCTGCGGCGGGATCGGCTGCCGCAGAACCGTTCAGGCCCCGTGGCAACCCGAAGAACCTTACGGACCGCCGCAGGGCGTGTCAACCCCCTCCTCGGCGGCCCGGAAGGACCACTCAGTCCAGGTCGGTGAGCCGGCCACCGGCATCCGGCTGGGCGTGCTCCACCCTCCGCAGCAGGCGGGTCAGCATCGCCCCGAGCACCCCGCGCTCCTCGCCGTCGAGGTCCTGGAGCAGGTCCGCCTCGAAGTCCGTGGCCATCCGCATCGCCTCCAGCCACTTCGTACGGCCCTCGTCCGTCAGCTCCACGATGACGCGGACGCGGTTGTTCTCGTCGCGGTCGCGGGTCACCAGCCCCTCACCGGCCATCCGGTCGATCCGGTGCGTCATCGCGGCCGGGGTGAGACCGAGCCGCTTGGCGAGCTCGCCGGGGCCGAGCCGGTAGGGCTCCCCTCCCAGGACGAGGGTCTTCAGGACCTCCCACTCCGCGTTGCTGATGCCGAGCGCGGCGAGCTGTCTTCCGTACGCGACGTTCATCCGGCGGTTCAGCCGGCCGAGCGCGGAGACGACCTGCTCGACCTGGGGGTCGAGGTCGCGGTACTCGCGCTGATAGGCGGCGATCTGCTCGTCGAGGCTCGGCTCATCGAGTCCGGGCTCGGTGGTGTCGGACATGGCGCGCAGTATGGCACGCCATCCATACCCGTCGAAGTCCTTCGAGTCGTAGTGTTCAACATCTAACTTTAGTGATAAAGTCTTCGGGTTCGAGTCGTTCGATGTGCACGACTCAGAGGCTTCTAGACCTGAGGAAGGTGAGTGTGACCAGGGAAATGGGCGCAGCACTGCGGCGGATCCAGCTGGGGAGCGCGCTGAGTGCGTTCGGGCTCGGGTTCACCGTTCCGTACCTGTACGTCTATGTGGCGCAGGTACGGGATCTGGGCGCCGGCACGGCCGGGATCGTGCTGGCGGTCTTCGCCATGGCGGCGCTCGCCGTCCTGCCGTTCACCGGCCGGGCGATCGACCGTCGCGGGCCGCTGCCCGTGCTGATCGCCGCCTCCGCCGTCGCCTCCCTGGGCGCCATCGCCCTCGGCGTCTCCTCGCAGGTCACCACCGCCGTCCTGGCAGCGGCCGTGCTCGGCGCGGGCACCGCCGTCATGCAGCCCGCGCTCGCCACCATGCTCGTCCGGTGCACCGGTCCCGCCACCCGCACCCGGGCCTTCGCGATGCAGTTCTTCCTGCAGAACCTGGGGCTGGGGATCGGCGGTCTGGTCGGCGGGCAGATCGTCGACACGAGCAGCCCGGCATCCTTCACGCTGCTGTTTCTGATCGAAGCGGTGATGTTCCTGGTGCTCGGCGTCATCGCGGCGACCGTGCGGATGCCGGGTGCCCCCGTCAGCGCGCCGGAGACGGCGGCCGGAGCGCCGGCCCCGCGCGGCGGGCTGCGGACGCTGCTCTCGCACCGCGCGATGGTGCAGCTGTGCGTGCTGGGCTTCGTGCTGTTCTTCGCCTGCTACGGACAGTTCGAGTCCGGGCTCGCGGCATACGGCACCGAGGCCGCCGGCATCGAGCCCTCGACGCTCGGCATCGCGCTGGCCGCCAACACCGCCGTCATCGTCGTCGCCCAGTTCGTCGTGCTGCGTCTCGTGGAGCGCCGGCGGCGCACCCGGGTCATCGCGGCCGTCGGTCTGATCTGGGCCTTCGCCTGGATCGTGGCCGGTTACGCGGGCCTCGGGCACGGCAGCCAGACCATGGCGACGGCCGCGATGATCTCCACGTACGCGCTGTTCGGGCTCGGCGAGTCCATGCTGTCGCCGACCGTCGCACCGCTCGTCGCGGACCTGGCGCCGGAGTCGATGGTGGGCCAGTACAACTCGGCGTTCGCGCTCTGCAAGCAGCTCGCGCTGGCCGTCGGTCCCGCCGTGGGCGGTCCGATGGGGGCCTCGCTGCACGGCCCGTACATCGTGACGTTCGTACTGTTCTCGCTGGGCATCACCGCGCTCGCGCTGCGGCTCGGCCGACGGCTCACCCCCGTACAGGACCAGCCCTCGCTCGCGCACGTGCCGTCGCGGGTGGTGGCCGTCTCCGTGCCGGAGAGCGCGCCGGAGCCCATGGCCGCCGCGCGCTGAGCGCGGCCGCTACCGCGGCAGGACGAACTCGCACCACACCGCTTTGCCGCCGCCCGGCGTGCGGCGGCTCCCCCACGACGTGGCGATCGAAGCGACGATCGAGATGCCCCGGCCCGCCTCGTCCGCCGGTTCGGCGCGGCGGCGGCGCGGCAGGTGGTCGTCGCCGTCGGTCACCTCGATGATCAGGCGGCGGTCGGTGCGGCGCAGGCCGAGACGCATCGGCGGGGTGCCGTGCTGGAGGGAGTTCGCGACCAGTTCCCCGGCGGCGAGCACCCCGAGATCGCACAGCTCCACCGGGAAGCGCCACGAGGCGAGCACACCCGTAGCGAAGGCGCGGGCGCGGGGAGCCGCCTCGATGCCGCCGAGCAGTTCGAGCGAGGCGTTGTGGAACAGTTCGGCGGCGGCGCCCGTGCGCGCCGGGTGCTGCACGACCAGGACCGCCACGTCGTCGTCGTGTTCCGCGGTGACGTTGAGGGAGCGGATCAGCCGGTCGCAGACGACCTGCGGGGCGCCCGTCGCGCCGGACAGCGCCCGCTCCAGCGCGCCCACGCCCTCGTCGATGTCCTCGCTGCGCCGCTCGACCAGCCCGTCCGTGTAGAGGACGGCGGTGGAACCGGGCGGCAGCGGGATCGTGCCCGAGGTGTGGATCCAGCCGCCGGTGCCGAGCGGCGGCCCGATCGGGTCCTGCGCGCGGTGGACCGTGCCGTCCTCGTCGCGCACCAGGATCGGCAGATGGCCGGCGGAGGAGTAGACGAGCAGCCCCTCGTTGGGGTCGTGCACCGCGTAGGCGCAGGTGGCGATCTGGCTGGCGTCGATCTCGGCGGCGAGCCCGTCGAGCAGCTGAAGGACCTCGTGCGGCGGGAGGTCCAGCCGGGCGTAGGCCCGTACGGCGGTGCGGAGCTGGCCCATGACGGCGGCGGCGCGCACCCCGCGCCCCATCACGTCCCCGATGACCAGCGCGGTACGGCCCGCGCCCAGGGTGATGACGTCGTACCAGTCGCCGCCGACCGCGGCGTCCGTGCCGCCCGGCTGGTAGGTGGCGGCGATCCGCAGGTCGTCGGGCTGTTCGAGCTCCTGCGGGAGCAGCGAACGCTGGAGCGTGACGGCGGTTTCGCGGTGGCGGCCCTCACTGGCGCGCAGCCGCTCGGCGGCCTCGGCGTGATCGGTGACGTCCGCCGCGTACACGAGGACTCCGCCGTCGCGGCCCCTCTCCTCGTCGGGACGCACCGGAGTGCAGGTCACCGTGTACGAACGGCCGTCGGCGGCCTTGCGGGACTTGACCGTGCGCGGGGTGCCGCTGCGCAGGACCTGGTCCATGAGGGGCAGCAGGCCGATCTCGGTCAGCTCGGGCATCACCTCGGCGGCCGGGACGCCGCAGGGGCGGGGGCCGAAGGCGGTGGTGTACGCGTCGTTGACATAGGCGACGTGATGGCCGGGGCCGTGCACCAGGGCGACGAGGGCGGGCAGCCGGCCCAGGATGTCGCGGGCGGAGAGGTCCTCCAGGTCGGGCGCCGAGGGCAGGGGAACGCCGACGGATACGCCCTGCGGCGGGGCGGCGCCCGGTTCCGCCCGGGCGTACTCGGCGCGGGCCGCCGGTACGGAGCTGTGGTCCTCCCGGGCGGCGCGACGCTGCGTACCGGGGAGGCGGGCGCTCCAACGCGTGAAGTTCACGGAATTTCTGGCCTCGTGTGTCGGTCTGGTCCGCTCGGGCGGGTGCTTCCTGTGCCAGGGCGTCGGGCGCGTACGACACTCCTGGGGCGGTCTTCGCTGGTCACTGTCGGTTGCTGCCGGCCGGGTCACTCTGTGCAGATGTGGGCCCACCTATGGTCACACGTCCAGTGTGTCGGACCCTACTGACAGTCGTCTCCGTCGGGCTGCGGCCGGCGTCCGGCGGCGAGTTCGAACTCGGCCCTGGGATGCTCCAGGGAGCCCAGGGAGACGATCTCGCGTTTGAAGAGCCCCGCGAGCGTCCATTCGGCCAGGACGCGTGCCTTCCGGTTGAAGGTGGGCACCCGGCTCAGGTGGTACATGCGGTGTATCAGCCAGGCCGGATAGCCCTTCAGCCTGCGCCCGTAGATGTGCGCGACGCCCTTGTGCAGTCCGAGCGAGGCGACGGAGCCCGCGTAGCTGTGGCGGTATTCGGTGAGCGGTCCGCCGTCGAGCGCGGCGACGACGTTGTCCGCGAGGACCTTCGCCTGGCGGACGGCGTGCTGGGCGTTGGGCGCGGTCGTGCGGCCTGTTTCGGCGGCGGTGAGGTCGGGTACGGCGGCGGCGTCGCCCGCCGACCAGGCGTGCTCGGTGCCCTCGACGGTGAGCTTCGCGGTGCAGACGAGCCGGCCCCGTGCGTCCAGGGGGAGGCCGGTGGCGGCGAGGAACGGGGCGGGTTTGACGCCGGCCGTCCACACCAGGGTGCGGGTGGGGAAGCGGGAGCCGTCGCTGAGGACGGCGACGCGGTCCTCGCAGGAGTCCAGCCGGGTGTCGAGGCGTACGTCGATGTTGCGCCCGCGCAATTCCCTTACGGCGTACCGGCCGAGGGACTCACCGACCTCGGGCAGGATGCGGCCGGTGGCCTCCACGAGGATCCACTTCAGGTCCTCGGCCTTGATGTTGTGGTAGTACCGCGAGGTGTAGCGGGCCATGTCCTCCAGTTCCGCGAGCGCCTCCACGCCCGCGTAGCCGCCGCCGACGAAGACGAAGGTCAGGGCGGCGTCGCGGACGGCGGGGTCGCGGGTGGCGGAGGCGATGTCCATCTGTTCGATGACGTGGTTGCGCAGCCCGATGGCCTCCTCGATCGTCTTGAAACCCACGCCGTGGTCGGCGAGACCGGGGACCGGCAGGGTGCGCGAGACGGAACCGGGGGCGAGGACCAGTTCGTCGTACGGGATCTCCAGGGCGCCGGTGCCGTCCTCGCCGCTGGCGAGGGTGGTGACGGTCGCGGTGCGCTTGGTGTGGTCGATGGACTCGGCCTCGCCGATGACGATGGTGCAGTGCGGCAGGACGCGACGCAGCGGTACGACGACATGGCGCGGTGAGATCGATCCGGCGGCGGCCTCGGGGAGGAACGGCTGGTACGTCATATAGGGCTCGGGCGCGACCACCACGATCTCGGCCTCGCCGCTTCTCAGTCTCTGCCTCAGCTTCCGCTGGAGACGCAGCGCTGTGTACATCCCGACGTAGCCTCCGCCGACGACGAGGATGCGCGCACCCGGCGGGGGGCCGAGGGGTGTGCCCCCGGAAGCTGAAGCCATCACCACCCCATGACGCAACGTGCACCGGAATTTGTCCACAGCCCCGGCAAATTGTGTGACCGGAGGTCGTGGACGGGCCGGTGGTGCCGGACGGACCCTTGGGACGCAAGCCCCGCAGGTCAGGCATTGCGGTACGGGGCCGGGACGGGGATCAAGTGGTGACCAACCGGTCCTTGCGCCGATCGGGGGGCGCTCCGGGCGGAACTGCCCCCTTCTGAATTGACCCGGGCTCAACTATGTTCGTATGTCGTCGGGGTGTCGGACGGTGACCATCGGTCCACCCTCGACGGACACGGCGGGAGTCTCCGGGGGGAGACGTCATAACCGGGGGAACAGTTATGGACATTCAGGAATCGCATTGGCCGGCCACTGCTGTCGCGCCTGAAGGAAGCGGACACATCGGGGCAGTTGGCACCTTCAACGGGACGGGCGGCACCACCACGGCCGCGCCTCCGGCGGCGGTGAGCGCGCTGGGCAACGGACTCGGCGCCCAGTCCGGTGGTGTGCCGGCGCACGCCCGGTCGGCCCCGCTGCGCGTGGACGCGCAGCGCAATCTCGAACACGTACTGCGCGCTGCGCGCGAGGTGTTCGGGGAGCTGGGGTACGGGGCCCCGATGGAGGACGTGGCCCGCCGGGCCAGGGTCGGCGTGGGCACGGTCTACCGGCGCTTTCCCAGCAAGGACGTGCTGGTGCGCCGGATAGCCGAGGAGGAGACCTCCCGGCTGACCGACCAGGCGCGTTCCGCGCTCGGGCAGGAGGACGAGCCGTGGTCGGCGCTTTCGCGCTTCCTGCGGACCTCCGTGGCCTCCGGGGCAGGACGGCTCCTGCCCCCGCAGATACTGCGGGTCGGAGTGGAGGCCGAGGAATCGACCGTGGTCGGTGAGGCCGGCGAGGCCGTGGGGGACGAGCCCCGGGTCCCGCAGCAGCGGCAGGAGGCGGGTACGTCCGCGCCCCGGGCGGTGTCCCGGCAGCGGACCGGTCCGGAGACCGGCGGCGAGGACCTGGGCGCCGGTGCTGCCGAGCTGCTGGAGGTCGTGGGGCGGCTGGTCGACCGGGCGCGGACCTCGGGCGAGCTGCGCCACGACGTGACGGTGTCGGACGTCCTGCTGGTCATCGCGACGGCCGCCCCTTCGCTGCCGGACGCGGCCCAGCAGGCTGCGGCCTCCTCCCGGCTGCTGGACATCCTGCTGGAGGGACTGCGCTCGCGGCCCGAGTGACGGGTGCCGGGTGCGGGGCGGGGCCCCGGTGCTCGGCCTCTCGCTTGCCCTCACGTCAACCCAACCCGTTGCTCCTTCCCCGAATGAGTGCCCGCCAGTGCTCGGATTCGTGGAGGACGCCTCGGACGAGTGGTTGGCGGGACTGAAGGCACGCCGCATCGGCGCTCTGTGGCACGCTTGCCCGGTATTCGGGTCCGATGGCGCATACGGGGGCGTCCGCGATGAGTGGTGACGGGCAGAGGGAAGAGTCGTACGACGGTATGTCCACCGCCGGCGGCGGTACGGAGCCGTCCGGCTCACCCGGGCACCAGGTGCCGAGCCAGGCCGCCCCCGGCCATCAGGACGTCGAAGCGGAGGCGGACACCCCAGGCGGAACGGTCCTGCCCGGTCCCTGGCCGCCCGCACCGGCCGAGGACGGCGGCGCCGGGGATGCTGCCGAGAGCCCCGGCGCGGTCCCCGCCGAGGCGGTTCCCGCCGTGCCGATGCAGCGGGCGGGGCGGGGTTCCGGCGGGACGGACGGCGCGGCGGCGGGGCCGTCGGACGCTCAGCTGGTCCAGCGCATGCGCGAGGGCGACAACCTCGCCTACGACGAGCTGTTCCGGCGCCACTCGCAGGCCGTGCGCCGTTACGCCCGCAGCTGCTGCCGGGACGCGCACACCGCCGACGACCTCACCGCCGAGGTCTTCGCCCGGACCTTGCAGGCGGTACGGGGCGGCAAGGGGCCCGAGGAGGCGGTGCGCGCCTACCTGATGACGGCGGTCCGGCACGTGGCGGCCGCCTGGACCAGGACCGCGAGGCGCGAGCAACTGGTGGACGACTTCGCCGCGTTCGCCGCCCAGGCCGTGCGGTCGTCCGAGGTGTCCGACGACGACACCCTCGACCTCGGTGCGGACGTGCTCGCGATGCACGAGGCCGAGCAGTCGATGGCCATGCAGGCGTTCCGCAGCCTCCCGGAGCGCTGGCAGGCGGTCCTCTGGCACACCACCGTCGAGGAGGAGTCGCCGAGCGACATCGCGCCCCTGTTCGGGCTGACCGCCAACGCCACGTCGGTGCTGGCAAGCCGGGCCCGTGAAGGGCTCAAGCAGGCGTATCTCCAGGCCCACGTGAGTCAGGCGCTCACCTCCGGCGGCGACTGCGCGCGGTACGCCGACCGGCTCGGCGCCTATGCCCGGGGCGGGTTGCGGATGCGGGCCGAGCGCGGGCTGCGGGGGCATCTGGACGAGTGCGCGAAGTGCCGGGTCGCGGCGGGCGAGCTGGCCCAGGTCAACGCCGGTATCCCCGCGCTGCTCCCGGTCGCGGTCATCGGCTGGTTCGCCGCCGGATACACCCTCAAGGCCGCCGGGATCGTGGCGGGAGGCGCCGTCGGTGCCGCCGGGGCGAGTGCCGCGGCGGCGGCGACAGGCGGGGGCTCGTCCGCGGGTTCGGCGGGTGGTGCGGCGGCCTCCGAGGGGCTCGGCGCACCCGCGAAGGCCGGCATCGCCGCGGCGGTGGCCGTCGCTGCGGCGGCCGGACTCGTCTGGGCCCTGGTCGGCGACGACAGCCCCCGGCCCGAGGCGAAGCCGGTCCCCAAGCCCCCGGCCGTGGCGCCCGCGGTGCCCTCACCCACACCCCCGAAGCCGAACCCGCCGGAGCCGACTCCCCCGAAACCCGTGCCGCCGGCCCCCACACCACCGAAGCCCACGCCCACACCCACGCCCAAGCCCACGCCGACACCGACACCGACACCGACACCGACGCCGAGCCCCACGCCGCCGCCGACGTCCCCGCCGCCGGAGCCGCCGCCCAGCCCGCCCGCCCCGACTCCGCCGCCTCCCGCGCCGGCCCCGGACGTCTACCAGGTCAACGAGCTGGACTACTCCCTCTTCGGCGACCACACCGCGCCCGAAGTGGTGCTCGGGGAGAGCGGCTGGGTCTGGCAGCGCTCAGGCGTATCGGTCGGCGGCACGCGATACGCGCACGGGGTGACCGTCAACAGCCGTTCCTCGGTGGTCATCCAGCTGAACCGTCAGTGCACCCGGTACGAGGCCATGGCCGGGGTGGACGACCTCACCCTGGGGCTCGGCGCGGTGCGCTTCTCGGTGTTCGGCGGGGACGGGAAGCGGCTGTGGCAGTCACCCGTGGTCCGGGGCAACGACGCCGCCGTGCCGGTCGGGGTGAATGTGGCGGGCCAGCAGCGGATTCGGCTGGTGGTCGAGCCGGAGCAGCCGTTCGGCGGGGTCGCCCTCGCGGACTGGGCAGAGTCCCGCATCAGCTGCCGCTGAGGATCGGGCAAGCCCGTGCCTCCCGGCGCCGGCGGCCCGCGCTTCTCACGGCAGGTCCGCCACGATCTCCCGCATCAGGTCGATGACCTCGTCCAGGGACAGCCCGTGGCCCGCGGCCCGCTCCTCCTCGTAGCGCGCGGGCCCCAGCGCCTCGCGGCACAGGTGCTGGGCCGCATCGGTCTCGGCCTGCTCCCCCTCGGTCCGCGGGCTCGACGTCCGCCGCCAGTCGTCGGCGGCGGCAGCTACGCGGACGGCAGCCGCGTGGTGACCGAGCCCCGCCAGGACCGACGCCGCGCCGTCCGCCAGATGCCCCGTGACGATCTCGGCGCACTGTGCCTCCTTGGCCGCGACGAGGGACCCGGCCAGTCCGTGCGCCCCGGCGACGAGGCCGCCGTCGGGCCCCGGCTCGTGCACCGAGATCCGGGCCGACAGGCCGGCCATCGCCACGGTGAAGTGCGACGGCGGGCCGCCGCGCCCGGCCTCCTCCAGGGCGACCGAGAGCAGCCGCCGGGCGTCCGCGATGTCGCCCCGGTAGAACGCCATCGTGGCGCGCAGATAGTGGATGTACGCGGTGGCGTCGTGGGCCTGGTGGCGCTCGGCCTCGGCCTCCGAGCTGTCCAGCCGCTGCTGGGCGCCCGCCAGATCGCCGGTGCGGTACGAGAGTTCGGCGAGCCGGGCCAGGAGGAACGGGGCCTCCGCGTGGGCACCGACCTCGCGGGCGAGCAGCAGCGCCTCCTCGTACGCGGTACGGGCCTCGGCGTAGCGTCCGCGCATCATGCCCGCCTCGGCCGCCGCGCTCGCCACCTGGGCGCGCATCCAGCGGTCGCCGACGCGACGGCTCAGGGTGCGCAGCTCGTCCAGGTCGTCATCGATCCCGGGCATGCCGCCCGGCATGTCGACCATCATGTGCGCGCGGAACATCAGGATGACGCCGTACTCCCACGGGCCGCCGCGCTCGCGGGCGTTGTCGACCGCCGCGTCGATCTTCTCCCGGGCGTTCTCCGGCGTACCGGTGAGATACGCGGTCATCGGCCAGAGCAGTCCCGGGAACCGGACGCTGTGGGCGGGTGAGGTGGCGAACGCGTCGGCCACCCCGACCACGAGTGCGCGGAGTGCGGTGTCGCCGTGCGCCATCGCGGACTGCCCGCTCTCCGCCGCGAAGAAGAACCACAGCATGTGCAGGTTCATCCGGGGCCAGTACCGGGGGTCCGACTCGTCGGTGGGCTCAGGACCGAGCGCACGGGCCTTCCGGGTCCAGGACAGTCCCTCGGAGCGGTAGTTGCGCAGCCACCAGAACCAGCCCATGCCCAGCACCAGTCGGGCGGCCTCCGCTTCGGAGGAGGCGGTGGGCGAGGTGGTGCGCTGGAGGACGGCCCGGATGTTGTCGAGGTCGGTCTCCAGGCGCTGGATCCAGGGCAGCTGATCAGCGGAGCGCAGGAGCGGATCGGCCTCCTCGACCAGGGCGAGGAAGTACGCGGTGTGCGCGCTCTCGGCGGCGGCGCGCACCTCCGGGGCCTCGGCGCACCGCTCGGTGGCGTACTCGTGGATCGTCTCCAGGAGCCGGTAGCGCATCGCGCCGTCCGGGCCCGGGGCGGCCACCACCAGGGACTTGTCGACCAGCGCGCCGAGCAGATCGGCGGTGTCGGCGGCGGCCCCGCCCTGGACGGCTGTGTCGGCGGCGGCCCCGCCCTGGACGGCTGTGTCGGCGGCAGTCCCGCCCTGGAAGGCCGGTGTCCTGATCACCGCCTCGGCGGCGGCCAGGTCCCAGCCGCCCGCGAAGACGGAGACCTGGCGCAGGGCGGTGCGTTCGTCCTCGTCCAGGAGGTCCCAGGACCAGTCGACCACCGCGCGCAGCGTCTGCTGGCGGGGCAGTACGGTCCGGCTGCCGCCCGTCAGCAGACGGAACCTGTCGTCGAGCCGGTCCGCGATCTGACGCGGTCCGAGCAGCCGCAGCCGGGCGGCGGCCAGTTCGATCGCGAGCGGCAGCCCGTCCAGCCGACGGCAGATCTCCGCGACGGCGTCCGCGTCGTGCGCGGACCCCTGCCCGGGGTCGAACCCGGGGCGCACGGCCCTGGCGCGCTCCGTGAACAGGCGGTGCGCGGGATCGGCGGGGAGGGGGCCGACCGGTCGCACGGACTCGCCGGGGACCGCCAGCGGTTCGCGGCTGGTGGCGAGGATGCGCAGATGCGGGCAGCGGGTCAGCAAGGTCTCGGCCAGCGCGGCGGCGGCGCCGATGACGTGCTCGCAGTTGTCCAGGACGAGGAGAACGGGCGCGGGGCGGGCACCATGACCCAGACGGTCCACCAGCAGGTCGACCGGGTCCGTGCGCGGGGGTGCGGTATCGAGGGCGGTGTCCCGCAGCAGGGTGGTCTCACGCAGCCCGAGCGCGGAGAGCACGGCGCCGGGGACGGCCTCGGGGTCCTCGACGGGGGCGAGTTCGGCGATCCAGACATCCGGCGGAGCGGCGCCCGGGGCGGGGGTCAGACGGGCGGCGGACTCCTCGGCGAGGCGGGTCTTCCCCGAGCCGCCGGGGCCGGTCAGGGTGACGAGCCTCGACCGGGACAGGTCGTCGCGGATGGCGCGCAGTTCGGACTCGCGCCCCACGAAGGAGGTCAGCCGGGGGCGCAGATTGCTCCGACCGGGTTTCACGTGAAACAACCCGGTTTCGGCGGGCGCGGGCGTCGGGGCGAGGAGTTCGCGGTGCAGGGCCGCCAGTTCGGGTCCGGGATCGGTGCCGAGCCCGTCGGAGAGGGCCCGGCGTGCGTCCTCGTACGCGGCGAGCGCGTCGGCCTGCCGGCCGTCGGCGCGCAGGGCCCGTATCAGCTGGGCCCGGAAGCGCTCGTCGTACGGGTGGGCGGCGGTCAGCCCGGTCAGCTCGGCGACCAGGGCGGCGGCGGGCGGGGCGAGGGCCTCGCCAGGCTCGGCGGTAAGGGCGGACTCCGTGGCCTCCCCGGCCTCCATGGCGTGCGCGAGGCCGAAGACCTCGGCGGCGGGGCCGCCCGGTCCCCCGGCCGCGGTGCGCCCGGCACGTGGAACCGTATGCGCGACGCCGAAACCCGCGCCCCCGGCTCCATCCGAGCCCGCACCCCCGTCGCCTCTCGTCGCGCGGCGCAGGTCCGCTTCGATGCGGCGTTCCAGGGCGGCGAGGCGGTGGGCCTCGGGGCGCAGCGCGTGGCCCTGGTCTCCGTCGGGCAGGTCGGCCAGGGCCGGGCCGCGCCAGAGGGCGAGGGCGCTCCGCAGGGTCCGGGCGGCCTGGTCCGGCGCACCCGCCTCCAGTTCGGCCCCGCCCTGCCGGGCCAGCCGCTCGAACACATAGAGGTCGACGTCGTCCGGCCCTGCCGTCAGGCGGTAACCACCCGGCGTGCTGGCCAGCGCCTCCCGGCCCAGCGCCCTGCGCAGCCGCCCGACGAGGGCCTGGAGCGCGGCGGGCGCGTCGGCCGGAGGGTCGTCCGCCCAGACGTCGTCCACGAGGTCGGCCACGGGCACCGGGCGTCCCGGCCGCAGGGCGAGGGCGGCGAGAAGGGCACGCAGCCTGCTGCCGCCGAGGGGCAGCGCACCACCGCTCTCGTCTCGCGCCTCGGTGGCGCCCAGGATCAGATACCGCACGGCACCATTGTGTCCCGGCGGAAGTGTCGGTGAGCAGCGGTCGGACGGACCAGGACGCCTCAGGACGAACCACCCCCGGCGCGACCCAGCCCCGGGACATGAAGACGAATCGTCCCCGGCACGACCCCGCCCTCAGGACACCCGAAGACGAACCACCCCCGGCGCGACCCCGCGCTGTCTCAGCCCTGAAGCGAGCGCCGGGCCGGGACCACGCCCCCCGCCACCGCGCGCTGCCGGGGGGCCGCCGTGCCGGTCCAGCAGGTGCCGCGCCGGGAGACGAGGCGGCGCAGCCACAGTTCCGTGGAGGCGAGCTCGGCGAGGCCGTCCAGGGGCAGCGGCTCCCCCTCGGACGCCGCGCGCAGCGCCTTGCGTACGACACGGGCCTCCACCAGGCCGGCGTCGGCGAGCAGCGGGGCGTCGAAGAGTGCGATCAGCTCGGGCAGGGCGGCGCGCAGCCCGGTCCGGGTCACCGCCGTCGAGGTGTGCTGAGAGGGGGCGCCCCAGCCGGCAGGCAGCTCGTGGATGCCCGCACCGGCCAGCACGCGGCGCAGGATCGCCGCACGGGCGCCCGGCTGGACCCGCAGGGACTCGGGGAGGGCGCGGGCCGCGCGTACGACCTGGTTGTCCAGGAAGGGGGCGTGCAGCCGCTGACTGCGGATCTCGGCGGCCTGCTCCAGGATGCGGTGGTCGGCGGCGCTGCGGGCGAGGGCGGCCCTCGCGCGGGCCTCGCCGGGGCGCTGGACCGAGGAGGGGCGGATCGCCGCCTCCTGAAGGCGAACCGATACTTCTGCCAGTGCCTCCCCGGTCAGCCACCGGGCGGCCGGCCCCGGTCTCGACCAGGCGAGCGCGGCGAGCGAGGCATCGGCCGGGGTGTCGAGGCCGGGCGAGAGGCGATTGGCGTCGGGCAGCCGTCCGGCGGCGGTTTCGAGGCCGGTGCGGTAGGACGTACGGGCCAGCTTGCGGGCCGCCCGGTACACCGTCAGCGGCACGAACAGCGAGTGCGCGGAAGGACCTTCGGCCTTGGCGAGGGCGGCGACCGGGCGCAGCAGATGCCTGCGGCGCCGGTCCATCAGGAGGTCGGCGAGGCGGGCCGGGTGGGCGTCGAGCACCTGCCGGGCACCGGCGCCCACGAAGTGGTCGGCGCTGCCCGCGGAGAGCCGGCGACGGTGCCGTTCGGCGAGGACGAGGGAGGGGGCCGGCTCGTCGGTGAGCGGTCCGGCTCCCAGCTCGGCGTAGGGCAGGGCCTCTTCGCCCGCCGCGACGACGACGTGGTGGAGCCGGGGGTTGGCCGCGATGGCCCGGGCCCGTTCGAGTTCGGGTTCGTGGGCGCGGGTCGTCAGGTCGTTGAAGGTGACGGCGAGCAGCCGCTCCCCGGCCCCGGTGCCGTGGCCCAGGATCGTGCCGGGCAGCCCGGGGAGACCGGCGGCGAGCAGGGCGAGGGTCGCCGATGCGCTGCCCCCGGAGAGGTCGGCGCCGATGCCGGGCACGGGGGCGCCCCGGGCGGCCCGGCGTTCGGCCGGGCCCATGCCGGGGACCGGGCCGGGGTCGGGCGGCAGGGTCTCGGGTGCATGGCGCGGGGCCAGGAGCCGTGCGCGTACCGCTTCGACCAGCGCGTCGCGCACCCCGTCGACCGCGCGCACCGGGTCGAGCTCGGGCGCGGCCACGGCGAGGGAGGCCACCGCCTCGTAACCGGTGATCTCCCGCGAGCCCTCGCGGAGGATCAGGGCGTGCCCGGGCGGGATGCGCTTCACGCCCGCGTAGGGGGTGCCGTCGCGCAGCGCCTCCGGGGTCTCGGGGCAGGCCAGCAGGGCGGCCAGGTGGCCGATGTCGAGCTGGGCCTCGATGAGATCGGCGAGGGGGAGCGCGGCGGTGGCGTACGCCGTGCCGCCGGCCCAGGGCGTGTAGAAGACCGGGCGGGCTCCGGCGAGGTCGCCGACGACGGTGATCCGGCGGCCGATCTGGACGACGACCGTGTAGCTGCCGGTCCACGCGGTGAGGTGGCGCAGGGCGCCGCCCCGGGCGGCGAGCAGGCCGACGCGCAGCTGTTCGTCGGTGGCCCCGCAGCAGCCGAGGACGGCGAGCCGGACCATGGGGGCACCCTCGGCGGTGTCCACCTGGACGGTGCGGATCTCGTCGGGCCGCCAGTCGCCGACCGCCCAGAGCGGATCGGGGTCGCCCCACAGGAGTTGGGAGCCCACCGGGTGCATCGTGCGCCCGTCGTCGCTGCCGCCGACCGCCCCGGCCGTGCCGAAGCTCGCGGCGATACTGCTCCAACCCACCAACCAACGCATCGCCGCCTCCACAGGCTGTGGACAAAAAAACGGCGGCAGGCAAGCACCCGGAGAACTCCGGTGACGATCGGCGCCGTTGCGGACATGCTGCCACGACAACGGCGCGCAGGAGTGACTACGGACGGCGCACGTCGTGCACGCATGCGCCCCTGGCAAAGGCCACCGGGCGGACGGCGGGACGCGCGTTCCGCGCAGGGCTCGCGCGCGTCGCCCGGAAGGTCAACGGGATGGTCAATTCCGGGCGTTGCGTTCCCCGGTCGGGTCCCGCGCGAACGGCCCGCTTCCGGCCAGTCCCCGCAACCGGATCCCATGCCGGCGGAACGCCCCGCGCCTCCCCCGGCCCGACCTCACCCGACCGTCGACATCCGGCCAATCTCGGGGTGGAACGGAACCGTTGGCCACATGATCCATAGGCCGGTTCACCCATATTTGCCCGGATCCGGCCAGCGTCGCCCCGGTCGGCGCATCCGCTCGGCGACACACCCGCCGCGCCGCCGACCCGCCCCCCGGGACCACAGGAACACACGGTCCGGGAGGCGGGCCACGCCCCCCGGACCGGTCCACCGCCTGCGGGGAATGAGGCGGCGATATCCCCCAGCCCCCTGCTCCGAACGCAGCGGGCCGATCCACGCAGCACCCATGCAAGCGCCACCCCCGGGGCCGGGCCAGAGCGCACGTGCGGGCGCACGGCCACACACCGGGGTGCACGCGCGGAGCCCTCGGAATACCCCGGCCGAACCGTCCGGAGACGAGCGCGGCGACAGGGTGCGCGTACGCCCCGCGCGCCGGTCCGCGCTGGTCGGCGGGCGGGAGGAACGGCGAGCGGAGCGGCGGGACGAAGCCCGTGCACCGCCGTCGTGAAGCGGAATCGCACACCCTCACCCACCGGCCCGCGCCCCGCCCCGGCGATCTCCACTTCCCCTCCCCCGCACCCCCGCCATTCCCCCGCCCTTCCTTTTCCCTTCCTCCGCCGCGTGTTCGCCTCCACCGCCCCGCGCGCCCCTCCCGTCACCTTCCGCCCCACAGCACTCCGCGCGTGGCCGGGACGGACAACAATCCCGCCATACGGACGTCCGGCCCTTAACGGTAGGGATGCGACGAACTACGCTGGGTGCACTGATGTTCTCTGCAGGGCGGCATATTCCCCGGGGCACGGCCAAATGCGTGTGCGGGCGGAGTGACAGGGTTCGTCCCTGGGGAGAACACGGTACGAATGCCGCGCGCCGAGACGGTGACGCGGCTGCCGTCTGTGTGTCGAGGGGTGGCCATGTCCAGGGAGCAACGAGGACCGAACGAGAAGCTCGGCACCGTTCTCGCCCTCGCGGGAATCAGCAATGCCGGGCTCGCCCGGCGGGTCAACGACCTCGGGGCGCAGCGCGGACTGACCCTCCGCTACGACAAGACGTCGGTCGCCCGGTGGGTGTCCAAGGGCATGGTGCCCCAGGGCGCCGCGCCCCATCTCATCGCGGCGGCGATCGGCGCCAAGCTGGGCCGGCCCGTCCCGCTGCACGAGATCGGGCTCGCCGACGCCGATCCGGCGCCGGAGGTCGGCCTGGCGTTCCCGCGTGACGTGGACGCGGCCGTACGGTCCGCCACCGAGCTGTACCGGCTGGATCTGGCCGGGCGGCGCGCGGGCAGCGGCGGGATCTGGCAGTCGCTCGCGGGCTCGTTCTCGGTGAGCGCGTACGCCACACCCGCGTCCCGCTGGCTGATATCCCCCGCCGACCCGTCGGTCGCGCGGACACCGGCCACGGCAGGGGGGCAGCCGACCGGCGCGCACGGCGCACCGGGGGCGCACGGTCAGGCCGGGGCGCCCGCCCAACCGGGCACGCCGGCCTCACCGGCCCAGGCGACCGGCACGGCCACCGGCCACAGCCTGCTGATCCCGGCCCAGCCCGGACCCGAATCCGGAGGCGACGCCTCCTCGCTGCGCGTCGGCCACAGCGACGTCTCCAAACTCCGCGAGGCCGCCCAGGACGCACGCCGCTGGGACTCCAAGTACGGCGGCGGCGACTGGCGCTCCTCGATGGTCCCCGAGTGCTTACGCGTGGACGCGGCCCCGCTCCTGCTCGGCTCGTACAGCGACGAGGTCGGCCGTGCGCTGTTCGGCGCGGCGGCCGAGCTGACCCGGCTCGCCGGCTGGATGGCCTTCGACACCGGCCAGCAGGAAGCGGCCCAGCGGTATTACATCCAGGCGCTGCGCCTCGCGCGGGCGGCGGCCGACGTGCCGCTCGGCGGGTACGTCCTGGCGTCGATGTCGCTCCAGGCGACCTACCGCGGCTTCGCCGACGAGGGCGTCGACCTCGCGCAGGCCGCCGTCGAGCGCAACCGGGGCCTCGCGACCGCCCGCACGATGAGCTTCTTCCGCCTGGTCGAGGCCCGCGCGCACGCGAAGGCGAACGACGCGCCGGCCGCGGGGGCCGCGCTCAAGGCGTCCGAGAGCTGGCTCGAACGCTCGCGGGAGGGCGACGCCGACCCGGCGTGGCTGGGCTTCTACTCGTACGACCGCTTCGCGGCCGACGCCGCCGAGTGCCATCTCGACCTGAAGGCGCCCCGCCAGGTCCGGCGCTTCACCGAGCAAGCGCTGTCCCGGCCCACCGAGGAGTTCGTCCGCTCGCACGGGCTGCGGCTCGTCGTGTCGGCGGTCGCCGAGCTGGAGTCGGGGAATCTGGACGCCGCCTGCGCGGCGGGCACCCGGGCCGTGGAGGTGGCGGGCCGCATCTCGTCGGCGCGGACCACGGAGTACGTACGCGACCTGCTGCACCGCCTGGAACCGTACGGGGACGAGCCGCGCGTCGTGGAACTGCGCGAGCGCGCCCGCCCTCTTCTGGTCGCCCCGGCATAAAAGTCCCGGCTTCGGCATGGAAGTCCCGCTTCCGGGGAACCGCCACGCTGGCCGCACGGGTTTGAGTGCGTTGTCAGTGGGTCAGTGCACTATCGGGGTGGGAGGTGGCGTGATGATGACGCACGCGGCGTACGACTGCGATGTGCTGGTGATCGGCGGCGGGATCGTCGGCCTGTCGGCCGCGTACGCGCTCACGCGCACCGCGCCGGGCACCCGCGTGACCGTGCTGGAGAAGGAGAAGGGCCCGGCGCGCCACCAGACGGGGCGCAACAGCGGGGTGATCCACAGCGGGATCTACTACCCGCCGGGCTCGCTCAAGGCGCGGTACGCGCTGCGCGGCAGCGCCGAAATGACCGACTTCTGCCGGGAGCACTCCATCGCCCACGCGGTGACCGGCAAGCTGATCGTCGCCACGGACCGCGCCGAACTGCCCCGGCTGCACGCGTTGGTCCAGCGCGGCCGCGAGCACGGGCTGCCGGTGCGCGAGCTGGGACCCGCGCAGATCGCCGAGTACGAGCCGAAGGTGCGGGGCCTCGCCGCGATCCGGGTCGGCACGACGGGCGTGTGCGACTTCCGGGCGGTCGCCGGACGCCTCGCCGACGAGGTACGCGGCGCGGGCGGCGTGATCCGCTTCGGCGCCGAGGTCACGGCGATCGACCGCCGCCCCTGGGGCGTGGCCGTGCGCACCGCCGACGGCCTGGTGGTCCGGGCCAGGGTGCTGGTCAACTGCGCGGGGCTGCACTGCGACCGGATCGCGCGGCTGGCCGGCGACGACCCGGGGATGCGGATCGTGCCGTTCCGGGGCGAGTACTACGAGCTGGCGCGGCCCGAGCTGGTGCGCGGGCTCGTCTATCCGGTGCCCGACCCGGCGTTCCCGTTCCTCGGCGTCCATCTGACCCGGGGCGTCGACGGCTCCGTCCACGTCGGCCCCAACGCGGTGCCCGCCGCCGCCCGCGAGGGCTACGGCTGGCCCGTCGTCCGGCCCGGCGAGCTGCTGGACACGCTGAGCTGGCCGGGCTCGTGGCGCATCGCCCGCAGACACTGGCGGTACGGGGCGGGCGAGGTGCACCGCTCCCTGTCGAGGCGCGCGTTCACGGAGGCGGTCCGCCGCCTGCTGCCCGAGGTCACGGAGGAGGACCTGCGCCCCTCGCCGGCCGGGGTCCGCGCCCAGGCCGTGCTGCGGGACGGCACCCTGGTGGACGACTTCCTGATCCGCGAGGCCCCGCACACAGTGCACGTGCTGAACGCCCCGTCGCCCGCCGCCACCGCCTCGCTGCCCATCGGCCGCGAGGTGGCCCGTCGCGCCCTGCTCCGGGCCCGGGCGGCCGGCTGGAAGCCACCGGAGCGGGCGGCGGCGGGGTGATCCCGGCGCCCGCCGTGGCGGGACGCCCGGCCCCGTAGAATCAGGGCATTGTGTCTGAGCCCAAGAACCCCTCCCGCCCGACGCCCGACGACACCGTGCCCACCACCGCCGGAATCCCCGACGACGTGCGGGCCGCGTCCCTGGAGCGCGCGCGCCGGATGCGCCAGCAGCCCCGCTTCCCCGGCGGCCCCGCGGCCGACCCGGCCGGCTCGCACCACGAGCGCCGCATCCGCAGCTTCCAGCCGCGCCGCAGTCGGGTCACACCCGGCCAGCAGAACGCCCTGGAACGGCTCTGGCCCAAGTGGGGCCTGGACATCGACGGGCTGAGCGTCCTGGACCTGCCGGCCATGTTCGACGGGCTCCCGGTGGTCCTGGAGATCGGCTTCGGCATGGGTGAGGCCACCGCGCAGATGGCGGCCGACGACCCGGGCACCGGCATCCTCGCCGTCGACGTGCACACGCCCGGCCAGGGCAACCTGCTCGGCCTCGCCGACCGGAACAGCTCGGCCAACGTCCGGGTCGCCAACGGTGACGCGATCATCCTGCTGCGCGAGATGCTGGAGCCGGATTCGCTGGACGGGCTGCGGGTCTACTTCCCCGACCCGTGGCCCAAGTCCCGCCACCACAAGCGCCGGCTGATCCAGCCGGAGTTCCTGGACCTGGTGGCGGGCCCCCTGAAGTCCGGGGCGATCGTGCACTGCGCGACCGACTGGGAGCCGTACGCCGAGCAGATGCTCGAAGTACTCACCGCGCACCCCCTCTTCGAGAACACGGTGGCCGACGGCGGTTACGCCCCGCGCCCCTCGTTCCGCCCGCGGACCCGGTTCGAGGGCCAGGGTCTGGGGAAGGGCCACGTGGTGCACGACCTGCTCTTCGCGCGCGTCTGAGCCCGAAGGGCGCCATGGCCGTTGTCGGACCCGCTCGTTAGGGTCGAGGGGTGTCCGACGGGTCTGTTCAGCGACAACGGCAGGATCAGCCGGCCGTCCCGGTGCTCCAGGAGCAGCGGGTCGGCGAGATCCTGGCCGCCGTTCCGGCGCGGGCCCAGTGGCGTTACCGTCCGCGCCGCGTCGGCACGCTCTGGCGGAACCGGACGTTCCGAGTGGTCGGCGTCTTCACGCTGCTGGCGCTCTGCGGGGTGGTGATCCTCGCCCTGGTCCGTGACCAGACCGGCACCGAGGGCTTCCTCGTCGGCCTGGGTCTGGCCGTCCTGCCGGTCCCGGTGCTGATGACCGCCTTCCGCTGGCTGGACCGGGTCGAGCCGACCCCGTGGCGGAATCTGCTGTTCGCCTTCGCCTGGGGCGCGTGCGCGGCGGCCCTCGTCGCCATCCTCGCCAACTCGTTCGCCACCCGGTGGATAGCCGACAGCGATCCGGGGAACGCCGACACCCTCGGCGCCACGGTCATCGCACCGGTGGTCGAGGAGAGCGCCAAGGCGGCGGCCGTTCTGCTGCTTTTCCTCTTCCGCAGGCGGGAGTTCACCGGGATCGTGGACGGCGTCGTCGCCGCCGGCTTCACGGCGACGGGGTTCGCCTTCACCGAGAACATCCTCTATCTGGGCAACGCCTTCGGCGAGGACCAGCAGATGGACTCCGGCTTCGCGTCGGTGACCGTGATGACGTTCCTGGTCCGGGCCGTGATGACCCCCTTCGCCCACCCGCTCTTCACCGTCCTGACCGGCATCGGTCTCGGGATCGCCGCGAGCAGCGCCCCCGGCCGCCGGGTGCGGCTCATCGCCGTTCCGCTGCTCGGCCTGGTCCTCGCGATGGGCATGCACGCCCTGTGGAACGGCTCGGCGACCTTCGGCCGGTATGGCTTCTACATCGTGTACGGGGCGTTCATGGTCCCGGTCTTCTCCCTGGTGACCTGGCAGGTGGTCCGGGCCCGCCGCAAGGAGCTGCGCTCCCTGGCCGTCGAACTCCCCGCGTACGCCGAAGCCGGCTGGCTCACCCCCGACGAACCCCGCGCCCTCGCCTCCATGCGGGCCCGCGCCCTCGCCAGGAACGCGGCCCGCCGACGGTACGCGGTGAGCGCCTCCGGCCACCCGTACCACCCGGACTACGCGAGGGTCCGCGCCAAGGAGGCGAAGGAGCGCGGCAGTGCGGCGGCGCGTGCGGTCGCCGAGTACGAGGCGTTCGCGACGTCCCTCGCCTCGCTGCGACGGCAGGCCGGGCGGGGCAGGGCGGACCCGGACTTCGCGGCACGCGAGCTGGAGCTGCTGCACCACCTGTGGCAGCGCCGTGAGATCGCGGGCCCCGCCCTCGCGTACGCGGCCCGCGCCACGCACCGGCGGCCACCGGGCTACACAGCCGCGTGGCCACCCCGACAACCGCCCCCGGGCGGCCCCATGCCGTACGCGGGCGGCCCCACGCCGCACCCGGGCGGCCCCACCCCGTACGCGGGCGGCCCCACGCCGTACGCCTACGGCAACCCCTCCCCGTACAACGGCAATCCGAACCCGTACAGCAGCCAGGCCCCGTATCCGGCACAGCCCCGCACCGCACCGCCCTACGGCCAACGGCCCCGCACCGGCCCGCCCTACACCGGCGGGCCGCCGGCCTGATCCGTACGGGCGGAGCGAAACGCGGGCCCTACGCCGAAGCCGCCGTCAGCGTCGACAGCTCCTCGTCCGACAGCCGCAGCCCGGCCACCGCCAGCAGGGCGGGCAACTGCTCGACCGTGCGGGCGGAGGCGATCGGCGCGGCGACCGTCGCGCGGGAGGCGAGCCAGGCCAGGGCCACCGTCGCGATCTCGGCGTCCCGGTCCCGCGCCACCGTGTCGAGCGCGGCGAGCACCCGCTGTCCGCGCTCGGACTCCAGGTGACCGGCCGCGCTTCCGGCGCGGGCGCTGTCCACGGTCGTGCCCGGGCGGTACTTGCCGGTGAGGAAGCCGGAGGCCAGCGCGTAATACGGGACGGCCGCGAGCCCCTCGTCGGCGGCGGTGTCCTGGAGCTCACCCTCGTAGGTGTCCCGGGAGACGAGGTTGTAGTGCGGCTGGAGTGCCACATAGCGGGCCAGGCCCTCGCGTTCGGAGAATTCCAGCGAGGCGCGCAGCCGCGCGGCGCTGATGTTGGAGGCGGCGATCTCGCGGACCTTGCCCTCCTTCACCAGCTCGTCGAGGGCGGTGATGATCTCCTCGACCGGAACGGTCTCGTCGTCGAAGTGCGTGTAGTACAGGTCGATGTGGTCCGTGCCGAGCCGGCGCAGCGACTCCTCGGCGGCCGACTTGATCGTGGGCGCCGAGAGACCCTTGTAGCCGGGGAGGGCGCCGACCTTGGTGGCCACCACGACATCGGACCGGTTGCCGCGCGACGCGAGCCACTTGCCGATGACCGTCTCCGACTCGCCGCCCTCGTTGCCGGGAACCCAGTGCGAGTAGGCGTCGGCGGTGTCCACGAAATTGCCGCCGGCCGCCGCGTACGCGTCGAGAACGGCGAAGGACTGGTCCTCGTCCGCGGTCCAGCCGAAGACGTTTCCACCGAGGCAGAGCGGGAAGACCTGGAGCCCGGACGGGCCGAGAGTGCGCAGTGAAGTCATGGGTGGAACAACGGCCCGGGGCCTGCTCGCTATTCCGTGCCGCATACATACGGTCCGTGCCGCATACGTCCGGTGGACCGCACCACGCGAACCGGCAGCCCTGACGTCGGGGGGGGGGTGCGTCAGGGCTGCCGGGGTTCGGAAGGCCGCGTGCGGGGAAGGGCCGGGGGCGTCGGAGTAAGAGACCTCAGACGGTGAGGCCGCGGGCGTGCAGCCAGGCCATCGGGTCGATGCCGGTGCCGTCCGGGGTGTGGACCTCCAGGTGGAGGTGCGGGCCGGTCACGTTGCCGGTCGCGCCGACGCGGCCGATGGTGTCGCCGGTGGTGACCTTCTGGCCGACCGTGACGCCGATCGAGGACTGGTGGCAGAACCACAGCTCGGTGCCGTCCTCCAGCTCCAGCACCGTGCGGTAGCCGTAGGCGCCCGACCAGCCGGCCGACTTGATGGTGCCGGTGTGGATGGCCTTGATCGGGGTGCCGGTGGGCGCCGCGAAGTCGAGGCCCGTGTGGTAGCCGGAGGACCACATCGAGCCGGCCTCGCCGAACGTCGAGGTGATCGTGTACGAGGAGGTGGGAATGGCGTAGCTGGCGGCGAGCTTGGCCAGACGCAGGGCCTCGGCCTTCTTCTTCGCCTCCTCCTCCGCCTTCTTCTTCTCGGCGGCGGCCTTGGCCTTGGCCTCGTCCTGCTGCTTCTTCGCCTCGGCGGCCGCCTTCTCGGCAGCGGCCTTCTCCTCGGCCGCCTTCGCCTCGGCGTCGGCGGCGCCCTGCTGCTGCTCGGCCTGCTGGAGGATGCGGGCCCGCAGCGCCTCACCGGCGTCCGTGGTGCCCTGCTCCGCCTCGGCGGTGGTGAGGCCGGCGGTGGTCAGCGGGGCCGCGGCGGTGGCGGTCGCGGGGGCTTCGGCCGCGGTCTCGCCGGAGAACAACGCGCCCACGCCCGGAAGGGACTTGGCGTCGGGGAGATTGTCCGCGAGGGAATCGGGAAGAGAGATGGAGACCGGCGGCTTGCTCTGCGCGGTGGCCATGCCACCCGCACCGACGGCCGCGATGACACCGACGCCGAGGACGGTGGAGCTGCGGGCCAGACCATTGCGCTGCTTGGCGACGCGGTGCTTGCCACGGACGGGGCGGACGGACTCCTCGGTGGGGTTCCATTCCTCCCAGGTCCGCTCGGAGTCGGCGTCGTCGCGGAAGCCGCTGCCGAAGTGGGCGCCGGTGTCGAAGCCGCTGCCCCGGTCGGTCGCGTAGTCGCCGCCCTGTTCCGGGATGTACGCGGTGCCGGGGCCGGATGCGAAGTCGGCGCCGTACTCGGGCACGAACCGGGAAGGTGACTCGGGGGCAGGCTTGTTGGACGCCACGCGGGCGCACTCCTTTCCTTCCTTCTCGCCTACCGGGTTAGCTGACGGGTTCGGAGCAGGAAGGTCTCCTACGGGTTCCTCCGCCTCTCGTGAAGACGAAGATGCCCGATTCACCCCATGTAGGTGGTTCCCCGGTTCCCTTGCGGAATTCGGCGCACGCGCGCGGCGCCGTCCTGACGACGGCTGGGACAACCGCGCTGCGTTATCGAACGTTAATAGACAGACAGCTCCGATTCCAAGCTGTTCCCACTGATCGTTCACACGCCCGGCCTGGACTTACGGGACACAACCGGGTGGAATCGGGCGAGTTGTTCGACGTTCGGCCACTACGCGTTTTCTGACGTTGCGTCAACTGTTATGCGGAGCGGCGCACCTCAGTCACTGAGCGTGTCACCCCGCTTGACGATCTTCACCGTCCTGCGCCGGTCCGGCTGCCCCTTCGCCGGCCGGGCCACCGCGAGCAGCGCCATGTCGTCGGTCGACTCGCCCCCGGTATGCAGCCGTACGTCGTCGGTCAGCGCGGACAGCAGCTCCTCCGGTCCGGGGAAGAGCCGACCGCGCAGCCGCTCCGCCGGGTCGTAGAAGACACCGTCGGCGTCACGGGCCTCCGACAGGCCGTCCGTGTAGAACAGCAGCGTCCCGCCGGCCGGCAGCTCCCATTCGTCCGAGCGGTCCGGCCGCACCCCCAGGTCCATGCCCAGCGGAAGCGCGGGCTCCGAGGGCGTCAGCGCCTCCACCGCGCCGTCCCCGTGCAGCAGCAGCGGATCCGGATGGCCGCGGTTCACCATCCGTACGCGCTCGGCGCCCGGCGGGATCTCCGCGAGCACGGCGGTCACGAACCCCTCGAACGCGTCCAGATTGCTCCGCCGTACCGACTCGCGCGCCAGCGCGCGCTCCAGCCGCTGCGCCACGCCCTCCAGCGATTTCTCCTGCTCGGCCGCCTCCCGGAACGCCCCGATGACCACCGCCACGGCGCCGACCGCCTCCAGCCCCTTCCCGCGCACATCGCCCAGTACCAGCCGTACACCGTACGGGGTGTCAGCGGCCGCGAAGAGGTCTCCCCCGACGAACTCGTCGGCCTGCGCCGCCTCGTACCGCGCGGCCACCTGGAGACCGCCGATCCGCTCGGGCGGCGTCGGCAGCACCGCCCGCATGGCCGTCTCGGCGATGATCCGGGCGGACGCCAGCTGCTCGTTCCCGCGCCGCACGACCCGGTTGATCACCCCGGCCTGGAAGGCGACCGTCAGCACGGTCAGCATCTCAATGAACGGGACCACGCCCGGCAGGTCCCCGGTGGCGAGCCGCATCGCGGCGATCGCGACGACCCCGGCGAGTCCGATCCGGAGGGTGGCGCCGAGGCCGAAGAAGGGCGCTGCGATCAGCGGGGCGGCGGCGAACATCGGAACGGCGGTGAAGGCCGGCGGGGTGAAGTAGTCGAAGACCACCCCCACGACGATCATCGCGGCCGGCAGCAGCCGGACGAAGCGGCGGCCACCCACGCCGTCAAGCTCTCGCCACCGTCGCTCCCACTTCCTCACCTGCGGTCTCCTGCCCGGTGCAGCCACGGCCGTGCCGCGCACCTCCCCCAGCCTCGCGTCCGCCCGGCCACCGGGCGAATCCTCGGCCGCCGAAGGGGCGAAACCCATCTGAGCCGACAACGCATCAGGCCCGGCACGCTGTCTGCGTGCCGGGCCTGATCCTTCAGTAGCGGGGACAGGATTTGAACCTGCGACCTCTGGGTTATGAGCCCAGCGAGCTACCGAGCTGCTCCACCCCGCGTCGGTGAACCCAACTCTACGTCATGTTCGGGGCCCTCATGACCACGCCCCGGGCACCTCGGCCCGCGCACCCCTCCTCCCCCCGGCTCACACCGACGGGCAATGGGGTGAATGTGGTGATATGACTGTTTTCAGATTCAGCCAGTCCGATGCGGCTCCGGGAGTGGACGATGGACGACTATCCCCTGCTCAACCTGTTCTGGACGATGCTCTGGTTCTTCCTCTGGATCATGTGGCTCTTCCTCCTCTTCCGGGTCATCATGGACATCTTCCGCAGCGATGACCTGAGCGGCTGGGCCAAGGCCGGCTGGCTGATCCTGGCGCTGGTACTGCCCTATCTGGGCGTGCTGATCTACGTGATCGCCCGCGGCAAGTCCATGGGCAGGCGCGACGTCCAGGAGGCGAAGGAGCGCGACGCCGCCTTCAAGGCGTACGTCAGGGACGCGGCGGGTACGGAGAGCGGCGGCCACAAGGGCGGCCATGTCGAGGACCTGTCGAAGCTCGCCGACCTCAAGGACAAGGGCGCGATCACCGAGGAGGAGTACCAGCGGGCGAAGTCGAAGCTCCTGGTCTGACGCGACGGGCGCTCCCCACACCGGCACGGGGAGCGCCCGCCGTCGCTCCCCGTTCTCCGGAAGGCCGCGCCTCTCGCTCGTACCGGTGAAAACCCGTCGTACGCACCTCGCGACCGTCCGGAAGGATCGCCAGGGCGTCGTAGCCGGGAATCGACTCCAGCCAGCCGAGCGCGCTCTCCCCCCTGGCGAAGGCAGCCGTGGCGAAGGCGTCGGTCATGGTGAGACCGGGCCCGACGAGCGTGATGGACGCGAAGGTGCTGACGGGCGTACCGCGGAGTGGATGAAGGATGTGAGCGCCGCGTTCCGCGACACCGGAGGTCGCGATGGCCAGGTCGTGGTGGACGGTGATGACGGTGGCCAGGTCGTGGGGGCGCAGTGGGTGCGCGATGCCGACGCGCCACGGCGCGTTCCCGCCCGACCGGCCGCGTATCCGCAGGTCGCCCCCGCCGTTCACGCAGGAGTTCCGCACGCCCGCGTCGCTCAGGAGCCCGGACGCCCCGTCGACGGCCCAGCCCTTGACGAGTCCCGAGGGGTCCAGCCGCCCGGCGGGAGTCAGGGTGAACCAGCCGTCGGAGAGAGCCGCGGCCCGGTCGCAGAGCCGCATCACCTCGCGAACCTGCGGGGGGCAGTCTTCGAGGGGGATCTCCTGGCGGTCCAGCCGGCTGATGTGGCTCTCGGGCCGGTAGGTGGAGAACACCGCGTCGACCCGGTGGAGGAGTCGCACGGCATCCGTGAGCGCGTGGCGGATGGCGGGGGTGGGCCGGTCGCGGATGTCGAAGGTGAAGACCGTTCCCATCACGTGCTCGACGTGTCGCAGCCCCGTGGAAGACGACTCAGCCATGAGCCTGGTCCAAGGCGCTCTGCAGGGACTCCGTGTAGCCCTGGCTCGTGTAGCTGGCACCGGAGACGGCATCGATCCGCGCGCTCTGCGCCTTGACGGCCTCCTGGGTGAGGAGCGGCAGCGCGTGGGCGGCGATCTGCCGGTCGCGCCCGTTCTGGTCCGGTGCCCGGAGGATCTTCACCGCGGTGATACGGCCATGGGAGAGAACGGCGGCCACTTGGACGGTGCCGTACGGCGTGTCGACGGGGGTCCCGGTGAAGGTGCCGCTGCCGGTCGCCGCGCGCGGCCGGGCGGACGGCCGGTTTCCCGGCACCGAAGGAGCCGGGGCGGTGGGCGTCGGGCCGTCTGCCGTGAGGGGCGTGTGGTGCGGTTTGAGCGAGAGGAGCGTCACGATCAGGGCGCTCGCTCCGGCTGTGGCGAGAAGGGTTCGGCGCATGATGGGTCCTCCTCAGAACGCGAACGACTCGTGGTGGATACGCCGGCCGGGCACCCCCGCCTGCCGCAGGGCGACGACGGCTGCCTGCGTCATGCCGTCCGGCCCGCACAGGTAGACGTCGTGCGCGGCCAGATCCGATACCAGTGCGTTCAGGCCCGCGGCGCTGAAGGTCCGGGCGGAGCCGGACGGCCCGTCGTCCACGACGTAGTGGACGACGGCACCCCGGCCGGCGGCGATGTGTTCCAGTTCGCCGCGCAGCACCAGGCCGGCGGTACTGCGCGCCCGGTAGATGAGCGTCACCTGTCCCGGCAGCGTTTCGAAGAGGGCACGCAGGGGCGTGATACCGACGCCTCCGGCGACCAGCAGGACCGGCCGGCCCGACGCCCGGCCGGCCGTGAAGGAACCGTAGGGTCCCTCGGCCCAGACCCGGGTGCCGGGGGTGAGCCGGGCGAGCGCGGCACTGTGAGCTCCCACGGTCTTCACCGTGATCCGCAGGTGCCGGGGATGCGGGGGAGCCGAGAGCGAATAGGGGTTGGCGGCCCACCACAGTCCGCGCGTCATGAAGCGCCACCGGAAGAACTGCCCGGGCTCGGCACCCAGTTCCTCCAGGTGCCGGCCGGTCAGATGCACGGAGACCACGTCCGGCGCCTCGTGGTGGACGGCGGCCACGCGGAGGCGATGGCGGAAACCGCGCCTGACCGGCACCGCGAACCTGTACCAGGCCAGCAGCCCGGCCACACCGAGGTAGAGGCCGTACCAGGCTGCCCGGGCCCACGGATTCCCCACGAAGTCCGCTCCGTTCGAGAGCTGGTGGCCGAAGGCGAGGAAGACGGCCACGTAGGTGGCGAAGTGCAGGTAGTGCCAGGTCTCGTAACTCATGCGCCGCCGGACCGCCCGGGCCGAGAGGAACGCGGTGGCCACGAAGAGCAGGAAGCCCAGCGTGCCCTTGAGGAGGTCGGGGTAGTGCAGGACGAGCGTGGAGGTCTGACCGACCACATCGGTGTGCGCGGTCAGCGCGTACCCCCAGATGATGAGCAGGGTGTGCGCGAGGATCAGTGAGATCGTCCAGCGTCCGCCCAGGGCGTGCCAGCGGGCGAGCCGGTCCGTCCCGATGCGGTGGTCGAGGAGCGGCACCCGGGCCATCAGGAGCAGGAGGACCGCGCAGGCATAGCCGGCGAGCAGCCCCGTGATGCGTCCGGCGCCGGTGATCCAGGCCGCGGGGTCCGTCACCGACGACGTGTCCGCCCACCACAGGGACAGCACTCCGGCGGCGCCGGACCAGATGCCCGATTGGACGAGGAAGGGAACGGCGGGACGGCCGGGCAGGCGATGACGTACGGCCCGCCGGGCGGGTGCGGCGGTCTGCGTGGTGGACATGGACTCCTCCGACGGGATCAGCCGGCTACGGCTGTCTGGGCGGCCCAGCCTCACAAGCGAACCTCTGCGGGGCCTCTGAACCGGCTGCCGGGGCCCGTCCTCGGAGACGATTCAGAGGAAACTCAGAGGCAGGCCTCACCCCCGCTCCCCCGGTACCGGGGGATGCTGGAGACATGAAGGAAGCGACAGATGCGGCACCCCGGCTCCACCGCCCCGGTGGGGAACCGGTGCGCATTCTGGTCGTGGATGACGAACCCGACGTCACCGAAGTGCTCTCAGGAGCCCTGGCAGCCGAGGGATGGGAGGTCCGGACAGCTGCGGACGGGGCCACCGCCCTGGCGACGGCCGCCGCCTTCCGTCCCGACGCGGTGGTTCTGGACAGGATGCTGCCGGACGCCGAAGGGCTGGAGATCCTGCGCTCCCTGAGGCGGACCGACCCCGGCGTGTGCGTGCTCTTCCTGACCGCCCGCGACGAAGTGGACGACCGGATCGCCGGGATCACCGCGGGGGGTGACGACTACGTCACCAAGCCGTACAGCCTGGAGGAGGTGCTGGCCCGGCTCCGCGGCCTGCTGCGCCGGGCCGGCATGGCGGCGGAGCCCGGGACGCACCGGCTCACGGTGGGGGACCTGGCCATGGACGAGGAAGCCAGGGAGGTCAGCCGCGGCGGCACCACCCTCGAACTGACCCGGACCGAATTCGAACTGCTGCGCTTCCTCATGCGCAACCCGCGGCGGGTGCTCTCCAAGGAACAGATCCTCGACCGCGTCTGGTCCTACGACTTCGGCGGGCGTGCCCACATCGTGGAGTTGTACATCAGCTACCTGCGCAAGAAGGTCGACGCCGGCCGGTCCCCGATGATCCATACGGTGCGCGGCGTCGGCTACGTCCTCAAGCCGGAAGCCCCTTGAACAGGCTCCTGCCGCGCACGCTGCGCGGCCAGCTGACCCTGGGCATGGTCACGCTGCTCACCCTCGCCTGTCTCGCGGTCGGAATCACCACGGTGCTCGCCCTGCGCGGCTTCCTGACGGGGCGTCTGGACGAGCAGTTGTACGCGTCCGGCGGCCGGTTCGCCGCCAGCCTGGAGCACGAGAACGAACCCGACGCCGACAACCGGTCGGATACCCGGGGCCAGGCGGAAGGGACCCTCGGAGCCCGGGTCACGAACGGCAGGGTCAGCGAGGCGGCCGTCGTCGAGGACGACACCGACCGGCCACTGCCGCTCACGAGCGAGGACCGCAGTGCGCTGCTCGGCGTCCCCCCGGACCGCCACGGACACACCCTCGTCCTTTCCGGCCTCGGGTCCTACCGGGCCACCGCGGTCCGGGGGGACGACCGGGACATCCTGATCACCGGACTTCCGCTGCGTCCGGTGGAGGAGACGGTGCACCGGCTCGTGGCGGTCGAAGCCGCTCTGTTCGCCGCCGCGATCGTCTGCACCGGCATCGCGGGCGGACTGTGGGTGCGGGCCGCGCTACGCCCTCTCCGGCGCGTCGGCGCACGCGCCTCCGAGGTGGCGGATCTGCCCCTGGCCACGGGCGAGGTCGCGATGCCGGGCCCCCTGCCCGACGCCGATCCCCGCACGGAGGTCGGCGGGCTGGGAGCGGCCATCAACAGGATGCTCGGCCACGTCGAGGACGCCCTCGTACGGCGTCAGGCCGGCGAGGAGAGGCTCCGTCACTTCGCGGCCGACGCCAGCCACGAACTGCGTACCCCGGTCGCCAACATCCGCGGCCACGCCGAACTCATGCTGCGCCACCGCGAGCCCATGCCCGGTGAGGTACGTCGCTCACTGGAACGCATCAGCGGCGAGACGGAGCGCATGACACGCCTGGTCGACGATCTCCTCCTGCTCGCCCGCCTGGACGCCGGACGTCCTCTCGAACACCGGCCCGTCGATCTGACCCTGCTCATCCTGAACGCCGCGGAGGACGCGCGCGCGGCGAGCCCGGACCACCACTGGCGTCTCGACCTCCCCGACGCGCCGGTGGTCGTCGACGGAGACGCCCACCGGCTCCAGCAGGCGATCGGGAACCTCATGGCCAACGCCCGTACGCACACCCCCGCCGGTACCGAGGTGCTCCTCACGCTCACCACCTCCGCGGCGGGCGTCGAGTTCAGCGTCAGCGACAACGGCCCGGGCATTCCCGAGGAGCTCCAGCCGGAGGTGTTCGGCCGCTTCGTCCGTGGTGACCAGGGCCGCTCGCGCAGCACGGGGAGCACGGGGCTCGGGCTGGCCATCGTCCACGCCGTGATCACGGCCCACGGAGGGACCGTGCACGTCGTCAGCCGGCCCGGCCGCACCACCTTCCGCCTGACGCTGCCCGGCTGAGCCGCCCGGAAGCGGCGTGCCGGTCCCCCGGCCGGGGTGTTCCCGGGTCAGGCCGGACGATCCCCGCCTTCGCGCCGGGCGGCCTCGACGGCGGCGAGTGCCGCGTCGAGGCGGCGGGTGGCCTCGTCGGCCACGGGGACCATGGCGTCCCGGCCGCTGAGGGCGACCATGGTGCCGGGGTCGACGGCCTGGACGATCACCTCGTCGCCCTCGGCCCGCACGACGACGTTGCAGGGCAGCAGCAGCCCGATGGAGCGGTCGGCCTCCAGAGCCTTGTGGGCCAGGGGCGGATTGCAGGCACCGAGGATCAGGTAGGGCTCCATGTCGTGATCGAGCTTGGCCTTGAGGACCGCCTGCACATCGATCTCCGTCAGGACACCGAAGCCCTGGTCGGCCAGGGCGCTGCGGACGTCCCGCTGCACCTGGTCGAAGGGGGCGGTGACGGTCACGGTGCGGTCGTAGGACATGGGGCCTCCTCGGTCTCCGGTCACATGCGGGGCGGGCACCCGTCGGCCCGGCGCTGTGACCTCTGGCACTTCTGAAATATACCCCCGGGGGTACATGCGTTACAGTCGGCAGCATACCCCGGGGGGTAATTTCCACAGGAAGGAGTATCGAGGTGTTCTTCGTCGACGTGATCGAGCTGGAGGGCCTGGGCAATCGCAGCTACCTCGCCGGCGGCGGGTCGGCCGCGGTGGCGGTGGACCCGCCCCGGGACATCGACCAGGTCCTGACCGCGGCCGCCCGGCGCGGGGTGCGGATCTCCCACGTGGTGGAAACCCACATACACAACGACTACGTCACCGGCGGCCTGGAGCTCGCCCGGATCACGGGCGCGGTGTACCTGGTGCCGTCCGGAGCCGACGTCGCCTTCGCCCGGACCCCGGTCTCCGACGGCGACACGGTCGAGGTCGACACCGGCCTGACCCTCACGGCGGTCGCCACCCCGGGGCACACCCCCCACCACACCGCCTACGTGCTGGAGGAGGCGGGGCGGCCGGTCGCCGCGTTCACCGGCGGCTCCCTGCTGATCGGTACGGTCGGCCGGCCCGACCTCGTCGAACCGCGCCTGACCGAACAGCTGGCCCGTGCCCAGCACGCCTCGGCGCACCGGCTCGCCGACACCCTCCCCGACGACACGGCGGTGCTTCCCACGCACGGATTCGGCAGCTTCTGCTCGTCCGCGCAGGCGGACGGCGACGCCACGACGATCGGCAGGGAGAAGGCGGCCAACACGGCGCTCACCGCGGACGTGGACACGTTCGTCGCCGGACTGCTCGCGGGCCTGGAGGACGTGCCCGCCTACTACACGCACATGGGACCGGCCAATGCCGGCGGCCCCGACCCGGTCGACATGACTCCGCCCGCGGTCGCCGATCCGCGGGAGATCGCCGCGCGGCTCGCGGCCGGCGAGTGGGTCGTGGATCTGCGGAACCGGATCGCCTTCGCCGAGGGGCATGTGGCGGGCTCCTTCAACTTCGAGCTGGACGGCAAGCTCGCGACGTACCTCGCCTGGATGATCCCGTGGGGCAAGCCCGTCACCCTGCTCGCCGAGAGCGCCGGGCAACTGGCGGCGGCCCAGCGGGAGCTCGTCCGCGTCGGCATCGACCGGCCGGCCGCCGCCGCGACGGGCGGCCCCGCCTCCTGGCTGCCGGACGGCGAGAGCCCGGCCTCGTTCCCCCGGGCCACGTTCGGGCAGCTCGCGGCCCAGGACCGCGACGGGATCGTGGTGCTGGACGTGCGCCGCGACTCCGAGCGGGCGGACGGCTGGATCGAGGGGTCGGTCCACATTCCGGTCCACCAGGTGCACCGCCGGCTGGGCGAGGTCCCGGACGGCATCGTCTGGGTGCACTGCGCGGGAGGCATGCGCGCCGGTATCGCCGCCTCCCTGCTGGACGCCGCCGGACGCCGGGTGGTGGCCGTGGACGACGGGTTCGACGCCGCCGCCGATGCCGGGCTGACCGTCGTCACCGCCTGAGGACGCCGAACAACCACAGGCCGAGAGAGAAGAGACCGAGGATGTTCACCCACCGCAAGGCACCGCGCCTGTCCGTGGACGAGGCGCGCGCCCGCACCGGCGGCGAGCGGCCGAAGGCCGTCCTGCTGGATGTGCGGGAGAAACCCGAATGGCACGCCGGGCACGCCCCCGGCTCCCTGCACGCCCCGTTGACGGAACTGGCCGCCGGTGCGGCGCTGCCCGCCGCCGCACAGGGGCGCGCGCTGGTGGTGATCTGTCGCAGCGGACGCCGCTCGCAGCAGGCCGTGACGCTCCTGCGGGAACGGGGCGCGGACGCGGTGGACGTGGAGGGTGGCCTGGACGCGTGGGTCGCCGCCGGACATCCGGTCGTCGACCAACGGGGCGCGGACGCGGTGGACGTGGAGGGTGGCCTGGACGCGTGGGTCGCCGCCGGACACCCGGTCGTCGACCAACGGGGCGCGGACGCGGTGGACGTGGAGGGTGGCCTGGACGCGTGGGTCGCCGCCGGACATCCGGTCGTCGACGAGCGCGAGAACAGCGACTCGATAGCGTGAGCACCCTCATCCTCGCCCTCGTCGCCGGAACCGTCATCGGTCTGGCACTCGGTGCCCTGGGCGGCGGCGGAAGCGTGCTCGCGGTCCCCGCACTGATCTATCTGCTCGGCTTCTCCCCGGCGTCGGCGACCACGGCCGCCCTGCTCATCGTCGCCGCGACCTCCGCCACCGCCCTGTACGCCCACGCCCGCGACGGCAACGTCGCCTGGCGGACCGGCACGCTCTTCGCGGCGGCGGGCATCGCGCCCGCCTTCCTCGCCGCGGCCGCGGCCGGACACCTTCCGGCCGCCGCACTCACCGGGGCCTTCTCGGTCATCGCCGCGCTCGCCGCGCTGCGGATGCTCCGCCCGGCCGCCTCGGAGCCACCCGGCCGGGTCCGCCCCGCCAAGGCCGTCGGCGCGGGAGTCGGGCTGGGCGCCGTGACCGGATTCCTGGGTGTGGGCGGCGGGTTCCTCGCCGTCCCGGCCCTGGTCGGGGTCCTCGGCCTCCGGATGAAGCAGGCGGTGGGCACCAGCCTCCTGGTCATCACCGTCAACTCACTGGCCGCACTCACCGCGCGGGCCGGGACGGGAGGGGACCTGCGCTGGGAGGTGATCGCCCCCTTCGCCGGGGCGGCGATCCTGGGCGCCTGGGACGGCAAGCGCCTCGCGTCGAAGATCACCGGCCAGACCCTGCAGCGCGTCTTCGCCGTCGTCCTCCTGGCTGTGGCGGCCGTGATGCTCGTCGACGTATTCGTCTGAGGCCCGCCACCCCGGCCTGCCCACTCCTCCACGTATACCCCCAGGGGTATATCCACTCAGCCCACCCGCGGGGCCCCACCGACAGCAAAGGACCACACCGCCATGTCCGCACCCACCACTCTCGGCACCGGTGAAGCACGCACCCGCCTGCACGAACTGACCGTGATCGACGTCCGCACCCCCGGCGAGTACGCGGGCGGACACCTGCCCGGCGCCCTCAACATCCCCCTCGACCGGATCCAGCAGGCGCTGCCCGACATCCGGCACGCCGCCGAGCGCGGCGACATCCTGGTCGTCTGCGCCTCCGGCGCGCGGTCCGAGAAGGCGTGCCGCGTCCTCGCCGACCACCACATCAGCACCGCCACCCTCTCCGGTGGCACCGGGGCGTGGGCGGCCGATGGCCACGACCTGCACCGTCCCGCGCGCGGCACCCGCGCCACGTGGGGCATGGAGCGTCAGGTCCGCCTCACCGCGGGAACCGTCGTCCTGATCGGGCTGCTCCTCGGCGTCCTCGTCCACCCCGCGTTCCAGATCCTCTCGGCGGGGATCGCCGCCGGGCTGGTCTTCTCCGCACTCACCAACACCTGCGGCATGGCCGCCATGCTCGCCAAACTCCCCCACAACCGCCCCCGCCCCGGCGACCTCGACACCACCCTGGCCGAACTCCGGGCCCGCTGAGCACACGAACGACAGCGGCCACCGGGACACGAACGGCTGCCGGGCGCGGGACGGAATACCCACCGGCGCCCCCCTACCCGCGAAAGCGCCTCGACCGGAACCGGTCGAGGCGCTCACCGCGGGCCGGAGAATGCTCCTCCCCGGCGGGGCGAGGGTAGGGGCCTGCTCTCCACGGCCTCCATGACGCCGGTGACAGTGGCGGCCTTCGCATGCAGCCGCTTCGTACGGGATGGGCCTGAAGGGGCTTCAAGCGCGTTGTTCCCGGCCGCGGTCATTGAGGTGCTCCGCGTCCGGCCGGGTCGCCTCGGGCAACGTGGTGAGGCCGGGTGATTGAGGCGGTTCGGGTGCCAGGGTGAACGACATGCGGGTTCCGCCGCGGTACTCCGGGTCGACGGCGATGGTGCCACCGTGGAAATCCACGATCTTCTTGCACATCGCCAGGCCGATACCGCTGCCGCTGTAGGCGTCCTTGGTGTGCAGCCGCTGGAAGATGACGAATACCTTCTCGGCGTACTCGGCGGGGATACCGATGCCGTTGTCCGTGACGGTGAACCGCCACAGCCCACCTTCCGGGGCCGCGCCGATGTGGATGCTCGGCGCCTCTCCGGGGCGGTGGAACTTGACGGAGTTACCGATCAGGTTCTGCCAGAGCATGGCCATCTGACTCGAATCGGCGACCAGGGTCGGCAGGGGATCGTGAGTGATCGTCGCTCCGGTCTCCTCGATGGCTACGCTCAGCGCCGACAGGGTGTCGTCCAGCACCGCACTCAGGTCGATGCTCTCGTGGGCGTTGTGCACGCGGCCCACGCGGGAGAAGTTGAGCAGATCGCTGATGAGCGTCTGCATGCGGTTCGCACCGTCGACGGCGAAGTCGATGTACTGGTCGGCTCGCTCGTCGAGTTGGCTCCCGTAGCGGCGCTGCAGGAGCTGGGTGAAGCTGGAAACCTTGCGCAGCGGTTCCTGGAGGTCGTGGGAGGCCACGTAGGCGAACTGCTCCAGTTCGGCGTTGGAACGCTGAAGGTCTGCGGCCTGAGCGTCCAACCGCAGCCGCGCCTCCTCGGTGAAGGCCAGTTCACGTACGAGGCGGCGGCGCATGCGATCGATCTCACTGCTCAGGTGGCGCAGGTCGGCCGGGCCGGTCGGGGTGATCGGGTGGTCGAAGTCGCCGGCGGCGATGGCGCGGGCGTCGGCTCCGAGCTGATCCAGGGGCCGGTTGATACCGCGACGCAGCCCTTCGAAGACAAGAGCGGCGAGAACGAGCAGGAGTAGTGCGATGGTGCCGAACACCCAGTTTCGCAAGGTCGCCGTGGACTGCAGGTCCGCTCTGCCCTGAACGCGGTCCGCACGCAACATCTCCTGCTGGCGCTTCAGAGCCGCACGAATGTCGTCAAAAGTAGCTTTGCCCTCGGCCACCCGTTGCGTGGCCAGCGCGGGGGGCGCGCCCGGCGGCTCTGCGGCGATGGGCCGGGCGATTCTCTCGTGCCACCTGTCCACGGCATCCCGCACCGCGTCGAGGTCCTTCAGCCGGGCGCGGTCTTGGTGGAGCAGGTCCTCCAGCGACTGCATGTACGCCTTCTGGTCCACGAGCCCCTGCCGGTAGGGACGCAGGAAGTCCGGTATACCGGTCAGGCCGTAGCCGCGGATGCCGGTCTCCTGGTTGACCAGGGCCGTCTCCAGACGGAAGGCGGTCGAGAGGGAGGGGGACCGTACGTCGGTGAGGTTGTTGCTGATCGACTGGGTCCGCTCAAGGACCCAGGCACCCGTGATCCCGAGCACGCTGAGGATCACCAGGGAGGCGGCCACTCCCACGCGTAGCCAGCGGCGGGTCGTCCAGGTGGGCAGTCTCCGCGGGCGCGGTTCCCGTGCGTCGCCGGTCATGGTGGGAGCTCCTCGTTGGGGCAGCCCCTCTGGTCGGCTGCGGCCAGCACACTCTAGACCCGATCGACAACGAATGTTGTCGTGCGGATGGCAGGGGGCCTACAGTGCCGGGTATGCCGGGCAAGAACTTCGTACTGTGGACCACTGCTGAGCAGACGGCCGCCATCGCGGACGCGCGGATCAGCGACCTCGCGCATCGTCTTGCCCGCCAACTGCAGGAAAGCCGAGAAAGCACGGCATCCCCCGCAAGCGACGCCCCGGCATATCCGCTGGCTCTGCTCCACGTACTGGACCAGTTGCAGCAGGCGACGGAGCGACTGCAACGGCAGGCCGCCACGGAGGCCGCCCGTGCGGGCGCCGGATACCCGCAGATCGGCGCCGCCTGCGGCATGACCCGCCAAGGGGCCCGGCGCCGCTGGCCGGGCCTCTTCCACCACTCCAACGAAAAGCCCACGGAGCACCCGACGATGACCACTCCTGCCCGTCCCTTCGACGTCCTGCTGGTCGAGGACGACATGGCCGACGCCATGCTCATCGAAGAGGCCCTCTCCGAGCGCGGGGCCCGCAATCTGGTCCAGGTCACCGACGGAGTCGCCGCCCTGGAACATCTCCGTTCCCCCGGCACGGTCCGGCCCGACCTCATCGTCCTCGACCTCAACATGCCGCGTATGAACGGTCAGGACCTGCTGAAGGTACTGAAGACCGACGACGACCTGCAGACCATCCCCGTCGTCGTGCTCACCACGTCCACCGCCCCGGAAGACGTCACCAGCGCGTACAACAGCCACGCCAACGCCTACGTGACCAAGCCCGTCAACCTGGACTCGTTCGAGCAGGCCGTACAGAGCATCGACGCTTTTTACCTCGACACTGCCACCCGCCCCCGGCCATAAAGCGTTTCGCACGGGTCGCGGGACGAAGGTGCCCGGATCTCCCGGTCGAGGGTCGGCGGCAGATCAACGATCTGTCCGGAACCGCGGGATGAAGTCGGCTCAGTGGCCGGGTGCGGGGTCGGCCCAGTCGCTCACGCAGGCGACTGAGCGTGCAGGAGCGCCCCGGCCGGCCAACACCGGCCGGGGCGCTTCACTGCAGGTCGGAGGGTTACCCCTCCTCTTTCGCGAGGTAGGCCGTGTGGGACTCGAACCCACAACCAACGGATTAAAAGTCCTGGCCGGGGTCGGGTGGGTGATGCCAGGCGCTGCCGCCGCGTCCCGAGACGACTGGTCGGAGGGGGTGGTCGGTGCCACGTGGTCCGGACGCGAGCGGGTTGTACCGGAACGTCCGCTCACGCATCGCTCACGCATGGACGGCGTCGTGGCGTGCTCGACGCCGACCCCAGCGGGAAGGGTCTGGCGCCCGATCTCGCTGAAAGCGGGGCTCCCGTGGGCGGAAAGATGCCGCTGGAGAGGCGACACGCGGGGCGCACCACGGGCGATCCAGCCGCATGGCAGGGCGTTCACGCCGGGCGTACCGTGAGAGCCAGGGCGGGATACGGCATGTGAGGGCTGCGTGCACCGATCCGACTTGCCGGGAGGTCACGGCATGGTACGGGGTATCCGCAACACCGTGGGACTTGTTCTGGCCGTACTCGGTGCGGCCGCAGCGCTCTGGGCTCCCTTCCGCAACTGGTACGCCGGGCGGCTCGGACACGACTTCCGAGTGTGGGAGCTGTTCACCGGGGCCGGCATCACGGATTCCGGCGCGGGCCTCTTCGCATCCATGTTTCTCCCGCTCCTGGTGGGAGCCCTCCTCACCGTTCTCGGCGTCGCGTTCCGGTCCCGGCTCCTTGTTCTGGTCGCCGGGATCATCACGCTCGGATTCGCCGTTCTCTGGATGGTCCGGCAGGCGCAGGCTCAAGGCAGCCTGACGGTGACGGGCGACAGCGACGGGCTCGGCAGCGGTGTGGGGCTGGCTCTGCTCGGTGGTCTCCTCATGCTGATCGGCTCGGCCGTCATGAGCGGGCGCGAGCGCAGGGCCGTGCGCCGTGCACGGCGTGAGCAGGAGGGGCGGGCGCAGGACGCGCTGGACCGTGAGGACGCAGAGCATCACCGCACCGGGGTCCAGGACACCTACGGTGCGGCCGCACGGGATATGACAGCGGGGAGCGGGACCGACCGGCCCGATGGGGCCGCGGCGCGACCCGGCGTCAGTGCAGGCCCCAGCCGGAGCGCCCCGGACCGAGACGTTGCGCCGCGGCGTTCCGTCCGCCCGTCCCAAGAGCAGTCGGCACCGGCACCGCGCGGCCGGCCGGTACCGACGAGGGGAGACGACGGCGCCGAGCCCACGCGGGGGGAGCCGGACCGGACACAGTACGAGCAGAGCGACCGGCCCACGGGGTCCCACCGGACCGAACGTGGACACGGCCGAGGGGACAGCGCACACCCGGGTCGCGAAGACCAGCGGTAAAGCGCGCGACGATTAAGCCCCTTGCCCAGATCTGCGTACACCGTCCGGATACGGGTAGGTGGGCCCGTATGCCGACGGGTCTCCGTGGCAGCTTCTGGGGCAGGGGAAACATCGCAATGCCGCTATCCACGACGGCTCCGGCCTCCGCCACTGAGGCACCCCTCACGGCGCTCCCGCAGATCCGCGACCCCCGGAAGGTGGCTCCGAAGGACGCTCGCGTCCTCAGCACCATCTTCTTCGAGCGGTTGAGGGTGCTGGAAGAGGGAACGCACGAGTACCAGTACGCGCGCAACACCCTGATCGAGACGAATCTGTCGCTGGTCCAGTTCGCCGCGCGACGGTTCCGCAACCGCGGCAGCGGCGAGATGGAGGAGATCGTCCAGGTCGGAACGGTCGGCCTGATCAAGGCGATCGACCGGTTCGACCTCAGCCGGGAGGTCGAGTTCGCCTCCTTCGCCATCCCCTACATAGTCGGGGAGATCAAGCGGTTCTTCCGTGACTCCACCTGGGCGGTTCACGTACCGCGACGCCTGCAGGAGCTGCGCGTCACCCTCGCCAAGACCAGGGAGGAGCTCTCCGGACGGCTGGACCGGGATCCCAGCGTTCCGGAACTCGCCCGCCATCTGCAGCTCAGCGAGGGCGAGATCATCGACGGTCTCATCGCCTCGAACGGGTACACAGCCGGATCGCTGGACGCTCCCCTCGGAGGCGACGGGAACAGCGCGTCGGCCGTCACCTACGGCGACGTCGAAGGGGATGTCGACCCCGGCATCGAGAAGATCGAGAACCTTCAGGCGCTGGCTCCCCTCCTCCAAAGCCTCACCGACCGGGACCGGGACATCGTGACCATGCGCTTCGGCCAGGAGATGACCCAGTCCGAGATCGGGCGGGAGCTCGGCATCTCCCAGATGCACGTGTCCCGGCTCCTGGCCCACCTCCTCGACCGGCTCCGCACCGGCATGCTCGCGCAGAACTGAGCAGGGTCATGCAAACGGCCATGACCACCCCGGGGCGACCACGGAAGTGGCCCTTGATCGCCTCACAGATTCTTCCCAGGGCTCGAACATCGAGCTGCGCATATACGCCTCTCGCCTCACGGAAAGACCTCTACGTCTCTTTCCCGTGATCAGTTCCGCACCACCCCGGCCGTCCAGTTCGTGATGCGCAAAGGGGCACGGCAGTGTCGAGCGGGCCCAGAAGCGGCTCACCCTGATGCCGTGATGGTGCCCGCCCCACCCCATCGCGGCGACCGCCGCAACGGCAGCCCCGTGTCGCCCACGAAAGGTTCGTACGCATGACCGCAGAAGCCTCCGTCCTCCCCGAGCGGACGACTGGGAGCGATTTCGCCCGGTTGTCCAAGAGAATCGCCGACCACGGTCTGATGGCCCGGCGCCCCCGCTACTACGCGATACGTATCGTCGCCGTGAGCACCCTGTACGTCGCCGGCTGGACCGCGTTCGCTCTCGTCGGCGCCTCTTGGTGGAACCTCGCCGTCGCGGCCTTCCTCGCCGCGGTCTTCGGCCAGGTGGCGCTGCTGGCCCACGACATCGCCCACCGCCAGGTCTTCCGGCTCCGCAAGGCCAGCGAGCGGTCGGGACGGATCGCCGCGAACGTCGGCATCGGTATGGGCTACGGCTGGTGGCAGGACAAGCACACTCGCCACCATGCCAACCCCAACCACGAGACACTCGACCCCGACATCGAACCCGACCTGCTGGTCTGGTCGCAGGACCAGGCCCGGTCGGCCAAGGGTCTGCCCCGGCTGATCGGCCGCTCGCAGGCATATCTGTTCTTTCCCCTTGTCACCCTGGAAGCCTTCAACCTGCACGTGTCGGGCCTGAGGGCGCTGGCCGACCGTTCGCTCAAGCACCGGATGCTGGAGGGGTCGCTGCTCATAGCGCACTGCGCGGTCTACCTGAGCGTGCTGTTCCTGGTACTGCCGCCCGGCATGGCGATCGCCTTCCTCGCCGTCCACCAGGGCCTCTTCGGCCTCTACCTCGGCTCGGTGTTCGCCCCCAACCACAAGGGCATGCCGATCCGTACAGGCAACGACCGTCCGGACTTCCTGCGCCGCCAGGTCCTCACCTCACGCAACGTCCGCGGCAACTGGGTCACCGACATCGTCCTGGGCGGGCTGAACTACCAGATCGAGCACCACCTGTTCCCCAGCATGCCCAGCCCCAACCTGCGCAAGGCTCGGCTCGTCGTCCGGCGGTACTGCGAAGAGCTGGGTGTCGCCTACCTGGAGACCAGCCTGCTCGTCTCCTACCAGCAAGCCCTCCGCAGCCTTCACCAAGCGGGCGCTCCACTGCGGCCCGCGGAAGCACACACCGTCTGATCAGTGTGTCCCTCCTCGCCCACAGGGCCCCCACCCACCGCTACCGCGTGATGCGCCCGCCCCGCCGACGCCCGGCAGGCGTACGACTCCACCGGCTCGTACGTCGCACTCCCGGTCCCACGGCCGGCGTGCGCCTCCCGGCGACCCCGACCTCGGGATGCGAATCCCGTGAAACACCTCATGGATGTTGCCGAGTGCTGTCGCGGGGGCTGAGGCACGGAACGGTCGGCACGCGACCGTCCCGTGAGGCATCTGCGAGGATGGCGGACATGGACGTGCGGAGCAGGAACCATGTGACGGTGACCGGCAAGGCCGGTGCGCCGGTGGTGATGCTGGCGCACGGGTTCGGGTGCGATCAGAACATGTGGCGTCTGGTGGTGCCGACACTGGAGCGGTACTTCACCGTCGTCCTCTTCGACCATGTCGGCTCAGGTAACTCGGACCTTTCGTCCTGGAGCCAGGAGCGGTACGGAACGATGAGCGGATACGTCGCCGATGTCCTGGAGATAGTAAGGGAGTTGGCGGTCGGACCGGTCACCTTCGTGGGGCATTCGGTGAGTGCGATGATGGGCGTGCTGGCCGCCGCGCGCGAGCCCGAGGCGTTCGCCGGGCTGGTGCTGCTGGCACCGTCCCCCTGCTTCGTCGACGATCCGGCCACCGGGTACCGGGGTGGTTTCAGTGCCGCCGACATCGATGAACTGCTGGAGTCGCTGGACGCGAACTACCTCGGATGGTCGGGCGCGATGGCTCCGGTGATCATGGGCAACCCGGAGCGGCCCGAGCTGGGTGAGGAGCTGACGAACAGCTTCTGTCGCACGGACCCGCAGATCGCGCGGGTCTTCGCCCGGGTGACGTTCCTGTCCGACAATCGCGCCGACCTCGCCGCGGTACGGGCGCCCACGCTGGTCGCCCAGTGCTCCAGCGACGCGATCGCTCCGCCGGAGGTGGGCGCGTACGTTCATGCGCAGATCCCTCACAGCCGGCTCGTGACGCTGAGCGCGACGGGACACTGCCCTCAGCTGTCGGCCCCCGAGGAGACCGCCACGGCGATCACCGCGTTCGCGAGGATGCCACGGTGATGTGCGACCCGACGGACAGCAAGAACCAGGCACCGTCGGGCGAGGAGGCCCGCTTCTCCGAGCTGCTGGAAGACAGCACCGAGGATCTCTACGAACACGCCCCGTGCGGCTTCCTCTCCACTCTGCTGGACGGCCGCATCGCCAAAACCAACGCGACCCTGCTGAACTGGCTCGGCTACGAGCGCGGGGACCTGGTGGGCCGTATGTCCTTCTCCGACCTCCTGACCGTCGGCGGAAGGCTCTACCACGAGACCCACTTCGCCCCGTTGCTGCGGATGCAGGGCGAGGTCAGCGGCATCGCCCTGGAACTCAGAGCAGCCGACGGCTCATATCTACCCGTGATGGTCACCTCGACGGTCAAAACCGGCAGCGACGGGCAGCCCCTGCTGATCCGTACCACCCTCTTCGACGCCCGCGACCGGCGCGCCTACGAGACGGAACTACTGCGCGCCCGACAAGAGGCCGACCGGGAAAGCGACCGCCTGAAACTCCTCAACACCACGCTCCAGAAGACACTGCTGCCTCCCGCTCTGGCGAACGTGCCCGGCCTGGATGTCGCCGCGCACTACCACATCGCCTCAGTCGACGAGGTCGGCGGCGACTTCTACGATCTGTTCCCCCTCGCCGCCGGCACCTGGGGCCTCTTCCTGGGCGACGTGTGCGGCAAGGGCGCCGCCGCCGCGGCCGTCACCTCTCTGGCCCGCTACACCCTGCGCGCCGCCGCCGTCTACAACCCGGACCCGGCCGCCGTACTCGCCAATCTCAACACCGTCCTCAACCACGAATACCAGGGCACCGACCCCCGCTTCTGCACCGTCGTCTTCGGCCTGCTCACCCCCGACACCGATCGGGGCGGCTTCCGGATCACGCTGGCCAGCGGCGGCCACCCCCCGGCCCTGCTGATGCGCGCCGTCGGCACCGCCGACTTCCTGCCCACCCCGGGCGGACAGCTCATCGGTGTCCTGCCCGACGCCCACATCGCCACCACCACCGTCCACCTCGCGCCCGGCGACACCCTGCTCCTGCACACCGACGGTCTCACCGAAGCCCACACCACCGCTGCCGGAGGCGACGACCGCTACGGCGACGACGCTCTCCTCGACTTCGGCCGCCAACTCGCCCCCACCACCGCGTCGGACACCATCGGCGCAGTCCGCGACCTGCTCCACACCTTCGGCAGCGGGGTGGACGACGACACCGCCGTCCTCGCCGTTCACGTGCCCCGACCCCTCAGTGAAGAGCAGCAGTGACCCAGCACCTGACCCTCAGTATCCGCACCACCGCTGCCGGCACGGTCATGGAACTCGCCGGGGAACTCGACCACCACACCGCGCCCCAGGTCCGCGACGCCCTCCTCCGGCTCACCCTGCGCCCTGGCCAACAGCTCGTCATCGACCTCAAGGGCATCACCTTCTGCGACTCCAGCGGACTCACCATCCTCATCGCCGCCCGCAACCACGCTCTGGCCGCCGATACGGCCATCGCGCTGGCAGCCATCCCCGAACGTCTCGCCCGCATCCTCGGTATCACCGGTCTGGACCATGTCTTCCCCAGCCACCCCACCGCCCAGGACGCCGAAAACGCCTGGCGAACCGTTTCGGACTGACCCGTCAGATCCTCCGTCAACGGACGCGATCGCTCACGCATGCGCACCCGGACAACGGAGTGCCCCGACCGGCCGTGGAGGCCCGCGCCCTCGCCCTGGCCGTCCGCGACCGCCTGCCCGCCGACACCCCGGGAGCGGTCGCGGTGGGCACCGTGGACGGAGCACTCGTCCTCGCCCTCAACAAGGCGGCCCACGGTGCCGGTATGAACGCCGCCCAGCTGGTGAAGCAGCTCCTCGGAGGCCGGGGCGGCGGCTCCGCGGAGGTGGCCCAGGGCGGCGGCCTCGGGCCGGCCGGAGTCTCCGGTGCCCTCGCGGGACTGCCTGCTGTGATCAACGCGTAAGGACCGCCTGGCCACTGATCAGGCGAAGGCCAACTGTCGGAAAGAGTTGCGGACGTCGGTCAGTGGCTGTCGGTCGCGGGTGTAGTAGAGCTTGTTGGTCAGCAGTACCGCCCATCGGTCTTGCGTGGGGGAGATCCACATGCCGGTGCCGGTGAAGCCGTAGTGGACCCAGACGTCCTGCTCGTCGGTGGTGTCGGGAGCCGGGTGCCAGAACAGGCCGCGCTCCGGTTGGAGGGCGCCGGTCTGCACGGTGAGGGAGTGGGCGCTCCACTCGGCGCCGAAGCCGGCCTCGGCGGGGGCCGTGGTCGGGGCGACCATGTAGCGCAGGAAGACGGCTAGGTCGTCGAGGACAGTGAAGACGCCGGCGATACCGCATACGCCGCTCAGGAGCCGGGCGGAGAAGTCGTGGGCGACGCCCTTGAGGTGGGTGTCGGTGTCCTGGTCGAGTTCGGTGGGAGCGCACTTGGCCGCGAGGTCGGCGGGCAGCGGCCCGTACCGGGTGGAGTCCATGCCGAGCGGGCGCCAAGTCCTCTTCTCGGCCAGCTGGTCGAGCGGTTGACCGGAGAGGTGCTCGGCGAGGTAGCCGAGAATGAGGGCCGCCCGGTCGGTGTACTCGACGGCTTCCCCGGGGGGCCGGTTGAGGGCTTCGCGCAGAACCCCGCATCCTCACGTCGGGTTCATCGGGGTCCAAGGCCCCGGTGGCACCGGACGCCTGAACGCCGCCGGAGTCGCCGACAGCCCACACGGCCCCCGGATAGACCTTGTCGCGGACGCCTTCGCTCAGCAGGTTCTCGATGCGGTCGGTCTCGAACGGCATGGACTCCCTCTTCGTGTGGGCATCCCGGCGGCCAGCGTAATGACGTGAGGGGTCCGGGTCGGGCAGCGGCGTGCCGCTGGGACGCAGGTGCGTTGCCTCAGGTGAGCTGACGGCCGAGGCCGGCCAGACCTAGGCACGCGTCGTTGCTGGAGCCGGCGTAGGAGGACTCGCGGTGGGTCGGCTGCTCGCTCACTTGAACCTCTCCAGTGCATAGCGGATTCGACCGGTGGGGTGCCGGGCGCCCAATACCCCTTCGGTAGTGCGAGTGAACCCCGCTGCTCCAAGGAGGAGAGTGGGGCAGTCGCTAGACGGGAACCATCTCGGGGCGCACGACGGTCCGAGCGCGTTCGTACAACGCTTGCGCGGCGTGATTCCGAACGTGCGGGCTGATCAGGTTGAACATGTCCGTCATGCGCTTGTCAATTCGGCCCGAATTGACAAGCGGATAGTCGTCCAGTGCGAGCCCCCATGTATGGCAAGCCGCTTCAAGATGACCGACGGCCAATTGGCGCTCGGCGAGGATCGCGCGCTCCTTGACACGCGTCCGCCGATAGATGCTGTATCGGAGTCGATCCGATTCCTCCAAGGCGGCAACCGCACCGTGCACGTCGCCCATCTCGAAGCGAACCTGACCGGTGTGGTAGTTGAGTGCAGCAGGGTCATACGAACCGAACACCTTGCCTCGCGACTCCGCCTTGTCCATCGCCATTTCGGCCTCCTGCAAGTACATGCGCGCAGACCGTCGGTCACCGATCTGTGCGGCGGCGTGCGCTTGCTGACCCGCGAGGAAGGCACGCATCCGCGGCCCAGCTTGCGGCGAGGACGCCGCCGCGGAGTCGGCAAGCCGCATTGCAATGGGGCCTTGGCCAAGGTCAACGGCTTGCACGCTCATGCCGCGCAGGGTCGTGCAGTAGGTCAGATGATCTTCCGACGCTCCCGCAAGCTGTAGTGCTTGGAGGTAGTAACGCTGTGCGAGTCCATGCAGACCCTCATCAACGGCCATGTACCCCGTGAGGTAACAGAGGTCAGATGCCGCAGACATCATGGCTTTTCGGACGTCTTCGGGGCCGGGCGTCCGTAGGAACGGAGCGACCGTGTTCACGAGGAAGGTTGCGGCCAATGGGCGAGCGGTGCGACCCCCGAATTGGTCATCCAGGGACGAGAGCTGTTCCGTCATCGCCGCTACTGTCTGCACGTCGGACATGCCTATACGGGTTCGCATGCCTCTCTGGGCAGCTTCCATCCGCCCCACTACGTCCGGCCACTCCGGAACGGTCAAGGCGACGGAGAACAGCGCGGCGCTTAGCACGCTACGGCGGGAAGGGTCCATGTCCAGCCTTCCAAGATCAATGATCCCGTCAACCGTGCTGGATGGTGTCGCCTCCCTTTCGCTCTCGGGGGCCGGGAAGCCAGCTTCGGCGTGAGTGACGGGTCGCCCCAACCTCCGGGCGAACGCTTCCAAGATCAGCGACCGTGCATCCTCGCGCGGAACGCTCCCGCTCATCCACTGGTGAACGGAAGGTGCACGGTACTGCTTGGGGGTTCCCCGTTCGGTACCGACCCGGTTGATCGCTTGCGCGCACTGGCGCAGCGTCCAGCCGGTCTCGCGGAACAGACGCTCTAGCGCAGTGTTCGGCTCACTGGTGCCCACGGTCGTTCAACTCCCCTGCACGGTCGCGTTAATCGCTTAACGCTCTTAATCCTTGTGCGCTTCCCAACAGTACCGCTGGGCGTGATCGCGCGGTTGCCTAGAGCGAACAGCCGGAACCGCAGTGGAAGGGGACGAGCGAGTGAGCACAGAGCCGGTACCGCCCCGAGTGGGCGTGCTGATGGTGGACACCGCGCGGGGCGAGGTCTGCGAGTTTCGCGGGGTTTGGTGCGGCAAGTGGTCGCTCCGTCCTGTTGGTGGTGGCACGGAATGGACCGCCGACCCCGAGGGCGTTGAGCCCGCCACCGCGGAACAGTGTTTGCGCGCCGAAGTCGCCCTCGCGAACGCGCGTAGCCGGAGGCGGCTGTGACCCGTCGATTCCGGCTCATGAACTGGTCGTTGGTGCCGACCGACGACGAGCCCGACACCCCCGCCGTGACGCACACCTTTCGCTGCTACACCCTGGACGACGACGACAAGGAATGCGGGGCCGAGTCCGGACCGCAGGCGGATGTCAACGCCGCGCAGCGGTGGGCGTTCAACCACTGGAAGTCCACCGACCAGGAACACTCGGCGTTCGGTGAGTGGACCATACGGCCGTGGGGGATGCACCAGGACGGCCCGGCATGACTGGCGCTGCCGAGCCGGCGGGCTACTGGGCCGAGGTGCGCGCGGAAGGGCCGGTTTACGGGACCGGTGAGACCGCGCAGTACGTCTTAGGCTCCTTCCGGACGATCTCCCCCGTGCTCGTGCTCCGGTGGCTCCGGGGTGAGGCCCTGCACCTCGCGGACCGGCTCGACCCGGACCCGGAGCGTTCCGCGTGGGTTGAGCCGACCATGCGCGCGGACACGGTGCCGGTCCCCGACTGCCCCACGGAACTCCGCGTGTGGGCGTCGGAGTTCCGCGACCGCACGGCGCGCGAGCACATCAAGGGCGGGCATCCGCTGTTCGAGACGTTCCCGGATGCGGACTGTACGTACAGCCTGTCCGTGTGGCCGGTGACCCTCCCCGCCGGCGACCCGCACCAGCCGTTACCCGCGCCGCAGACACACCGGGTTGGCAGGCTGTCCCACCCGCTGTACGTGCTCGCAGAAAGCCCGTGGAGGTGAGCCGTGCGGTACTCCGTCCCGACACTGCACCGCCCGACTGAGGCCGAGAGAGCCACCGCGCGTGAGGCTGCCCGTGCAGATGCGGCAACGATCATCGAGCGGTACAAGGCTCGTGAGTCCTTGGCCCGCATCGCTGCCGACTACCGGGTTACCGAGCCCTGGTTGCGGCTCCGCTTCGCCGAGTGGGGCGTCCCCCGCCGCCCGCTGCACGAATCCCACGCCCACCGCCGCCCCGCTGGCCACATATTTCGAGGACGTATGCCCCGCCGTACCACAGCAGAGATCGAACGCGCGAAGACCGAGTGCGCCGCCGCCCGAGCCGACGTGATCGAGCGCTATGAGGCTGGCGAGTCCGCTGCCCGACTCGCCCGCGAGTATCGCGTCCCCCAGGGATGGTTCTCGGTGCAGTTGGGGAGGTGGGGCGTTCAGGTCCGCGACCGGTCCGCCGCTGCTGTTGTTCGCGGCCCCGGGCCCCGACCCCCGGGGGCCCGGAAGCTCTGAGACTCCGCCCCCCCCCGCCGCATGACGCGCTCTGCGGGAGGGGGGCGGGCACTACCCCGATCGGCTGTCTGCGTGACGGTCGGCAGCCGGCCGGAACCACTGCAACAGCGCACAACCCTGGGGTCCAAGTCCCCATGTCCGGCGGGAAAGTGGCTGCTTCCCCGCCGGACCGCGCACCAGAGAACCCACCGACGTAAGAGGGGATTACTCATGGCACAGAGCACATTATCGGCGCTGCGGTTCGCGTGGCTGGAAGTGACCGGCCTTTGTCAGGAGACATGTTCTCACTGCTACGCGGACAGCGGACCGCAGGGAACGCACGGCACCATGACCGTCGCGAACTGGTTGAGCGTCATCGACCAGCTTGCGGACATGGGCACCGTGGACGTTCAGTTCATCGGCGGGGAACCGACGCTGTACCCCAACCTGTCCGAGCTGATCGGGCACGCGCACGGGCGGGGGCTCGGCATCGAGGTGTTCTCGAACATGGCGCACATCCGCCCGGAACTGTGGGACGCGTTCACGCAGCACGGCGTCAAGCTCGCCACGTCGTACTACTCGGACAACTCCACCGAGCACGACCAGGTGACCGGGCTCCGTGGTTCGCACCGCAAGACCCGTTCCAACGTCCAGAAGGCGTTGGAACTCGGCATCCCGATGCGGGGCGGGGTCGTCGCGGTGCGCTCCGGACAGCGTGTCGAGGAAGCGGCGCGGGACCTGGTGTCGCTCGGCGTACCGCAGGTGGGCGGGGACCGAACCAGGGCGTTCGGACGGGCCAGTCAGGGAGCCGCGCCGACGATCAAGGATCTCTGCGGGCACTGCGCGCACGAGAAGTGCGCCATCGGTCCCACGGGCGACATGTGGCCGTGCGTACTCGGGCGGTTCCTGACCATGGGCAACGTCAAGACCAGTCCGGTTGCCGAGGTCTGGAACGGCGCGCAGGCTGCCCGGGTCACCGCCGATATCGCAGCCGTGCACGGCAACGGAGTTCAGTCGTGCACGCCGCCGCAGTTCCTACCGATGTGCGGTCCGTGCGGTCCGTGCGTTCCGTCGGTGGGGCACTGTGACCCCCGAGAGGCAACCGCGGAGGCGTCGGCCATCGGCGCACCCGCCTAACCGGTACAGGAGACAGCGACCATGAACGATCACGGCGACGACTTCAACGTGTGGTGCGGAGACACGGGCAGTGCCACCGCGCACCGCACCGAGGAGGAATGGCTAGACGTCGCACGCTACGTGCGGCACGCCGCCAACAAGCTGTTGCCGCACGCCTTGCCGCTGTGCCTGCCCGGGGAACCGCAGCAGTGCGGACGAGTCGCGCAACAGCACGTCATGGCGTGGGCAGCGGTGCTCAAGGCTGCCGCACAGCATGTGATCGAGGACGCCTCGCCGGCTCCTGCGCACGCGTACTACGCGGGCCACACCCTGTACCAGCGTTCCTTGGCCGAGCTGCGAGGGCAGGCAGGACCCCCGAGCACGCCCGGGAACGTCAACGGGTAGGGCCCCAAGTTCCGTCCGGCAACGCGGAATCTTCCTCGCGCTGCCGGACGGAAACGGCAGAAAGAGAACCGTTTTGGACACCCAACGCGACCCCACGCAGGGGCTTGCCAGATACAACCTGGTCGATGCCGCCTACTTTGACGACAGCGACCGTGACGGGGCCGTGGGAGCTGGTGTGCGGCTCGTCAACGTGCTCCGCCGGTTCGGTGTTGATCTGGACAGCATCTCGGCCGAAAGGGTCTGCCACAACTGCACCCCCAACATCCGGGACTCGTACCGCCTTGAGCTGGGCTCGCTGTCGATCGCCGAGACCAACGAGAAGGCAGCGCAACTTGAAGACTTCGCCGCCGAGTTCGAGCGGATGCACGAGTTGCTGAACTCCCCTTCGGCCGACTAGACCCCGCCGGACCCGCTCCCCCTAAGCCCCGTCCGCCTCTCTCGTTCCTAGAGGCAGGTGGGCGGGTGGCACCCCCGACCGGACAAGCCCCGAGTAGGGACAGGCCGTGTCCCGTCTGAGTTGACGTGCTCAGGCTCCCGCCCCGGTCCGCCCCCGTATGCGGGGTGCCGCTCGCCCCAAGGAGCGGTGAGGGTGCCACACCCCGGCCCCGTCCGTGTGCTGCCCCCGTGGCACACGGACGGGGCTCCGTTGTTCCGAATCCCACACTCCGAGGACCGTTCGACGTGTTGCAGTGCACCGCCTACACCGAGATACCCGAGATTGACGCCCTGGTCGCCCTGACCGTGATGGAAGGGGGCCCCGACCAGCCGCCGGACGCTCTCGCCCTCTGTGACTTCCTGCTGTGCGAACTCGGCGAGCACGACGACCAGGCCGAGCACGCCGCGCAGCTCTGGACCGCCGAGATTCCCGTCATGCGCGACCTGTGGCTGTTCTGGACCGACACCCGTACGTACAGGTTCGCCGAGCTGCCCCCGTGCCCCGCGACCGCCCACGCCGATTCCGTCACGCGGGCGCAGGCGTGCATGTTCTACGTCGGGCACTGCGCACACCACTCATGGCAGGTGACGGACCCGCTTGACGAGGTGCTGGCCGAGCGTGCCCGAGCTGAAGTGCAACGCATCTGGGACACCCGGGGCGAGACATGAGCGGCCTACATGACCGGCACCGCCCCTGCCCATCGAACAGAAGGCCCACCATGCGCGTTCCCGTCCCGTACGTTGCCGCCCTTAGCAGCGACCTCCCGCCCTTCGAAGATGACCTATGTGTGGAGGTGCCGCGTAACGGCGTGCCCCACATCGCCTACATGAAGCCCCGCCACGGTGACCGCGACGCACACGGCAACCTGTGGGGCCGTGTGACGCGTGTTCCCGGCGGGCGCATCCTGTTTGAACAGATGGACCCCGTCCGGCAACGACAGTGCATGGCAGGGCTGCTGTGCCAAGTCTGCGCGCGACCCGCCGAGCGGGAAGGCGGAACGCTGTTCATCGAGTGGCAGCACGCCGACGACCGCTCGATGCAGCTCAACCGGATCAAGACCGACATGCCGCCGCTGTGCCCGCCATGCGCGGCCCTGTCCCTGCGGCACTGCTCGTTTCTCCGACGAGACCAGACGGTTGTACTGCTGCGCGTCCGCAAGTCGGTCCCTTGCGGTGTCGCCGGAACCGTCTACCGGGTGACCCCAGCGCTGGACCAATGGATTCCGTCCGAGTTCGACATCTACAGCAGCTACAGCAAGCCGCGCTATCCGGGAATGCTCGCCGTTCGCATGCTCCGCAAGCTCAACGGTGTGTCCGTGGTGGACCCGGACAGCCTCGCGGCCGAGCTAGAAGGGACGCCCCCGCTCTAGGGGCCGGACTGGTGCCCGTTTCTGCTGGCTCGGCTGGACCGGTCCGAACGTGCCCTTCCCCCACTCCGTTCGGACCGTTCCCCGCTCGCACAGAACTGGAGTTCCTGGGGGGCATACTCGGCCGCCCGTCGCTTCAGCGGTGCCGCTGGCTTTGCTCTTCGCGCCTCCCGGACACTGGTGTCGCGGGAAGGGGTGGCGTGGCGGACAGGCGCGAGGTGCCGCTGGTGGTGCTTCGGCTGCGGGCCGCCTGCGTCCGACGGTTCGGTTGAGCGGTGATGCGCCAGTTGAGGACCTCGGCGGGGTGCTCCGCGGTGTCCAGTTCCCGCTGGGCGGCGACTTCGGCCAGGAGGCGTCGGGGGTTGTGGCCGGCGGTTTCGGCGTGGGCGAGGGTGGTGGTGAGGGCGGTCCAGTTGGGGTCGGTGAGGATCCGGTTGGCGTGGTGGGGGAGGGCCGCGCGCACGTCTTGCTCGTAGCGGCGGGTGGTTGCGGCCCGTGGTGCGCGGCGGGCCAAGTCCGCGAGGACGGGTGTGGCGGACTGCTGGTATGCCGACTGGAGGTGGCGGAAGGCTTCCTCGGCTGCGGCCACCTGTTGTTCGTGGCCGCGCTGTTCGTGCCAATTGGCGGCGGCGCGGGCCAGGTGCACGGTGGCGAAGAGCAGGGAGATGGCGAGTCCGCCCGGCTCGTTGGAGGCATAGGCGAGTTCCCTGGCGGCCTCGCGCAGGGCGGTGGCGGCCTGGTGGTCGGCACGAATGGCGGAGCGGCGGGCGCGGTTGAACGCCATCGCCGCCGCGCGTAGTTCTGGCCTGTGTGGGCCGGGTGTGGTGCTGGCGATGTTGTACAGGGCGTCGCCGAAGGCGGCCAGGTGGCCCTGGGCGTCGGCATCGTCACCGGAGTCGAGGACGGCGCGGGCCGCGTGTATGGCGGTGGTGGTGTGCCGCCATGGGTCGGTGGAGTCCGCCACGTGCCGGGGGCGGTCCGCCGCTTCCTGGTTGGGGAGGCGTTCGCGTAGGCGGTTGATGGAGAGGTCGGGGGCGAGTTTCGAGCCGCCGTACCAGAGGGGTTCGCCTGCCGCGTTGGTGTCGCCGGGGGCGGCAAGGCTGTAGCCGAGGCTGTAGCCGGTTTCGGGGCCGAGGCGGGTCTTGACCTTGATGCCGAGGGATTGCAGCACGGTGAAGTAATCGGCCTCGGTTCGTACGGCGGCTGCGGCCGCGTACGCCTGCTCGCGCAGCCAGTGCCGTGCGGTGACCGTCTGGCCCTGGCGTTCGGCCTTGGCGCGTTCGGCGCCGGTGGGGGTGCGGGGCGCGGTGAGGTCGCCGGATTTCAGGCGGCGCAGGCCGAACTCGGCCTCGATCTTGCGGCACTCCGCCTGGGCGCGCTGGCCGTCGCGGTGGGTGCGCGGGCGGCGCCCGTCGGCGCGGACGGTGGTGGCCATGATGTGGATGTGGTCGTCGGCGTGGCGGACCGCGATCCACCGGCATGCCTTCTCGTCGCCCTCGGAGGCGATGCCTGCGGCGTGAACGATGCGGCGCGCAACCTCCGCCCATTCGGTGTCGGTGAGGTAGCGGTCGCCGGGCGCGGTGCGGACCGGGCAGTGCCAGACGTGCTGGGGTGGTTTCCTGCCGCCCAGCTCGCGGGTGCGCAGGTCGACGTGGGCGTCGAGGCGCTTGGCGAGCTGGGTGTAGGTGGCCTCGGGGTTGCGGCCGGGGTCCGGGGCGCCGGCCAAGTCCCAGGCGGCGACGATGTGAGGGTCGGTGTGTTCGTCCCGGCGGCCGGGGCCGAAGAGGTAGGCGATCAGTCCGCGGGTGTCGGAGCCGGTGGAGACGTCAGGAACCATGCGCGGTGCCTCCCGTCAGGAGCTGGTCGATCAGCCGGTAGCAGCTCTCGGCTGCTTGCTCGACGCGGTCCAGAACCGCCTCGGCGCGCTCGGGCACTGTTCCTCGGTGGATGGCTGCGGTGATTTGGTTGAGGTTCCTGCCGATGCGGTCGAGTGCGACGGTGTGTGCCTCGACGGCCTCGATCAGCGGGCGGAGGGGATCGTCTTCCGGGCTGCCGACCAGCCCGGCCTTGCCTTGGGCGACGGCGAGGGCGGCGTCGCCGACGAATCCGGCGAACTTCTGACCGCGCTGGTGAGCGGCGGCGCTGATCACCCCGACCGCTGTCCGCGTGAAGCGGATGGTCTTCTCCTGGTCGCGCTTCTCCACCGTGCGCTTGCGGTTCATCAGCGCAGGCAGGGCGGGGGCGTCGAGATCCCGCCAAGAGGGCTGCTCGACGGGAGGCGGGACGTCGGTCGACGGCTGAGTGCTCGGGGCGATGGAGTCGACTGTCGGCGGGCAGCTGGTCTCGGCTGCAGCCTCCTCCGGCTCGGGCGCCCCCTGGCGCCCGGCCTTCTCCTCCGCCACCCCTGGGGCGGGGGCAAGCGCGGACGAAGCCTCGTTAGAGGCTCGTTCGCTCCAGCTTGCTCCGCCCGGGGCAGGGGTGGTGATCGGCTGCTGGGTGGCGTACAGGGAACTGGGGAGGGGCTGTTCGTGCATGCGCGGGCTCTCTGACTCGTGTGAGGCGGTGACGGGGGAAGTGGTCTCGCCCCGGAGGAGTTCCGAGGCGAGCGTCCGGTGTGTGGAGGAGGGCTGGTCTACACGGAGACCCCGGCGGAGGACTGGTCGCACTCTGCTTGGAGCAGGGCCTTGGCCTTCTCCAGGCGTTCGCGGCGGCCGGGCCTGAGCCCCTTGTCGCGGATGGCCGTCTCCATGTGGCGGCGGGAGACACGGCCGTTACGGCCCAAGGGGGCGATACGGCCGATCTCGACCACCTGTTCCCACGTGGCCATCGGCTGCTGATCGCCATGCTTGGCGGACGGCTTCGCGGGCTGGGCCACTTGCCCAGCGGCCTGCTCGACCTGCTCGACCTGCTCGGCGATGTTGTGGTCTGACGGTGGTTCCGTGGGGGCGGATGCCCCGCCACCTTCTGAGGTGGCGGCCGCCGTGATGTGGCGGCCCGCGTGGCGAGGCTCCGCGTGGTCGGGGCGGCGCTGGACGAGCAGGTAGAGGTGGACGGCACCGGCGAGGGCAAGGGGAGCGATCGCCGAGATGAGGCCGACCGTGACGTTGTCCAAGGCGAGCCCGCCCGGGTGGGTCTGTTGGTTGAGGCGGATGGCGTGCAGGACGTTGGCCCAGATACTGGTGGCGGTGGCGATGCCGACCAGGCCCGCGACGTACATGCGCGGGCGCAAGGGCGCGGTGTGCAGGACGAGCAGGGCACCGATGCCGATGGCTATGAAGCCGTCGATCACGAGCGGGAAGGCGTACGTAAGCACCTGGTGGATGTGGCTGGCGGCTGCCATCTGGCGCAGGGCGTCGTACGAGAGCGCGAAGGCGGCCAAGGCCAGGAGGGCCACGCCGGCGCGAATCAGGGCGGGCAGGAACGTGGGTGTCGTGGCGGGTGGGGCGGTAGTGATGCGAGAAAGCAAGGGGAGGACGCTCCAGGCGTGGGAGGGCGGCTCTGTCGTGAAGGGTGTGACCTGTCGCGACCCGTCGCGGGCCTGGTCAGGGCAGGTGCGGGTCGTGTTCGCGACATCGGGTCGACTCGTCACTGGGGGATGACCCGTCCCGGCCCTGACCTGCGAGGCGATGGGTCGGGACGGGTCGCGACGGGTCAGGCGTCGGCTGTGGGCCCCTGCCCGGGCAGCGGTTCGGCGGCCGGTACCGGCTCGGGGCAGTAGCGGGCCCAGGCGTCGGCGAAGTGCTGCCGGGCGTATCCCCTGGCCTGGAAGCCGTCGGGGAAGCGGTGGCTGGAGGCGCTGATGCCGTAGTCCTTCAGCAGGATTTGCAAGCCGCGCGCGGTCAGGCCCTTGTCCTTGTATTCAGGCCAGGGCGACTCGTTGTCCTCATTGAGGATGCCGAGCAGGCGACCGGTGCGGAGGAGGGCGGGATCGCCTTCGGCGGCGAAGGCACGCCGAACATCGGCGAGGAGCCGGATGTTCAGGGCGCTGTTGTCCTGGTCCTGCTCCGCCTCGTGCTTCGTCATGGCCATACAGGCGGTACGGGCGGCCTCGGGCCAGGAGCCGCCTGCGAGGTCGGCGACCGCGATCAGCGGCTGCCAGGTGTCGGCGGCCCGGTCCTCCACCGGCATCGCCGGGGTGAGGTCCATGGCTGTGTCGTGAAGGGGACGGAGCCAGGCCACGAGCCGGTCGCGCACTGCGTGCAGAGCGGGTGTGTCCCGTACCGAGCGGAACTCCGCGACCTTCTCACCAGGCCCTCGGCGCCGCATCCGGATCACCACCGACCGGTCCATGATCGTGTCGGGCAGGTCGCCGATCCCGGCGAGGGCGGCCATCGCGAAGGTCGGAAACTTCGCCACCTCGTGGTTGGGGCCGGAGACCCGCAGCGTCGGACGGTTGCGCTGGTGACCGGCGTTGAGCAGACCGCGCATCTCCTCGTTCTTCTCCGCCACCTTCACCGAACCGAAGAGCGTGTCGGCCTCGTCGACCAGCAGAGTCGGTGGGTTCTCCGTGATCGACCGGAACACCGCGGCAGCCGACGCGTTGACTGTGATCAACGGGTCGTGCACGGTCTCGACGACCACGTCCAGCAGGCGGGACTTCCCACACCGCTTGGCCGGCCCGACGATCGCAAGGCGAGGCGCGTGCTGCCAGGCGGTCTGCAGATGCGTAGCCGCCACCCACAGCGTGGCGGCGTCCAGCGCCTCCGGCGAGGGCAGGATGACGAATTTCCGGAGGCGCCGACGGAGTTCATCAAGGACGTCCGCCCCGGAAGCCTCCTTGATCTCGCGCGCCGAGGAGCACTCGTCCGTGTACTGTCCTCCATCCACCGGTGCGCATTCGATCAAGGTCGACAGCGGCCTCGGCTCATCGTCGTTGGAATGGTTCTGCAGTGCGGGCTGTTGCACGGAGCAGCTCCTCGTCTGGCGGTGGTGGGCTCGCACGCCCTTGTCGCCGGGTTGGTTCTTCCAGGGCCGTTCGGGGTTGCTCGGGCCTCCGGCGTTGCACCGCCGGGGGCCCATCCCTGTCTCGCGGGCTCCAGGCCACGGCGAGGGAACACGGACCGTACGTCCAAGCCCGGCAACAGTCCAGCGTTTCTGTGTCAGCTCAGCGCAGAACGGTTCGCTACGCTCCCGCCCCGTCACGCCGCAAGCCCGAGCAGCGTCAGCAGGTCTGCGGTCACCACTCGGTAGGCGCTGCCCAGCCGCAGCACCTTGCACGGGTACTGGCCGCGCCTCGCCAGTTCGTACCCCTTGCTTCGCCCCAACCCCAACGCTCGATTGCCCGTATCCAGGTCAACCGCCACAGGCAGCCCCAGCAGCTCCTCCCGGCTCATGCCCCTCGCTCCGTCGGCGTGTCCGTTCTCGCGCATGCGCGCTCCATCCATGACTGAGCCCTCGGCGAACACGACGATCACGCTCGTCTCCAGGCCATGGAATCAACGGTAGGCAAGTTAATGTGTCTTCATGACACAGCGTCGTTCCGACCATGGATACAAGGAAGAAACCGAGGCCGACGACCTCGAATGGGAGGACCACGTCATGGCCACCGTGGCCGGCGAGGTCCGCAGACGGCGGAAGGAACTGCGGTGGAGCGCGCAGGATCTGGCCGACAGGTGCGAGGAGATCGGCTATCCGATCCCCCGCAACGTGATCGCCAATATGGAGTCCGGCCGCCGCGCCGTCCTGCCCCTGGTCGAGGTCATGGTCCTCGCCAAGGCCCTGCGCATGTCCCCGATCAGCCTGATCTACCCCGTCGGCTATGTCGACACAGTCCGCCAACTCCCCTACGAAGACCCGCAACCGGCCTGGGACGCGCTGCAGTGGTTCACCGGCGACGAATCTGCCGAAGACGCCACCGACTACATGCTCGACCACTTCCTCGCCCACGATCTCGAACTCCGCTCGGCCCTGGCCGCCGTGGAGAGCGAGGACTACGAACGCTGGAAAGTCAGGACCGCCCCCAACCGCGTCCAGCGGGAGGCAGCCGAGCGCGCACTGACCCGGTACTCCGACCAGGCCGCCAATGCCAAGTACGAACTGGGCCGCCACCGCGACGCCATCCGCGAGGCCGGTGGCACCCCGCCCCGCCTCCCCTCCCCACTCGCCGACATCGACCCACCCGACACCGACCTCACCGAGGAGATCGATATTTGAAGGGCTCCACCCATCGCCGCTGCTACTGCCGAGACGCCCACACCGGCAAGCCGCTCGGCAAGAAGTGCCCCAAGCTCACCAGCCGCAAGCACGGCTCCTACTCCATCCGCCAGGAACTCCCGCCCCGCGAAGACGGCACCCGCCGCTCCTTCAGCCGTGCCGGCTACGACACGCTCAAGGCCGCCCAGGGCAATCTCGACCACGTCCGCGCGCTCCTCGCCCTGGCCGACATGGACGATCACGACAGCCTCCAGCGGCTCGTCACGCTCCTGGAGGAGATCGGCAACGAGAAGGCTCCGCTACCCGACGTCGAGGAGACACGGCGGCGTCTCAGGGCCGGGCTCGGGCTACGGGGCAGTCTCACGGTCGGCGAGTGGCTGGACGCCTGGTTCGCCTCGAAGAAGCGCCGCAGGACCACCCTCAACGGGTACGCGTCGCACATCCGCGTCCATCTGAAGCCTCGCATCGGACACATACGCCTGGACCGGCTCAACGTCGGTCACCTCGTGGAGATGTTCGACGGGATAGCCGACGACAACGAGGTGATCACCGCCGAGAACCAGGCTCGCCGCGAGCAGACTGCCCGCTGCAAGCCGAGTCGGCCCGGCCGCCCGGTCGCCGCCGAACGGGCCCTGCTCGCCGCCGAGCGGGCCATGCTGGCGGAGATGAAGCCGTTCCGGAAGGTCACCGGACCGGCAACCCGCCAGGCCGTACGACGGACCCTCCGCGCGGCCTTGAACTCCGCCATCGCCCAGCAGCTCATCACCTTCAACCCGGCCGCCCACGTCGAGTTGGAGTCCGGCAAGCGCCCCAAGCCGCTCCTCTGGACCGACGAACGCGTCCGTCGTTGGCGGGAAACCGGCGAGGTCCCGGGGCCGGTCATGGTGTGGACACCGCAGCAGTTCGGAGCCTTCCTCGACGCGGCCGAGGAAGACCGGCTCTACGCCGTCTTCCACCTCATGGGCACCCGCGGCCTCCGACGGGGCGAAGCGGTCGGCCAGGACTGGCACGAGACCGACCTCGACGCCGGCCTCATCACCCCCGCCAAGGAGATCGTCGTCGACGGCTGGGATCCGTACGAGTCCGAGCCGAAGACCGACGGCAGTGCCGGCACGATCGCCCTCGACAGCGTGAACGTGGCCGTCCTGCACGCACATAGGAAGCGCCAGGCGCGGGAGCGGAAGCAGGCGGGCACCGCCTGGAAGGAGACCGGGAAGGTATTCACCAAGGAGGACGGCTCCTGGCTCCACCCGGAAACGGTCTCGGAAACCTTCCGCCGCCTCCTGGCCACGACCGGCCTCCCGCCCGTCACCCTGCGGGACCTCCGCCACGTAGCGGCGACACTCACCCACGGAGCCGGCGGCGACATCCACACGATCAAGGAGACCCTGCGCCACTCCACAATCACCTTGACCTCGGACACGTACACGAGCCTGCTCCCGGAAGTCGACCGCGCGGTGGCCGAAGCGGCCGCGCAGTTGATTCCGAGGAGCCGCCGTTCCCGGTAAAACTAGAACGAATCTCCGCGGCCTGCCGCAGGATGTCCTCATGGGCGCCAAAGGCACAGAGCAGATCGTTCTGCTCACGATCGACCGAGAAACTGAGACTGTCGTCTTCACTCGGTCTGACGGCAAGGAAGCTCGCTTCCCTCTCGAACGGCCTCTGTTCCAGGAGGCTAGTGCTCTGACAAAGCTGCACGTCTCTGGAGCGTTCGACGTCATGGTGGCGGAGACGACGTACGGCGACGCGATCTCCTTCGAGCTGCCAACAGCCGCTGGGGCCGAGCCGCTCCAGGATCGCCTCGTCGTGTACCTCGATCAGAACAAGTGGAGCGAGGTCGCCAACTCGCTTTACGCGCCAGAAAAGGTAAGCACGGACAGCCGTAGCGCGGCAGCCCGTCTCATTCAGCTAGTGCGCGAGAGACGCATCGTTCTGCCCGCTTCAGCCGGCCACTACGCCGAAACTGGGAAACGGTTCAGCACCGAGAAGCGGTACCAGCTGGCGTTGACTATCCTCCAGCAAAGCCGTGGTTGGCAGATGCGTGACCCCCTAGAGGTCAGGCAACAAGAGATTCTCTCCGCGCTGCTCCGACACTCTGGAGACCTAAGCAGTGAGAGGGCCTCTGCGGTGTTCACCCTCGCGCCGGATTCTCTGTACTCGGCAGCACGGGGGTACCAGGGGTACGTTCCCCCAGCAGGTCTGCCCCCCGAGCAAGCTTTGGCGCTGACAGCGCTCACCAACGCATCAGCCTCCATCGACACGATGCTGGACGCGGAACGGGTGGGCCCAGGCGTCGAGGGAAATTGGGCCGCTCACAATCAGCGCTTCAGCGATTGGCTCGATGGCGAGCCTCGAGACACGCAGCAGAAGCGCAAATCGATCGACGCCTTCCTCCTCTCAGATATTGGCAGGGAGGCGACGCGGGTTGCACATGCCATGCAAATGTCACCCGCACAGTTCGACACCTGGATAAGGCAGAACGCCACGAAGGACATCACTTCTCTCCCGTCACTCGGCTTGTTCCGGGAGGTATTCCACACCAGGCACCTGAATAGGGCCACTACGTGGCGTATCAACGACTGCACCGACATGATGTACCTGTCGTGCGCAGCCGCGTACGCCGACTTCGTGGTGTGCGAGCGCCACATGCGTCAGCATCTGTCGCATGGCCTGAGGCGCATGAAGAGCGGCACACAAGTCTTTCGCCATCTTCACGAGGTGGTGGATGCGATCGAGAAGCGATGGGCTCAGCCAGAGCGCCCCTAAGCGGTTCCAGCGCTGCAGCCCTGACCCGCTGGGTCGCAGGGCACGAAGTCGCATCCGCTCACGCATCGCTCACGCAAGCACCCACGAATGTCAGAGCGCCCCGCCCGGAGAGAACCGGACGGGGCGCTCCGCTGCAGGTCAGAGGGGGTTCCCCCGCCCTGCGGTCGGTAGGCCGTGTGGGACTCGAACCCACAACCAACGGATTAAAAGTCCGCTGCTCTGACCAATTGAGCTAACGGCCCTCGGCACATCACCCCCGAGCATAGCCCGCCCCGGCCGCGCAGCCGATCGGGTATCGGCGGCGCGGCCCCGTCACCTCGGTGAGGGCGGGCTCAAGGGCTCAGGGCCCAGGGCTCAGAAGATCCCCTTGTACGCCTGCCAGCCGGTGGCGATCTGCGTACGGGCGCCGAACGAGCCCTTGCCGTTGCCGTTGTTCCGGAACAGCTTGCCCGCCGAGTCGCGGACGACGATGTCGTTCCGGCCGTCGCCGGTCAGGTCGCCGACGCCGACCAGGGTGTTGTACGAGCGGCCCCAGTCGGTGAACACCTTCACGCGCGCGGCGAAGCGGCCGTTGCCCAGGCCGTTGTAGCGCCACAGGCCGCCGTTGCGGTCGTGGCCGAGCAGGTCGGGGATGCCGTCGCCGGTGATGTCCCCGACACCGGTGATCTGGGCGTACGTCCGCCAGTCGGTGTTGATCCTCGTCTTCGGGAGGAACTTCCCGGCGGCCGTGCCCGCGTAGAAGTAGATGTCGCCGGTGGACGTCTGCCGGGCCACAAGGTCGGCCCGGCCGTCGCCGTTCAGGTCGCCGGGCGACGTCAGTACGTCGTACTGCTGCCAGCCGCCGCCGATCACGGTGTGCTTGCCGGTCGGCTTGTAGCCGGAGGTCCCGCAGCTGCCCTCGTACCGGCGCAGTTCGCCGCCGGGCATCCGGACGAGCAGCTCCGAGCAGCGGTCGCTGCCGGTGTCCGCGAAGGGCACGGCGAGGGTGCCGGCCGGCCAGCCGGTCCCGGACTTCTTACCACTGAAGACGCCGGACGTCTGCCCGAACTGGATGGTCACGTCGCCGTGGGAATTGAGGGTGACGAGATCGCCGATGCTGCGGCCGCCCTGGTCGTGGAAGCCCTGCGCGCCACCGCTCACCTCGATGGTCCCGGTGGTGGTGTACTTCCCCGTACCGTCCTCGGCCGTCGCCGTCAGGGTCCAGGTGTGCTGGCCGTTGCCCGTGCGCCCGCCCGCGTCCGTCAGGCCGTCCCAGTTGACGTCCGCCTCGGTCCCCTCACCGCCCCTGAGGGTGCGCACCGTACGGCCCGTCCAGTCCTTGACGGTGTACGTCCAAGTGACGGGCTTGCTGAACTGCCAGGTGCTGTTCCACGCCTCGAGCCCGTTCACACCCTTGAAGTCCATGTACGGGTCGCCGACATCGGAGGCGATCTTCGCGAGGGACTGCGCGGGCACCCCGCTGGGCACGATGTGGATGTTCTGCGCGGCGTCGAGATACGCGATGTCGCCGCCGAACTTGTCCACCGCCCAGGTCAGCCGCCGCTGGTCGGCGGTCTTCCCCGCGGGGAGCGCCGCAATCGCGCGCGGAGCGGCCGCCTTGCCCGTGTGGAAGTCGGTGAGCAGCAGCTCCCCCGCCGCCCGGTCGTGCCGGACGAGGAAGCCGTCGCCGACGAGGGCGGGCCCGGACGGCACGGTGAACGACTTCTTCGCCGTACGGTCGTACACGCCCGCCGCACCGGTCGCCCCGCAGTTCCAGTAGAGCCAGCGGCCGACCGCGCGCACCTCCTTGATCACGCAGGGGGCGCCGGTGGCCGCCGACTCCACGACCTTCTTCGTCTCCAGGTCGGTCGCGGTGAGCGCCCCGGTGGCGGTGGTCGCCGCCCACAGCGCGGTGCCCCAGACGGAGGCCGCGCCCGGCGCGCGGACGATGGGGTCGGCGGTCGAGGTGTAGCCCGGGTACATGCCCGCCCGCTGCTTGGCGGGGGAACCTCCGTTGACGACGTAGGCACGCCCGGTCATGTCCACGACCTTGGCGGTGGCCACGGGGTACTTGGTGTCGCCACCGTGGTACGCGTCTCCGGGCGCCCAGAACTTCACCGACTCGGTGCCGGCGGCGTCGCCGTCGACGAACACCGTGCCGACGTCACCGTGGCCCGAGGCCATCAGATCGACGCAGGCGCCGTTGTCGCAGGGCACCGTCCTGAGGTGCGCGCCGTTGGCGTACGTCCCGGCGAAGGCACGACTCTCGCGCGCCCCCACGGTCGTGGCGTCTGCGGACACCTGCCGGTCGTACACCATGCGGTCGCCGGAGGGGCTCCGCTCCGCCGTCACCAGCCGTCCGCCCGCGAAGTCGAGGCCGTACACCCCGGTCGTCGCCACGGTGGCCGGGGCGGCGTCGGCGGCGCTCGCCGGTACGGCGGCCGTGGCGAGGACGGTCGCCCCGGCCACGGCACCCACGAGCGCGACGCGCCCGCGTATGAACACGGTCAAGAGAAGTTCCTTTCCGGGAAGCCCGGATGTCGAGCGATTGATCAGAAGAGGTTCTTGTACATCTGCCAGCTGCCGCCGACCTTGGCACGCGCCGCCAGCGCGCCCTTGCCGTCGCCGCGGTAGCTCCACAGCACGCCGGACGTGTCGCGGGCCAGCAGGTCCGCGCGGCCGTCTCCGTTCAGGTCCCCGGAGCCGACCATGGTGTCGTACATGGTCCAGCCGTACCCGATCTTGGTACGGGTCCCGAGTGTGCCCTTGCCGGTGGCCGGGTAGCGCCACACGTCGCCCGAGCGGTCGCGGGCCACCAGGTCGCCCTTGCCGTCGCCGTCCATGTCGCCCATGCCGGCCAGGAGGTACCCCTGCCAGCCGTAGCCGATCTTCACCCGGGGCTCGAAGAGGCCGTTGCCCTTGCCCCGGTAGAAGTACAGGTCGCCCGCGGGCGTCCGGCCGAGCAGATCGGCGCGCCCGTCACCCGACATGTCGCCGGGCGAGGTCAGGGCGTCGAACATGTTCCAGCCGGTGCCGATCTTCGTGTACGGCGTGGTGGGCTTGAGCGCGGCACCGCAGCCCGGCCTGTACGCGCGCAGCTCGCCGGCCTCCGTACGGACCAGCACGTCGTTGCACCGGTCGCCGCTGACGTCCTCGAACGGCACGGCGGCGGTCACGGTGTTGCCGCCCGTCCAGCCGGTGCCCGACACCTTGTCCTCGACCCGCCCGGCCCCGGTCCCGGTACCGGCCCGCCAGTCGGCCTGCCCCGCCGAGGTGAACGCGAGCAGATCCCCGAACCCGTCATTGCCGACGAAGTCCCGCGGCGCGGCTGCCCCGCCGCTCAGTTCGACGGCGCCGGACGTGGTGAAGGCCGCGCCCTCGCCGTCGGCGGGGTCAGCGGTGAGCGTCCAGGTGTAGGAGCCGTTCGGGGCGTACGCGCCGGTGGCGGTCTTCCCGTCCCACGCGGCCGTGATCAGTCCGCGCGCCTCGCCGCCCGTCAGAGTGCGAACGGTGGCACCCGTGGCCTGGTTCTTCAACGTCAGCTGCCAGGAAACGGCAGGCTTCGACACCCACCAGCGCGCCGTCCAGGACGGAACCCCGCCCCGCAGCGTCGCCGATGCCGGTACGTCGGAGTCGATGCGAGCCATCGGCGAGGCGGGGATCCCCAGATCGGCGACCGTGATGTCCCCGTCGGGCTGCCGCTGATAGGCGATACGTCCGGTGCCGGTGTCGATGGCGTACTTCTGCTCCCGCTCACCGTCACCGGCCATCGTGTACGTGTGCACCGGTACCGGGGTCGCTCCCCGCACATCGGTGATCTCCACGTCGTCACCGTTGCGCCACCCGACATAGCCGTCGCCGAGCACGGACACCGGGTCGAGATGCGTCAGACCGGTCTTCTTCTCGAGATCGAACACGCCGCCCCTGGCGGGGCTTCCGGCGCAGTCCCAGCTGAGCCAGTGCAAGGTCACCTTGATGGACTCGGCCCTGCACCCGGTGCCGAGATCCACCGTCTGCCGCACTGCCCCGGTCCGCGCGTCGCGACCGACCACGGTCCCCGCCACGGGGCCCGCGCCCCACACCCGGTCTCCGTACAGATCGGCGTCCTCAGCGCTGAACGGCATGCTCGCCAGCAGCGTCCCCGTGTCCAGATCGACGGTGACGGTGCCGGTGTCGCTGCCGTCGGTACGGCCACCGCCCCCCAGTGCGTAACGGCCCGACACATCCTTGACCTGGAACCAGGCAAGACCAGGGACCGACAACGGAACGGCCTCGGTACCCCCCGGCTCCACGAGCGACGGCATCTGCGGGCCGTCGCTCGCGGGCGCCGGCATGATCACGGTTCGCCCGTCACCTGTGGCGAACAGGGTCGGGCACCCATCGCTGTCCCCGCACTCCGCCAGGTCGAAGCCGCGGTCACCGGCCGGCCCCGTGCCACCGACGGCGAGCGGACCCGACACGGATACGGTGCGCGAGCGGAAGCCCTTGCTCTGGTCGGACAGGAGCTCCAGCGATTCGAGCCGCCCCTGACTGAAGCTCATCTCCTGCGGTCGCGACGTCGCCGGTGTGACGTCGACCAGCTTGCCCGCGGTCGGTCCGCCGTCACCGGGACGGACCAACTGCACGCCCAGCCCGTCAGGACGGGAGCCGCCCACCACGAGCAGCCCGCCGTCCGGGGTGGGCATGGCGTCGGCCCGCCCATGGGCGAAGAGCACCTCCTCGGGGCCGCCGTCCAGGGGGACGGTCACGAGTCGGTACGGAGTCGAGCCTCCCTGCCCGGAGGCGCGTGCGACCACCAGGTGCTGCCCGGTGACGCCGAGAAGCCTGTCGCCTTCCGCGTACGGAAGGTCCTTCACCTGGCTCACGGCCAGCGGCCCGGACTGCGACGTGCCCTTCGCGTAGAAGGTCACCTTGCCGTCCTTGGTCCACTCCACCACGTGGTCGCCCGAGACCACCGTGGACGCCGTCGCCGCGGAGACGCCGGGACCCACCGGGCGGGCCTCACCCGTCGACAGCGAGATCCACAACGGCCGGAGGCGGCCCTCCTGCCCGTACCGCACGAGAACACCATCGGCCCCACCGGTGACCGCCTCGACAGGACGCTCGGCACCGTCGGGCCACCCGGAGACCTCCGTGTCCTGGACGGAACCCTTCACGAGCCGCAGCAGATGCCACGCCGGCGCGGCCGTGGCGCTCGTGCGGCTGTACGTCACGACTGTCGTGCCGTAGGTACCCACGTACTCGTGCCCGGCGGGCAACTCCACGTAGGAATTGGTCCCTGCGGCCACGTCGTACAGCCGGATCTCGCCGTTCTCGGCCATCCCCCGGCTCTGGTACGCGGCCACGACGTCGGACCCGGCCCCGTAGGTGCCATCGGCATCGGGCCCTTCGAGGTCGTTGTAGATGATGTGGTTCTCACCGCTGTACGAACTCCAGAACTGACCGCGTCCCTCCTCGTACCGGAGGTACCCCGTCGGCCCGGCCGACAGAGGGATGACCGTCCTCGGCTGTGCGGCGACGTCTGCGGGAAAGACCACATCGTCACCGGTCGCCGCACGCGCCGGCCCCGCGGTCAGTGGTACGAAGCCCGCGCCGATGACAAGGGCCGCAACGACCGCGACCGCACTGCGCACACCCATGTGACGTCTCAAACCGAGTCCCTCCCGGACACCTTCGAAAAGGCATGGGGAGGACGCGGCAGCATCTGCCGCGGTCTGTGCGAAGTGAAAGCCCCCCGGCCCCAACCCCCCATGCGAATGCGACGACCTTAACAGCAGACGCACAGGCACCGACAGGGGAATTCGAACTCGTTCAAAACCTGCTTCCATCAGCGCCGGACAACAGAAGAGCGGGCCCGTCCGGGAAGGACGGGCCCGCTCTCAGCAGACCTTCAGAGAATCAGCGCGATCAGCCGTTGCGCTTCCAGCGCGGCTTGTCGTCGCGGCGGCCGAAGGAGCCGGTGCTGGTGCCGGTCGAACGGTGGTCGTCGCGGCGGCCGTTCGGACGGTCGCCGCCGGAGCGGAAGCCGCCCGAGGGGCGGTCGTCGCGACGGTCACGGTTGAACGGACGGTCGCCACCGCCGGAGCGGAAGCCGCCCGACGGACGGTCGTCACGACGGTCACGGTTGAACGACGGACGGTCGTCGCGGCGCTCGAAGGAGCGGCCGCCGCGGTCGTCCCGGCGGTCGCCGCCGGAGCGGAAGCCCCCGGACGGGCGGTCGTCGCGACGGTCACGGTTGAACGGACGGTCGCCACCGCCGGAGCGGAAGCCGCCCGACGGACGGTCGTCACGACGGTCGCGGTTGAACGACGGACGATCGTCGCGGCGGTCGTTGCCCCGGTAGCCACCCGACGGGCGGTCGTCCCGGCGGAACGGACGGTCGCCCCGGTCGCCCCGGTCGTCGCGGCGGTCGTTGCCCCGGTAGCCACCGCGGTTGTCGCGGCGCTCGTAGTTGCCCCGCTCGTCGCGGCGATCCTCGCGCACGGCCGGCTGCTCCGGCACGGAGGCGGCGGCAGCCGCGAGGGCGGCCTCGGCCTCGGCGGTGACCTCGGCCACGGCGGCCTCGGGGTCGTCGCCGCGCTCACGGGCGGCACGCGCCACCAGGCGGTCGGCCTCCTCGCGGAGCTCGACGGCCCGACGCTGCACCCGCTCCAGCTGCTTGGTCAGCTCGGCGGCCTCGCGCTCGGCCTGCTTCGCGGCGTTGTTCGCGGAGTCGGCCTGGACCTCGGTGAGCGAACGGGCGCCGGTGATCTCGGCGACCTCCGGCTCGAAGACGCCCGCGCCCTGCACGATGTGGCGCGAGGCGTCGACGCCCGCGTCCTCCATCAGGCGGAAGATCTGGCGGCGCTGGTGCGGCAGGGCCAGCGAGACGACCACACCGGACTTGCCGGCGCGGGCGGTACGGCCCGAGCGGTGCAGGTAGTCCTTGTGGTCACCGGCCGGGTCCACGTTGAGGACCAGGTCGATGCCGTCGACGTGGATACCGCGCGCGGCGACGTCGGTCGCGACGAGCGCGTTGACGTAACCCTTCTTGAAGTCCTCCAGGACCCGGGTGCGCGCGCCCTGCGTCATGCCGCCGTGCAGCGCGTCCGCCTTGACGCCCGCGTCGACGAGCTGCTCGGCGATGCGGTCGGCGCCCAGCTGGGTGCGGACGAAGATGATCGTGCGGCCCTTGCGGGCGGCGATCGCGGAGGTGACCGGCGCCTTGTCCTTCGGCTTCACGACGAGGACGTGGTGCGACATGGTCGAGACGTTGCCCTGGGCGGAGTCGACCTCGTGGGTGACCGGGTTGCTCAGGTAGCGCTTGACCAGCGTGCCGATCTCGTTCTCCATGGTGGCGGAGAAGAGCATGCGCTGGCCGCCCTCGGGGATCTGGTCCAGCAGCTCGGTGACCTCGGGCAGGAAGCCCAGGTCGGACATCTGGTCGGCCTCGTCGAGGACGGCGACCTGGACGTTCTCCAGCGAGCACGCGCCGCGGTTGATGATGTCGCGCAGCCGGCCCGGGGTGGCGACGAGGATGTCGACACCGCGCTCCAGGGCGTAGATCTGGTTGCCCATCGACGTACCGCCGCAGACGACCTTCATCTTCAGGCCGAGCACGTCGCCGTACGGCTGGAGCGCGTCCGCGACCTGCATCGCGAGCTCACGGGTCGGGGTGAGGATGATCGCGCGGGGCTTCTTCTTCTCGGTGTGGCCGTCCGCCAGGGCGGAGAGGGTCGGCAGACCGAAGGAGAGGGTCTTGCCGGAGCCGGTACGGCCGCGGCCGAGGATGTCCTTGCCGGCCAGGGCGTCCGGGATGGTCGCCGCCTGGATCGGGAAGGGCGTGGTCACACCGTTCTGCGCGAGCTTGCGGACGATGCCCTCGGGCAGGCCCAGGTCGGCGAAGGTGACGGTGGGCTCAGAAGCCTCGGCGGCCTCGGCGACGACGGCCTCGGCGACGGCGGTGAGCTCGTCGTTCTCGACGTTCTCGGGCATGACGGTGTGGTCAGAACTGGAAATTGACATGCGAAATGCGAAACCTTCCGGAGTCTCGGCACGCGCCCATAACTCCGTGATTTCGCAATGTCGACCGCCTCAATGCGGTCCAGCCACGGCAAGGGAGAGTACGCGCCACACGGCGCTCTTCTGTGTCGGCGCCGGGCAATGGGATCAAACGATCTACCACCATACGCACTCTCACCCACATCGCGCAAGCCGCCTCCCCTCACCTTTCTCCTCAGGCCGGTCCCACCTGCGGTGATGCCTCCGGTGTGGGCAGCTCCGCCACCTCGTCCGGCCACCCCAGGGCGTCGGTACGGAACTGAGCGGCCGGAGAAGCCGAGGGCGCCGGAGGCGCGGGCTCCGAGGGCTCCGGCTCGGGCTCCTGCGGGTCCGGCGGCGCGGGCGTGTCCACCGGGTCCTGCGGACCGGGTACGGGGTCGGGGTCGGCCGGCGCCGAGGGCTCCGGCGGCGCGGAGTCGGCCGGACCCGCCGGTACGGAGGGACGGGCGACCCGGTCCCGGCCCGCGCCCCTCTCCGCCCCGGACCCGTCGGTGGCCGGCGCGCTCCCGGAGGGCGACGCGGACGCGCTCGGCCCGGCACCCCGGCGCTCCGACTGCGCACCGGCACCGCCGAACCGGGAGCGCCCGGTCCCCGTCACCGTGGAACCGTTCGGCTCGACCGCGGTGCCCTTCGGCTCGGCGGACCGCGAGGGTGCCGGTTCCGCCCCGTCGGAGCCGACGCTCATACAGCCGGTGGACGTGGCGAGCGTGACAGCGGTGACCGCTGCCCAGCGGACCGGAACGGGGAACTGGCGCACGGGGGCACCTCCGGGAGGCGTGAGGAAGGACGGGCCCTGACATGAACGAGCCGGGTGTGTTGTGCCCAACTCCCTTGACCCCGCCCGGGACACGCCCGCCGGGCCGGCTCCTTCACCACGGGCGCCCCGCACCCGGCTCACCCGTAGCCGGCTCACCCGCACCCCGCTCACCCGTAGCCGAGCGCGTGCAGCCTCTCGTCGTCGATGCCGAAGTGGTGGGCGATCTCATGGACGACGGTGATCTCCGTCTCGGCCACCACGTCCTCGCGCGTCTCGCACATCCGCAGCGTCGGACCCCGGTAGATCGTGATCCGGTCCGGCAGCACGCCCGCGTACCACTCACCCCGCTCGGTCAGCGGCGTGCCCTCGTAGAGCCCGAGCAGTTCCGGGTCGTCGGACTCCGGTTCGTCCTCGACGAAGACCGCGACGTTGTCCATCAGCCGGGTCAGCTCCGGCGGAATCCGGTCCAGTGCCTCGGCGACCAGTTCCTCGAACGCTTCCCGCGTCATCTCCAGCACCCGGCCATTGTCCCGTACGGCCACCCCGCCCGCCCAGGTCCCGCACCCGGGCATACCCGCACCACGACTGGGGCAGGGGCACCCAATGGCCCGCGCCCGACTCCCCTTCCGCCGCCCGATACCCCGCCGCGCCGCCCGCGGACCCCTCGCCTCGCCCCGCCCGTTCGTCCGGGCACTGGGACTCGTCGTCGTGGTGCTGTTCGGCGCCTGGCTCGGGCTGCTCGCGGTGGGCAGCGTCCGGACGCCCGTGGGGCCGATGGACACGACGATGACCCTGCGGCCCTCGCTCAGCGGCGGCACCAAGATCAACGTCTCCCCGCTCGGCGCTCTGGAACTGGACTCGCACCACGCCCCGGTCCGCCTCGACGTGGACGTGGACCGGCTCGACCCGGTCCGCTCGCAGGCCCTGGTCCAGCACCCCGAGCGGCTGGCCGGGCTGGAGGACGAGGTCACGTCGGACGTCGCGTCGGGCACCCGCGAGCTGGCCCTGCGCTCCTGCGTGGCGGTGGTGACCGGGGCGACGGCGCTGGGCCTCGCGGTCTACCGCCGGCCGCGCCGGGCCCTGGCCGCCGGGGGCCTGGCCCTCGCGCTGCTGGCCGCGTCCGGCGTCGGCGCGTACGCCACCTGGAATCCGAAGTCGGTCCTGGAGCCCAAGTTCTCCGGGCTGCTCTCCAGCGCCCCTTCGGTCGTCGGTGACGCCCGCTCGATCGTCAGCGACTTCGACGTCTACCAGCAGGAGCTGGCCCGCCTGGTCACCAACGTCACCAAGCTGTACGACGCCACCTCGACGCTCCCCGTCTACAGCCCGGACCCGGCGACCCTGCGCGTCCTGCACGTCTCGGACGTCCACCTGAACCCGGCGGCGTGGCACATCATCGGCTCGCTCGTGGAGCAGTACGACATCGACGTGATCATCGACTCCGGCGACACGATGGACCACGGCACCGCCGTCGAGAACAGTTTCCTGGACCCCATCGCCGACCTCGGCGCCCCCTATGTGTGGGTGCGCGGGAACCACGACTCGTCGGTGACCCAGAAGTACCTCTCCGACAAGAAGCGCTTCCCGAACGTGCGCGTCCTGGACCAGGGCCGGGCCGTGACCGTCGGCGGGCTGCGGGTCGCCGGGGTGGGGGACCCACAGTTCACCCCGGACCGCACGGGCCCCGAGCAGGCGGGGGACGTCCAGAGCGTGGCCGGCCGCACGCTCGCCGCCGCCCTGCGCGAGCAGCAGCGGTCCGGCACCCCCGTCGACATCGCCGTCGCCCATGAGCCGGAGGCGGTGAAGGAGACGGACGGCGAGGTGCCGCTGGCGCTGGCGGGCCATGTGCACCACCGGCAGAACGAGGTCCTGAAGGGTGGCACCCGGCTGATGATCGAGGGCTCCACGGGCGGCGGCGGACTGCGGGCCGTCCAGAACAAGAAGCCGGAACAGGTGCTCGCGTCGGTGCTCTATCTGGACCGCTCCACCCGCCGGCTGCAAGCCTGGGACGAGATCACCCTGGGCGGCCTCGGGCTGACGACGGCCGAGGTCAGCCGCCATCTGCCGGAGCGGAAACCGGCCCTCACGAGCCCGTCCCCGACCGGCCCGACGCCGTCCCCGTAAACCGTTTTGGCGAACGCCGCCGGCATCCCATATGCTTCTCACGTCCCCGACGCGCTGCAAGGCGCGCAGGTGGGCCCTTAGCCCTCATCGTCTAGTGGCCCAGGACGCCGCCCTTTCAAGGCGGTAGCACGGGTTCGAATCCCGTTGGGGGCACGCTTGAACGTGTGCGAGACTTGTCTCGCACATTGCTTGGTCCTGTGGAGCAGTTAGGAGTGCTCGCCACCCTGTCAAGGTGGAGGCCGCGGGTTCAAATCCCGTCAGGACCGCTGAGGTTTCACGTGAAACCTTGTGGCTGGGTAGCTCAGTTGGTACGAGCGATCGCCTGAAAAGCGATAGGTCGCCGGTTCGATCCCGGCCCCAGCCACTTCCCGAAGACCCCGTCCACCGGACGGGGTCTTCGCCGTTCCGGACGGGTGCCCGAAATGGGTTCGCCCTTCCTGCGGCACGGGTGAGATCCTGGGGTCCGTATGTCTACTTCCTTCGCCGATCTCCAGTCCCGGCTCGCGCAGCTCTCGCTCCGCGACGCGAACCGGCTCGGCCGCCGCCTCGAAGGCGCCCGCCGCATCCGCAAGCCCGAGGCCCAGCGGGCCGTGCTGGACGAGATCGCCGCCCAGGCGGACAAGGCAGCCGGGCGGCTTGAGCAGCGGGCCGGCCGACTGCCCGCCCTCACCTACCCCGAACAGCTGCCGGTCAGCCAGAAGAAGGACGAGATCCTGGAGGCGATACGCGACCACCAGGTCGTGATCGTCGCCGGTGAGACCGGCTCCGGCAAGACCACCCAGATCCCCAAGATCTGCATGGAGCTGGGCCGGGGCCTCCGGGGCATGATCGGGCACACCCAGCCGCGCCGGATCGCCGCGCGCACGGTGGCCGAGCGGATCGCCGACGAGCTGAAGACACCGCTCGGCGAGACCGTCGGCTGGAAGGTCCGCTTCACCGACCAGGTGAACCCGGACTCGACCTTCGTCAAGCTGATGACGGACGGCATCCTGCTCGCCGAGATCCAGACGGATCGCGAGCTGCTCGCGTACGACACGATCATCATCGACGAGGCCCACGAGCGGTCCCTGAACATCGACTTCCTGCTGGGCTATCTGGCCCGGCTGCTGCCCAGGCGCCCCGACCTGAAGGTCGTCGTCACCTCCGCGACCATCGACCCGGAGCGCTTCTCGCGCCACTTCGGCGATGCCCCGATCATCGAGGTCAGCGGGCGTACGTACCCCGTGGAGGTGCGGTACCGGCCGCTGCTGGAAGAGGACGGCGACGACGCCGACCGCGACCAGATCACCGCGATCTGCGAGGCCGTGGACGAGCTCCAGGGCGAGGGCCCCGGAGACGTCCTGGTCTTTCTCTCCGGCGAGCGCGAGATCCGCGACACCGCCGACGCGCTCGGCAAACGGAACCTGCGCAACACCGAGGTGCTCCCCCTCTACGCGCGCCTGTCGCACGCCGAGCAGCACCGGGTGTTCCAGCGCCACACCGGCCGCAGGATCGTGCTGGCCACCAACGTCGCCGAGACCTCGCTGACCGTCCCCGGCATCAAGTACGTGATCGACCCGGGCACCGCCCGCATCTCCCGCTACAGCCACCGCACCAAGGTCCAGCGGCTGCCGATCGAGCGGATCTCGCAGGCCAGCGCCAACCAGCGCAAGGGCCGCTGCGGCCGCACCTCGGACGGCATCTGCATCCGGCTGTACTCCGAGGACGACTTCCTGACCCGCCCGGAGTTCACCGACGCGGAGATCCTGCGGACGAACCTGGCCTCCGTCATCCTCCAGATGACCGCCGCCGGCCTCGGCGACATCGAGAAGTTCCCCTTCATCGACCCGCCGGACCACCGCAACATCCGCGACGGCGTGCAGCTCCTCCAGGAGCTCGGCGCGCTCGACCCCGCGGAAAAGGATCCGAAGAAGCGGCTCACCCCGCTCGGCCGCAAGCTCTCGCAGCTGCCGGTGGACCCGCGCCTCGCCCGAATGGTCGTCGAGGCCGACCGCAACGGCTGCGTACGCGAGGTCATGGTCATCGCCGCCGCGCTCTCCATCCAGGACCCGCGCGAGCGGCCCTCCGACAAGCAGACGCAGGCCGACCAGCAGCACGCCCGGTTCAAGGACGAGACCTCCGACTTCCTGGCTTTCCTGAACCTGTGGCGCTACATCCGCGAGCAGCAGAAGGAGCGCGGCTCCTCCAGCTTTCGCCGGATGTGCAAGCAGGAGTATCTGAACTTCCTCCGCATCCGCGAGTGGCAGGACATCTACGCCCAGCTGCGCACGGTCGCCAAGCAGATGGGCATCACTCTCAATGACGACGACGCTCCCGAGCAGTCGGTGCACACCTCTCTCCTGGCCGGGCTGCTGTCGCACATCGGGCTGAAGGACACCGAGAAGAACGAGTACCTGGGCGCCCGCAGCGCCAAGTTCGCGATCTTCCCCGGTTCGGCGCTGTTCAAGAAGCAGCCGCGGTTCGTGATGTCGGCGGAACTCGTGGAGACGTCCCGGCTCTGGGCACGGGTCAACGCCAAGGTCGAGCCGGAGTGGATCGAGCCGCTGGCCCAGCACCTGCTGAAGCGCACCTACAGCGAGCCTCACTGGGAGAAGGACCAGGCCGCGGTGATGGCGTACGAGCGGGTCACGCTGTACGGCGTGCCGATCGTCGCCCAGCGCAAGATCAATTTCGGCCGGATCGACCAGGAGACCTCGCGGGACCTCTTCATCCGCAACGCCCTGGTCGAAGGCGACTGGCGCACCCACCACCAGTTCTTCCACGACAACCGCAAACTGCTCGGCGAGGTCGAGGAGCTGGAGCACCGCGCCCGGCGCCGCGACATCCTCGTGGACGACGAGACGCTGTTCGACTTCTACGACCAGCGCATCCCCGAACACATCGTCTCCGGCGCCCACTTCGACTCCTGGTGGAAGCACAAGCGGCGCGACGAGCCGGAAGCGCTCGACTTCGAACGCTCGATGCTCATCAACGAGAAGGCCGGGGCCGTCACCAAGGACGACTACCCGGACTCCTGGCGGCAGGGGAAGCTCAAGTTCCGGGTGACCTACCAGTTCGAGCCGGGCGCGGACGCCGACGGCGTGACCGTCCACATTCCGCTCCAGGTGCTGAACCAGGTCACGCCGGAGGGCTTCGACTGGCAGATCCCGGGGCTGCGCGAGGAGGTCGTCACCGAACTGATCCGCTCGCTGCCCAAGCCGATCCGCCGCCACTACGTGCCCGCGCCGAACTACGCGGACAAGTTCCTGGACCGGGCCGTGCCCCTCCAGGAGCCGCTGCCGGTGACGCTGGCCCGTGAACTCCAGCGGATGGTCGGGGTCCCGGTCACCGCGGACGACTTCGACCTGAGCCGGGTCCCGGACCACCTCAAGATCACCTTCCGGATCGTGGACGAGCGGCGGCGCAGGGTGGCCGAGGACAAGGACCTGGAGGCGCTGAAGCTCCGGCTGCGCCCGAAGGCCCGCCAGGCCCTCTCCAAGGCCGCGGCGGCGACCGCGGGACCGTCCGGCGAGTCCATCGAGCGTTCGGGCCTGAAGGACTGGACGATCGGCACCCTGAGCAAAGTCTTCGAGACGCGCAGGGCCGGCCAGCCGGTCAAGGCGTACCCGGCGCTGGTGGACCAGGGCGAGACCGTCGCCGTACGCCTCTTCGACACGGAGGCCGAGCAGCAGCAGGCGATGTGGCGGGGCACCCGGAAGCTGATCCTGCTGAACATCCCGGTGAACCCGGCGAAGTTCGCGTCGGACAAGCTGACGAACCAGCAGAAGCTGGCCCTCTCCCGCAATCCGCACGGCTCGATCCAGGCCCTGTTCGACGACTGCGCGACGGCGGCCGCCGACCGGCTGATCGCGGCGCACGGCGGCCCGGCCTGGGACGAGGCGTCGTTCCGGACGCTGTACGACAAGGTGCGCGCGGACCTGGTCGACCTGACCGTGCGCACGATCGGCCAGGTGCAGCAGATCCTGGCGGCCTGGCAGGCGTGCGAGCGCCGGCTGAAGGCCACCAACAGCCTGGTCCTGATCAACAACGTCACGGACGTACGCGACCACCTGGCGCGCCTGATGCCGCCCGGCTTCGTCACCGCGACCGGACTGCGCCGGCTGCCCGACCTGATGCGCTACCTGGTCGCGGAGGACCGCAGGCTCCAGCAGATGCCGACCAACGTCCAGCGCGACACCACGCGCATGGAGAAGGTCCACGAGATGCAGGACGAGTACGCCTGGCTGCTGGAGCAGCTGCCCAAGGGCCGCCCCGTCCCGCAGGAGGTGCTGGACATCCGGTGGATGATCGAGGAGCTGCGGGTGAGCTACTTCGCGCACGCCCTGGGCACCGCGTTCCCGGTCTCGGACAAGCGGATCGTGAAGGCGATCGACGCCGCCGCACCCTAGTCCGTCCCCGTAACGAACCCACCACCCGGAGTGAGTTCGACCGCACCCGCTGAACTCCTGTACAGTCTGTTTTCGCAGCCGGACGCAAGGAAGGCAGCGAAACCTGGTCCTGTGGAGCAGTTAGGAGTGCTCGCCACCCTGTCAAGGTGGAGGCCGCGGGTTCAAATCCCGTCAGGACCGCAGAACGAAAGCCCGGATCGTATCGATCCGGGCTTTCGCGCGTCTTGACCGCGGTGTCCGCCGACGAGTACTCAGAACCCAGTGGCCGCGCGGGGGTTCCTGGAGCGGGGCGGCGCGCATCCACCGGGAGGTGGCGCGATGGGGGCATCCACGGGCGGGAGCCGACGCGGGTGGACACCCGGCCGTCGCGAGCCGCTCCGGGGCCCGTGACGGCCCTACAGGCACCTCACAGGAGCCCGGACCGCCCGAGCCGCCCACGAGGCGTCGGCAGGTCCTCGTGCGGGCTTCGCGAAGCGGGGACGTAAGTCCTCCCACGACATGACCTTCGGCGACACCGTCGGCTTCCTCACAGTGGCAGGCTCGTAGTTGGCAACACCTGCACGGTGTGACGGGTGTCACTGAATCAGTTTTGAGAAGGGGGGCCTTTACACCCTTCCTACAACTAGCGAATTTAATATGTGCAATTGCACCTCCCGGAGCGATGTCCTCCGGTTACCCCCGCACCACCCGCCGACACCCTGCGGCGAGGGCCCCCGGCTGCCGGGCCCGGCCGCGCAAGCGGCGCCGTAAGCCGACGGGGAACAGACGCAAGGCGGAGCCGGTCCGGGCGCAAAAAAATCGCGCTGGACCCGGCGGAGTCCAGCGCGATCGGATGACATGACCCGTGTGACACAGGTATGGCGCCCGTTGGGGCGGGCGCCCGTCATATGGAGCTATGGGTGAGCAAGTGGGTTGGGGGACCCAAAAGCCCAGGTGTGACGGGGTGACAGGGGGTTTGTCAGGCCTCGCTGCGCTGCTGCGGAATACCCGCAAGCAGTGCGCGGACCTCTGCCTCGCGGTACCGGCGATGCCCACCGAGCGTGCGGATGGACGTGAGCTTGCCTGCCTTCGCCCAACGGGTAACCGTCTTCGGGTCCACGCGGAACATCGTGGCAACCTCAGCCGGGGTCAGCAGCGGCTCGGCATCAGGGGTGCGAGCGGTCATGAGCGGCCTCCTCGGGAGAACCGAACCATCTCGGTTCTTTCCTCTAAATTCTGCACCTTGACCCACGTTGCCCGAAATGGCGGACGCGGGCCGAGTCGGTTATAGGACGAACGGCTTGTCCTCGGCACTACAACTACACCATCCGTCCAGCCACGTCGGCCAAACCGATGGAATTGCCCTCCCAGGTGTTCATCAGCGACGGAAAGCCGATGGACCATGCCATAGCGGACAGTCACACCACCGTGACGATCAGTCACAGAGCGATCAGGAGCCATCAGACCCCCCATAGCGTGCAATGCTGAGCGATCCGCCCATACATGGACGGATGGAGTCCTCACCGGACTCCTTGTCCTATTTTGGCATGAGGGGTAGGGAAGGGCGCAAGGGCCCCGTAAGTGCTATCCATCACGGTTGAGGCAAAGGCCCGGTTCGGGACGTAGGTCCCGCCACCCCTTCGGACACTTCCGCCCCTTCACCCACACGTGTCACATCCGACACCGGTTCACGAGCCGTCCGTCCAGGGGGTCCCGGCGGTCAGTTGGCGAACTGACGGTCCCTTACGGCCCGCCAGCGCTCCGCGAGACGCGCATACGCCTCGGCGGCCCGCTCCGCGTCCCCCGCCCGCAGCGCGGCGATCCCCTCCGCCACGTCGGCGGCGCTCCGGTCGACGCTGAGCTCCCGCTCCGGCAGCGCGTGCACGAGCCCGCCGTAGTCCAGCTCCACGAGCGAGCGCGGGTGGAACTCCTCCAGCCACCGCCCGATGTCCACCAGCCCCGTCGTCAGCGGCCCCTCGTCCATCGTCTCCCGCAGCGTCCGCAGCGACCGGGCCAGCCGGCGCCGCGCCTCGACCATCGGCGTCCGGTACCGGAAGACCGGAGGCTCCCCGTCCGGCCCGGCCACCACATGCTCCCGCTCCTCGTCCGCGAACAGCACGAACCAGCGCACCGGAACCTGCCACACCGCCGTCCTGATCCACGGCCGCGCGTCCGGATTGCGCTCCGCCCACCGCTCGTGGTCGGCCAGCGCCTGGCCCCGGACCACCGGCGGCAGCACCGCGTCGAGCACCGGACCGGGGAACAGCTCCGCCAGTCCGTCCAGCGCCAGCCAACCGCGCAGCCGGGTCCGCCACGGGCACACGCACACCACGCCGTCCACCTCGGCCACGAACGCGTCGGCGCTCTCGTGCGCCGGCACACCGGCGGGCGGGGTCGCCGCCAAATCGGCCAGCGAGCGCCGGAGTTCGTCCTGTGCCGTGGGCACCCGGTCGCGGGCCGCGTAGCGGGCCCAGTGGGCGCGCTCGCCCTCCGGGAAGGCCGCCAGTGGCTCGTACACCCGGAGGTAGGACGCGTAGGGAACCAGCACCGAAGACACCACCGACATGCGGTGATCGTGTCACGCCTGTCCCCCGGTGGGGGGTGATCCTCGGCACTGGAACAGATCTACGTGGGGGTAGGACTTACGCTCTTGCCCAGCCGGGCCGTCCGTACGGCCGGTCCGGCGGGCCCTCCCCACCTTCAGGAGGGTCTTTCCGCCGCTTCGTACTTGGGAGTCACCACAGTGACCGATGTGACCGGCGCGCCTGTCGATGTCCTGCACACCCTGTTCCACTCGGACCAGGGCGGACACGAACAAGTCGTCCTCTGCCAGGACCGGGCCAGCGGCCTCAAGGCCGTCATCGCCCTCCACTCCACCGCCCTGGGTCCCGCCCTCGGCGGCACCCGCTTCTACCCGTACGCCTCCGAGGCCGAGGCCGTCGCCGACGCGCTGAACCTCGCGCGCGGCATGTCGTACAAGAACGCCCTGGCCGGGCTCGACCACGGCGGCGGCAAGGCCGTCATCATCGGCGACCCCGAGCAGATCAAGAGCGAGGAACTGCTGCTGGCCTACGGCCGGTTCGTCGCCTCGCTCGGCGGACGGTACGTGACGGCCTGCGACGTCGGCACCTATGTCGCCGACATGGACGTGGTGGCCCGCGAGTGCCGCTGGACCACCGGCCGCTCCCCCGAGAACGGCGGCGCCGGCGACTCGTCGGTGCTCACCGCGTTCGGCGTCTTCCAGGGCATGCGGGCCTCGGCCCAGCACCTCTGGGGCGACCCGACGCTGCGTGGCCGGAAAGTGGGGGTCGCCGGTGTCGGCAAGGTCGGCCACTACCTGGTCGAGCACCTGCTCGCGGACGGCGCCGAGGTCGTGATCACCGATGTGCGCGAGGAGTCCGTGCGCCGGATCACCGACAAGCACCCCGAGGTCGCCGTCGCGGCGGACACCGAGGCGCTGATCCGTACCGAGGGCCTGGACATCTACGCCCCGTGCGCGCTGGGCGGCGCGCTCAACGACGAGACCGTGCCGGTGCTCACCGCGAAGGTGGTGTGCGGTGCGGCCAACAACCAGCTCGCGCACCCGGGCGTCGAGAAGGACCTGGCCGACCGCGCCATCCTGTACGCACCGGATTACGTGGTGAACGCGGGCGGGGTCATCCAGGTCGCCGACGAGCTGCACGGCTTCGACTTCGACCGGTGCAAGGCGAAGGCCACGAGGATCTTCGACACCACGCTGGCCATATTCGCACGTGCGAAGGAAGACGGCATTCCGCCGGCCGCGGCGGCCGACCGGATCGCCGAACAGCGGATGGCGGAGGCGCGTCGCCGCTGAGCCGGCGCCCCTCCGTGGGGCCGCAGCCCGCCGACCGGCGAGACAAGACTCACGCCGGTCGGCGGGTCGCCTGCCGATAAGAGGTTAAAATCGCAGTTGACCAGCGAGGACGGGGCGTCTCGAGGGTCCTCTTCCGGGGCGCGTGATGCGGGCGGCGTACCGTATGGCCGCGGAAGCAGGTACCGTTAAAGCTCTACAGGCACGGTCTCTCTGCCGAGAGTCCGTCCTGAAACATGAACGCGTGTCAAGACTCTGGGGCCGTCGAGCCCCGTCACCGAGGGGGTCGAGCCATGGGGCGCGGCCGGGCAAAGGCCAAGCAGACAAAGGTCGCCCGCCAGCTGAAATACAGCACCGGCGGGACGGACCTGTCGCGTCTGGCCAGTGAGCTGGGCGCATCGACTTCGAGTCAGCCACCGAACGCGGAACCGTTCGAGGATGACGACGAGGAAGATGACCCGTACGCACAGTACGCGGATCTGTACAACAACGACGAGGACGAGGACGAGAACGACCAGTCCGGTCCGTCGTCCAAGCGCCGCGGCGCTTGACCTCGCGCTGACACATCACCCCGGTTCGGAGCTTCTCCGGACCGGGTTTTGTGCTGCCCTCGTACGGGAAGGACGAGGCGTCCGCCGGTGACCGGCCGGGCCCGTCGGCCCGACCGGTGTTCCCGCTCAGCGTGCGTACGAACCGACCAGCTCGGCGCCGGTCGCGTGGTCACCGCGGGCGGTGATCTCGCCGGCTACCCAGGAGTCGACACCCCGGTCGGCCAGCGTCGTCAGGGCCGCGTCCACGGACTCGGCGGGGACGACCGCGATCATGCCGACGCCCATGTTGAGCGTCTTCTCCAGCTCCAGCTGCTCGACCTGGCCGGCCTTGCCGACGAGGTCGAACACCGCGCCCGGGGTCCACGTGGAGCGGTCCACCGTCGCGTGCAGGCCGTCCGGGATGACCCGGGCCAGGTTGTTGGCCAGGCCGCCGCCGGTGACGTGGCTGAAGCCGTGCACCTCGGTCGTACGGGTGAGGGCCAGGCAGTCCAGCGAGTAGATCCGGGTCGGCTCCAGGAGCTCCTCGCCCAGGGTCCGGCCGAACTCCTCGACCTGGCGGTCCAGCGTCCAGCCGGCCCGGTCGAACACCACGTGGCGGACGAGCGAGTACCCGTTCGAGTGAAGCCCGGAGGACGCCATGGCGATCACGGCGTCACCCTCGCGGATGCGGTCGGGGCCCAGCAGGCGGTCGGCCTCGACCACGCCCGTACCCGCTCCGGCCACGTCGAAGTCGTCCGCGCCCAGCAGGCCCGGGTGCTCGGCCGTCTCGCCGCCGACCAGCGCGCAGCCGGCCAGCACACAGCCCTCGGCGATGCCCTTGACGATGGCCGCGACACGCTCGGGATGCACCTTGCCGACACAGATGTAGTCGGTCATGAACAGCGGCTCGGCGCCGCAGACGACGAGGTCGTCCACGACCATGCCGACGAGGTCGTGACCGATCGTGTCGTACACGCCCATCTGACGGGCGAGGTCGACCTTGGTGCCGACGCCGTCCGTGGCGGAGGCCAGGAGCGGACGCTCGTAGCGCTTGAGCGCCGAGGCGTCGAAGAGGCCGGCGAAGCCGCCGAGGCCACCGAGACCCGCGACCTCGGGGCGCTGCGTCTTCTTCACCCACTCCTTCATCAGCTCGACGGCGCGGTCGCCGGCCTCGATGTCGACGCCCGCTGCCGCGTAGGAAGCACCTGTTGTCTCAGACATTGCCTGGGATCTTTCGTGTGGAGATACGGGGCTGGGGGAAGGGCTGCCGGACGGTCCGGGTCACGGACGCCGCAGCGCGTCGGACGCCGCGGTCGCCGCGGGGCCCGCCGCCAGCTCGGTCTCCAGCAGCTGCTTGCCGAGCAGCTCCGGGTCCGGGAGCTCCATCGGGTATTCGCCGTCGAAGCAGGCGCGGCACAGGTTCGGCTTGTCGATCGTCGTCGCCTCGATCATCGAGTCGATCGAGATGTACGCGAGCGAGTCGGCGCCCATCGACGTGCCGATCTCCTCGACCGACATGCCGTTGGCGATCAGCTCGGCGCGGGTCGCGAAGTCGATGCCGAAGAAGCACGGCCACTTCACCGGCGGGGACGAGATCCGGATGTGGATCTCGGCGGCACCGGCCTCGCGGAGCATCCGGACCAGTGCGCGCTGGGTGTTGCCGCGGACGATCGAGTCGTCGACGACCACCAGGCGCTTGCCCTTGATGACTTCCTTGAGCGGGTTCAGCTTGAGGCGGATGCCCAGCTGGCGGATCGTCTGGGACGGCTGGATGAAGGTCCGGCCGACGTAGGCGTTCTTCACCAGGCCGGCGCCGAACGGAATCCCGCTGGCCTCGGCGTAACCGATGGCGGCCGGGGTTCCGGACTCCGGGGTCGCTATGACCAGATCCGCCTCGACGGGCGCTTCCGCGGCCAGCTTCCGGCCCATCTCCACACGGGAGAGGTAGACGTTGCGGCCCGCGATGTCGGTGTCGGGGCGCGCCAGGTAGACGTACTCGAAGACACAGCCCTTGGGCTTCGCTTCCGCGAATCGCGAGGTACGCAGACCGTTCTCGTCGATGGCGACCATCTCGCCCGGCTCGATCTCGCGCACGAAGCTGGCGCCGCAGATGTCGAGGGCGGCGGACTCCGACGCGACGACCCAGCCACGCTCCAGGCGGCCGAGGACCAGCGGGCGGATGCCCTGCGGGTCACGGGCGGCGTAGAGCGTGTGCTCGTCCATGAAGACCAAGGAGAAGGCGCCCCGGACCTCGGGAAGCACCTTGGCGGCGGCTTCCTCGATGGTCAGCGGCTTGCCGTCGTCGTCCGTCTGGCCGGCGAGCAGCGCGGTCACCAGGTCGGTGTCGTTGGTCGCGGCGACCTGGGTGGCGCGGCCGTCCTTGCGCGGCAGGTCGGCGACCATCTCCGCGAGCTGGGCCGTGTTGACCAGATTCCCGTTGTGACCGAGGGCGATCGAGCCGTGCGCGGTCGCACGGAACGTCGGCTGCGCGTTCTCCCACACCGAGGCACCGGTGGTGGAGTAGCGGGCATGACCGACCGCGATATGGCCCTGGAGCGATCCCAGGGAGGTTTCGTCGAAGACCTGCGAGACCAGTCCCATGTCCTTGAAGACCAGGATCTGGGACCCGTTGCTCACTGCGATGCCCGCGGACTCCTGTCCACGGTGCTGCAGGGCATACAGTCCGAAATAGGTGAGCTTGGCGACCTCTTCGCCCGGAGCCCAGACACCGAAGACGCCGCAAGCGTCCTGGGGGCCTTTCTCTCCGGGGAGCAGGTCGTGGTTGAGTCGTCCATCACCACGAGGCACGCCATCGAGTGTAGGGGAGATCGACCACTGGTCCGAATTGGGGATCCCCCGCCCCACCACCGGTGAAGTGCCCGGGAAGCACGCTCCCGGACCCGTCGGATCAGTTACGCACAGTCACCGCAGCCCTTCCCGGATCTACGCGCGGCAACCGCCGCAGGGCAGGCGACGCCCGGATCACCAGCCATCGACCGACTGGTTCCGGCCACCCGGAATCCCCCACCGAGAGAGCCGTCGTGGCGCTGCGTGAGCCGTTGGGCGGGCGTCGGGAGCGAGCAGCCCGACCGGTCGTTTCGTGGCGAGCCTCACACCGAGGGCGCCCGGTATGCGGCATCTCGGGGCGCTCGCCGGACGTCCGGGGCACGGTCAGCCCATCAGCGGCAGCAGCCCGGAGAGATCCGCGCGCTCGCCGCTCGCGGCCACCTTCGCCGCTTCGACCTCCGGTGCCCACTCCGTACGCCCGGTCGCGAGCCGTATCCAGGTGAGCGGGTCGGTCTCCACGACGTTGGGCGGGGTGCCCCGGGTGTGCCGCGGCCCCTGGACGCACTGCACCACCGCGAACGGCGGCACCCGGACCTCGACCGAGCCGCCGGGCGCCCGCTCGGCCAGCGCGTCGGCCAGGAGTCGGCTGCACGCGGCGAGCGCCTGCCGGTCGTACGGGACGGAGAGGCCGGTCGCCTCGTTGAGGTCCCAGGTGTGGACGACCAGCTCAACGGTGCGCGTGACCAGGAAGTCGCCGAGGCGCATCGCCCCGACCCGGGTGGCCAGCAGGCGGTCCTCGGAGGCGGCAGGCACCAGGGCCTCGAAGCGGGCGGCGACCTCCGCGTAGAGCGCGTCCAGGTCGGGGGCGGCGGCGGCCCGCTCGGCGGTGTCGTCCGCGATCCGGGGGGCGCGGGCCGCCGTGGTGAACGGCCACTCCAGGAGGGACACCTCGGGTTTGGCGAGGGCCGGTGCGGGAAGCTCCAGCGTCTGGTTGACGTGGGAGAGGGCCATGGTGAGGTGCGCGGCGAGCTCGCGCACCGTCCAGTCACCGAGTCCGCTCGGCGCGGCGAGCTGCTGCGGGGTCAGGGTGCGCACGGCGTCCCGGACGTGGGCGAACTGGGCGAGGACCGCGGTGCGGGTCCTGACCGGGTCGTAACGACGGGGGCGCTTCTGCGAGGGCGGCATGCCGGGGAGCCTACGACGCGCCACTGACAGAGCGTCGGCCGCGTGCGCGCGGGGCGTCGGCGGCCCGCGTGCGCGGAGCGGTGTCCGCCCCGCGCGCGCCGAGCTCCGGGTCAGGTGCGCGTCGCGTAGTCGCCGAGGCCCTTCTCCAGCAGGTCGAAGCCCCGGTGGGCGAGGGCGACGGCGTCGGGTACGACCGCGGCGGCCGGTTCGCCGGCCAGCAGGCGCCTGCGGTTCTCGGTGAGCAGCGCGTTTCGCGTACCGAGGAGCTGGGAAGCGACGATGCGCGCGATGACCGGCTCCTCGCCCTCCTCGATCAGGGCTTCGGTGAGCTGGTCCTGCGTACGCACGAAGTAGGAGTGCGCGCGGGTGAGCAGGGCGGGCGTCTCCAGGATGAGCCGCACGATGCCGAGGGCCAACGGTTGATCCCCCATCCCCACCGAGGGATCGTGGCGCTCGACGGCCTCCACGAACTGCCTCCGCAGCGCCGCGACCGCCGATTCACCGGGCCCGCGCTCCCGCACGATCCGGGCCGCGTCGCCGACATGCTCCTCCAACGGCGCGAAGACCAGGTCTTCCTTGCTGTCGAAGTAGTTGAAGACGGTCATCTTCGATACATCGGCCGCGTCGGCGATCTCCGCGACGGAGACCTGATCGAACCCGCGCTCGGAGAAGAGCGTGGTGGCCGTTTCCAGCAGCCGCCGCCGGGTTTCCATCTTCTTGCGCTCGCGCAGGCCCATCCCCTCGGTCATGACCTCACTGTACCAGGATGAAAATTAATCTCGGATGAAAACTTGACTCGGTACATAAAAGCGGTGAACAGTGGGAGCCACCACAGCGGTGCGCCTCGGCACCGCCCAGGAGGGGGGATCCAGTCATGCCCGGAACAGTCACAGCGCCCGCACCACAGCGGACGGCCTCGGCCGGACAGCCGCCCGGCGGCCGGAGCGTCAAGATCGCCGTGGCGCTCTGCATCGTCACGATCCTGCTGGCCGTGCTGGACTCGAACATCGTGTCCTCGGCGACCGTCCCGATCGTCCGCGACCTCGATCCGGTCCACGGCGTCGACCGGATCCCGTGGCTGATCGCCGCCTACCAGCTCGCCGCGACCGCCGCACTGCCCCTGTACGGGAAGCTCTGCGACACCCTCGGCTCGAAGAAGGTCTTCATCGGGGCTCTCGCCGCCTTCCTCACCGGGTCCGCGCTGTGCGGCATGGCCCAGTCCATGGGCGAGCTGATCGCCGCACGCGCCTTCCAGGGCATCGGCGGCGGCGGGCTGATGAGCGTCACCATGGTCGTCCTCCGCCAGCTCGGCACGGCCGGCCCGAAGACGGGCGACGGCGCGAAGGAGGGCAGGGGCGAGGAGGGCAAGAGCTCCAAGGCCAAGGGAGGCGACCGGAAGGGCAGCATCGGCGGGATCATCGCGGGCGCGGGCATGGCACTCGGCCCCTGGCTGGGCGGGGCCCTGGCCGATCACGCGGGCTGGCGCTGGATCTTCTACGTCAACCTGCCCGTCGGCATCACCGTCCTGATCGGCGCGGTCTTCGTGGTGAAGCTCCCCGTCCGCACGACGCGCCACCGCATCGACTTCCTCGGCGCCGGTCTCGCCGCCGCCTTCTCCACCGCGCTGCTCCTGCTCACCGAGTGGGGCGGCGAGGACCACGACTGGACCTCGCCGGTGATCGTCGGCCTCGCCGTCGCCGCCGCCGTCGCGCTCGGCCTGTTCCTGTGGCGCCAGGCCACGGCCGCCGAACCGATCCTGCCGCTCTCGCTCTTCCGCCTGCGGCTCATGCGGTACGGCTTCGCCATCCAGGGCCTGGTCGGGGTCGCGATGATGGGGTCGATCGTCTACGTGATGATCTACCTCCAGGTGGTCCGCGGGGTCGCCGCCACCTCGGCCGGACTCTTCCTGGTCCCGATGGCGATCGGGATGACCGTCGTCGGGCTCGTCTCGGGGCGCCTGGTCGCGGCCGGCTGGTCGCAGAAGACCTTCGTCGTCAGCGGCACCGTCTTCGCCTCGGCCGCCCTCGCCCTGCTGACCACGCTCGACACGGACACCGGCCTGTGGACCGTGCGCGGCGCGCTGCTGCTCATGGGGATCGGCTTCGGCCAGCTCATCGGCCAGCTCATCGAGCTCGTCCAGGACACCGCCCCGCCCGCCCAGCTGGGCGTCGCCACCACCGGGGTCCGCTTCTTCCAGACCCTCGGCACCGCCCTGGGCGCCTCCCTCTTCGGAGCCGTACTGAGCAGGGTCTACGCCGCCCAGGGCCCCGGCGGAACGACCAGCGGCATCGGCCGCCTCACCGGGACCGCCCGCGACCACGCCCTGGACGCCTTCGTCTCCTCGACGGACGTGGTCTTCGCCTGCGCCACCGGCGCGATGGTCCTCGCCCTGGTCCTGGCGACCCGGCTGCCCGGCACCCGTACAAGGGCCTGACTCTTCCCCGTACGGGCAAGGCCCGAACCACCGGCCGAGGCCCAGCGCTTCCCCGCACGCACCACGCGAAAACCCCCGACCGGGCGGAACCGGCCGGGGGTTTCGGCGTGTGCCGTCCGGGAACTACGCGAGCAGCGCCGGGATCGTCTCCTCGTGCGCCGTGCGCAGCTCGCTCAGCGGGATGCTGAACTCGCCCTGGATCTCGATCGCTTCGCCGTCCACGACACCGATGCGGGTGACGGGCAGACCGCGCGCCCCGCACATGTCGTTGAACCGCAGCTCCTCGCTGCGCGGCACCGAGACGACCGCGCGGCCCGCAGACTCGGAGAACAGCAGCGTGAACGCGTCGAGGCCGTCCGGCACGACCAGCCGGGCGCCCTTCCCGCCGCGCAGGCAGGACTCGGTGACCGCCTGGATCAGACCGCCGTCCGACAGGTCGTGCGCCGCGTCGATCATGCCGTCGCGGGAGGCCGAGATCAGGATCTCGGCGAGCAGCTTCTCGCGGCCCAGGTCCACCTTGGGCGGCATGCCGCCGAGGTGGTTGTGGACGACCTCGGACCAGGCCGAGCCGCCGAACTCCTCGCGCGTGTCACCCAGCAGGTAGAGGAGCTGGCCCTCTTCCTTGAAGGCGACCGGCGTACGCCGCGTGACGTCGTCGATCACACCGAGCACGGCCACGACCGGCGTCGGGTGGATCGCCGTCTCACCGGTCTGGTTGTACAGCGAGACGTTGCCGCCGGTGACCGGAGTGCCCAGCTCCAGGCAGCCGTCCGCGAGACCGCGGGTGGCCTCGGCGAACTGCCACATGACGTCCGGGTCCTCGGGCGAACCGAAGTTCAGGCAGTCCGAGATGGCGAGCGGCTTGGCACCGGTCGCGGCGACGTTCCGGTACGACTCCGCCAGGGCGAGCTGCGCACCGGTGTACGGGTCGAGCTTGGCGTACCGGCCGTTGCCGTCGGTCGCCATGGCCACGCCGAGGTTGGACTCCTCGTCGATGCGGACCATGCCGGCGTCCTCGGGCATCGCGAGCACGGTGTTGCCCTGCACGAACCGGTCGTACTGGTCCGTGATCCAGGACTTCGACGCCTGGTTGGGCGAGGCGACCAGCTTGAGGACCTGCTCGCGCAGCTCCGCGCCGTTCGCCGGACGGGCCAGCTTGCCGGCGTCGTCGGCCTGGAGCGCGTCCTGCCAGGACGGGCGGGCGAACGGCCGGTGGTACGTCGGGCCCTCGTGGGCGACGGACCGCGGCGGCACGTCCACGATCTGCTCGCCGTGCCAGAAGATCTCCAGCTGCGAGCCCTCGGTCACCTCACCGATGACGGTGGCGATGACGTCCCACTTCTCGCAGATCTCCAGGAAGCGGTCGACGTGCTGCGGCTCGACGATCGCGCACATGCGCTCCTGCGACTCGCTCATGAGGATTTCCTCGGGCGAGAGGGAGGAGTCGCGCAGCGGCACGGTGTCCAGCTCGACGCGCATGCCGCCGGAGCCCGCGGAGGCCAGCTCGGACGTGGCGCAGGAGAGCCCGGCGCCGCCGAGGTCCTGGATGCCCGCGACGAGCTTCTCCTTGAAGATCTCCAGGGTGCACTCGATGAGGAGCTTCTCCTGGAACGGGTCGCCGACCTGGACGGCCGGGCGCTTGGCCGGGCCGGTCGACTCGAAGGTCTCCGAGGCCAGCACGGAGACGCCGCCGATGCCGTCGCCGCCGGTGCGGGCGCCGTACAGGATGACCTTGTTGCCGGGGCCGGAGGCCTGCGCGAGGTGGATGTCCTCGTGCTTCATCACACCGATGCAGCCGGCGTTGACGAGCGGGTTTCCCTGGTAGCAGGCGTCGAAAACGACCTCGCCGCCGATGTTCGGCAGGCCGAGGCAGTTGCCGTACCCGCCGATGCCCGCGACCACACCCGGCAGGACCCGCTTGGTGTCCGGGTGGTCGGCCGCGCCGAAGCGCAGCGGGTCCACGACGGCGACCGGGCGGGCGCCCATGGCGAGGATGTCGCGGACGATGCCGCCTACGCCGGTCGCCGCACCCTGGTAGGGCTCGATGTACGAGGGGTGGTTGTGCGACTCGACCTTGAAGGTGACCGCGTATCCCTGCCCGACGTCGACCACACCGGCGTTCTCACCGATGCCGACGAGCATGGCGTCGTTGGCGGGGACCTTCTCGCCGAACTGCTTGAGGTGGACCTTGCTGCTCTTGTACGAGCAGTGCTCGGACCACATCACGGAGTACATGGCGAGCTCGGCGCCGGTGGGACGGCGGCCCAGGATCTCGCGGATGCGCGCGTACTCGTCCTCCTTGAGGCCGAGCTCCTTCCAGGGCTGCGCGGTGTCCGGGGTTTCGGCCGCGTGCTTGACCGTGTCCAGGCTCATGCGTTGACCAGCTTCTTGATGATCGAGGTGAAGAAACCGAGACCGTCGGTGCGACCGGTGCCGATCAGCGGCTCCACGGCGTGCTCCGGGTGCGGCATCAGGCCGACGACGTTGCCCGCGGCGTTGGTGATGCCGGCGATGTCGCGCAGCGAACCGTTCGGGTTGTGGCCCACGTAGCGGAAGGCGACGCGGCCCTCGGCCTCCAGCGCGTCGAGCGTGTGCTCGTCGGCGGTGTAGCGGCCGTCCATGTTCTTGAGCGGTACGGAGATCTCCTGGCCCGCGGAGTAGTCCGAGGTCCAGGCGGTCTCCGCGTTCTCGACGCGCAGGGTCTGGTCGCGGCAGATGAAGTGCAGGTGGTTGTTGCGCAGCATCGCGCCGGGCAGCAGGTGCGCCTCGGTCAGGATCTGGAAGCCGTTGCAGATGCCGAGGACCGGCATGCCCGACTTCGCCTGCTCGATCACCGTCTCCATGACCGGCGAGAACCGGGAGATGGCTCCGGCGCGCAGATAGTCGCCGTACGAGAAACCGCCCGCCAGGATCACCGCGTCGACCTGGTGCAGGTCCTTGTCGCGGTGCCACAGCGATACGGGCTCCGCGCCCGCGACGCGAACGGCCCGCAGGGCGTCCTGGTCATCGAGCGTGCCCGGAAAGGTGACGACTCCGATACGAGCAGTCACTTCGACTCCTCGGCGTTCTCCACCTTCACGGTGAAGTCCTCGATCACGGTGTTGGCGAGGAACGTCTCCGCCATCTCGTGAATACGGGCGAGGGCGGCGTCATCGACCGGCCCCTCGACCTGCAGCTCGAAACGCTTTCCCTGACGTACGTCCGCGATTCCCTCGAAGCCGAGACGGGGCAGTGCGCGCTGCACCGCCTGTCCCTGCGGGTCGAGGATCTCGGGCTTGAGCATGACGTCGACTACGACGCGTGCCACTGGCACTCCCGGTGTGGTGGTGTGGTGCGGCTGTTTCTCCGGAGGGGGTACCCCGGACCCCCGCGGGTCCACTCAGCGTACCTGGCCGGAAATTCTACGCGGGTAGATATCAAACGGGATAGATCACGTCCGGATATCGGCCGATCGCCGGACGGCGGAAAAGCCGCGAAACAAATGCTCGCGAACGGCACACATAGCGGGCGGACACGCGGAAGTAATTGGACGGGCTTCACAATGCGGCACCACTCGCTGTACAAATGATTACCGGGGAATGCAGCATTGCCCCGGAGCACCGACAACAGTCGGCCCGCATCCGCGCTCACAGCCGGAAGGCCGGCATCGGCGCATGTCAGACGCGTCGATGCCGTAGGAAAGGACCGATATCCGTGGCGCAGCGCGTAGTGGTCACACTCTCCGACGACATCGACGGGGGCACGGCGGCGGAAACGGTCACCTTCGCCCTGGACGGGAAGTCGTACGAGATCGACCTGAATCCGTCCAACGCCAAGAAACTGCGCAGCGCCCTGGCCCCGTACATGGCGGCCGGCCGCAAGCAGACAAATACCGGCAAGCACGGCAAGACCCCCGTTCCGTACCGGCACACCTCGCTCGCGCCCGACCCCGCGGCGGTACGCGCCTGGGCGCGCTCGCACCGGATGGACGTGCCCGCCCGGGGCCGCATCCCGAAGAGCGTGTACGAGGCGTTCCAGGAAGCGAGTTGACCCGGCGACAGGTCCGGCGGGGCGCCGGCGGGGGGTCCGCGGAGGAGCCGACTTGCGCGACACCCCCGCAGGTCGGATAGAGTCTGGAACACGCCGAGGGGCGAGGCCGAAAAGGCCGAACCCCACGCAGCGTGCGGGTGTAGTTCAGTAGTAGAACATCCCCCTTCCAGGGGGAAGGCGCAGTGTGCAATTCCTGTCACCCGCTCTGCATGACTCGCAGGACCACTCCGGTGGATCAGGTAGAGTAGTGCTCGCTCCACCGGTGAAAGCCGAGTGGTTGCAATGCGGACGTAGCTCAGTTGGTAGAGCGCAACCTTGCCAAGGTTGAGGTCGCCAGTTCGAACCTGGTCGTCCGCTCAGATGAAAGAAGCCCCCGGCCTTTCGGCCGGGGGCTTCTTCGTGTCTCGGGTCTTCAAGTGTCTTCCCCGCTTCCGGCGTGCCACTCATGACGTTTGTCATGGGTGGTGGTGACAGTCCGCACTGCCCCCGGCCCGGCGCGGACGGAAACCTGAAGACATGACCAGCGACGACAAGTCCCGTGAGTACGTGATCCGGGCGGAAGACGTCCGGCGCAGCTACGCCGGCGGTTTCGAGGCCGTCTCCCGCGTCTCCTTCTCCGTGGCGCGGGGTGAGCTCTTCGCCCTCCTCGGTACGAACGGCGCCGGCAAGACCTCCACCGTGGAGCTCCTGGAGGGCCTGGCCCGGCCCGACGGCGGCACGGTCCGCGTGCTGGGCCACGACCCCTACGAGGAGCGCTCGCGGGTCCGCCCGCGCATAGGCGTGATGCTCCAGGAGGGCGGCTTCCCGTCCGAGTTGTCGGTCACCGAGACGGTACGGATGTGGGCGGGCTGCACCAGCAGCGCCCGGCCCACCGGCGAGGCCTTGGAGCTGGTCGGACTCGGCCACCGAGCCCGCGTCCGGGTCAAGCAGCTCTCGGGCGGTGAGCGGCGACGGCTCGACCTGGCGCTGGCGCTGCTCGGCCGGCCCGAGGTGCTCTTCCTGGACGAGCCGACCACCGGTCTCGACGCCGAGGGCCGCCGCGACACCTGGGCCCTGGTGCGCCGGCTCCAGGAGAGCGGCACCACCGTGCTGCTCACCACGCACTACCTGGAGGAGGCCGAAGCCCTCGCGGACCGGCTGGCGATCATGCACCGGGGCCGGATCGTGACCGCGGGCACCACGGCCGAGGTGACGGCCGCCCGCCCCGCCCGCATCCGCTTCGAACTGCCCGAGGGCGTTCCGGCGGCACGGCTGCCGCTGGAGCTCCGCGCCGCCGCCGAGGGCCCTCGGGTCGAGATACGGACGCACGGCCTCCAGGACTCCCTGACCGAACTGCTCCGCTGGGCCGCCGGTTCGGGCGTCCGGCTCCACGGGCTCGACGCCCGCTCCGCCTCCCTCGAAGAGGCGTTCCTCGACATCGCGCAGTCCGCCGCCGAGACCGAAGAGGTGCCCGTCCCATGACCACCGCGACCACCCCCGCCGCCGGTCCGGCGCGCACGACCGCCCCCAGCCGGCTGACGGCCCTCGGAAGGGCCGAGCTGTCGCTGCTCGTCCGGAACAGGACGGCGGTCTTCGTCGCCCTCCTCATGCCTGCGGCCATGATCATGGCGATGAAGTCGGCGTTCGAGAAGGTCGACCTCGACGGGACCGGGCTGACCGTCGCCGGAGCGGCGCTCATGGGCGGCGTCGGGACGGTGCTCATCCAGGCCGTCTACATGAACCTGGTCGCCGCCTACGTCGCCCGGCGCGAGGAACTGGTCCTCAAGCGGCTGCGCACCGGCGAGGTCACCGACGGGGAGATCCTGGCCGGGACCGCTCTTCCCGCAGGCGCCCTCGCCCTGGCACAGAGCGCGGTGATCGTCGTCGCCGGTGCGGCCTTCTTCGGCCTCGGCGCACCGGAGCGCCCCGAACTTCTCGTGGCGGGGGTGCTGTTGGGGGTGGTGCTGCTGGCGGCTCTCGCCGCGGTCACCTCCGTGATCACCCGCACCGTGCAGACCGCCCAGCTGACGACGCTGCCGCTGTTCCTCGTCTCGATGACGGGCTCGGGCCTCTTCATCCCGCTGGACATATTCCCCGACCGGCTCGCGGCGGTCTGCGAGTACCTGCCGCTGACCGGTGTGATGACCCTGGTCCGGGCCGGCTGGTTCGGCGGCCCGGGGGGCACCGACCTGCTCGGCGCCGTGTTGACCGGGCTGGTCTGGACGGCGCTGGCCGTGTTTGCTGTTCAGCGGTGGTTCCGCTGGGATCCCCGCCGCTGAACAGGGAGGTTGGACCGTGATGCGCGTACGGGGCTGGCGCCGCAGCTGGCAGGAGCGCAGCAAGATGGAGCGGATCGACCTGTACTCGCGGTTCACCATCTCCTGCATCCCCTGGCTCTTCGCCCTGGCCTGGCAGGGGGCACCCTTCCACCAGGACATCCGCCACGAACCGCTTCCGCTGGCCCTCGGCCTGGCGCTGCTCGTGGTGAGCCTCGCGCAGTGCCTGCTGAGCAACCGCAACCTGCACGCGTCGTATGCGCACTACTTGGGCCTCTCCGCCTTCCCGGGGCGGCGCCTGCCGGCTCCCGTGGTGCTTCTGGCCGTGGCCGTCGGGCTCTTGGCGGCCCTGGCCGGGGTGGACGGAGTCCAGGGCTCGGGGCTGCTGCTCATGACGTTGAACGCGCCGGTGGCCCTCGTGATCACGCGAGTGCTCCTGGTGCCGGTCCGCCGCTTCCTGGTCGAGTCCCTCTGCCTCACCGCACTGATCACCGGCGCCCTCGCGGTGGCCGGCGTCCGGGGCGGCGTCCTGGCCGGAGTGGTGCCCTGCAGCCTCTTCAGCTGCGTGCTGGTCCTGATCTCGGTCCGGCCCAGCGCCTGGAGCATGAGCGTGATGTGGCAGGCCGAGCAGACCCGGGGCATACAGGCCAGGCTCGCCGTGGCGGAGGAGCGGCTGCGGTTCGGGCGGGACATGCATGACGTGCTGGGCCGCAATCTCGCGGTGATCGCGCTCAAGAGCGAGCTGGCGGTGGAGCTCGCCCAGCGCGGCAGGCCGGAGGCGGTGGACCAGATGGTCGAGGTGCAGCGGATAGCGCGCGCCTCGCAACAAGAGGTGCGCGATGTGGTGCGCGGCTACCGCGAGGCCGACCTGAGCACGGAATTGGCCGGTGCGCAGGGGGTGTTGAGCGCCGCCGGCATCGAGTGCACGGTGACCGGCGACAGCGGCGAGCAGTTGCCCGCGCCCGTGCAGTCGGCGCTCGGCTGGGTCGTCCGGGAGGCCGCCACCAACGTGCTGCGCCACGGCGACCCGCGCCACTGCCTGATCCGGGTGGGGGTCACCGCCGACGCCGTGGCGCTCCAGGTGGAGAACGACGGCGCGACGCCCTCCGGGACGGCACCCCCGCCCGCCTCCGACGGGCCGGGCTCCGGGCTGGCCGGTCTCCGCGAACGGCTCGCCGCGCTGGACGGCTCGCTGGAGGCGGGTCCGGCGAAGGGCGGGCTGTTCCGGCTGACGGCGACGATCCCGCTGGCGGCGGTCCCGGCGGCACGCCGCGGGCCCCTGGCCCCGAGTCCCGTGGCCACGGTGGTCCCGGGTGTGATGGCGAGGCCGGGATCCGGCCTCGTGGAGGAATGACGATGACCGCGGTACGGGTACTGCTCGCCGACGACGAGCATCTGATCCGGGGCGCGCTCGCCGCCCTCCTCGCCCTGGAGGAGGACCTGGTGGTGGTCGCGGAGGCGGCGACGGGTCCGGAGGCGCTCGCCATGGCGCGGGCCCACCGCCCGGATGTCGCGGTGCTCGACCTGGAGATGCCCGGGGCCGACGGTGTGAGCGTGGCCACATCGCTGCGGGCCGAACTGCCGGACTGCCGGACCATGATCGTGACCAGCCACGGGCGGCCCGGGCATCTCAAGCGGGCTCTCGCGGCGGGCGTGCGGGGCTTCGTGCCGAAGACCGTGAGCGCCCGCCAGCTGGCCGGCATCATCCGCACCGTGCAGGCCGGGAACCGTTACGTGGACCCGGAGTTGGCGGCCGACGCCATCGCGGCCGGGGACTCGCCGCTGACCGTGCGCGAGACCGAGGTGCTGGAGCTCGCGGTCGACGGGGCACCGGTCGCGGAGATCGCCGAGCGGGCCTCGCTCTCGCAGGGGACCGTACGGAACTACCTCTCGTCGGCGGCCTCTAAGCTCGGAGCGGAGAACCGTCACGCGGCAGTGCGTCTCGCACGCGAGCGGGGTTGGGTATAGTAGGTCTCGCGCTTCGGCGCTTGCGGACGTAGCTCAGTTGGTAGAGCGCAACCTTGCCAAGGTTGAGGTCGCCAGTTCGAACCTGGTCGTCCGCTCAGAGAAAAGAAGCCCCCTGCCTTTCGGCCGGGGGCTTCTTCGTGTGGCCTTACTGCCAGGGCGTGCCGGTGAGGAGTTCGTACGCCTCGATGTACTTGGCGCGGGTCGCGTCCACGATGTCCTGGGGCAGCGGCGGCGGAGGCTGCTCGCTCGTGCGGTCCCAGCCGGAGGCCGGAGAGGTCAGCCAGTCGCGGACGAACTGCTTGTCGTACGAGGGCTGGGCGTGGCCCGGCTCCCAGGAGGCGGCCGGCCAGAAACGGGAGGAGTCCGGGGTCAGGACCTCGTCGGCGATGATCAGTTCCTCGCCGCCGTCGGCGGTGGGCGCGTAACCGAACTCGAACTTCGTGTCCGCGAGGATGATCCCGCGCTCGCGAGCGATGTCACGGGCCCGGCCATAGACGTCCAGGGTGGTCCGGCGCAGCTCGACGGCGGTCTCCGTGCCGACCTGGCGGGCCACCTCCTCGTAACTCACGTTCTCGTCGTGGTCACCGACGGCGGCCTTGGTGGCGGGGGTGAAGATCGCGCCCGGGAGCTCCGAGCCGTCGACCAGGCCGTCGGGGAGCCCGATGCCGCAGACGGTGCGCGAGGCGTTGTACTCGACGAGGCCGGAGCCTGTCAGGTAGCCGCGGGCGACGCACTCGACCGGGACCATCCGCAGCGACGTGCAGATCATCGTGCGGCCCTCCCAGTCGTCGGGGGCACCGGCGGGCACCTCGGTCGACAGGACGTGGTTCGGCACGAGGTCGGCGAGCTGGTCGAACCACCACATCGAGAGGCGGGTCAGGACGCGGCCCTTGTCCGGGATCTCGGTCGGCAGTACCCAGTCGTACGCGGACATCCGGTCGCTGGCGACCATGACGAGGTCACCGGCCTCGTTCCGGTACAGGTCCCGCACCTTGCCGGTGTGCAGGTGGGTGAGTCCCGGCACCTGCACCGGCTCGGGCTTTTCTACGAATCCGGACACGCTGCCTCCGCGTACGTTGTTCCAAGAACCGTTCCGATTGTCCCGTATCCGGGAACGCCCGGCTGCGGAGGGGTGCCGTCCGGGTGGACGGGGAAGCGCGGAGTGGCCGCCCTCCGGTCAGGCGCGCTTGCAGATCCGGTCGAGGAGGTTGGCGGTGGCCTTCTGGATGCGGGGGTCCACATGGCCGGGGCGGTCCAGGGCCGGGGACCAGGCGAAGGTGCCCGAGGCGAAGACCAGCGCGCCGGACGGGGCCCGGTACAGCGAGGTCTCCTGGTGCCGCATCACGCCCTCGCTGTCCTGGTACGGGGAGTGGGCGAGCAGGATGCGGTTGTCGTGCTCCGGCAGCGTGGTGCGCGGGAAGTAGCGGTCGGCCTCGCCCGCGACCAGTCCCTCGATCTCGTCGCCCTCACCGGCGCCCGTCGCGTCCCACAGCCAGTGCTCCGCGTTCCGCACGACCAAGGGGTGGGGCTCGGGGACCCGGCCGGCGTACTGGATGCCGAGCAGCTGCTGCTCCGGGCGGTCGATCTCGCGCCAGAGCGCCGGCTTGCCGGGCCCCCGGCGCTTGCGGCAGGTGAGCAGCCGGTCCGGCACCCCGGACGCCGAAGGCCCCAGGCTGACCTGCCAGTACATGGTGTTGGCGGAGAGGTAGACCAGCGAGGTGCCGTGCTCGCGGGCGCGCTCGGCGGCCCGGCGCATCGGCACCGACCAGTACTCGTCGTGGCCCGGGAAGACCAGGCCCCGGTAGCGGGTGGGGTCGACGCGGCCGGCGTGCAGGTCGCGGGTGTCGGCGTAGGCGAGGTCGTAGCCGTAGCGCTCGGCCCAGCGGATGAAGTCGTACGCGTGCCCGACGTGCAGCGGGAGGCCGGCGCCCGCGTAGGGGCGGTCGAAGGAGACGGTGACCGCCGCGTCCTCCTCCCCCAGCAGCCGGCCCTCCTCGTCCCAGGCGTGGTAGAGGCTGGCGCCGGTCCGGCCGTCCTCCGGATAGAGGTTGTACGCCTGCCAGGTGACGTCCGGGAGGACGAGGAGCAGGTCCGCCGGGTGGTTGTCGCGGATCGTGAACGGGATGTGGGAGCGGTGGCCGTCGAGCGTGGTGAGCACGGCGACATACGCCCCGAGCGACCAGTAGCTGGGGATCTGCATGCGCCAGGACAGCCACCAGTGGTGGCAGGAGACCGTACGGTCGGCGGTGAGGGGCGCCGGCTGGACGATGCCCGAGAGGCGGGGGCTCGTGGTGATCTTCGAGGCGCCGTCGCCCCCGTAGTGGCCGATCCGGTAGACGTCCACGGAGAACTGCTGCGGCGGATCCACCGTGATGTGGAAGTCGATCGCCTCACCGGGAGCCGCGGCGCCCGTGGAGGTGAAGCCCTTGATCTGCCGGCGCACGTCGTCGGCGGTGCGCGTGCCGCCGCCGGACAGGGTGGGGTCCGCGTACCAGGGCACGACCTGACCGGTGTCGTCGAAGTAGCTCTCGCTGCCACGCAGCCAGGGCAGCGGCCCCTGGCCGAAAGGGTCGGTCACGGCATGCGCCAGAGCACCCGATTCCCACCGACGGATCTGTTCCGCCCCCATTACGCTCCCCCTCCCTCAGGCCCCCGGATCAACAGTGGTGCGCCGTCTGTCAGCGCCGTTCCCCAGCACATCACATAACGCACGCACTCCGTCACCGTTCGTCGTGAATTGACGTGAACGGAAGCTGGCGCTCCGGTTATGCGGTTGTTCTCGGCCATCCCGTCCGCCGCGCCCCATCTCGGCGGGGGCCTGTTTCAGGCGAGGCGGACGGGCTTGTCGGTGCGTACGCCGACCGAGGCGAGCCAGGACCGCAGCGGTCCGGCGTCGCCGTCCTCGATCAGGCTCAGGACGGGGCTGCCGAGGTCCGCGCGGCGCTCGCCGTCGACCAGCAGCGCGGGTCCGTCGAGCCAGTCCAGGCCGGGCGCCGCGCCGGCCGTGTCCACGGCGGCGCAGCAGACCATGGCCGCGACGTGGTCGGCGAGCAGTTCGGTGCCGGTACGGGGCGGCTGGAGCGGGAAGAGGGGGAGCGGGTCGGTGCCCCAGAGGGTGAGGAGGTCGTCGCCGAGGGCGCCCGCGCTCCGGTCGCCCAGGCTCACCGGGGCACCGGGGCCGCTCACGCCCGCGTCCGGGCCGGACGGGCCGCCCGGCGTCGTCTCCCGCGCCTGCGCCTCGGCCTCCTCACGGGCCACGGCCGCGAGGATGCCGGCCGCCAGCTCCTCGCCCCCGGTCTCGCCCGCCTCCAGGTGCTCGACCACCCGGGCCAGTGTGGGCACCCCGCCGACGGCGGTGGCGGGCGGAACGCCCATGGCGTCCAGGACGCGGTGCAGCCGGGCCGCCTCCGAGCGCCACTTCCGGTCGACCACCTCGTCCGGATACTGCTGCCAGTCCACCGGGGCCCAGTGGGGGCCGGTCTCGGCGGGCCCGCCGTGGAAGAGCCGGGCCGCCAGCAGGGACGCCGCCTCGTCGGCCGCCCCCGGCTCCTCCAGGAGGTCGCAGGCGGGCCGCTCGCCGAGCCGGGAGGCGTATCCCTCGGCCAGCCGGTCGCGGCGGGAGAGCTCGGTGAGCGCGGCGACGACGCCCGCGCCCAGCTGCGCGGGCCAGCGGCCCATCCGCCAGGCGGGGAGGGCGACCCGGGTCAGCAGCCGGTCCCAGCCGGCGTAGGCGAGGCCCACCTGCTCCTGCGCGACGATCCGCAGCCCGTAGTCCACTTCCCGGGCGCGCGAGGACGCGGCGGCGGCGACCCCCCGCTCCATCTCCGCGGCATGACCGCGGCAGCTGCGCAGCAGTATCCGGGCGATCCGCCCGACGAAGACGCGCGGCAGCCGCAGGGCCCGGCGCACCGGCCCCCGGGCGGGCGCGGCGGCGTCGGCGACCGCCCCGTCCAGACCTCGGACGAAGCGCCGGGCGGCGGCTATGTCGGACTGGGCGGAGGCGCTGGTGCCCGCCACGACCGGGGCGAGCAGGGCGCGCAGCTCGGCGACCCGCATCCACCACAGGAACGGTGAGCCGATGACCAGCACGGGGGCCGCCTCCACCCGCCGGGTAGGGCCGCCGGCCGCCGGATGGGAACGGTCTTCGAGCCAGCTGTCGCAGTCGGGCGTGAGGGCTATGGCCGAGGGCGCCGGCACGTCGAGCCGGTCCGCCAGCTCGCGGACCAGGCGGTAGAGGTCGGGCGCCGCCGACTCGCTCAGCGGGACGGTCGGACTGACCGCCGGCTTCGCCCGTACGACCGCGAGAGCGACGGCTCCCGCGATCAGCAGGACCAGGACCGCGCAGACCGCCACGGCCCAGCGCGCCGCGTCCCAGCCGCCGCCGTCCGCGAACCCACGCGCGCCTGCGGCGAACAGCACCACCGCCAGCGCGGCGGGCAGCAGCGCGACCGCCGTCGCCCTGCCGCGGATGCGCAGCAGGGCGAGCGCCCGGGCCCGCGCTGCCCGCGCACCAGGCTCCTCACCCGTACCGGTACCGGACACGGCTGGACCTCACCCCCTCTGCCCCCACGGCGGTGTTGCTCACTCCCCCACTGTGGCACCCGCCACTGACATCGCAATGCCGGTGGGCCAAGTGCCGGAACGCTTGCGCCGCACCCTAGTTGGGGGTGCGGCGGGCGTCATCCGGATGGCTCAGCCGTCACTCGATGGAATGGCTTTGGTCAAAGGTGTTGAGGTGCGGGGGGTCAGCGAGGTACGGGCCGGAGCCCGCCGCGCGTCCGGCTCAGGCTCCGCCGGCCGCCGCGTCCTCGGCGGCCTTCTTCGCGATGTCCGTACGGAGCTGGGAACCGTCGAGCCGGATCCGCGCCGCCGCCGCGTACGCGCGCTCACGGGCGCCCGCGAGGTCATCGGCGGTCGCCGTCACGGACAGCACGCGGCCGCCCGCGCTGACGATCGTGTCGCCGTCGCGCCTGGTCCCGGCGTGCAGCACGTACGCGTGCGGGGCGTCCTGCGCCGCGACCTCGTCCAGCCCCTCGATCGGGTCACCCGTGCGCGGGGTGCCCGGGTAGTTGTGCGAGGCGATGACCACGGTGACGGCGGCCTCGTCGCGCCACGCCAGGGGCGGCAGCTGGTCCAGGGTGCCGTTGGCGGAGCCGAGCAGCACACCGGCCAGCGGCGTCCGCAGGCGCGCCAGGACGACCTGGGTCTCCGGGTCGCCGAACCGGGCGTTGAACTCGATGACCCGCACACCGCGCGAGGTGATCGCGAGGCCCGCGTACAGCAGCCCCGAGAACGGCGTACCTCGCCTGCGCAGCTCGTCCACGGTCGGCTGGAGCACCGATTCCATGACCTCGTCGACCAGCTTGGGGTCGGCCCACGGCAGGGGGGAGTACGCGCCCATGCCACCGGTGTTCGGGCCCTCGTCGCCGTCGAGCGCGCGCTTGAAGTCCTGGGCGGGCTGGAGCGGCAGCACGGTGGTGCCGTCGGTGATCGCGAAGAGGCTCACCTCGGGGCCGTCGAGGAACTCCTCGATGACCACCCGGTCGCAGGCCAGCGCGTGGGCACGGGCCACCTCGACGTCCTCGGTCACGACGACGCCCTTGCCCGCGGCCAGACCGTCGTCCTTGACCACGTAGGGGGCGCCGAACGCGTCGAGGGCGCTGTCGATCTCGGCGGGCGTGGTGCACACGTAACTGCGGGCGGTGGGCACGCCCGCTCCGGCCATGACGTCCTTGGCGAACGCCTTCGAGCCCTCCAGCTGGGCTGCGGCGCCGGACGGGCCGAAGCACGGGATGCCCGCGGCGCGCACCGAGTCGGCGACACCGGCGACGAGCGGCGCCTCCGGGCCGACAACCACCAGCCCGGCGCCCAGCTCGGCGGCAAGGCGCGCGACGGCGACGCCGTTGAGGGCGTCGACCGGGTGCAGTTCGGCCACCTCTGCGATGCCGGCGTTGCCGGGGGCGCAGTACAGATCGGTGACGTCGGGGTCGAGGGACAGAGAGCGGCACAGGGCGTGTTCGCGGGCGCCGCCGCCGATGACGAGGACCTTCACGGGGTGCAGCCTAGCCGCCGGGGCGCGGCGCCCTTGACGGCCGCCGGTCCGTGGACAGGGGCGGCGACCCGCCTACTCGTGGTCGTGGACGGGGGCGGCGACCCGCCTACTCGTTGTTGAACTCCTCGACCACCGTGGCACCCAGCTCGCGGACGATCAGCTCGTGCCCGGAGAGCGCGGAGTCGACCAGGTCCGGGTCGTCCGCCTCCGGGATGTCGTCCTCGGGGGCGACCGGTTTGGGCGCCTCCGGGGCCGCGTAGGAGGCGGGCGGCGGACCGGCCGGGGAGCCGGAGCCGGGGCCCGGCTGCTGCGGTGCGGGCGCGGGGGCCGGTGCCGGGGCGGGCGCGGGGGCGGCGGGTCGCTCGTACGACTGCGGGGCCGGGGTGGCGGGGCGCTGCGGCGCGGCGGGCGGCGGGTTGTACGGGCGCTGGCCGCCGCCGGACAGGGGCTGCGGGGGCTGTCCGGCGCCGCCCGACGGGTCGACGATCGCCTCGATCTTCCACTGGGCGTTGAACTGCTCCGCCAGCGCCTGCCGCAGCACGTCCTCGCTGCCGCTGCTCGTGAAGTTGTCCCGCGCGCCGGCGTTGAGGAAGCCGATCTGCAGCGTGCTGCCGTCGAACCCGGTCACCTGGGCGTTCTGGCTGAGAAGGATCCACGTGAAACGTCGGCGGTTCTTCACCGCCTCCAGGATGTCCGGCCACATGTTCCGCACCTGGCCGGCGCCCTGCGCCATGCCCGGAGCGGTCTCGGGCGCGGCGGGCCCGGCGGGGGCCGCGGGCGCGCTCTGCGGAGCCGGGGCCGCGGCCGGGGCGGGGGTCCGGCCGGGTGCGGCGGCGGTGGGCCAGCCACCGGGCCGGCGCCCTTGGTCCGGGGCGGACGCGGCGGCGGGCCAGGCACCGGGCCGCTGCCCGGCGGCGGGCGGCTCCGCGGGCGGCGGTGCCTGTACGGGGGCGGGGGGCGGTGTCTGGGGCGCGACCGGGGCCGGGGCCGGAGCGGCGGGGGGCTGCGCGTCGCCCCGGACGGCGGCGCGGGCGGCGGCGGGACCGGCGTCCGGCTGGGGGGCGGGCGGGACCGGTGCGTGGGCGAGGGCCTCGGGGCCGGGCACGTAACCCATGGCGGGGCCGGGGCCGGTGGTGGCGAAGGAGGCGCCCCGCTCCAGCCGGTCCAGCCGGGCCTGCATGGAGCGCTCGTCGTCGAAGGCGGCGGGCAGCAGGACCCGGGCGCAGATGAGCTCGACCTGGAGGCGAGGCGAGGTGGCACCGCGCATCTCCGTAAGCCCCTCGTTGACCAGATCGGCGGCGCGGCTCAGCTCGGCGGCCCCGAACACGGACGCCTGGGCCTGCATCCGCTCCACGACGTCGGCGGGCGCGTCGATCAGCCCCTTCTCCCCGGCGTCCGGCACGGCGGCCAGGATCACCAGGTCGCGCAGCCGCTCCAGCAGGTCGGCGACGAACCGGCGCGGGTCGTTGCCCCCCTCGATGACCCGGTCCACGACCTCGAAGGCCGCGGCCCCGTCGCCTGCCGCGAAGGCGTCCACGATCGAGTCGAGCAGGGAGCCGTCCGTATAGCCGAGCAGCGCCGTCGCCATGGCGTACGTCACACCCTCGTCGCCCGCACCGGCGAGCAGCTGGTCCATGACGGACATGGAGTCACGCACGGACCCGGCCCCGGCGCGCACGACGAGCGGCAGGACGCCGTCGTCCACGTGGCTGTTCTCCCGGCCGCAGACCTCGGCGAGGTAGTCGCGCAGGGTCCCGGGGGGCACGAGGCGGAACGGATAGTGGTGCGTACGCGACCGAATGGTCCCGATGACCTTCTCGGGCTCCGTGGTCGCGAAGATGAACTTGAGGTGCTCCGGCGGCTCCTCGACCACCTTCAGCAGGGCGTTGAACCCCGCCGAGGTCACCATGTGCGCCTCGTCGATGATGTAGATCTTGTAACGACTCGACGCGGGCCCGAAGAACGCCTTCTCCCGCAGATCACGGGCGTCGTCCACGCCACCGTGCGAAGCGGCGTCGATCTCGATCACATCGATGGACCCCGGCCCGTTGCGCGCCAGGTCCTGGCAGGACTGGCACTCCCCGCAGGGCGTGGGCGTGGGCCCCTGCTCGCAGTTCAGACAGCGGGCCAGGATGCGCGCACTCGTCGTCTTGCCGCAGCCTCGCGGGCCGCTGAACAGGTACGCGTGATTGACCCGGTTGTTCCGCAGGGCCTGCTGGAGCGGGTCAGTGACATGCTCCTGACCGATGACCTCGGCGAACGACTCAGGGCGGTAGCGGCGGTACAGCGCAAGGGACGACACACCTACGAGGTTATCGGGGCGCACTGACAACCGGCCCCGACCGTGACCCGCACCACCCGCACACGCAAGGGCCCCCCACGCACCCGCCAGAGCCAACCTACCCTTGCTGCCTTCCGGCCCTGGGGGAGTTCAGTCAGATAGCGCCACGTGAGGGGCTGACGCCCACCTTAGCCGATCCCCACCCCCACAAGTCCACCTCGGCCACCGCCCCGGCCCCTCCCCGGGGAACGGGTTCGCGAGCACTCCTCAACGTCTTGTATTGTTTGCGGCGGAGGATTCGCCTAGTGGCCTAGGGCGCACGCTTGGAAAGCGTGTTGGGGGCAACCCCTCACGAGTTCGAATCTCGTATCCTCCGCCAGTGCCTCACCGGGCACGATGTCGAAGGGCCCCACCGCTCGCGGTGGGGCCCTTCGACGTATGTGGTTGCAGTTTTGGTTGCAGTTCCCGGCTATCGCCCGTTGAGGGCGGACCGGCACACGTTGCAGTACATGGCGGCGTTCAGCCCGTAGCGTCGCATCAGCTGGCCGCAGCCGGCGCACAGCCCGAGCTCCCACGGCGGGCATCCCAGCGCGGCGGAGGCGGCGGCGCGTTCCACGGTGGTGATCCGCATCGGGTCGCGGAAGCGCTGGACCGGCATGCGGGGAAGCGTGAAGCCGCCTGTCGGCTGGTCGAGGTCACGGATGGGCCGGCCGTCGCTGACGAACCAGCCCTCCTCCCCTGCTCGGCAGGCGCGGTCGATCTCCTGCTCGGCGAAGGTGATCACGTCGTCCTCCTCTTCGGCCGGGGCCGCCGGGAGAGGCGACTTCTCGCCGATGAGCTCCTGCCACAGCGCGCAGTCGTCGGCCGAGACCCACATATGCCGACCGGCACGGCCGCTTCCCCGGCTGGGTACGTAGACCGGGACGCTCTCACCAGTGGCGCTCTGCAGGACTAAGTCCTCGATGAAGACCGGCTTCTTCTCCGGGAGGCACAGCGCGGGCACGAACCAGTCCGCGTGAATCGCGCCACAGTGGCCGGCACCCTCACTGATGAGGCAGTGGCGCTCGCTGCTCGCTACGCACTTCCAGACTTCGAGGTGCCGGTACCCACCGCGGATCACCATCTCCTTACCGTCGGCGATGTCCCTCCACGGCATGTCGTCGACCCGCGCCCACGGAGCGCGATCGATCAGGGAGGCTGTCCGGTCCTTCGCGACCCAAAGGGGAGTGATGCCGTGCTCCACGGCGTTAACCGAGCGCCGGTGGACGCTGCTGGGGCTGAGGTGGTGATACTGAATCTCCCAGCCGATCCGCGTGCCGCCGGGTCCGACGACTACGGCGTCCGAAATGCTGCGCCGGTTGCCGATGGGAACCTCGGCCTCGGCATCCAGGCCGTGACGTCCGGCGGTCTCGACGATCCGCTCCTTGGTGGCCTTGTGCTGTGCGCTCTCCGCCGGTGTCGCCTTGTGCGTGATCGGTAGGTGCGAGGCGACGAGCGGTCGCCGGCCACCCACGCGACCTCGGCGGATGAACATCCAGGGCGATTTACCGCCCTCCGACTGGCACTCCCGCTTGTCGTGGTGCGCCAGGCACTCGAGCAGCTGCGGCTCGCGCTCGGAGACGCGGGCGGTGATCTCCTGGAGCAGATCGGGACGGTCCGGGTGACCGAGGTCGGGCAGGGACAGATTGATCTCTATGCCATATCCGGTGTGCCACACCCCATTAGCCATTCCTCCACCATAAGAACGACCACTGACACTCAACAGGGCGCATACGGGGCTCGAACTCCGATAGCTGGCCCCGACGTTACTCGGGACCAGCTATCAGAAATGGACTGGATCACCAGTCGCCGAAGGCGGTCAGCGCCGCCACCTTTCCCAGAGCCACCCCATCGCCGTGACCGTCACGAGTCCCAGCACCTGCTGGGCCTCGTTGCCGATACCGGTGGTATATCCCGCCGCGTAACCGACGGCGACGGCCGCGACGAACATCTCGAACCCGGGCGGTCGCTCGCTTCCGACCACGGGGACACGCATACTGGACATGGTTCTTCTCCTCGTTCAGATGGGTTGAACCATCCGCCGGACCCCGGAGATCTGTGGAAGGTGACACGGGATCCGGCGGAAGCTTTTGAGCTAGCTGTCGTCGCCGCGCTCTTCAGCCGCCGGCAGTTCCTCGTACAGCTCGGAGCTCACCAATTCGCCGAGCTGGACGGCCATTTCACGGCGCTGCCGCTCGGACAGACCACGAAACGCACGCCACGCGAGTTCGGCAGGAGAGCTGGGGCGGCGCCCCATGGCGATCCATGCCAGGACGAGTGACTTCTCTGCCTGTGAAAGGTCCTTCAGGCGTTCCCAGACCGCCTCTGGATCCGGCGCCCGCCGAACTTCTTGCAGGACGCGCATCTCCCGGACCTGGTCGTTCGACGCCGACCGGAGAGGAACCAGGGCGTGGCGCTCTCGCGTACTGCGGGAACGGACGCCTGGCTGCCAAACCGGATCACCGGCCCGCACGAACCGGGCCTCATGGGAGCTCAGAGCTGGGTCATCACGGTTGGTCGCGATGACCCAGCCGTGCTCCCGCAGCTCCCGTACCCGGCGGTCGATCTCTGCGACGTCGGGAAATGCCTGCCGCAGCTGCGCCTTGGTGTACACGTTTCCCTCGCCCACCTCTGTGGCGAGCCACAGAGCCGTCCGCACCTTGGACGCCATCTTCTTGTCAGTCCAGTCCGGCCACTGAGATCCCGTCACGTGCCACACCTCCTTCGCCTGCCGCATGCCAAGTAAAACATATCCGGCGCACTTCGGCGCAGTTTTTCGGCGCACTTCGGCGCAAAGTGAAGAAGAACCCAGCAGGGCCCCGACCTGTCCGGTCGGGGCCCTGCTGGGTCCATCATGCGCACCAGCTACCACTCGTCGGGGACTCCAGCCACTCGCCGTGCTCACTCGGTCTCATGTGTGCACGGAGGCGGCCGGCGCGCTCGACGCCGATGAAAACTGGCAGGAACTTGTGAGAGTCGACTTCGATGCGGCCTGCCACGGACGGCGCAGCGCCGCTTGTTCCCAGTGCCGCCGCGAAACGCGCCTGCGCGTCGTCCGACGCATGGTCGAGCGCGGTGTCGAGCACAGCCTGAGACTCGGCACGCGGCTGGTAACCCGCGCCACCACCCTCCCAGTTCGACACGGTTCGGTCGCTGACTCCGAGGTAGGCGGCGAAGTCACGCAGGCTCATGCGAAGGGCTTCGCGCAGCAGCCGTGCTTCGCGGCCGGACCATCTCTGCACAGTCACCACCGTCGTACCCCCCGTCCGTCACCTGGTGAAACGCCGAAACACCCTGTGCGAGCAGTCCTGTTCGGCATTACTGCGGCATTGCCGCAGCACCCGTGCGTCACACTCAGCGATCAGTTTGCACCATGCTGTATTCACGAACCGGGGAAAGTGGCCACAGCCAAAAGGCGCCCCTCCGCCCGTTCTCTCCGGTTACACACCCAAGGAGCAAACGGCATGACCGACATCGTCAAGCGCAACGCCCGCGCCATCCTTCTCGACGGCGACGAACTGGTCCTCATCAAGCGCACCAAGCCCGGCAGGGAGCCGTACTGGGTATCGGTCGGCGGAGGCGTCGAGGAAGAGGACGCGACCATCGAGGCGACACTGCACCGGGAGGTGTTCGAGGAGCTGGGCGGCAAGCTGAAGCGCGCCGAGCTCGTGCACCTCATCACCGACGCGCTTGAGGGAGGCGTCGGAGTCCAGCACATCTTCGCGGCGCGCCTGGAATCGATGGACCTGGCCGCACGGACGGGCACCGAGTTCGACAAGCCGGAGCGGGGCGGGTACGAGGTGGTCCGGGTGCCCTTCACCGCCCAGGCCGTCCGTGAGCTGAACCTGATGCCGCCGGAGTTGGCCGAGTTCATCGCCACGAACACCGCCGCGATCACCTCCGTCCTCGACACACCGATCCGCGAGGCATGAGCGATGGTGCGGTTATCGGACTTCGTCAGCCTCAACGGCCCTGACAACGTCGGCAAGACGACTCACCTCGATCGGCTGGCCGGGCGTCGCCACGTCTTTCAGCCGTTGGGCGCCATCCACGAGCACGATCCCGAGCCGTGGGCGCGGGTAGCCGCCGGCGACTACGCCCGGTGGTGGTTCGAGACGTCCACGACGGTCGAGCTGACGGAGATGCTGCTCGTCGGTCACGCCAGGCGAGCCGTCGCACGCGAGCCCGGTCGTACGGGACTGCTGGACCGTGGCCTGCCCATGCTCCTCGCTGTGGCCACCGCGACATGCGTGGTCAAGGACGGGCTGACGGTAGGCGAGGCGTTCAAGACCGTGACGGAAATAGCCGGTTCGCGCGCCACCGCATCGGAGACCTCGGTGCTGCTGCTCGCGTCCTTCGACGCCGAGCGCAGTTACGCCATCACCAGCGCCCGCGAGGGCCGCCCGTGGACCGGGATCTACCCAGCCTACCAGAAGACACTGCACGCTGTTCTGCTTCACCAGGTCGGCCACGGCACGTACACCGCCGTCGTGGACTGCGAGAACCGCTCCCTGGACGACGTGCACTGCGACGTACTCGATCACCTTGGCCTCACCCCACTCACCGACGGGAGTCCCCGATGACTCAGAACTCCCCGCCCTTGGTGCTGCCTCCGGGGCTCACCCGCGCCATGGCCACCCTCCAGGACAAGGACCGGCACCGCCTGGACGACACCGTCACCCGGCTCCACACCGTCAACGGGCGTCTGTGGGACACCGAGGACCGGGTGCGCAGTACGTTGCTCTCCGCCGCCCAGGTCGCCGACTGCAAGCGAGAGATCGACCAGCTCAACGCCGAACGCAACGCTCTCGCCGAGCGCGCCGACGAAGTCCTCGGCTCGCTGGTGGACGCGGGCCGTGCCGATGTGCCGCTGCACACCGAGACGCTCGCCTCCGTCGTGGACCGCATGTCGGTGCTGACGCTGCGGATCTGGCACAGCGAGCGTGCGGCGAGCCGCGACGAGCTGGCCGCGCGACGTGTCCCGGCCCTTCACGGGCAACGTGAGGAGCTGTGCGCCGCCCTCGACGCGCTGGTCTCCGATGTCGTCGCCGGCCGTCGTCGGCTCCCCGTGCCGGCCCGCTTCAAGCTGTACGGGCGAGAGGACGTCGCTCCGGCGGAGATCACGCCGAGTCGCCATCTGCGCCAGGTACTCGCCTTCGGTGGGCTGAGCGAGTGCGGGAAGAGCACCAGCGCACAGTTCGTCCAGCGGACCTGCGGCGCCCAACGTCTCAAGATCGGCTTTCTGTTACGGCAGGCAGCCCATCGGGAAGGGCTCGCGGACCCGTACGCACTCTCGGCCCGTCGGCAGGCCGAACTGCTCCTTGGTGAGCTGAACCGCTTCGCGGACGCCCACGTCGACACAAAGCTGTTCACCATCGAGTCCGTCCACGACGATGCCTCGATCGCCGAGCTCAAGCAGCTCATGGGCGACACGCTCCAGATCGTCTACCTGGACGCTCCCTTCGCCGTACGCGTCGAGCGGTCCGGCACTCCGGCCCAGGCTGTCGCCGCGAAGGACGAGATCAAGATGAGCCGCGGCGCCCATCAGGTCGCCGCTCTGGCCGACCACGTCATCGACAACACCGGCGGCATCGCAGCCCTTCGCGCCCGCCTCCGGCGCATCGCCGCCCCGCCCTCCACGACTCGGCTGCGCGTGGCCACCCCGTACGGGCTCGGTCTTCCGGCAGCAGTCGCGGCGGCGACGGCCGACTTCACGGACGCGGTGCGGGCGTACGGACCCGGCGTCCGGCTCGTCGCCCTGACCGGAAGCCCCGGAGAGGGAACCTGGATCGCCGGCTGGTCCGACCTGGACCTCATGGTGATCGCCGAGCACGAGGTCAGCGGCGGCATCCAAGAGGCCCTGGAGCAGTACCGGACGGCCCTCGGCAATGCGGCCTCTCTCGGCCCCACCCTCGTCACGCCCGGAGAACTGACCGCCCGACGCCTCACTCCGCGCCTGGCCTTCGTCCTTCACCAGCTCCAGCAGGGCAGCCCCGTCCTGCAAGCGGCATCCGACCTCGAACTGCCAACGATCAGCCGGGACGAGCTCGCGTTCGCCGCCGTCCGCGAACTGCCCCAGGTCATGCTCACCATGCGCCGTCTGCGTACTGCGGAGGGGGCGCCCGCCCTGCGGCAGCTCTACAAGCACCTCGTGCTCGCCTGCCGACTTCTCCTGCGCGAGCACAACCAGTGGGAGTCCGGCCCCGACCGGATCCTCGCCGCCGCCTCCCGGATGCCGGGTCTGACGGCCCTCGCGGTCCCTCCTCTGGCCGAGGTCGCGAACGCTTGGCGTACCGGTGACACCGAGCTCGTGCTCAAGCCCGTCACCGCGGCGGTCGACCAGCTCCTCACCTGGTACGCCCTCCAGCTCGCCGCCTGAACCAGGCACCTCTCCTTCTCCCCTCTCCACCGACAGGAGCTTCGTCATGCCCGAAACCCTCACCGTGCCGCCCTTCTCCGCCCGAATCGTCAAGCGGCTCAGCGTCGGAGCCACGAGCCGCCGCGAGCGGGTCATCCACTCGTTGGACGGCCTGGAAAGCCCGGTGCATCCCGACACCCTCGCCAGCACGGGGGCCGATCTGTGGCGTCTGCTCCAGAAGCAGCTGCCGGAGGGCGCCGGCTCCGTGGACTTCCTCCTGGGCCTGGACGCGGGCGGCATCCTGCCCACCGTCTCCCTGGCCGACGCCGCCCGCCTCCCCTACAAGATCGCCTGGAAGCTGCACCTCCCCCTGGACGGCGCGGTCCGCTTCTGCGAGCCGCACGCCATGCGCACCGACGTCTTCGCCTACGGCATCGCTCCGGGACAGCGCATCGTCATCGTGGACGACGAGATCACCACCGGTCGGACCCTGGCCGACCTCACCCGCCGCCTCCGCGAGGCCGGCGCCGTCCCGCTGGCGGCGGCCTGCCTGGTGGAGGACACCACGCGCGGAGCCCGCGCCCTGCTCGACGAGCTGGAGCTGCCGCTGGTCGCGCTCACCACGATCGACGGTCCGGCGTGAGCTCGGTCGCGCCGCCAGGGGTCCGGTTCCACCATGGTTCCGTGGTCGTCCCCGCCGGGGCCGTCCACACCACCCCGCTGGGGTACGACCGTGGCAGCGTCCCCCTCGGCGCGCCGCTCCCGCTGACTGCCTCCGCCGAGCTCGTCCACCGCCTGAGCGGGTGCGGCGAGGTCGTGGTGGCCTTCGAGGGGAAGCTCGGAGACACCCTCCTCGCCCTGTCGGGGGTACGCGCGGTGCTCGACTGGCTGCGGCTGCGGTCTGTTCGTACGTCCGTCCGGGCGGTGGGGCCGTACGCAGGGCTGATCGCCCGGACCGGGCTGATCACTCAACCCCCAGTCACCACGCCCCACGGTCGACGCGCTGTGATCGGAGACCGCGCGAGGATCGAGGCGCACGGCTCCGAAGCCGTGGTGAGCCTGGTACTCGATCCAGCGGCCCCGCCCTGTTGGTCGAGCGACGGCCGCGCCCACCCGGACCTGCCAGCCCGCCACTACCTGGCGCTGGAACGCCGCCTAGGCATCCGCCTGCCCGGCACGGCTCCCTTCGCGCCGACCCTCGCGACCGGCCCGAATGATCTCGTGGAGGAGCTGCGATCGGTGGGCTGGCTGGGCGGCCTGATCATCGCCGCCATCACCGCCACCAGCTGGCCGGAGCGCAAGGACTACACCGCCCAGCGGTACATCGCCCTCGCCGAGCAAGTCGCCGAAGCCCAGCAAGCACGGGCCCGGCTGCTGCTCATCGGCGGCAACGCGGAAATCGGCCTTCGCGTCAGCGCAGAAGCCCCTCGACGCCACGTTCAGGTGCTCCACCTGGACGGGGTGCCGGCCGACCAGCTCGCCGATCTCTTCCCGCACTGCGACCTGGTCGTCGGCAACGACACCGGCCTCACCCACCTCGCCGCGATGACGCGCAGTCCCGAGAGGCCCGTCATCGGCCTGTACGCGCGCCACAGCCACAGCAAGTGGCGCACCGGGCTCCCCCACCACCACGCCGTCGCCACCGACCTGTCCGACCGCATGCACCAGGGCGACCTCTGCCCCGTCCGAGACGCCATTCCCCCGGACGTCGACATGCACATGGACGCCTTCCCGCCCGCCGAACTGGCCCGAGTGTGCCTCGACCTGCTCAACGGGGTGCGGCCATGACCCTCCGCAGCCCTCTGCGGCTCGGCCCGGTGCGGCGCTTCACTCGCAACCTGCTCTGCCCCGTCGACCTCCTCGGCCGCCCGTTGCTCCTGAAGTACACGCGCGACCCGGTGGGAAGCCTCGCCGAGGTTAGCGGGCACGCACGTCTGGCCCAGCACTACCGGGTGCCTACTCTCCACGCCCACCTGCGTGTGCCGGGCGGTCGGCTTCTCGCGTACGAACGTCTGCCCGGCGGCACTGACCGAGGGCTCCTGCTCGACCTCCTCAACGCGAGCCAGGCGAGCGACGGCCTCCGCGCGTACTTGGATCAACTCACCGCCGCGTACCGCGAGGCCATCCTCGCGACGGCGAGGCCCACCGACCCGACACGCGTGGTACGCAAGCTGTACTGGGACCGTGCGGCCCCCGGCGGCCGACTCGACGAGTACTACGGCGGTAGGGACTTCCCGATCGCCGACGGCCTCATCGACGTCCTGGTCTCCCGCCTCGACACCTACACCCTGAACATCAACGGCCTTCGGCACCACCTGGACTGGGTTGCCACCCTCCGCTGGCTCCGGGCCCACTTCGACGCGACCGAGCCGGTCTGGGCAGCTCTCACCCAGGGCGATCCCACCGACGTCAACCTCGCCCACCCGCTCGCTTGGTTCGACTACGACACCGCCGGGATGAACAGCATCCCCGGTGAGTTCGCCAACTTCCTCTGGTACGCCTCCGCCCTCGGCGGCTGGCTCGTGCCCATGTACAACCCGGCGGCCTTCGCCGACCACCCCGCCACGTTCGCCCGCGTCCCGGACAACACCCCCGAGATCCGACGAGCGGACATCGAGCACACCACGAGCACCATCCGCATCGACTACGCCCCACGGCTCGCGGCTCCCCGGCGTGCCGCCGTGACCACGTACTGGAACCAGCTCGTACGGCCGGTCGCCGACCGTCTCTGGCCCGGTGCGGACCTCGCGAACCTTCTCCGCCCCTACCTGGCCATGCGCATCCTCGGCGTCTACAACCTCGCCGACCTGGCCCCAGCGGACCGACTCGTCCTCCTCACCCGGCTCGCCGAAGCGATGAGCCCCGCCTTCGACCCCGCCACCTACTTCTGCCCCCTGGAGTCGGCATGCCCGGCCCCCTGAACGGCCGCACCGCCCTGGTCACCGGAGCCACCGGCGGCCTCGGCACGGCCATCGCCCGCCGCCTCGCAGCCGACGGCGCCACCATCGCGCTCGCCCACTTCGACGACGACCGAACGGCAGGAGAGCTCTCAGCCTCCCTCCCCTCTTGCATCTCCCTCTCGGCAGACCTTCGAGACGCCGAGGCCGTACGGTCCCTGTGCAGTCGAGCCCAAGAGGCCCTGGGCCCGGTGGAGATCCTGGTCAGCAACGCCGGCGCCTACCCGCGCCAATCGTGGCCGGAGACGACACCGACCCACTGGGAGGACACTCTGGCCACCAACCTGACCAGCCACTATCTCCTCGCCCACGAACTCACCCCCGGCATGACGGCAGCCGGCTGGGGCCGGATCATCACGATCGGCTCCGTCCTCGCCGCTGCGGGCCGCCACGAGCTCGCCGGCTACATCAGTGCCAAGGCCGGCCTCGAAGGACTCACCCGCGCCCTCGCCCGCGAACTCGGCCCCGCCGGCGTCACCGCGAACTGCGTCGCTCCCGGCTCCATCCGCGTCCCCGCCGAAGACGCCGTCGTCGACGACCCGGAAGCCATGACCGTCCGCCAGCTCGCCCGCCAGTGCGTCCAACGCCGGGGCCGACCGGAAGACGTCGCCGCGGCCGTCGCCTTCCTCGCCACTGAGGACGCCGGCTTCATCACCGGCCAGACCCTGCGCGTCGACGGAGGCTGGATCCTTGGCTGACATCTGGCTCATGCGCCACGGCGCCTACGAGGGCCACCGCCCCGGTTACCACGCCCCACACGAGGCCGCTCTCACCATGGAGGGCCGCAACCAGGTGTGCCGCTCGCTCCCCCTCCCCCAGGGCATCAGCGCGATCGTCACCAGCCCGATTCCCCGTGCCCGCCAGACCGCCACCCTCGTCTCGCACCTCACGGGCCTGCCGATCGTGGCCACCTCCGGCCTCCTCGCCGAGTGGCGCGCCCCGAGCATCGTCCTCGGCCGCAGCGCCGAGACCTACCCGCCCGCCTATCGCGCCTGGCGGGCCCGACGCCACGCCAACCCGTCTCTACGCTGCGAAGACGGCGAAAGCCTCACCGACCTCCACACCCGCGCCCGCCACTGCGCCACTTTCCTCCACCACACCGCCCAACGCCACGGCCCCCTCCTGGCGGTCTCCCATACCCTCTTCCTGGGCGTCCTCACGCACATCCCAGAAGGCCCCGCCGCATTCGTCACCGCCGCGAAGGTCCCCTGGCGCTTCGGCGAACTCCGGCTTCTTCCCACACCTCAACGAGCGACACCCCGCCTCAGAAGTCAGTCCCAGTAGGACGGCCTCCGGTCAGTCGCTACGTCTGGCCCGCCACCAAGCCCGTGGCGACCAGCACTTGCGGGTCGAAAGATTGCCCCTTTGACCGATACCGTCACCGAGCACTCAACAGCGGCTGGCAGGCTGAGGGCAGCAGTTGGTCGGGACCTATCTGAATCGGGCGAGGGTGCCGCAAAACACGTGGCTGTCGCTACTCGTGGGAACGGAGATCGGGACTGCATGGCCGCCCATTGCTGGACGGTTTGCCACCCATCCACCTCCAGCTAGGTGAGCACCGAGGGCGCACAGCCTGGCCACACCGCAGACCCCGGCACACGGTACCTTCAGCGCCGGGCCCCTTCCCGCCGGCGCAGCCAGGCCGGGTCCCTAACAGGAGTTGTCGTCTGCTCTTCGCGGACCAGGTCCGCGTCTGAAACCTGCATCATGCGATCGAACAACCAGACCAGCCGCATGAAGCGAAGCGAAGCAAACACCATGGTGTACTCGAACAAGAAGCGACAGGAAAGAGGATCCGTCTCTCTGTCAAGCGCCAGGGAGATCAACAACAACAGACAGCAGAGCGCAGTGCTCTGGATCAAACTGCGCCAGCTGCGCCTGAGCTCCTTGTGATGTTGTGCGCGCACCGCCCGCAGCCGTTCGCCGTTGGCGGCGGTGTAGAGCGAGACGGCGATAGCACTCAGACCGCCGATGGCTGACACCACGCCAGCGGCCGTAGCGTACAGATCGGTGCGCTGCCCCGAATCAATCCACGAGAGCCAATCCGACGACCCGGTACTCCATATGACGAAGATGTGAACTCCGACGGCCAGAGCTGCGAGGAGGTAGTCGATCCACAGGTAGGCGGCCCAGCGATCTTCGATGCTCGTACGCACACTCACGTGCCCCCCAGTTCATCGCCCAGGTCACGAGTCCCCTGCATCGACCGCCAACCGCAGGGCATCCTCGTGCTCGATGGCTGCTGCCAGGATCGCATCTACCGCTGACACGATCCGGATCGAGTTGCCCTCACCATCAGTGGCTGGCACGCGCTTCTTAGCCGTGATGCTGTGTTCGACCAGTTCAACGAGGCGCGTATGCTCCGGCCCGCCCGGATCTGAGTAGACCAGCCGCGCGCGCGCCCGCTCGGCTCCGGTGACCACATCCGAGATTTCCTCAAGATCAGCGAGGAGGTGCTCACGGTGCTCCCGAAGTTCCTTCTTCTTCGGAACGGAAATGATCATTGTCACGCTGATCTCCCCGTACGCTTCGCCCGCCACACGAAGTGTGCGCGCAAGTCCGCCCCGGCGCTCCTCCAAGGCGCCCATCTTGTTGGCCATAATCTTGACTTCTACGCGACTGGCGCCGGAAGCGGTCTTCAACCGCTCCATCTCTGCATGCGCGACGACCGGCCGAACCTGCAGCTGGTAGCCAGGGAACAGCTGGATCCCGTTCAGCCAGGTTTCCAGGGCCTTGTGGCTAGGAGCGGAGACGCCGCCCTGCATGATCCCAATGACGTTCCCGAAGGGAAGGAAGCAGATCACCGAAGTGTCCACGTATCCCTCCTGCGCGGACTGTTCCAGTTCTCGCAGATCACCCGTGTCCCAGTTCACCACCGACAGCCACTCACCCGCATCCTTCACTCGGTGCAGCAGCAAGTGGTCCTGCATGTCGTAAGTGGCGACAGTCCCCACCATGTGCGAGTCGCCCTCGAAGGATCGAGCCGCAACATCTGCCCGAGCAACGTCGGAAAGCGCGCCATCCCAATCCATCCGGTTCGCGGCTCGTTTGGCCACTCCGTCTTGGACCACAACAACTTCATAGAAGCCGACTGTGCGCTCCTTCATATGACCCAACGTGGCCAAGGCGACCCCCTCGCATCTCCAGCGCGCAGCTGCCCTATCGTCAGCCCGCCCGCCCATCAGCACGTCCGATCTGATCGTAGACCTCGGCCCATGTCGCATCGATACCCGTCACGAAACCCGCCGCCACAGGGGCCCGGCATTTGGCGGCGCCAAGCAGGGGAAAACGAACCCGCAAGAGATGCAGTCATGCCCGCCGTCAACCAGCCCGACTGCTGCCGCGCATCGTGCATCCTGCTCATCGAGCGACGCGTTGACCGCTACAGACGTGAGCCACCCCTTGGGGAGCAGGACGATCCGCCAACCTTGGTTGCCCTGTGCGACAGTGCTCACGGCACCAGTCCATCCACAGCACCTGGCTGCCGGCACTGCTCGACTTTGGACGATTCTGAGACCGTTCCCTACATGACCTTAAGCGCGGCCATCTGCCGCTCGCAGCACCGTTTGGACCAGGCGCGATTCCAGAGCTGCTGCCCCGCGCTGGGCTCCTGTGGCTCTGGTGTTCTTGGCCCGTTTGTCGGCTGCCTGGTACCGACGCTTCAGTCTTGCGCGCTCTTCCTCAAGGGACGCAAATGCCTTCTCCTTGGTCGCTGACGTTTCACGAAGGCGCTGCACCAACGCGGTCTTCCGCTCGGCCCACTCATGCAGTCGGCAACCCTCACACACCCATGAGTTGGCCCGTACGCGGAGCAGATACGTATTGCACCGCGTACAAGGGGTGGAACTGAACTCCAGCCTAACTGCGTAGATGCGGCCGCGCGGCTGGGCGGTGCTGCCCCCAGCAGTCAGAGCGACGTGGTTGTTGGTCGCGGTCAGGCGGGAGGAGGCGCGCTGGCCCGATCCCGGAGGCCGCTTCCGCGGTTTGGCCAGCGGGTGAGGTCTACGTGACTTCGCCATGCCCTCATGATGCCCTTCAAGAAACGACAGGCGCCATGGAATCCGCCCAGAGCGGCCAAGCATCATGGGGGGGGGGAGGAACATCCAGATCCACCAACGGCCCCTACACAGGCGGCCCGGCAGGGCCCGGGACCTCTGACCAGGGGGCCCGCCTGGGAGAAGTTGGTCTCAGTTCTGGTCTCATTCGCCCCCGTCCGGGCCCGTCCACACGGGGTCACATTAGATGTTCCGCCCCAGGTCAGGACAGGCACGCACCCCGTCGGACCCCCAGGCGAACATTTGGAAAGCGTGTTGGGGGCAACCCCTCACGAGTTCGAATCTCGTATCCTCCGCCATTGCTCTCACCGGGCAATACGTCGAAGGGCCCCACCGCTTGCGGTGGGGCCCTTCGACGTTGTGTCTGCCCTCGTTGTTCCGGCCCTTGCACACGTAGCCGGACTCGGCCCACAGGCTGCCGGCGGTCTCGCGCCGGACCCGCCGGGAAAGCGTCACACCTGCCACGTCCGGTTTGGCCAGTGCGTCACACAGGGTAATGATCTGATCGGCGCGGCCGTGTGGCCACCGAGCGGTGCACGATCGCGTCCGCTGTGGGCGCCGGCCGAGGACGGCCGGGCAGCCGGTCGTGGCTTTGTATGGGGGGTCGCTTGAACCTCGTGGAGCATGAGTACGCGGACCTGGGGGCGTTGCGGACCCGTCGCGCCGTGCACAGGACCTACAGTTCGCCGGCCGACGCCGTGGACGAAGTGACGTTGAAGCTGGCACGCCGGTGGACCGGAGCGCGCGGGACGGTCGTGGATGTCGGCTGCGGCACCGGAGACCTGCTCCGGAAGTGGGCCCGGGAGGACGGCGCCGGACAGTTGATAGGGGTGGACCGGTCCGCGGCGGCGGTGCGCGAGACGCGCGGCGGCGGCATCGAAGCGCTCCGGGGGGACGCGTGCGCACTCCCCTTGCGCGACGACTCGGTCGACTGCCTGCTGGAGCGCCACATGCTCTATCACGTCGCCGATCCGGAGCGGGCGCTGAAGGAGTCACGACGGGTGATACGTCCGGGCGGGGCCTTCGTCGCCGTGGTGAACATGCCGGGCACGACGCCTCGGCTGTCCCGGCTCCTGCGCAGGTGCGTCAGTGACGGAGGGGCGGCCCTGCCGTCGTTCCCACGCGTTGACTCGGAGAACCTGCGCCCATGGCTGAAGGAGACCTTCGGTGCGGTGGTGGAGGAGGTGGAGTATCGGGGAGAGCTGATATTCCACGAGCCCGGGCCGCTGGCCGCGCTCGCCGCCTCGCTGCTCGTGTTCTACGGACTGGAGCGAGGTACGGCCAGGCACATCCGGATGGTGCGGATGCTCGAGGAAGAGGCGGCACGAGCCTTCGCCGAGGGCAGCGGGCCTTGGCGGGACACGAAGGGCTGGACCGTTTTCGCGGCGATCAAATGAGGGGACATACACATGACGGGGACGGGCGCTCGTGATCCCGCTTCGGCCCGGGGGCGTCAGGACGCCTGAGCGGTGCGCCTCACGGAGGCGCCGGCCCGCAGCGCGCCTTCCGGGTCGGTCCGCCAGGCCCCACGAGCGTGGTTCCGCACCAAGGGGAGGGTCTCTGCCCGGTTCGAAGGGGACGGTTCGATGACCACACGCAGGACTTTTCGCCGGACACGGACTGTGGGCCTCATATGCGCCTGGGTGAGTGCGGCGGCCTGCGCGGCCATGCTCAACGCGGTGCACTCCCCACAGCCCTGGGTGCTCGGGGCGAGTGCCGCGGTGGGAGCGCTGGGCTCCGCGTTCAGCCTTCTCGCGACGGGCGTTCTCCAGGGGAACAGCGCCGGTGGTGCGGCGTCCGGCCCGGTCACACCCATGGTGACCCATCAGCTTCCGGCCATTCCCGACCACTTCACCGGAAGGTGGGAGCTGGTCAAGCACATCCGGAGACAGGTCCTCGGCCCCGGGCTGCCGGACCGGTGGCGCCGTCACCTCGGGCGGCGGGGGGCAGGACGGCGCGGCCGGTTGCGGATGGTGCTGCTGTGGGGCCGGGGTGGGGTCGGGAAGACCGCGCTGGCCGTACGGCTCGGGCACGAGCTGGCCCACGACTTCCCCGACGGCCAGATCTATGTGGACCTGCGCGGCGCGTCCGGTACGACTCCGCGGGCACCGGCCGACGTCCTGACCGTGCTGTTGCGCGACCTGGGGGTCGATCCCAGCGCGATCCCGGAGGACCTCGACGACCGCACACGGCTGTTCCGGTCGCGCACAGCGGGCCTGCGGTTGCTGATAGTCCTGGACAACGCACTGGACGAGGCCCAGATCCGGCCGCTGCTCCCCGGCACGTCGACGTCTCTGGTCATCGTGACCAGCCGGCCCCGGCTGTCCGGTCTCGAAGGCGGCACGTCCTTCGAGCTGACCGCCCTCGAACACGCGCAGGCTGTCGAGTTGCTGGGCAAGTTAGCGGGTTTCGACCGGGTGGCCGCCGAGCCGACGGCGGCCTCGCAGATCGTGCACGCCTGTGGTCTGCTCCCCCTGGCCGTACGCATCGCTGGCGCCCGCCTGGCGGGCCGGCCCGGCTGGCCGCTGGAGAACTTCGCACTCCGCCTGGTTTCCCAGCACCGGCGCCTCGGGGAACTACGGGCAGGCGGCCTCGATGTCCGGGCCAGCATCGCCGTCGGCTACCACGCACAGCCCGCCGCAAACCAGCGAGCCTTCCTGCTTCTAGCCCTCTGCGACGCACCGGCCTTCTCCGTCCTGCCCTTGCAGGCGGCCATGGACTGCACGCGGACGCGGGCGGAGGAGTGCATGGACGAACTCGCCGCGGCCCAGATGCTGGAGTGGCTGGGCAACAACGCCGCCGGTGAGTCCGTGTACCGCTACCACGACCTCGTACGGGACTACGCCGTCGAACTACTCACCGCCGAAGGCCTCGGCCGAGAGGCGCACCGGGCCGAACTCGGCCGGATCGTCGGGCACTGCCTGCACCTGGCCGACAGCGCCGAACGCCGGATAGCGCCGGGAAGTCACCGGCCGAGCGCGGGATTTCCCCGTTGGTCGCCCCCACCGGAAGACGGCGATGCGGTCACGGAGCCGGACGCTCTCCGGCAACTGGCGGCCGAGTACGAGTTCCTGCTCTGCGTGGTCCGTGAGGCACTGGACGCCGGAATGACCGCAGCGGCGTCGGAGCTGGCGAGTCTGCTCGCGGCGTACCAGGACACCCGGGCGCTGTGGAGTGACTGGGAGCAGACGCAGCACGCCGTGCTGGAGGCATGCAGAGCGGGTGGCGACGAGTGGGGAGCAGGCGTCAGCCTCCGCGACCTCGCCGTACTGCGGCGGCTGCAGGGCCGGTTGTCCGAGGCCGAGCAGCACGGGCTCGACGCGCTGGCGATCTTCGAACGCTGCGGCGAGCCGGCGGACACCGCCGACTGTCTTTCCAATCTCGGCTGGCTGTACCGGGTACGCGGCGAACGCGACCGGGCCCACACGTACCTGACGAGAGCGCTGGACGTCGCGGATGCCTGCGGTATCCCCCGGACGCGCGGATGGGTTCTCCAGATGCGCGCCGATCTGGAGATCGACGCGGGCAACCTGGACGCCGCCCTGACTCTGCTCAACCAGTCGCGGGAGACCTTCGACGGCATCGCCGACAGCCGCGGCCTGGGCTGGACGCTGCGCATCATGGGCGACGTCTACCGCCAACAGGAGCAGTACGACCGGGCGCTCGCCCAGTACGAGGCCGCCGTGGACCTTCTGCGGGCCCACGGCGACCGGCGCGGAATCGCCCGCATCGTGGACGCGATCGGCGCCCTCCACCAGTCCATGGGCCAGGCTCAAGCGGCCGTGCGGCATTACGAGGACAGCCTCGCCGCCTTCCGGCAGCTCGGCGACCTCCAGTGGCAGGCCTACACGCTCGACGCCCTGGCGGACCTCTACGCGGGTGCGGGCGAGACGGAGCGGGCGGAGTCCTGCCGCACGGAGGCCGGGGCGGTCCTCGCCGGACTCGCCGACGGCATGGCCCGCGCCCAGCCCGCCCGCCGGCTGTGACGCGAGGCCGACGCGGCGGGCGGCTGAGGCGAGGACCGGTTACGCCTCCGGCGTCCCGTCCGCCGCGATGCGGTGGAAGCCGAGGTACGGGGTCAGGGCCTCGGGCAGGACGAGGGAGCCGTCCTCCTGCTGGCACTGTTCGAGGAGGGCGGCCAGGGTGCGGCCGATGGGGAGGCCGGAGCCGTTGAGGGTGGCGACGAGCTTGGGCTTGCCGTTCTCGTCACGGGTGCGGATGTGGGCGCGACGGGCCTGGAACGTACCGAAGTTGGAGACCGAGGAGATCTCGCGGTACGTGTTCTGGCTCGGGATCCAGACCTCGATGTCGTACGTGAGCTGCGCCGAGAAGCCGGTGTCGCCGGCGGCGAGCATGACCACGCGGTAGGCGAGGCCCAGCTCCTTCAGGCACGCCTCGGCGTGGCCGACCATCCGCTCCAACTCCGCGTCGGCCTCCGCCGGGTCCACGATGCGCACCATCTCGACCTTGGAGAACTGGTGCTGGCGGATGAGGCCCCGGGTGTCCCGGCCGTACGAACCCGCCTCGGACCGGAAGCACGGGGTTTGCGCGGTCAGGGCGAGGGGAAGCTCGGCGGGCGGGATGATCTCGTCCGCGTACAGGTTGGTCAGCGGGACCTCGGCCGTCGGGATGAGGAACAGCTCGCGATCGGCCACACCCGTCTTGAACAGGTCCTCCTCGAACTTCGGGAGCTGTCCGGTGCCGGTCATCGTCTTACGGGTGACCAGGTACGGGACCGAGTGCTCCACGTAGCCGTGGCGGCGGGTGTGCAGGTCGAGGAAGAGGGTCGCCAGGGCGCGTTCCAGGGCCGCGCCCGCGCCGCGCGTGACCGCGAAGCGGGGGCCCGAGAGCTTGGTCGCCCGGGCGAAGTCGAGGATGCCCGTCGCCTCGCCGAGGTCGACGTGGTCCTTCGGCTCGAAGGAGAACACCGGCGGCGTGCCCACGCGCCTGACCTCGACCGCGTCGGTGTCGCTGTCGCCGTCCGGGGCCTCGTCGGAGGGGAGGTTGGGGATGCCCAGGAGAAGGTCGCGCAGCTGCTCCTGGACCTGCTCCTGGTCCGCGTCGATGTCCCGGATCTCGTCCTTCAGCTCGCGGGCCCGCTCCTTCAGCTTGGTGATGTCACCGCCCTGACGTGCCGTCTGCTGGACCTCGCTCGCCACCCGCTTGGACTCCGCACGCAGCTCGTCGGCCGAGCGGATGTTCTGGTTGCGCCGGGACTGGAGGTCCTCCAGTGCGGGCAGGTCCAGCGTGTAACCGCGACGAGCGAGCCGGCGTACCGCTTCGGCACCCATGTCGATCAGGGCGCGGGCATCATGCATGAGGAAGATCCTTCTGGTCCGGCGAACGGGTCGGTGCGTTGTCGCACCGACGGTAGCAATCAGCGCACCGCGCGCGACCCGCAATATCGGCGGGACCGCCCCGCCGGCTCCGGGCGGACCGCAATCGGACTTCACGATTCCTTCACGAGTGGTCCATACGGGCGATACGGTTCTCCCGTGTGCGGCGAGTTGCGCTGTGTCACGGAACCACCTGCTGCCGTTGCCTGGGCGCGACCCGACGCGGCCGCGCGTCTGGGGGACTGCATGCGTGAGATGACCAAGGGTGCCAACGTCGGGCTGGCGGACCTCAGCGACGATGCCGGCACGGTCATCGCGAGTCTGAGCTGGAGCAGCACCGCCGGGGACGGTGACGCGGACGTCTCCGTGCTCCTGCTGGACGCCGGCGGAAAGGTCCGCGGCGACGCCGACTTCTTCTACTACAACAACCCTTCCGCGGCCGACGGCAGCGTGCACCTGCTGGGCAAGACGCCGACGGATGGCGGCAGCGAGGACCGCATCAGCCTCGACCTGACCGCCGTCCCCGAGGACGTGGAGCGCCTGGTCGTCGCCGCGAGCCGGTACGGCGGCTCCCGCTTCGGCGATCTGGACGACCTGCGGATGACCGTCGCCGACCGGTCCGGCGAGGTGCTGCTCGGCTTCTCGATCGGCGACGCGTCCGTGGAGAGCGCCTTCATCTTCGGCGAGCTGTACCGGCGCGGTACGGAGTGGAAGTACCGGGCCGTCGGCCAGGGTTACGAGACCGGGCTCGCCGGCCTCGCCACGGACTTCGGCATCGACGTGGACGACGAGGGCGAGAACGAGGCGGCGGACGCGATTGCGGACCCGGGTGACGGGGGAGGCGCCGCGACCGCCGTCGGGTCCGCCGGTGCCGCCCAGCCGCTCCCCGCCGTTCCCGCGCAGCCCGGCCCGAAAACCGCGGCGGCCGAAGAGCAGCCGGCCGCCCCCGCGCCCAAGCGGCCCCGCGCCCGTACGGCGAAGAAGAAGGTGACCCTGCCCGCCGTCGCCACGAAGTCGCTCGCCGAGAACGACTCCTGGCGGGCCGCACGGCTCTTCCCCGCCTCGAACCTCAAGAGCGACAAGGAGCGCGAGGTCCGGGCGACCTCCGTGCTGCTGTCCGTGATGGCGCAGGTGCCGGAGTTCGGCCGTCGGCTGACCGCGGCCTTCGGGGCCCCCGCCGGGCGCATGCAGACCTTCACCGAGGTCTCCCTCCCGCACGGCGAGACCCCGAAACGTCCCGACGGGGTGATCCGGGTCGAGCGAGCGGGAAAGCTGTGGACCGCGCTCGTGGAGACGAAGACCAACGGGAACGCGCTGAGGTCGGAGCAGGTCCAGAACTACATGGACATCGCCGCCCGCCGCGGCTACGAGGCGGTGATCACGCTCTCCAACGACGTGGCGCTGGAGGGCAGCCCGCTGGTCGAGGTCAAGACCGACGGGCGGCGCAAGCACAAGGTGGCCCTGTGGCACCTGTCGTGGGCAGAGGTGGCGCACCAGGCCCAGATGCTCATCCGGCACGAGGGCGTCGGCAACGCCGCCCACGCGTGGCTCCTCCAGGAACTGCTGCACTACCTCCAGCACGAGAACTCCGGCTGCCACGGCTTCCAGAACATGGGCCCCTCCTGGGTGCCCGTGCGCAACGGCATCGACGAGGAGACGCTCAGCCAGGGCGACCCGCGCGCCGTGGAGGTCGTGGAGAGCTGGGAGCGGCTCATCCGCCAGGTCTGCCTGCGGATCGGCGGCGAGCTCGGGCAGAAGGCCCTGCCCGTCCAGCGCACCCAGCGCGGCACCACCGCCCTCTCCCGGCGCGCGGCGCACGCCGACCGGCTCTGCGAGGAGGGGCGGCTCGCCGCCGAACTGCGGGTGGACGGCTCGCCCGGCACCATCACGATCGTCGCCGACCTGCGCACCGGGAAGCTGCGTACCTCGGTGGAGATCCCGGTGCCCGAGGGGGCCTATCCGCTGACGTCGGCCAAGCGCCTGATGCGGCAGCTCGCCGAGGCACCCGCCGACCTGCACGTCGAGACGCTGGTCGAGGGCCAGAGCGGCCCGCGGGGCACCCTGGAACGCCTGCGTCCGGAGCCGGGCGACGTCCTTCCCCGCGACGGCAGCCGGATCACCGGGTTCCGGCTCTCCCTCTTCAAGAGCATGGGCGCCACGCGGGGCAACGCCGAGACCGGGTTCATCCGCAGCGTCGACAACGCCGTGGACCGCTTTCACTCGCACGTGATCGCGCACCTCGCGCAGGCCGAGCGCCGCACCCGCCGCACGCCGTCCCCGGAGCCGGAAAGCGCCCCGGTCCCGGCGCCCGCGGGGGCCTGAGCCGGCCCCGCTGACCGGCAAACGGCTGCAAACCGCTCGCTCGGCGGTGGTTGTGCTGGCCGTCGCCCCCGGCGCTCGCCATGATGCCGCCCATGACCAAGAGCGACGATGGCCGAGACATCACCCTCCGGATCGCCCAGGAGCCGGCGGCGGACGAGCTTCTCGCACGCAGTCCGCTCGCCGCCCTGGTGGGCATGCTGCTCGACCAGCAGGTGCCCATGGAGTGGGCCTTCGCGGGCCCGCACGCCCTGGCGCAGCGCATGGGCAAGGACGATCTGGACGCCCATGAGATCGCCGCGTACGACCCGGAGGCGTTCACCGGACTGTTCACCGCCAAACCCGCGCTGCACCGCTATCCGGGCTCGATGGCCAAGCGGGTGCAGCAGCTGTGCCAGTTCCTGGTGGCCCAGTACGACGGCGAGGCGGCCGCCGTGTGGAACGACGCCGCGACCGGGGCGGAGCTGCGCCGCCGGCTCAACGCCCTGCCCGGATTCGGCACGCAGAAGGCGCAGATCTTCCTCGCGCTCCTCGGCAAGCAGTTCGGGGTCCGGCCGCCGGGCTGGCGGGAGGCGGCGGGGCCGTACGGGGAGGAGGGCTCGCACCGCTCCGTCGCGGACATCACCGGGCCCGAGTCACTGGCCGAGGTGCGCGCCTACAAGCAGGAGGCGAAGCAGGCGGCGAAGGCCGCGAAAGCCGCGGCGAAGGGCAAGTGAGCCTTCTTGTACGCCGCGTGGTGGCAATCGTGGCTGCGCCCGGTGGCTCTTGACCGGTAGGCTTTCCGTGTGATCTTCAAGCGCATCGGAAATGGGCGGCCTTATCCCGACCACGGCCGGGAAAGCACCCGGCAGTGGGCGGACGTCGCGCCGCGCCCGGTCCGCCTCGACCAGCTCGTCACCACCAAGGGCCAGCTGGACCTCGAAACCCTGCTCGCCGAGGACTCCACGTTCTACGGCGACCTCTTCGCGCACGTCGTGAAGTGGCAGGGCGACCTCTACCTGGAGGACGGACTGCACCGCGCGGTCCGTGCCGCGCTCCAGCAGCGCCAGGTGCTGCACGCCCGCGTACTCGAACTGGGCTGACGCCTCGGAGCCCGTACGGGGTTCGTTCGGGTGTTTTCCCACCCGGACGGGTGCGATCCATTGATCATTTAGTAGGCATCATCACCGGGTCGCACTACGCTGCGCCCATGAGCATGCTCACTCCCCCCGGCATGGGCGGAAAGTACCGCATCACGGGTGACAAGTACCCCCGCATGCGTCGCCCCCGCCGCCGCAGCAAAGTGGTCCTCGCGACCATCGCCTCCGTGGTCGCCCTCGGGCTGGCCGGATGGGGCACCCTGCAGCTCATCGATGTCTTCACGGGCGGCGACAAGACGGCCAGCGCCGCCGACCGGAACGAGCGCTGCCCGTCCCCGAAGGCGTCGAAACCCGCCAAGGTGCTGCCGCAGCCCGCGAAGATCACGGTCAACGTCTACAACGCGACCACGCGCGGCGGTCTCGCCAAGGCGGCCGCCGACGAGCTGAAGAAGCGCGGGTTCAAGATCGGCGAGGTGGGGAACGCCACCGCCGCGTACGACAAGAAGGTGCCGGGTACGGGCCTTCTGCTCGGCGCCCCGGCCGCCGCCGACGGCACGTTCCCGGTGCTGGGCGCCCAGCTGCCCGGGGCGACGACGAAGACCGACGCCCGCAAGAACGGGGAGGTCGATCTGATCATCGGCAAGAAGTTCACCGCGTTCAGCAAGCCGCAGGCCGCCGCCTCCGCGCTGTCCGCGCTGACGAAGCCCGCCCCGGCGCCCTCCTCCTGCTGACTGCGGAGGCCGGCGCCGGGGCGGGGACGTTCGGTGAGGAGTGCCTAGTCGGCGGTGCCGTACATGCGGTCGCCCGCGTCGCCGAGGCCCGGCACGATGTAGCCGTTCTCGTTGAGCCGCTCGTCGACCGAGGCGGTGACCACGGTGACCGGCGTCCCGGCGAGCTCGCGCTCCATGACCTCGACGCCCTCGGGGGCGGCGAGGAGCACGACCGCGGTGACGTCGTCGGCGCCGCGCCTGATCAGCTCCTGGATGGCCGCGACGAGCGTGCCGCCGGTGGCCAGCATCGGGTCGAGCACATAGACCTGGCGGCCCGAGAGGTCGTCGGGCATCCGGCTCGCGTACGTGGACGCCTTGAGCGTCTCCTCGTCGCGGATCATGCCCAGGAAGCCCACCTCGGCGGTCGGCAGCAGCCGGACCATGCCGTCGAGCATGCCGAGACCGGCCCGCAGGATCGGGACGACCAGGGGGCGGGGGTACGACAGCTTCACGCCGGTGGTGGGTGTCACCGGGGTCTCGATGTCGACCTGTTCGGTGCGCACATCGCGGGTGGCCTCGTACGCGAGCAGGGTCACCAGCTCGTCGGCGAGGCGCCGGAAGGTCGGGGAGTCGGTGCGCTTGTCGCGCAGGGTGGTGAGTTTGTGCGCGACCAGCGGGTGGTCGACGACGTGGATCCGCATGACTCCCAGCGTAGCCGCGCCTCCCGTACCCGTGCGCTGGCATCATCCACACGTTCGGGGGGAAGGTGGTGGCATACGGACCCAGCGACGCAGCCAGCCTTGGGGGTGAAGAGCCGATGGCCGACGGGGCACGGAGCGCCGATGACCCGAGGAACGCGCGGAACCCCCGGAGCACACCGGACACCCCCGACGCACCGGACTCCCCCGACGCACCTGAGACCGACGCACAGCGCCGGCGGCGGCGCGCCCAGTTCCTCCGCGAGCTCCACGAGGCGAAGGCGCTGCGCGACCGGGTCCAGCCGCGGCGGGTCAAAGCCGCCCGAATGCGCCAGGCCATGCGGATGCGTACGTTCCGCTGGTAGCCCCACGGCCTGCGGAAAAGCCGCTGGTGACGGTGGTGGAGAGAACTGATGGCCGACTCAACCGTCGAACTGCTCTCGCGAAGCGCCGGTTTCTGTCACGATGCCGAATGGGCGGGACGCAGGGCAGCCGGAGCACCGACTGCTCCCCGCCCGGACCGGCCCTTGGCCCCGAGACCAGTGGGAGAGTCACGGTGTACTTCGCCGCACTGCTCGCGCGCACCGAAGACGGGTGGGAAGCGAGCGACACGGAGCTCGACGATGTGGAGACCCTGTCCGACCTGACGGATCTGGCCCGTGACGCCTCGGTTGACGAGGACACGGTGCTCGTGTTCATCGAACAGGAGGACGCCTGGTTCGGCGTCGTCCGGGTGGACGGTGAGGAGGACCCCCGGATCTACGTCTCGGACGCCTCCGCCGCCGCCCGCTCCTCGTACGGGGAGATCCTGCTCACCGACGAACTGCTCGGCCGCGAACCAGGGGCCGAGGACACGATCGCCGCCCTGGAGGAGCTCGTCGGCCTCGACGGCACCGAGGACGGCGAGCCCGAGACCACCACCGACAACAACGACGACGAGGACGACGACGGGCCCTCCGCGGGCGTCGTCCCGGCCGGCCCGATCGGCGACTCCGGGGTCCTGTCCGACCTCGGGCTCCCCGAGGCCGAGCTGCTGATGCTGCGGACGGACGCCCTGGCGGAGATCGCGGACGCGCTGGGAGCGGCCGAGGTGCTGGAGACCGTCCGCTAGGGTCTTTCCTCTGGATCAGGCCGGATCAGGGAGCGGGCTGTGGTGCCGTGCATCGCAAGGCGGAGGATTGAATCAACGCGGAGCGTTGGTGATTGACGACAACGCCGCGAGGCGCGGTGCCACAGCCCGCGAGCCCGGCATGGTCCAAAGGAAAGGCGCTGGGGTCCGCGGGTGACCGAAGCATCCCGTCCGCACGCCCCGGACCTGCCCGATCCCGTACGGGACCCGTGGCGGGCGGTGATGCGCCGCGCCCTGGCCGAGGCCGACCGCGCGGCGGCGACCGGTGACGTACCGGTCGGCGCCGTCGTCCTCGGCCCGGACGGCACACCGCTGGGCGCCGGGCACAACGAACGCGAGGCGACCGGCGACCCGACCGCGCACGCCGAGGTCCTGGCGCTGCGCCGGGCCGCCGCGGCGCTCGGTGAGTGGCGCCTGTCCGGCTGCACCCTGGTGGTCACCCTGGAGCCCTGCACGATGTGCGCGGGCGCCCTGGTGCAGGCCCGGGTGGACCGGGTGGTCTACGGCGCCCGGGACGAGAAGGCCGGGGCCGCCGGTTCGCTCTGGGACGTCGTACGCGACCGCCGCCTCAACCACCGCCCCGAGGTGGTCGCCGGGGTCCTGGAGGCCGAGTGCGCGGCCCCGCTGACGGCCTTCTTCCGGGACCGCTGACCTGGCGGGGCCGGGGCGCGGGGCACCGCCCCGTAACGGATTTCGGCGTACGGCCAACATGGTCTAAGCTCTCTCTCGGTAGCGTGTCCGAGCGGCCGAAGGAGCTCGCCTCGAAAGCGAGTGTGGGGAAACTCACCGAGGGTTCAAATCCCTCCGCTACCGCCAGCGAGAACCGCCCCCGAACCGTGTGAACGGATCGGGGGCGGTTTTGCGTGTGCCCGCGCCCGGTGCCGGTTGGTCATCGCGCCCCGCGCTGGGGGATCATGCCGGGGGCGGCGGGACGCCCGCCGGGGCCGGCCACCGCCGGTCGGGCAGCCGAGAGAAGAAAGCACTGGCCGTTATGCAGATCGTGCGGGGCAAGAAGCTCGAAAAGGCCGCCGAGGGTGAATTCGAGCGGCTGGTCCAGGAGAGTTCCCGGGTCGTTGTCGATGTCGGTACGGGCGACGCCCGGGCGTCCTATCGCATCGCCAAGGAGAATCCGGACTGGCTGGTCGTCGGCGTGGACCCGGCCTGGCAGCGGATGACGCAGACGAGCATTCGCAGCCGCCGCAAACCCGCCAAGGGCGGCGTACCCAATCTGCTGCTCGTGAACGCGTCGATCGAGAATGCCCCGGAGGAGCTGCGGGGTGCCGCCGATGAATTGCTGGTCCTGATGCCGTGGGGGAAATTGCTGCACGGTCTCGTGCGCGGCGACGAGGACATCTGGAGCGGCCTTCGTACCGTCGCCAAGCCGAATGCGCCGCTCACGGCGACGGTCGGCACCAGCATTTGGCGGGAGCCGGTGCCGCGCGACATCCAGGGGCTTCCCGAGCTGACCCCTTCGTACGTCGAAGAGGTGCTCACCGGAAAGGCGCTCGCCGCCGGCTGGAAGGTCACCGGCTTCCAGCTCACGAAGGCCGACGAGACCGCCGCCGTCTCGTCCTCGTGGGCGCGCAGGCTGGACTCGGACAGCACCGAGGTCATCGCGACCCTGACGGCGGTCACGGCCGGGCCGGAGGAGTGAGCCCTGCGGGTCAGCCCGTCGGGAACTGCCTGCAGTACTCGTACATGGCCATGGCGCCGGCCGTGGCGACATTGTAGCTGTGCGGGGAACCCCAGACCGGGATCTCCACGCACTCGTCCACACACGCGAGCTCGTCCTCCTTGAGGCCGGTCCGCTCGTTTCCGAGGACGATGACCGACTTACGGGGGAAGCTGATCTCGTGCAGGCTCTTCGAATGGGTGGCCTGTTCGAGCGCGATGATGGTGTAACCGTCCTCGCGCATCTTCTTCAGCACCGGCGGAAGGCTCCGGCGCATTTCGATCTCGACGTTGTCGGCACCGTCGCGCGCGATCTTCGGATCGAGTTTCACATTGCCGCAGGCGATGATCCGTTCCACTCCGCAGCACCCCGCCGTCCGCACCACGCTGGACAGATTCACGCGGCTGCGGAACGCCGAGCACGCGATGACGAGCTCGCGATCACGGAGCAGAGGGGTGCCCGGCTTATGGCGGAGGTGTTCGAACATGCCGGGAAGTCTACTGGGCCCCGGCCGACCGGCTCCGCGCACGCGGGCGCGGACTAGCATGACCGGTCCGGACAACGCACCTAGGGCCTGGAGAAGGCAATGAAGATCCACGCCAGGGGGCACGCACACGTCCGCGCGACCCACGCCAAGACCCTGGAGTTCACCGGCGAGCGGGAGATCACGCCCCGCGCCACCTGCGTCGTGGGGGTGGCCGCCGCCTTCGACGAGGAGGATCTGGCCCTCCTGCGCGGCCCCGTCGCCGTCCGCCTCGCGGCCGGGCCCCATGCCGCCACCGGCACCGCCGTGGTCAACCCGCACCACGAGGTGACCGACCGTCTCGTGCTCCGGCGCAGCGAGCACGCCTCACCGGACACCTTCGCCTTCCGCAGCACCCTGGTGGCGAGCGACCTCGACCCGGACTTCGTGGCGGCGCTGGGAGACCCGGCGACCGAGGTCACCCTGACGCTCACCGAGACCGGGCCGCGCCGGCCGCTGATCCTCGTCCACGGCCGCGGCCTGCCGACACCGGAGGGGCGTCCGGGGCTGCTGTGGCGCGCGGCGGACGCCTCGGTGGACCTGGACGCGGCGCGCGTCCCGGACGAGGCGCGCGCGGCCCTCGCGGACGGCGGGGTGATCGCCGCGTCCGTCTCCGGCGCACTGGAGGGCGTCTCGCAGGCGGCCGGGGCGTGGCTGGCCGATGCGGCGGCTCAGGGGGCCCGGTTCGAGGTGACGGGCGACGCGACCGGGACCGTACCGGCGCTGCTCGCGGCGGGCCTGCCGGTCGCACCGGCGGTCCACCTGGGCCGGACCGACCGCCGGGCGCTCGCGGCCCCGGCGCAGGCGGAGCTGTTGCGGACCGCTCCGGCACCCGTGGTGTTCCGGGCGTCCGCCGCCGATCTCGGCGTGCTCGCGGAGGTGCTGGCCGGGTCCGCCGAGGACCGCCGGATCGCGGTGCCGGACGGGCATGCCGATCTCGGGCACGGGGTGACGTGGCTGCCGCTCTCCGAGGCGGTCGCGGCCGTCGGGGGCGCGGAGGACGAGCGGGTGTACGTGCTGGCACCGCCGGAGCGCGCGGCGTGGAACGTGGACCTGCGGCCGCTGCTCCCGCTGCTGGTGGAGCAGGGGGTCACCGCGCGCACCCTCAGCACGGTGCTCCGGCCGTTCGGGATCAGCCGGCGGGACCTTTACGACGCGTTGGGCGATGCGCCGGCTTCCCTCAGCGCGGGCCCGGAAAACCGGAGCGCGGGCCCGCGAAACAAGGGCTCGCGGGACAAGGGGCGCGAGAAGAAGTAGGAGGAGGGGGAAGCGGCATCGGGGGGATGTGCCGCTTCCCCCGGTCACGGGGCCTGCCGCTCCTCGCCGCGGTCGGGGGGAGGCCGCGGCTGGGTCCCCGGCAGGGGTCCCGCTCCCGGCCCCTCGGAGTCCGAGGGGCTCACCTTCCATCCTGCCTCGCCGGGGCCCCCTCGCGGGCGGACCAAGGGCCCCGATGCGCGGGACGTTGGTCCCTGGCCCCCCGGGGCCGCGGGCACGGCCTGTGACGGAAACGACCGGCGGATCCGAGCATGCGTGTGGATAGACTCGCCCGACCGCACAGGGGATCGAAACCGCAGGGGATCGAAGGGGAGTCAGGGGCTGATGGTGCAAGCGAAGAAGATAGCTCTCTACGTGATTGTCGTCTTCGTGCTCTACACGATCATCAACTCCCCCGCCCGGGCCGCGGACCTGGTGCAAGTAGGGTTCGAGGGCATCGCGGACGCCGCGCAGGGCGTCGGCGACTTCATGTCCGAGCTCGTCAACTAGGGGTACCGCGTGATCCGCCATCTGGTCCTGTTCAAGCTGAACGACGGCGTCGAGCGGGACGACCCGAGGGTCGTCGCGGGTGCGGAGGCGTTCCGCGCGCTGGAGGGGACCATCCCGGAGCTGGAGTTCTGGGAGTGCGCCTGGAACATCACCGACCGGCCGATCGCGTACGACTTCGCCATCAACTCGGCGGTCGCGGACGAGGCCGCGCTGAAGCGTTACATCGAGCACCCGGACCATCAGGCGGCCGCCGGTCAGTGGCGTGAATTCGCCACCTGGGTGATCGCCGACTACCCGTTCTGACGCCTTCGGCCCTGCGAGCCCCTCACCGCGACGGTGAGGGGCTTTTCTTTGTCCCAGGCCCGATGGACGCCCGGCGCGGGTTTTAAACCCGGGGAAGGTCAACACGGCGCTATGGGGTGCTTGCACATAGTGGTCATGTCTTGTGATGCTATGACCGCTTTTGACGGACGGATTGACCGAAGTTGACCGCAAACCGTAGTTGTTGACCGCGAAGGGGTGGCGTCATCGTGCCGGCCAGTACAGCGCCTCAAGTGCCGCCCCAGATCCACCAAGTGGCACCGGCCGCCCCGCCCGCCGAGCCGTCCGCCCTGCCACCGGGCCAGGTGCAGACGACGGTCCACGAGACCCCGGACGAGACGGCCACCCCCGCCCGGTCGCGGACCGCCGACACCAGGGCGCTCACCCAGGTGCTCTTCGGGCAGCTCAAGAACCTGGAGCCGGGCACCGCGGAGCACGACCGGGTCCGCACCGCGCTGATCGAGGCCAACCTCCCGCTCGTGCGGTACGCCGCCGCGCGGTTCCGCAGCCGGAACGAGCCGATGGAGGACGTCGTCCAGGTCGGCACCATCGGGCTGATCAACGCGATCGACCGCTTCGACCCCGAACGCGGCGTCCAGTTCCCGACGTTCGCGATGCCCACCGTGGTCGGCGAGATCAAGCGGTACTTCCGGGACAATGTGCGCACCGTCCACGTCCCCCGCCGGCTGCACGAGCTCTGGGTGCAGGTGACCGGCGCCACCGAGGACCTGACGACCGCTCACGGCCGCTCGCCCACCACCGCGGAGATCGCCGAGCGCCTGAAGATCTCCGAGGACGAGGTGCTGGCCTGCATCGAGGCCGGGCGCTCGTACCACGCGACCTCCCTGGAGGCCGCCCAGGAGGGCGACGGACTCCCCGGCCTCCTCGACCGGCTCGGCTACGAGGACCCGGCCCTCGCCGGCGTCGAGCACCGGGACCTGGTCCGGCACCTCCTCGTACAACTGCCCGAGCGGGAGCAGCGGATCCTGATGCTGCGGTACTACAGCAATCTGACGCAGTCCCAGATCAGTGCCGAACTGGGCGTCTCCCAGATGCATGTGTCAAGACTCCTGGCCCGGAGTTTCGCCAGACTCCGATCCGCAAACAGGATCGAGGCGTAACCGAAACGGGTAGACCGTTCCCGGGGCGTTCCCCCGGGGCCAAAAGCCTCACACCCCTTGTTAACTGCGCAGACTCCCCCTGGACTTGTCGACAAGTCACTACAGCGTGTTGCCGACATGTGACATTCTGCGGGAAGTGAGTTTGCCGCAGCCCCGCCTCCGGTATTCAGGTGGAGGCTGCGTTCCTCCGATGGTCGTGGCCACCGCGACCGTCCGCGACCTCAAGGGGGTGGCATGTCCGAAGAACAGGGCAGCTCGAAGGTGCTCACGCTCGACAAGAGCGAGCCCGCACCCGTTGCGCTCACCAGCTCGCCGGAAGCCATCGACACCCGCACGCTCTCCCGCTCCCTGTTCCTGCGGCTCGCCGCGCTGGGCCCCGCCCCGGGTCCCGGCGGAACCGACAGCCCGGAGCGTGCCTATGTGCGGGACACACTCATCGAGCTCAACCTGCCCCTCGTGCGGTACGCGGCGGCGCGGTTCCGGAGCCGTAACGAACCGATGGAGGACATCGTCCAGGTCGGCACCATCGGCCTGATCAAGGCGATCGACCGCTTCGACTGCGAGCGGGGTGTCGAGTTCCCGACGTTCGCGATGCCGACCGTCGTGGGCGAGATCAAGCGGTTCTTCCGGGACACCTCGTGGTCGGTGCGGGTGCCGCGCCGGCTCCAGGAGCTGCGGCTCGCCCTCACCCGGACCAGCGACGAGCTCGCGCAGAAGCTGGACCGCTCGCCGACCGTCCCGGAGCTGGCCCGGGCGCTCGGGGTCACCGAGGAGGAGGTGGTCGACGGTCTGGCCGTGGGCAACGCCTACACCGCCTCGTCGCTGGACTCCCCCGCCCCCGAGGACGACGGCGGCGAGGGCTCGCTGGCCGACCGGCTGGGTTACGAGGACACGGCGCTGGAAGGCGTCGAGTACCGCGAATCGCTCAAGCCGCTGCTGGCCAAGCTCCCGCCGCGCGAGCGCCAGATCATCATGCTGCGGTTCTTCGCCAACATGACCCAGTCGCAGATCGGCGAGGAGGTCGGCATCTCGCAGATGCACGTCTCCCGCCTGCTGACACGTACGCTCGCCCAGCTCAGGGAAGGGCTCATCGCGGACTGAGTCCGCACCCGCCTCACCACCGGCCGCCGGGGCTCCCTCGGCGGCCGGCGCGCGTTCCCGTACGGCGGCGGCCGAAAACCGGAGCGCCGCCCCTCGCGGTATGAGCGGGGGCGGCGCGAAAACGGATGCGGAAGGGGACGCGTAACGGGTCCGTCAGCCGAGCGCGAGCCAGGCGACCGCGCCGAGCACGATGACCACCGCGACGATCCCGGCGATCAGTCCGGTCCTCGGACCGGAGGAGGCGGCGGCGGGCTGCTGCGCGCGCTGCGGCTCGCCCTCGTCGACGAAGGCGCGGAACATCTGGGTGCTGCCGGCCGGGTCGTGGGAGCCCTCGGGACCCTGCGGTGCGTGGGGATTGTGTGCCATGTCGCAGGACCCTAGCGAACTCGGGCCAACGGCCCAACCCCCGGGCGCCGCCCGCCGATCCACGGCCGGTGTGGCGCGTAACACATCACGCCCTCCACTACCGCAGACACTGCGGGTTTGACCAGGACCAGGCGCAGCCTTTTGCGTTCCTTTACTCCCGCAAGCCCCTTTTCGTTTGCCTGCAGCAACCAACGGCTTCTATGGTTGCCCTAAGCAACAAGATGACCGGTGAGATTGTCTGGGGGTCCCGTGGCCGCACGGAGTCAGTACGAAGAACTGGCCCGGCAGCTGAGTGCCATCGGGGCCGTCAAACGAGGTCTCGCCCGCATCCTGCCCGCCGAGTGCCCCGGTGGTTCCGCCGCCGTGCTGACTCTGCTGAGCCGGCACGGGGAGATGCGGATCAGCCGGCTGGCCGAGCTCCTCGCGGTCGACATGTCGGTGACCAGCCGGCACGTCGCCCACGTGGCGGAACGGGGCTGGATCGAACGGTTCCCGGACCCGGCGGACAAGCGCTCCCGCATCCTGCGGCTGACCCCCGCGGGAGAAGGGGTGCTGGAGGACCTCTACCGCCGGTCGACCGAGATGTTCGCCTGCCATCTTCAGGATTGGTCCGACGCCGAGGTCGGACAGCTCAACACGTTGCTGGCCCGGCTGCGCGACAGCTTCTCCTGTCGCGGCACCGGAGGGTGCGCCCCCGGAAAGCACAGCGGCGAATGCCGCTCCCGCCAGGCCGACAGCCACGACGGCTCGTACACCCGTACACCCGCGTAACAGAAGCAAAGACAAGGACTTACATGGCTACGACCACACCAACCGGTGTGCGGGGCGGCCACGCCAAGCACGGGGGCCACGACGCCTCCGACGGCACGCCGATGACACACCGGCAGATCATGGAGGCACTTGCCGGGCTGCTGCTCGGCATGTTCGTCGCGATCCTGTCGTCCACCGTCGTCTCCAACGCCCTTCCCGAGATCATCTCGGACCTGGGCGGTGGGCAGAGCGCCTACACCTGGGTCGTCACCGCCTCGCTGCTGGCGATGACCGCGACCACCCCCCTCTGGGGCAAGCTCTCCGACCTGTTCAGCAAGAAGCTGCTGGTCCAGATAGCCCTGGTCATCTACGTCGCCGGATCGGTCGTCGCCGGTCTCTCGACCAGCTCGGGCATGCTGATCGCCTGCCGTGTGGTGCAGGGCATCGGCGTCGGCGGTCTCTCCGCCCTCGCCCAGATCGTGATGGCCGCCATGATCGCCCCGCGCGAGCGCGGCCGTTACAGCGGCTACATCGGCGCGGTCTTCGCCGTCGCCACCGTCGGCGGCCCGCTGCTCGGCGGTGTCATCACCGACACCAGCTGGATGGGCTGGCGCTGGTGCTTCTACGTGGGTGTGCCGTTCGCGGTCATCGCCCTGATCGTGCTCCAGAAGACCCTGAAGCTCCCCGTCGTGAAGCGCGAGGTCAAGGTCGACTGGACCGGCGCCTTCTTCATCAGCGCCGCCGTCTCGCTGCTCCTCCTGTGGGTGACGTTCGCGGGCGACAAGTACGACTGGATGTCCTGGCAGACCGGCGCGATGCTCGCGGGCTCCCTGGTCCTCGCGCTGCTGTTCGTCTTCACCGAGTCCCGCGCCAGCGAACCGATCATCCCGCTGCGGCTCTTCCGCAACCGGACCATCACGCTGGCCTCGCTCGCCTCGCTGTTCGTCGGTGTCGCGATGTTCGCCGGCACCGTCTTCTTCAGCCAGTACTTCCAGCTGGCGCGCGGCAAGTCGCCGACGATGTCCGGTGTCATGACGATCCCGATGATCGGCGGGCTGTTCCTCTCCTCGACGATCTCCGGCCAGGTCATCACCCGCACCGGCCGCTGGAAGGCATGGCTCGTCACCGGTGGCTTCCTGGTGACCGCGGGCCTCGGCCTGCTCGGCACGATCCGCTACGACACGACGTACTGGCACATCGCGGTCTTCATGTTCCTGATGGGTCTCGGCATCGGCATGATGATGCAGAACCTGGTGCTCGCCACGCAGAACCAGGTGGACCCGAAGGACCTCGGTTCGGCCAGCTCCGTCGTCACCTTCTTCCGTTCCCTCGGTGGTGCGATCGGCGTCTCGGCGCTGGGCGCCGTCATGGCGAACCGCGTCACCCATTACGTGAAGGAGGGCCTGGCGGACCTCGGCCCGCAGGGCGCGGCCCTGGGCCACGGCGGCACCGGCGGCGGGGGCATCCCCGACCTGGACAAGCTGCCCGCCCCGTTCCGTACGGTCATGGAGGCCGCCTACGGGCACGGCGTCGGTGACGTCTTCCTGTACGCCGCTCCGGCCGCGCTGCTCGCCTTCCTGATCACGCTGTTCATCAAGGAGGTCGCGCTGAAGACGCGGGCCGGCAACGACGCCCCGGCGCAGGCCGACGCTCCCGCCGAGGCCCCGGCCGACAACACCGTCACCGAGGCGGTCGCCGAGGGCGCCGCCGGAGTCACCGCGGTCGACACGGTGGCGGCTCCCGCCGAGGCCCCCGTGGACTTCGCCGAGGGCGGTACCCCCGTCCGCGGTGTGGTCCGGGGCGCCGAGGGCGCGCCCGTGGCCCGGGCGGCCGTCACGCTGATCTCGCTCGGCGGCCGGCAGCTGGGCATCGCCGCCGCGCAGGCCGACGGAAGTTACGCGCTGGCCGCGCCGGGCGCCGGTTCGTACGTCCTGATCGCGTCCGCCGACGGCTTCCAGCCGCAGGCGTCCACCGTGGTCGTCGGCGACGAGCCGCTGGCGTACGACATCCTGCTCTCCGGTACGAGCGGCCTGGCCGGCACCGTGCGCGCCGCCGAGGGCGGCATGCCGGTCGCGGACGCCATGGTCATCGTCACCGATGTGCGCGGCGATGTCCTGGCCACCGGCAAGTCCGCCGAGACGGGCGACTTCACCTTCGGCGAGCTGGTCCCCGGCGCGGTGACCGTCGCGGTCAACGCGGCCGGCTTCCGCCCGCTGGCCCTGCCCGTCGAGATCGGCGGCCAGGGGGTCACCCGGGTCGACGCCGCGCTCCGGGCCGGTGCGCTGGTCCAGGGCGTCGTGCGGGCCGGTGCGAGCCGCCGCCCGCTGCCCGACGCCCGGGTCACGCTGGTCGACGCGGCCGGCAACGTGATCGCCAACTCGACGACCGGGGAGGACGGGGCGTACGCCTTCGCCGACCTGGACGCGGGCGAGTACACGGTCATCGCAACCGGCTACCCGCCGGTGGCCGGTGCCCTGACGGTGGCCGGTCACGGGGTCGACGGCCACGACATCGAACTCGTCCACCCGGGCGAGTAACCCGACGGGTACGGGGTAGACCCCCGGCCCGCATCAGAACCCCTGCGGGGGCGGCGCTTTTCGAGCGGAGGCGCCGCACCGGCCGGTGGAAATGGGCCCCGGCGGCGGGGACGGCAGGCAGGGGACGGCCTGCCGTCCCCGCCCCGGGGCCCGACTCATTGAATGACCCGGTCCGGTGGACGGACGGGTCATGAGCAAGGAGAGAGAACGGGATGGGACTTCGCGCACAGGTACGGACGCGGGACGGCTGGGCCGTGCAGCACGCGGTCGTGACGGTCACCGACATGACCGGCACCCAGGTGCTGCGTGCCGCCGCCGACGAGTCCGGGGCGGTACGGGCCGACACCCCGCTGTCCGCGGGCGCGTACACGGTGATCGTGACGGCGGTCGGATACGCCCCCGCCGCCTCCACCGCCCTCGTCACGGCGAGCGGCACGGTCGAGGCGGGCACGGTGGTGCTCAACCGCCAGGGCGGCGTGGAACTGCCCCCGCCGGGCGCCTGGTCGCTGGACCCGGCGCACTCCTCGGTGGGCGCGGTCGCGCAGCACCTGGGGATCTCCAGCGTGCACGGCCGGTTCACCGACTTCGGCGGGCGCATCGAGATCTCCGAAGACCTCCAGAGCTCCCGCGTCGAGGCGGTCATCGACGCGGCGAGCATCGACACCGGCAACGGCATGCGGGACAAGCACCTGCGCTCCCCCGACTTCCTGGACACCGACCGGTTCCCCGAGATCACCTACCGCTCCAGCGGGCTGACCCCGGCCGGGCCCGACCGCTGGACCGTGCACGGCGAGCTGACGATGCGCGGCGTGCGGCGGCCCGTCGACCTCGACCTGAGCTACCTCGGCACCGGCCCCGACCCGTGGGGCGGGGTGCGCGCGGCGTTCCACGCGACGGCCGAACTGCGCCGCGAGGACTTCGCCATGAACTACAACCAGGTCGTCCAGGCGGGCATCGCGGCGATCGGCACCACGCTCCGCGTCGAGCTGGACATCCAGGCCGTGCAGGGCGATTCCCTGCCCGCCGTCTGACGGCTTCCCGCCGTAGGGTCGGTTCCATGGCACCCAACATCGCAACGAACACCGCCGTGGAACTCGACGCCCTGCTGGACTTCGTACGGCCCCGGCACCGGGCGATCCTGCTGACCACCCGGGCCGACGGCCGCCCCCAGGGCTCCCCGCTCACCTGTGGCGTGGACGACGCGGGCCGGATCGTGGTCTCCACGTACCCGGAGCGCGCCAAGACCCGTAACGCCAAGCGCGACGCACGGGTCAGCGTGATCGTCCTGTCCGACGACTGGAACGGGCCCTGGGTCCAGGTCGACGGCTCCGCCGAGGTCATCGACACGCCGGACTCGGTCGAGCCGCTCGTCGAGTACTTCCGGAACATCTCCGGCGAGCACCCCGACTGGGACGAGTACCGGGCGGCGATGGTGAAGCAGGGGAAGTCGATCATCCGGATCACCCCGGAGCGCTGGGGCCCCATCGCCACCGGCGGCTTCCCGGCCCACCTCGCCCCGTGATCTCCCCCGCCCTGCTCGACCGGGCCCGGATCGTCGCCGGGCCCGAGGTCGGCGAGGCCGCCGTGTGGGGACTGGCGGCGGCCACCGGGCGCCCGGTCGAACGCGGGCCCGTCGAGGGCCCCTTCGTGTACGTGGGTGCCTCGCTGCCCGACGCGGTGCGCGGAGCGGACCTCGTCTGGTTCCACAGCGTCAACGCGGGCACGGACGCCCTGCTCCGCTCCGGGCCCTGGCCGGCCGGCGTGCCGCTGACCCGGACCGTGGGACGGATGGGCGAGCGGATCGCGCAGTACGTGCTGGGCTGGGTGCTCGCGGAGTGCCAGTCGGTCCCGGAGTTCGCCGCCCAGCACGCCCGCGCCGAGTGGCGCCGCATCGACTCCGAACTCGTCGCCGGACAGACCGCCGTGGTGCACGGCATCGGCCGCATCGGCTCCGCGGTCGCCACGCTGCTCCGGGCCTGTGGCATCCGGACCGTGGCCGCCGCCCGCACTACGCGCCCGGTGCCGCCCGGCTTCGACGCGGTGGTCCCGGCGGACGGACCGGTGGCCGGCCGCTGGGTGGTCGCCGCGCTCCCGCTGACCGGGGCGACCACCGGGTACTTCGGGGCGGACCGGTTCGCGGCGATGGGCGGGGCGACGTTCCTCAATGTGGGGCGGGGCGCGACCGTGGACCTGGGGGCGCTGGAGGGGGCGTTGCGCTCCGGGGCCGTGGGGCGGGCGGTGCTCGACGTGCTGGCCGACGAGCCGCCGGCGCCCGGGGACGCGTGCTGGCGGCTGCCGCGCACGGTCGTCACCTCGCACTCCGCGGGGATCACGGCGGACGAGGACATCGTCACGGACTTCGCGGCGTGCCTGCGGGAGCTGTCGGCGGGGCGGACCCCGGTGCTCACGGTGGACACGGGGCGGGGCTACTAGCGCGTGTCTTGAGGGAGCGCCGTCCGCCGCGAGGCGTTCCCCGGCAGACAGCCCCCGAAACGCTCCCTAAGCGCCCCGGGCGCGCTCCCGCATCGCCTCGATCCCCGCGATCAGCAGGTCCAGCGCGAAGGCGAAGTCGTGCTCGCGGGTCTCCTCCACGCCGGCCCCGCCCCGCGCCGCCAGCAGGGCCGGGGAGTCCTCCACGAGGCCGTCCAGCCGGGGCTGCTCCTGGATCGCCACCATCGCCTGCCGGACGTACTCGTCCTGGGTGAGCCCCGCCTCCGCGCTCCGCCGCGCGAACCGGCCCTCGGCCGTGCCGAATCCGTACACGAACTGGAAGACGGCGGAGAGCGCCCCGCCCCGGCTCTCCGGTGGCAGCCCGGTCGCCCGGATGACGTCCCGCACGGTGCGGGTCACCAGCAGCGCGTGCGGGCCGAGATTGAGGAAGCGGCCCGCGAGCGGTGAGACCCAGACGTGCCGCACAAGGAGCCCCCGGTACGCGGCCGCGACCGCCCTCAGCCGGTCCGGCCAGGGGGCGTCGGCGGGCGGTGGCGCGATCTCGCTGTAGACCGCGTCGAGGGCCAGTTCCAGCAGGTCGTCCTTGGTGTCCACGTACCAGTACAGGGACATCGCCGTCACGTTCAGCTCGGCGGCCAGCCGGCGCATGGAGAACTTCGCCAGGCCCTCGGCGTCCAGCAGCCGGACCGAGGCCGCGGTGATCCGCTCCCGGTCGAGCCCGGCCGGCTGGTCCGTGCGGCGGGAGCGCGAGGGCTGCCGGGTCTTCAGCCACACGCTGGACCGGACGGGGTTCTTCACGCGGTCGGCCGCGGACACCATGGCGCACTCCCTCGTCTCACCGGCGGGACGGACGGACCGGCGGCCTCTCGCGTACCCCTTAAACGGAGGCTCACGGTCCGGCAGGTCCCGCCCGATGCTATGCCGCCGTCGCGGCCGGGTCGGCCGTGGATCGGGGTGGTTGGGGCGTACAAGTGTCTTCTCGTGGGTACGGTGCCGGTCGCCGCATCGGATACGACCTGCCCCGGAAGCTGGAGTGATATGTCACTGCGTCGTCGTACGGTGGAAGTCCTGGTGGCCGCGGGGTTGTTGGGGGCCGCGCTCGCGCCTCCCGCGACGGCGGCGGGGCACGGGCGGGCGCCCGGGCCGTCGGTGCCGCTGCGCGTCGCCACGTACAACATCCATGCCGGGGCCGGCATGGACAACGTCTTCGATCTCGACCGGCAGGTCGCCGCGCTGCGCGCCCTGGACGCGGATGTCATCGGGCTCCAGGAGGTGGACGTCCGCTGGGGCGACCGCAGCGAATGGCGGGACCTGGCGGCCGAGCTGGGCCGGCGGCTGCGGATGCACGTCTCCTTCGCGCCGATCTACAGCCTCGATCCGGTTGAGGAGGGCGGCCCCCGGCGGGAGTTCGGCGTCGCCGTGCTGTCCCGGTACAGGATCGTGAGCGCCGAGAACCACGATCTGACCCGGCTCTCCACGCAGGACCCGAACCCGGTCCCGGCGCCCGCGCCCGGCTTCGGCGAGGTGGTGCTGAAGGTGCGCGGGCTGCCCGTCCATGTGTACGCGACGCATCTCGACTACCGGGGCGACCCGTCCGTCCGGGTCGCGCAGGTCGCGGACACCCGGCGGATCATGGCGGAGGACCAGGCGCACGAGCGGCGGCCGGTGCGGCAGATCCTGCTCGGCGACTTCAACGCGCCGCCGACCGCGCCGGAGCTGGCGCCGCTGTGGAAGGAGCTCACCGACATCGAGCCGGGCGGACCGACCTACCCGGCGCGGAATCCGGTGCAGCGGATCGACTATGTGGCCGTTTCGAAGGACACCGTGCGGGTACGCCGCGCGGCGGTGGCCGAGGAGACGATCGCCTCGGACCACCGCCCCGTCGTGGCCGATCTGTTGCTGCGGCGCTGAGCCCTCTCCAGCCCTCAGCTGCTCGTCTTCGGCCGGGTGAGGTCGTAGAAGGTGGCGCTGCCCGCCGTCACCTCCTTGAAGTTCTTCTCCACCCAGGAGGAGATCTGCGAGGCGGTGCCGCTGCCGCCCATGCCGCCGCCTCCGCCCATGCCGCCACCCGCGACGAAGTAGTGGATGCGGCCGTCCTCGACGTACTTCTTGAACTGCGCGAGCGTCGGGGACGGGTCGCTGCCGTTGAAGCCGCCGATCGCCATGACGGGCTTCTCGGTGGCGAGTTGGTAGCTCGCGGCGTTCTGCGAGCCGATGGCCGCGGCGGCCCAGGTGTAATCGCCGGCGTTCTTCTCCAGGAGCGCCTTGGCCTCGGAGCCGACGGACGCTCCGTTGAGGAGGCCGCCCATGCCACCGGCTCCGCGTTCGCCCATGCCGGGCGGGGTGGAGCCTCGGCCGTTCCGCGTTGAGCCGCCGTTCCGGGTGGCTCCGCCGTTCAGGGTGGGGGGTTGGCCCTGGTTCTGGCCTTGGTTGGGCGGGGTGCCGGTGGGGGGCCGGCCCATGCCGGTGCGCTGTTGACCGGTGCCCTGCTGGTTGGCGCCGCCCTGGCCCGGAGGCATGCCGCCGCCGCCCGGTCCGCCGCCCATGCCGCCGCCGGGGCCGCCGGGCCTACCGCCCATGCCGCCCGAGGACGGACCGGCCGTGACGATGGAGCCCTGGTGGCCCGTGTTCAGCGTGCTCACGGTGTACGCGGCAGGCCCGGCGAGCGACGCGCCGATCCCCAGGACCACCGCGACGAGAGCCAGTTGACGGCTCAGCCGGGCCGCGAGCAGCAGGCCCACCGCCGCCAAGAGACCGGTGACGAGCACGGCCGTCCGCAGCCACGGCTGGTAGTCCGGGGTGCGACCGAGCAGGACGTACGCCCAGTACGCCGTCACCGCGACCGTCCCCGCGAGCGCGGCACCGGCCCACCAGTGGGCCCGTTCCTCCCACAGGACCGTGACGCCCATGCCGATCAGCGCGGCCAGACAGGGGGCCAGGGCGACCGTGTAGTACTGGTGGAAGATCCCGGCCATGAAGCTGAACACGGCGGCCGTCATCAGCAGCGAACTGCCCCACGCGAGGAATGCCGCCCGCGCGGTATCCGTTCGCTTCGCGCGCCAGGTCAGCCAGATACCGGCGACGAGCAGGATCAGGGCCGCGGGCAGCAGCCAGGAGATCTGGGCGCCCACCTCGGAGCTGAACATCCGGCCGATGCCGGTCTCGCCCCACTGCCCGCCGCCGCCCCGGCCGCCTCCGCCGCCGACGCTGCCGGTCTCCTCGCCGTTGATCCGGCCGAGCCCGTTGTAGCCGAAGGTCAGCTCAAGGAACGAGTTGTTCTGCGAACCGCCGATGTACGGGCGTGAGGAGGCGGGCCACAGTTCGACGGCCGCCACCCACCAGCCGCCCGCGACGACCATGGCGAGCGCGGACAGACCGAGCTGCCCGAACCTCCTGCGTACGGGAACCGGCGCGAACACCGCGTACAGCACGGCCAGGGGCGGCAGGATCAGGAACGCCTGGAGGGTCTTCGACAGGAACGCGATTCCCACCGCGACGCCCGCCCACACCAGCCACTTCGTGCGGCCCTCCTCCATCGCACGCAGCACGCAGTAGACGGTGACCGTCATCAGCAGCGCGAGCAGCGCGTCCGGATTGTTGAAGCGGAACATCAGCGCCGCGACCGGCGTCAGCGCGAACACCGCCATGGTGAGGAGCCCGGCGGCGGCGCTGAACCGGCGGCGCACGGCGGCGTACAGCACCCCGGCCGTCGCGGCGGCCATCACCACCTGCGGCGCGAGGATCGCCCAGGAGCTGAGCCCGAAGACCCGCACCGACAGGGCCATGGGCCACAGGGTGGCCGGCGGCTTGTCCACCGTGATCGCGTTGGCCGCGTCGAGCGAGCCGAAGAAGAACGCCTTCCAGCTGCGACTGCCCGCCTGCACGGCCGCCGAGTAGAAGGAGTTGGCGTAACCGGAGGCGCTGAGGTTCCAGAGGTACGCCAGCGTGATGGCGAGCAGGAGGGCCAGGAAGGCGGGGCGCACCCAGGGGGCGTCCTCGGACCGGCCGCGCCAGATCCGGCGGGGCAGGGAGACGCCGGTCCGTGCGTGCCCCGGGGGCGTGTCTGGCCGGGCGGCCGGAGCGTAGGCGGGATCGAGGGCGGTCATCGGGCGTTCCTCAGGTCGTGGGTGGATTCGGCGGCGGGCGGAGCGGGAACCGCGATCGCGTGCACGGGGTTTGCCGGATCGGCGGCCGGGAAGGGCGCGGCCGGAGCCGGAGCCGTCACCGCGTTTCCCCGCTCCCGGTCCGGGAAGACCCACGCGCGGAACAGCAGGAAGCGCAGCACCGTCGCCGCGAGGTTCGCCGCGACGAGCACCGCGAGTTCGGTGCCGTGGGAGGGCGAGCCGGAGGCCGCGCCCAGGGCCGCCAGCGAACCGCTGGTCAGGGCGAGGCCGATGGCGAAGACCACGAGGCCCTGCGCCTGGTGACGGACCGCGCCGCCCCGGCCGCGTACCCCGAAGGTGAGCCTCCGGTTGGCGGCGGTGTTCGCGACGGCCGAGACCAGCAGCGCGGCCCCGTTGGCGAGCTGGGGCCCGGCGCCGAGCCGGAAGAGGGAGTACAGCGCCAGGTAGAACAGCGTGGACAGGGCGCCCACGACGCAGAACCCGACGAGCTGACGGGCCAGCCCGCCCGGCACCCCGCCGATCGCCCGGTCGCGCGGATCGTCCCCGAAGGGCCGCGCCAGCCGGTCCAGCGGCAGCGCGCCGACGGCCAGCGCCCGCCCCACCCGCCACACGCCCTTCAGGTCATCGGTGGCGGTCCGGACGATGTGAACCGTGGAGTCCGGGTCGTCCACCCAGTCGACGGGCACCTCGTGGATGCGCAGCCCGGCCCGTTCGGCGAGCACCAGCATCTCGGTGTCGAAGAACCAGCCGGTGTCCTCCACCATCGGCAGCAGCCGCTGCGCGACCTCCCGCCGGATCGCCTTGAACCCGCACTGCGCGTCACTGAACCGGGCGGCCAGCGACGAACGCAGGATGATGTTGTAGGCCCGCGAGATGAACTCCCGCTTCGTCCCCCGCACCACCCGCGAACTCCGGGCGAGCCGCGAGCCGATGGCGAGGTCGGAGTGCCCGGAGATCAGCGGCGCCACCAGCGGAAGCAGGGCGTTGAGATCGGTGGACAGGTCGACGTCCATGTACGCGAGCACCGGCGCGTCCGAGTGCGTCCACACGGTACGCAGCGCACGGCCGCGCCCCTTCTCCTCCAGCCGGAAGGACCGCACCCCCGGCAGCGACCGCGCCAGCCGCTCCGCCACCTCGGGCGTCCGGTCGGTACTGGCGTTGTCGGCGACGGTGATCCGGAAGGCGTACGGGAAGGTGCGTGCCAGGTGCTCGTGCAGCCGCAGCACGCACGGTTCGAGGTCCTTCTCCTCGTTGTAGACGGGTACCACCACGTCGAGCACGGGCGCATCCGCCGCACGGCTCACCCCGGCGAGGAGGTGGTCCCGGGCCGGCAGGGTGCTCCAAGGAGTCTCTGTTCGCATGCCGTCGACAGTCGCCAACCCCGCTGTCACGGCCATGTGCTGAGGCTGTGGCCCACATGTGAGTGGTGCGGAACGCCGAGCTGTCCGGGACGTCCGCCCTCAGAGCTCGGCGTCGCCCCACTCGGTGACGGCCACCTCGTCGCCGACCGACAGCTTCCCCGCCGCGACCACGGAGAACTTCGCGCCGAACACGACGCCCCCGCCGGCCGCCCTTCGATAGCCGGCGAGCGTACGCAAGGGCTCAGGACCCCGCCGTGCTCCGGCCTCCTGCGCGACCAGGGTGACGGCACAGCGCACCGCGAGCTTCGCGTAACCCAGCTCGGCGCCGCCGATGACGACGTGGCGTGCGCGGTCCTCGGCGTGCGGTTCGCCCGCCCAGCCGCCGTCGACGACGATGTTCGGGCGGAAACGGTCCATCGGCAGAGGCGGGGCGCCCCGCTCGGCCATCCGCCGGCCGAGGAGGTCGAGGGAGGCGACGGAGAGCAGGTGCACGGCGCTGCTGTCGGCGTATCCGGACGGGCCGGAGACCACACCGTCGGCGATCCGGTCGTGCTCCGGCGGCACCCGGACGAGACGGCTCACCGACGTACCCGCACATCCCTTGACGGGATATCGGATCAGATCCACCACCCTGGCCACGCGCCGCTCCCTTCGGTCTGCGACCACTATGGGCGGCTGCCGGTCACCGCGCTGCACCGCCCCGACGGCCCGCCCCGGACGGGCACCTGCGAACCGTGGCTCAGGACAGGCAGAACTCGTTGCCCTCGGGGTCCGCCAGCACGACGTTGTCCGCCTGCCGGTCCCTGACGGTCGCCCCGAGAGCGGTCAGGCGCCGGATCTCCGTCTCCGGGTCCGCCGCGCGCAGATCCAGGTGCACGCGATTCTTCACGTGCTTGTCCTCCGGCACGAGCTGGAACCACAGCCGGGGCCCCGCCCCCGACGGCTCGACGAGCACCGTGGGATCGTCCTCGGTGCTGTGGATCCCGAGCGAGCGCAGGCGCGCCAGCTCCGCGTCGTCGTAGGGCGCGACGGCGTAACCGTCCAGTGCCGCGGCCCAGAAGCGGGCCGTGGACGCCGGGTGGGCACAGTCGAAGACGATGTCGTGGAGTCGCGCCATCCGCTCATGATCGAGGAGCCCGGCCGGCCGTGTCACGCGGCTTTCCGGCCTCGGTCCGCTCCGCGGGCAGCCCCACCGCGAACACCGTCTCGCCCGGCACCGACCGCACCTCCACCGAGCCGCCGTGGGCCGCCACCACCGCCCGCACGATCGCCAGGCCGAGGCCCGTGGATCCGGCGTGGCGGGAGCGGGAGGCGTCGCCCCGGGCGAAGCGTTCGAAGACATGGGGGAGGAGGTCCGGGGGGATGCCGGGGCCGTCGTCCCGGACCTCCACGGTGACCCGGGGGTCGCCGGGGGCGGCCACGACACGGGCGGTGACCGTGGTGCCCGGCGGGGTGTGGGTACGGGCGTTGGCCAGGAGGTTGACCAGGACCTGGTGGATGCGGGTCGGGTCGGCGCGGACCGTGGCCGGGGCGTCCGGCAGGTCCAGGCGCCAGTGGCGGGCGGGCTCGGCGCGGTCCGCGGCGCGGGCGTCGCTCACCGCGTCCACGACGAGCGGCGAGAGATCGGTGCTCTCGTACGAGAGCGGGCGGCCCGCGTCCAGGCGCGCGAGCAGGAGCAGGTCCTCCACCATGCCCGTCATCCGCTGCGCCTCCGACTCGATGCGGCCGAGCGCGTGCCGGGTGTCCGGACCGGGCTCCTCCCGGCCGCGCCGGGTGAGTTCGGCGTAGCCGCGTATCGAGGCGAGCGGCGTCCGCAGCTCGTGGCTGGCGTCCGCGACGAACTGGCGCACCCGTGTCTCGTTGCGCTGCCGCGCGTCCAGGGCCGAACCGACGTGCCCCAGCATCCGGTTGAGCGCCGCGCCGACCTGGCCGACCTCCGTGCGCGGATCCGCCTCGGCGTCCGGGACCCGTTCGAGGAGCGCCACCTCGCCACTGTGCAGCGGGAGTTCGGAGACCCGGGTCGCGGTCACCGCCACCCGGCGCAACGGCCGCAGCGCCACACCGACCATGGCCGCGCCCGCGATCCCCGCCGCGACGAGCCCCGCGCCGGTCACGCAGACCTCCACCAGGATCAGGGTGCCCAGCGCCCGGCTCACCTCGCTGGTGGGGATGCCGACGAGGACCGTGCCGCCGTCGTCCGCCGGCACCGCCCGCACCCGGTAGCCGCCCAGGCCGGGCAGCTCCACATCGTGCGCGCGGTCGTCCGCGGTGACCCCGGCCGCCGTCACCGCGTCCCGCTGGGCGCCGGTCAGCGGTTCGGTGTTCTCGCCCGCGTCGAACCCGCCGTCCTTCACGACGGCCGAGTCCGTGATCTCCCCGCGCTCGACCAGCGCGCCGAAGGTCTCCAGCGGCTGGCCGCCCATGCCGATGAACCCCAGCGGATCACGCTCCGGGGACGTTTTCGGCCCCCCGGGCGCGGGAAGACCGGGCGCCCGCTGCGCCCGGACCGCGATGTCCCGCAGCTGGTCGTCGAGTTTCCCGTACATGTAGCTGTGGAAGGCGATCGCGGTCACCGAACCGATCACGGCGGCGACCACGGCGATCAGCGTCACCGCCGAGACCACGAGGCGGGTGCGCAGGGTCCACGGCCGCCGCACTCCGCTACTCACCGGGCTTGATCAGGTATCCCGCCCCGCGCCGGGTGTGGATCATGGGCGTGCGGCCCGCGTCGATCTTCTTGCGCAGATAGGAGATGTACAGCTCGACCACGTTGGCCTGGCCGCCGAAGTCGTAGTTCCAGACCCGGTCCAGGATCTGCGCCTTGCTGAGCACTCGGCGCGGATTGCGCATCAGGAACCGCAGCAGCTCGAACTCGGTCGCCGTCAGGTGGATGTTCTTCCCGCCCCGGCTCACCTCGTGGCTGTCCTCGTCCAGCATCAGGTCGCCCACGACGAGCTGCGACTCGCCCCGCGCCGCCGCCGCGGTCCCCGACCGCCGGATCAGCCCGCGCAGCCGGGCCACGACCTCCTCCAGGCTGAACGGCTTGGTGACGTAGTCGTCGCCGCCCGCCGTGAGACCGGCGATCCGGTCCTCCACGGAGTCCCGCGCGGTCAGGAACAGCACCGGCACGTCGGACAGTTCCCGCCGCAGCCTGCCGAGGACGGCGAGCCCGTCCATGTCGGGCAGCATCACGTCGAGGATCACCACATCGGGCCGGAACGCACGCGCCGCGCGCACGGCGGCGGCACCGTCCCCGGCGCTGCGCACCTCCCAGCCCTCGTAACGAAGCGCCATCGACAGCAGCTCCGTGAGCGAAGCCTCGTCGTCCACGACCAGCACCCGCACAGGGGTCCGGTCCGGCCTGAGCAGTTCGGTACGCCCCTGGGGCGAGGTCGTCGTCGTCATGACGCCAGCCTGTGAGACGGCTCTGAGAGAGTTCTTTTCCGTTTCTGTGAATTCCCTGAGAAAGCCGCGCCGGGGATCTCAGACGCCGAACAACGCCTTCGCGTTGTCGTGACAGACCGCCCGCAGCCAGTCGTCGCCCAGACCGAGCCCTTCCAGGGCGTGCAGTTGATGGGCGTACGGGTACGGGATGTTGGGGAAGTCCGTGCCCAGCAGGACGCGGTCGCCGAGGTCCGCGAGACGCCCGTGCTCCGCCGGCGGGAAGGGGCTGAACTCCTCGACGAAGTCCGTGAACGCCATCGTCGTGTCGAGCCGGACCTCCGGATACGTCCCCGCGAGCGTCAGGAACTCCGCGTACTCCGGCATCCCCATGTGCGCCACGATCAGCGGCAGCCGGGGATGCCGGGCGAGGACGCGGCCGATGGGACCGGGACCGGTGTGCTTGCCGGGCGCCGGGCCCGAACCGCAGTGCGTCACGACCGGGATGCCCGCCTCCGCGAGCAGCCCCCACACCGGGTCGAGCAGGGGGTCGTTCGGGTCGTACGCACCGACCTGGAGGTGCGCCTTGAAGACCCGGGCCCCCGCCTCGACGGCCTCCCGCACATAGCGTCCGGCGTCCGGTTCCGGGAAGAACGTCGCGGTGTGCAGGCAGTCCGGCGTCCGGGCGGCGAAACCGGCCGCCCAGTCGTTCAGCCAGGCCGCCATCCCCGGCTTGTGCGGATACAGCATCGACGTGAAGCGGAGCACCCCGAACGAGCGGAGCACGGCGAGCCGTTCCGCCTCCTCGTGCCGATAGGCGATCGGCCACTCCAGGCCGGTCAGCGGGCCCGCCGAGTCGAAGTACGCCCACACCTTGCGCAGGACCCGCTCCGGCATGAAATGCGTGTGTACGTCGATGAGTCCGGGCAGCCCGAGCCGCTGCCGGAACCGCACCACGTCGTCGTGATCGTCACCCATACGGGCGACGATCTCAGAACAGCCCGTCCTGCGCCGCCCCACCCCCCACCACGACGGTCGGCACGCTCACCCCGGCCGCGCCCGCCCCGGCCGCCGACAGCGTCCAGCCGGTCATCAGCCGTGTGTCCACGATGACGAGGCCCTGCGCGCCCGCGTCCAGATGGAGATCGGGTCCGGCCGCCGCGACGAGCCTCCCCGCCACCGCGCCCCCGTCCACCAGGCCGGCCACCGCGCGGACCGGCCCGGACCGTGCCGTCGCGCCGGCCGCCGTCGTCCGGCCCTCCCCCGCCCCCAGCCGGAACACCTCCGCATGGTCCACCGCCGTGAACGGCAGCCGCTCCAGCGCCTCCGGCAGGCCGGCGCCCTCCAGGGCCGCCGCTCCGCCGTACAGCTCCGCGAGCTCGGCGGCCCGCTCCGCCGGGTCAGGGAGGGCCGTCCGCACCTCCCGCTTGCGGGCGTACGGAATGCGGTCCGGGACCCCGAGGGCCGCCCGCAGCACCTCCTCGGCCCGGCGCGCCGCCATCAGCGGCCCCCGGCCCAGCCAGCTGAAGACCACCGCCCCCTGCTCCCGCAGCCGTGCCGCGCCCCGCTCCTCGGCGGTGATCCCGACCTTCACCATGCCGGGCCCGAACCACGCGAGATACACCCGGTACGTGCGCGGGTCGTCCGGAACCGTGTCGGCGGCCACCGAATACGCCCGGTCGAGCCGCCCGCACTCCGGGCAGCGCCCGCCCGTACTGCCCGCCGGGACCGCGGCCCCCAGTGGGCAGGCGTTGCCCCGGGCCCCGGAGCAGCGCCGCTCACCGGACGCCCGGAAGCCGAACTCCGTTCCGTACGCCAGGGCGCTCGCCCGGGTCCGCGCCCCCTTGCGCCAGCCCAGCGCGGGGCCGTCGGAGCCCTCGGGCCAACGGAGGCCGGTGCACTGCCAGTCCATGACCGCAGCGTACGGGCGAGCACTGACAACGGGCCCGGGGCTACGATTCCCGGCATGACGACCGTGCAGGACGTGGACCGGTTCGAAGCGGCCAGGCCCCGGCTGGAGGCCATCGCCTACCGCCTCCTGGGCTCGTCGAGCGAGGCCGAGGACGCCGTGCAGGACACCTATCTGCGCTGGCAGGCCGCCGACACCGGGCGGATCGAGGTCCCCGAGGCATGGCTGACGAAGGTCCTCACCAACCTCTGCCTCAACCAGCTCACCTCCGCCCGCGCCCGCCGCGAGACGTACGTGGGCGCCTGGCTGCCCGAGCCGCTACTGGCCGGAGACCCCATGCTCGGCCCCGCCGACACGGTGGAGCAGCGCGAGTCGGTCTCGTACGCCGTGCTCACGCTCATGGAGCGGCTGACGCCGGGCGAGCGGGCCGTGTACGTGCTGCGCGAGGCGTTCGGCCATCCGCACCGGGAGATCGCGGAGATCCTGGACCTGAGCGAATCCGCTGTGCAGCAGGTGTACCACCGGGCGAAGAAGCACATCGCCGACGGCCGGACGCGCACCGAGGTGGACGAGGCCGCCGCCCGCCGGGTCATCGAGGAGTTCCTGCTCGCCGCCGCCGGCGGCCGTACCGAACCGCTCGTGGAACTGCTGACCTCCGACGCGATCTCCATCGGTGACGGCGGCGGGAAGGTGCCCGCGCGCGCCAAGGCGTTCGAGGGCGCGAAGGCCGTCGCGACCTTCATGCGCGGCCTGCTCAAGCCGGGCAAGGCGAAGACCGCGATGACCGGCGGTTCCGTCGAGCTGCACATGACCCACGCGAACGGCGCCACCGCCGTCCTGGCGGTCGTCGACGACCGCGTCATCGGCGTCATGTGTGTGGAGGTCACCCCGGAGGGAATCGCTTCATTCCGTAACCAGGTCAACCCGGACAAGCTGGAACGCGCGACCCGGCAGTGGGCGGCCATGGAACACGGAAAGCCGCTGCTCACAGCCTTCTGAGCGCCGAGTGACACAGGTCACACCACACTCCTGTCAGGAAAGCGCGGGCTACCCGGTTCAAGGGGCGAGAAACCACCCCGCAGGGGCGAACCCGCGCGAGACAGGAGCAGGCACATGCAGCAGCACCGCATCATCGTCCTTGGAGCCGGATACGCCGGAGCCATCGCGGCGGGCCGCGTCGCCAAGCGGCTGCGCCGCGAGGACGTCACCGTCACCCTCGTCAACGCGGAGCCCGACTTCGTGGAGCGCGTCCGCATGCACCAGCTCGCGGCCGGCCAGGACCTCAAGCCCCGCCCGTTCACCGAGATGTTCGCCGGTACGGGCGTGGAGCTGAAGGTCGGCCGGGTGACCGCCGTGGACGTCGACCGCAAGACGGTCACCGTCGGCAGCGCGGACGGCGAGGAGGAGCTGACGTACGACTCGCTCGTCTACGCCCTCGGCAGCGCCTGGAACACCCAGGGCGTCCCCGGGGCCGCCGAGCACGCCCACGAGATCGCGAGCCGCCCCGGCGCGCTCCGGCTGCGCGAACGGCTGGCCGCCCTCGCGCCCGGCCAGTCCGTGCTGATCGTCGGCGGCGGGCTGACCGGCCTCGAAGCGGCGACCGAGTTCGCGGAGGCCCGCCCGGACCTCGACATCGCCCTGGCCGCGCGCGGCGGCCTCGGCGACTGGCTCTCGCCCAGCGGCCGCGCGCACGTCCGCAAGGTCTTCGACCGGCTCGGGATCACCGTCCACGAGAACACCGCCGTCGCGGAGGTCGGCGCCGGTTACGCCACCACGGCCGAGGGCACCTCGTACCAGGCGGCGGTCACCGTCTGGACGACCGGCTTCGCGGTCCACCCGCTCGCGGCGGCGACCGCCCTGGAGACCTCGGGGACCGGCCAGATCGTGGTCGACGCGACCATGCGCTCGGTCTCGCACCCCGATGTGTACGCGATCGGGGACGCGGCCCTCGTCGCGGGCCCCGGCGGCAAGCCGCTGCGGATGTCCTGCGCCTCGGGCGTCCCCACCGCCTGGCAGGCGGCCGACGCCCTCGCGGCCCGCCTCACCGGCAATAAGATCCCGTCCACCCCGCTGCGCTACTTCAACCAGTGCATCTCGCTGGGCCGCAAGGACGGCCTCATCCAGTACGTCACCGCCGACGACCGCGCGGTCAAGGCGGCGCTGACGGGCCGGATCGCCGCGGTCTACAAGGAGTTGGTCTGCAAGGGCGCGGCCTGGGGCGTGGCCAACCCGACGACGGGCATGCCGACCCGGCGCCGCCCGGTCGCGGCGTCCGCCCCGTCCACGCCGGTGGCGGCTGCGGAGCGGTGAGGGGTGCGGGGGGCCACGGCCGCCGCCTCCCTTCCCGCGCCCATCTGAATTACTCCTCCTCGACAGCCTCACTTGCGGCCTCCGGCGCGGGTTCAGGCGCCACGTTGACCCTCAAGCACCCGTCCACGCCGAACATGTCGATCAGCTGAGAAAGATGGGCACGGGCCACGCTGCGGCCAAGGCTCTCGTCGGTGCTCATCCGCGCCCCTCCAGCTCAGCCCAGACAACTTTGCCCCAACGGCGATCGTCCGTGCCCCAGTCGGATGCAAGAGCCGCCACGAGTAACAGGCCCCGCCCACCCTCGTCACTGTCGCCCACCTGACGTTCGACGGGCAGCGCGCGGCTGAAGTCCGTGACAGCCACGCGGACCGCCAGGGGAGCGGTCCGCTCCACGACCACGCGGATGGAGTCCCGGCGGGCGTACCTCAAGGAGTTGGCGACGAGTTCGCTCACGATCAGGGCGCAGTCGTCGGCCAACTCCTCCAAGCCCCAACAGGACAGGGCGGTATCGGTGAAACGTCTGGCGGCAGCGGCGCTCTCCGGCTTGCGCGGCATCGTCTGGCTGTATCCGGGAGGCCCGACAGGGCGGGCCTCCGCTGTAGCTTGCGGCATGTCGGTCTGCTCTTTCAGATCGGCCGAGCCCCGGGGCCGGTCGCACGGCCGCCGGGGCACTGTCCGCTCATGTAAGCGACATGCGAGAAGGGGTTACAGGGGCGCAGCGTCCTACTTTCAAGACGCTATGCGCAGACCCCGAGAAACTCGGCCAACGGCCGCAGCCCGGCCGGGTGGTTGGGCAGAGACCAGAGGTCCCGCACGATGGCCACGGCCAGGGTGTGGTGCTGCATCCACGTCGGTGCCACCCGGCGCAGCGATTCCAGAGTCTTTACGGCTCCGGCCGCGTCCCCGGTGTCCGTGTGCGCCCGTGCCACGTCCAGAAGCAGCCACGTCCGCCAGGACGGCGGCGTGTCCTTGCTCAACCGCATCCCCTTGGCCAGAGCCAGGGCATCCTGCGGGTGCCCGTACTGAACGGCCAGCCGAACACGCTCAATCCGCACGGAGGACGGGCTGAAGACGCTGACCATCCGGTTGTCACCACCCTCAGGCAGCTTGGCGACGCGCGCGGCCTCCTTCTCCGCCGCCCCCATCATCGCCGCCGCACGGTCGTAGTCCCCACTCCGCGCGGCGGACGTGGCAGCGCTCATGGTCAGCGCTCCCCACACCTTCAGCCCGTCAACGGTGTCGAGTCGTCCCGCGCTCACCATCTCGTCAGCGGTACGCAGCGCAATGCCCAACGCGTCTTCCAGACGGCCCTGCCGCTGGTACGTCCAGGCCGTGGAGTTGACGATCATCGGCACGAGCAGCGGATCGGCCGACTGTCCGGCCGCCTCTATCGCGCGCTCCAGGCTGATGAGAGCGAGATCGGTCTTCCCCATCCGCACAGCAACATGCCCGGCAAGCTGAAGCGCCTTGCCCAAAGCACCGAAGCCGGCCCGCTGCACACCCCCATCGGGTGAAGCGGTGGCCGCGCGCGCATCCGAAATGAGCTCCGGCAAGGCCGTCATCACGGCGTCGAACTCGGCGGAGTGGTACTGCGTCCACCCCTCCGCGCTCCGCTCACGCAGCCGATCCACCGAGAAGCCGTCCCCGGGCGGCTCCGGCTCCGGCCCCCAGAGCGCGGGCATGATGGCACGACGCACCGCCACGAAGCGCGGCCCGTCGTTCTCGCCCGAGGACGCGACAGCGGGCGGGTCCCCCAGCAGCGTGGTCAGCTCAACGCCGAGACCGTTCGCGAGCGCGTGCAACGTAGGAAGGCGTGCCGACTGCTTCCGCCCCTGCTCAAGCTGCCTGATCACATCGACGGACACATCCGCCCGCTCGGCCAGCTCTTCCTGCGTGAGAGAAGCCAACCGCCTCAACCGCCGCAGAGTCCGCCCCAGATCATCGTTCGCCACGCAGCCACGGTACGCAAAGAGGCCCCGGATTTCTCCGGGGCCTCTCACCTGCTGTGCACTCGGCAGGATTCGAACCTGCAACCTTCTGATCCGTAGTCAGATGCTCTATCCGTTAAGCTACGAGTGCTTGTGCTTCCGGGGTTTTTTTCTGCCCCGTCGGCGTTGCGAGAACAACATTACATGACCTGCGCCGGGACGCGAAATCCATTAGCCGCACCCGGCCTGAGCTGGGCAGATGCCGGGGAACGACCGAAGCCCCGGTCCTGGGGACCGGGGCTTCGGTGTGGTGCGGAGGCGGAGGGATTTGAACCCTCGATGGGGTGTAAGCCCCAAACCGCATTAGCAGTGCGGCGCCATAGACCGGACTAGGCGACGCCTCCATCCGCAACGCCCGCGCGAGCGCGAGTGGTGCGTGCAGATGATGACACAGCTGCACGCCGCGCCACCAATCGCCGCCTACGGTACTAGGCGGTCGGCCGCGAGGGCAAAGCGGTTGCGGTGCGCAACGCCGGGGCGTGTGGCGCGTTAGGCAGGGCGGGGGCGCCGCCCCCGCAGGTTCTTCCGCCACAGGAGTCCGCCATGATGCGCCGTCTCGCTCTCACCGCTGTCGCGTCCCTCGCCGCACTGTCCGCCGCCGCGCCCGCCGCCACCGCCGCGTCCGGGCCCCTCCCGGTGCCGCTGTCCCTGCCGCTCCTCCAGGACGACGCCGCGGGGACGCGGCTCACCGTGGTCGTCGCCGGTTCGGGGAACCCGGAGGCCGACGGCCGGTACGAGCTGGAGTGCGGGCCCGCCGGAGGGAGCCACCCGGTCGCGGCGCAGGCGTGCGAGCGCCTGGATCAGTTGGACGGGGAGGGGGCGGACCCGTTCGCACCGGTTCCCCGGGACGCGATGTGTACGCAGCAGTACGGCGGGGAATCCACCGCGCGCGTCACGGGCACCTGGCACGGCCGCCACGTCGACGCCTCGTTCCGGCGCACCAACGGGTGCGAGATCGCCCGGTGGAACGGTCTGCGGCCGGTCCTGCCGAACGTGCGCTGACCGGCCCCGGTATCCGCCCCCGGGGCCCGTCGGCGGGTCGCCGCGGTGCGCGATGCGACTCGGAGCCGTACAAGGTGCGCACCAAACCTTGGTGAGAGCTCCCCCTCATCCGCAGCCCCACGCCCCTCCCCTGCCTTTAGACTCCTTCAGTGACAGCCTGAGGCCCGAGGGGCAAGATGGGGCCGCTGTCGGCAAGGTGCAGTAATCAGGGAGGAAGCGTCGTCGTGAGCAGCAGGCCATCCCGAGGCGCTGCTCGCCTCGCAGCCATACTCGACGCCCTTCCGGACGGGCTCCTGCTCGTCAACTGCAACGGTACGGTCGTCAACGCCAACACCATCGCCCTCGAAATGTTCGAGTCGCCGGGCACCGCGCTCGTCGGCCGCGGGCTGCTCGATCTGCTGCCGGAGTTCGACTCCAAGCTGATCCCGGGGTCGATGCGCCGGCCCGAGGCTGCGGACGAGCGGGGCCGTACCAAGCCCACGCGCATGATCGCGCGGCGTACCGACGGCAACGAGTATCCCGTCGAGGTGACCAGCGCCAGCCTGGAGGACGGGCAGGCGGCCTACAAGGACGTCCAGGGCTCGTACGGGGGCAGCTACACCGGTGACGAGCTGCTGATGCTCGTCGTGCGCGACCTCTCCGGCACCGTCGACACCGAGGCCGAACTGGCCCGCTCGCAGCGCCAGACCGAGATGATCCTGCGCGCCGCCGCCGAGGGCGTCGTCGGTACGGACACGGACGGCCGGGTCGTCCTGGTCAACCCCGCCGCCGCGCAGATCCTCGGCTTCCGGGCCAGCGATCTCGGCGGCCAGGAGCTGCACCCGCTGATCCTGCACTCGCGCGCGGAGGGCGAGCCCTTCCCGTACGAGGAGTCCCCACTCGCCGACACGCTGAAGTCGGGACGCAAACACCGGGTGCGCGGACAGGTTCTGTGGTCCAAGAGCGGGGAACAGGTACCGGTCGACCTGACCACCGCACCCGTCCGCGACGGCGACCAGCTCGTCGGCGCCGTCATGACGTTCACCGACCGCCGCCCCTACGAGGAGCTGGAGAAGCGGCGCAAGGACGAGATCGCCGAGCTGACCGCGAGCCACACCGCGGCCGTCAGCGAGCTCACCGAGCGGCACACCGCCGAGCTCGCCGCCCTCAAGGAAGCGCACGCCGCCGAGCAGGCCGACCGCACCGAGCGTTACGCCTCCGAGCTGGAGGAGCAGTCCGAGCGGCTGACCGACCTCACCGCCCGGCACAGCCAGCTCACCGCCGTGCTCGGCGAGTCGCTGCGCGGCCCCCTGGAGGAGCTGCGCGGTGAGCTCTCCGCCCTCGCCGCCGACCCCGCCGGCCAGCTGTGGCCCGAGGCGAACCAGATCCTGCACCACCTGGCCGCGGGCTACGCGCGCATGACGACGCTCATCGACAACGTGCTGGGCTACCAGCGCCTCGACGCCGGGACCGAGTCCCTGGTCAAGACGCGTGTGCTGCTCGACGGCGTCGTCACGGCCGGAATCGACGCCTCGGTCGAGCTGATCGGTCCCGGCCGCGCCCAGTTCGCGGTGCACGCCCCGCCGATCGAGGCCGAGGTCGACGCCGGACGCCTGGTGACCGCCCTCGCGCACCTCGTCGCGGACGTCGCCGGCGTCGACTCGACCGGCAAGGCCCGGCTCGTGCCCGGTGGCGGTTACGTCGACTCGACCGTCGTGGTCGCCGCCGCCCAGCGCGGTGACGTCGTACGCATCGAGGTGCGCGGACCGTTCGCCGGGGGAGACCCGGTGCACGTGCCCATCGTCAGCGGCATCGTCCGCGCGCACGGCGGTGTCCTCCAGACGCACGAGATGCCGGGCATGAGCGGCAGTGCGTACGTGCTCGAGGTGCCGATCGGCGCGGGTGCGGGGACCGTGGCGCCCCCGGAGCCGCCCGCCGTTCCGCAGGTGGAGGCGGCTCCTCCGGTGGCGCCCGAGTCCGTTCCCCCCGGGGAGACCGGTCAAGCGGGCCCGGCGCCGGTGGCGTCGGACGCACCCGAGGCGGGTAGGGGGCGGCGCCGTGCGCGGCGTTCCTCCACCGACGCCTTCCTGGAAAGCCCCATGGGCGGCTCCGACGGCAGCGGCGAGCTGGAGGCGGCCCCCGGGGACACCGGCGCGGCCGCGCCGACCGGGCGCCGGCGTGCGCGCCGTGCGGCCCCCGCCCCCGAAGCCGCGAACGAGCTGATCCCCGCCCAGCAGGTCACCGAGGGCTCCGGACGCCGTCGCGGGCGGCCCAGCCCCGCCGAGACGGGCACCCCGGGGCAGGCCCTCGCGCTGCCCGCGGCCGCCCCGTCGGAGGGGTCCGTGGTGACCGCCGCCGAGGGTGCGCAGGCCGGCCGGCCGCAGCTCGGGCAGACGGTGCCCCCGCAGGGCGTTCCGGCCGGGGCACAGGTCCCGGTCGCGGCCGGGGGGCACCGGGGGAACGCGGGTGACGAGGGCCGCCTCGCCCTTCCCCCCGTCGTGAACGCCGTCGAGTCCACGGCACCCGCCGCGTTCTCGAACCTCGACGACGACGCTGCCGCCGCCCGCCAGGCTTCCGGCGCGGTCGCCCCTGCGCCGGAGCTGCCCGCCCCGGCAGCGCAGCCGACCGGGCGCCGCCGCCGCGCCCTGGCCGCCGCCCAGGAACGGGCCGCCGCCGCCGAGGCCGGACCGCGCGTCCCCTTCGCCCTCCCGCCCGCCGACGCGGACCGGGCGGCTCCAGGCGCCGAGGGGCCGGACGGCTCCCTGGGCGCGGGGGTAGCGGGTGCGGGTGCCCGTGCGGATGCGCGGGTCGCGGGTGCGGCCGGGGCGCCGGGGTCTGCCGGTGCTGCGCTTGAGGGCGCCGATTCGGGTTCGTATGACGTCGGCGCGGGTATGGGCGAGGCCGCCGCGTCCGGTTCGTACCGCGTCGGTGTGGGTACGCAGGAGGGCTCCGCGTCCGGTTCGCACGGCTTCGACGCGGGTACGGACGCCGCCGCCACGGCCGGTTCGCACGGCTTCGACGCGGGTACGGGCGAGGCCGGGCCCGCCGCGTACCGACCCGGGGCCGGGCTGCCCGGCGCGCCGGACGCCGACCCCGGCGCCCCCGCCGCCACCCCCTCCGGCTCCCCGGCCGGCACGCCGGAGCACGCCCCCGTGCCGCCGCAGCCCCAGCCCGCCCCCACCGGCCGGCGCCGCGCCCGCCACGGGGACACGGGCCCGCAGGAAGCGCCGCCCACACCGTTCGCGCTCCCCGCCTCGCCCGCGCAGACCGCACCGCCCACTCCGGCCGCCGACACCGCGCCGCCCGCCGCCGACGGCCCCGCCGGCGACCCCGGGCTCGGCGCCCCGGGCGCCCCCTTCGCGCCCCCCGCGCAGCCGGAGCAGCCCGCCCCCGCCGACCAGCCCGTACCGCCCGCGCACCCCGGCGGCTGGGGCGACGACGACTCCTCCGGGCAGGGGCCCGCCGCGCCGGAGACGCAGAGCACCGGACGTACGGCCCACACCACCGGCACGGCCACCCCCGCCGGGCCCCCGGCCCGTCCCCGCACGCTGGCGCCCGCGCCCGACGCCCGGCGGCAGCCGCTGCCCGCCGAGGCGCCGATGCCGGGGGCGTCCGACTCGACGCAGGGGCGCGCGTTCAGCGTGCGCACCCTGGGGCAGGGCGTGCCGTTCGCCCAGCACATCGCGCACCAGCAGAACCAGACCCTGGGCGGCGGCGGCAGCAGCGTCGGCCGGCGCCGCAAGCTGGCCGCGCCGCCGGAGCCCGGCCAGGACGAGCGCCCCGCGCCGCCCGCCCCTGCTCCGGCCCCCGCACCCCCGCAGCCCGCGCCCCCGGCACCCGCCGCCACACCCCCCGCCCCCACCGTGCACGGGCAGGGATCGGGACAGCTGCTCTCCGCGCCCGCGGCCGAAGGACGCGCGTACGCCATCGGGGCGCCCGACGAGGGTGCGGCCGAGGGACCGGAGCCGCTGGACGGCCCCGGTGGCGCGGTCGAGGTCGCCAACAGGCCGTCCCCGCAGCCGGTCGACGACGAGCTGCCTCCGGAGCCGCTGGACAACCCGCGCCGACTGCTCGTCTGGCCCGCGCCCGACGTCTCCACGCAGCAGGCGCTGAGTGACCGCGGCTACCGGCCGGTGATCGTGCACTCGCGCGAGGAGGTGGACGCGCAGATCGCGGCGTTCCCCGCCGCGCTCTTCGTAGACCCGCTGACCGGGCCCATCACCCGGAAGGCGCTCCAGTCCCTGCGGCAGGCGGCGGTCGCCGCCGAGGTACCCGTCCTGGTGACCGCCGGCCTTGGACAGGCGTCGCGGGAGGCTGCGTACGGTGCCGACCCTGCCGTACTCCTGAAGGCACTCGCGCCGCGCGACAGCGAACAGCACCCGCCGCGCGTCCTGCTCATCGAGGAGCACCAGGACATCGCGGCGGCGCTCACGGAGACGCTGGAACGGCGGGGCATGCAGGTCGCCTGCGCCGCGACGGACAGCGAGGCCGTGGCGCTGGCGACCCGGATGCGGCCCAACCTGGTGGTGATGGACCTGATGCAGGTGCGCCGCCGCCGGGCCGGGATCGTGGACTGGCTGCGCGCCAACGGCCGGCTGAACCGCACCCCGCTGGTCGTGTACACCTCGGCCGACATCGACGAGGCGGAGCTGCCGCGCCTCGGCTCCGGCGAGACCGTGCTGTTCCTCGCGGAGCGCTCGACGAGCGAGGAGGTTCAGGCCCGCATCGTCGACCTGCTCGCGAAGATCGGCACGAACTGACCGGCGTACAACCGGTCGGCGTGCGGAGGCATACGACGAGGGCGGTACGGGAACGCACCCGTACCGCCCTCGCCCTTTCCGTACGGGGACTCACTCAGAGCTGAGTGATGTCCAGCTCGCCCTGCGCGTACTGCTTGCGGATGACCTTCTTGTCGAACTTGCCGACGCTCGTCTTCGGCACGGACGGAATGACCGACCACCGCTCCGGCAGCTGCCACTTCGCGATGCCGGACTCGGCGAGGAACGCCCGCAGCGCGTCGTAGTCGGCGGTGGCGCCCTCCTTGAGGACGACCGTGGCGAGCGGACGCTCACCCCACTTCTCGTCCGGGACGGCCACGACGGCGGCCTCCGCGACGTCCGGGTGGGCCATCAGCGCGTTCTCCAGCTCGACGCTGGAGATCCACTCACCACCGGACTTGATGACGTCCTTCGCCCGGTCGGTGAGCGTGAGGAAGCCGTCCTCGCTGATCACACCGACGTCACCGGTCTTCAGCCAGCCGTCCTCGCTGAACTTGTCCTCCGGACGCAGCGCCTCGCCGTCCGCGCCGCCGTAGTACGCACCGGCGATCCAGGCGCCGCGTACCTCCAGCTCACCGGCCGACTCGCCGTCCCACGGCAGGTGCTCACCGCCCGGGCCGACCAGCCGCGCCTCGACACCGGCCGGGAAGCGGCCCTGGGTGACGCGGTACGGCCACTCCTCCTCCGGGGTCAGTCCGGCGGGCGGGTTGGCCATGGTGCCGAGCGGCGAGGTCTCCGTCATGCCCCAGGCGTGACAGAGGCGCACGCCCAGCTTGTCGTACGCCTCCATGAGCGAGGGCGGGCAGGCGGCGCCGCCGATCGTCACGTTGGCCATGGAGGTGAGGTCACGCGGGTTGGCGGTGACCTCGGCGAGCAGACCCTGCCAGATGGTCGGCACCGCGGCCGCGTGCGTCGGGCGCTCGCGCTCGATCATGTCGGCGAGCGGGGCGGGCTGGAGGAAACGGTCCGGCATCAGCATGTTGACGCCCGACATGAACGTCGCGTGCGGCAGTCCCCAGGCGTTCACGTGGAACTGCGGGACTACGACAAGGGTGGTGTCCTTGTCCGTCAGGCCCATCGACTCGGACATGTTGACCTGCATGGAGTGCAGGTAGATCGAACGGTGCGAGTAGACGACGCCCTTCGGGTCCCCCGTCGTGCCGGAGGTGTAGCACATCGCGGCGGCCTGGCGCTCGTCCAGCTCCGGCCAGTCGTAGCTGGTGGGGCGGCCGGCGAGCAGTTCCTCGTAGTCGTGCACGCGCACCGTCGCGCCGTCCAGGACGGAACGGTCACCGGGACCCGCGACGATCAGGTGTTCCACCGACGTCAGCTGGGAAAGCAGCGGCGCGATGAGCGGCAGGAGGGAGCCGTTGACGATGACGACCTTGTCGTCCGCGTGCTTGACGACCCAGACCAGCTGCTCGGCGGGAAGACGGAGGTTCAGCGTGTGGAGGACGGCGCCCATGGACGGGATGGCGAGGTACGCCTCCACGTGCTCCGCGTTGTTCCACATGAGCGTGGCAACGCGCTGATCCGCGTCGATCCCGAGTTCGTCGCGCAGGGCGTTGGCGAGCTGGGTGGCGCGCCGGCCGATCTCCGCGAAGCTGCGCCGGTGCGGCTCCGGCTCTCCGGTCCAGGTCGTGACCTGCGACTTCCCGTGAATCGTCATCCCATGCGTCAGGATGCGGGTGACAGTCAGCGGTACGTCCTGCATGGTGCTGAGCACGGCGTCCTCCCGGTGGGCGCTACGCGGCAGTAGGGTTCCGCTGATTCTGCGCACATACCGCTTGGTATGTCACTACTTCCGGGGGTACGAATCGGTGTCGCCCCGCAATGTCACACCACCCGGGACCGGGCAGGATCATCCTGTTCCGCCTCCGCGGGAGACCACCGCTCAGCGGTCCGAGGTCAGCTCCGGGTCCTCACGGAGCTTGCCCAGCGCCCGGGAGACCGCGCTCTTGACCGTGCCGACGGACACCCCGAGCACCTCGGCGGTCTGCGCCTCGCTCAGGTCCTCGTAATAGCGCAGGACGACCATCGCCCGCTGGCGGGCCGGCAGCTTCAGGACCGCGCGCCACATCGCGTCGTGCAGCGACTGCCGCTCCGCGGGGTCGGGGCCGGGAACGGCCTCCTGCTCGGGCAGTTCGTCACAGGCGAACTCGTCGATCTTGCGCTTGCGCCACTGCGAGGTCCTGGTGTTCAGCAACGCCCGGCGGACATAGCCGTCGAGGGCACGGTGGTCCTCGATCCGGTCCCAGGCGACATAGGTCTTGGTGAGCGCGGTCTGCAGCAGGTCCTCGGCGTCGCTCGGATTGGCGGTGAGCGAGCGCGCCGCCCGCAGCAGCACCGGACCGCGCGCCTGCACGAACGACGTGAAGGAGGGGTACGGGAGATGCGGCGCCGCCGACGTGCGCGCGGCGTGCCCGGCGCGGCCGGGGGCGCCCGGCGTGTAGGTGCGTACCGGTGCGGCTCCCCTGCGGGCGATCGTGCGGACTGGCGTGGTCATGGCTCCACGCTAGGAGCGGGGCCCGCATCCCAAATCGCCCCCAGGTCCCGAAACCTCGTCCGCCTCAGGGTGTAGGACCGGGCCCCCATCGACCTCCTGTAGGTGGAGGGGGGTGTACCCGGGGCCTCGGGGTCAGCCCTGAGGCGGACGGACGGCGGACGGCCCGCCCGTGCGCCTCGGTGGCGTACGGGCGGGCCGCCGGGTGCGTCCGTCGCGGTCCGGCCCCCCGACCGGGCCGCGAACGGCGCGGGGCTCACCAGAGGTTCGTGAAGTTCACCGCCAGGTTGTGCGTGGACTGGTCGATATTGGTGAAGGCGGACCCGTTCACCTGCGCGGAGGTGCTCTGGTTCGACGCTCCGGCACCCGTCGCCTGCTGCTGCGAGGTCGAGGAGTTGCCCGCGTTGTCCCGGCCGACCCCGCTGCCGCTGATGGTGGCCACGCCCGCGTTCGATCCGCTGCTCGCGAAAGAGCCGTTGTCCGCCTGCGCCACTCCGCCGAGGAGAACGGCGGCCAGCGGCAGCGCGGCAGCGACGGCGAGGACACGAGCGGTACGGATGCTTGCCATGTCTGTTCCTCCAGGAACCGGAAGTAGGGCTGAGGCTGGACCCGGGCCGGCGGCCGACCGCCCGGTGCTGATCACGACGTCGCGGACCAAAGCTGCCCACCGCCGTACCGGCGAACCACCCACAGCTTCCGGTTCCCCCGCAAGCGTGAGAACCCCGAACCAAACCCCCGGCCTGGGGCGAACTATGCGCCCAGCGCCCGCATGAGCGTCCTCGGACGAGGGAAAGGCGGAGGCGGGCCCGACCGGATTCGAACCGGCGTCCTCACGGTTTTGGAGACCGCGCGCGACGACCTCTGCGCTACGGCCCCGCCCCCACCGGCATCCTAGGAGCCCCGCACCCATACGAACGGCCCCCGGCCGATTCGCCCGGTCGGGGGCCGTTCATCTGCGGTGGGTGTGGGATTTGAACCCACGGTGACTCGCGCCACGACGGTTTTCAAGACCGTTCCCTTAGGCCGCTCGGGCAACCCACCCCGCGCCGGTGCGGTCGGTGAGGACCGGTTCGGCGCGGGGACAGCCTAGCCGGTCAGTTGTCGCCCTTGCGCTCGCCCAGGGTGACTTCGGCCGTCGCCGTCTTGCCGTCGCGCTCGTAGGTCAGGGTGACGCGGTCGCCCGGCTTGTGGGTCCAGATCTCGCCGATCAGGGTGGGGCCGCTGTCGACGACGGTGTCGTTGAACTTCGTGATGACGTCGCCCGCGCGCAGGCCCGCCTTGGCCGCCGGGCCGTCCTTCGTGACCGCCTCCGTGCCGCCCGTGCCGCGTTCCGCGATGACGGCGCCGCCGCTCTGCTCGTCCATCGTCACCGTGGCGCCGATGACCGGGTAGACCGGCTGGCCGGTCTTGATGAGCTGCCGGGCGACGTTCGTCGCCTGGTTGATCGGGATCGCGAAGCCGAGGCCGATGGAGCCCGCCTGGCTCTGGCCGGAGCTGCCGGTCGACTGGATCGCCGAGTTGATGCCGATGACCGCGCCGCCCGAGCTGAGCAGCGGGCCGCCGGAGTTGCCCGGGTTGATCGAGGCGTCGGTCTGCAAAGCGCTCATGTACGAGTTGCTGCCGCCGTTGCCGTCACCGGAGGCGACCGGGCGGTTCTTCGCGCTGATGATGCCCGTGGTGACCGTGTTGGAAAGGCCGAAGGGGGCGCCGATCGCGATGGTCGAGTCGCCGACCGCCACCTTGTCCGAGTTGCCCAGCGGAAGCGGGGTCAGGGACTGCGGCGGGTTCTTCAGCTTGATCACGGCGACGTCGTAGCCCTGGGCCCGGCCGACCACCTCGGCGTCGTACTTCTTGCCGTTGGAGAACGTCGCCGTGAGCTGGCCGCTGTCCGCCGCGGAGGCCACCACGTGGTTGTTCGTGAGGATGTGGCCTTCCTTGTCGTACACGAAGCCGGTGCCCGTGCCGCCCTCGCCGTCACCGCCCTGCGCCTCGATCGTCACGACGCTCGGCAGCGCCTTCGCGGCGACCCCGGCGACCGTGCCCGGGTCCCGCTTGAGGTCCTGCGGGTTCGCCGACGCGGAGACCGTGGTCGAGCCGGCGTCGTCGTTGCGGTCCGCGGCCCAGTAGCCGAGGGCACCGCCGATGCCGCCCGCCACGAGCGCGGCCACCACCACGGCCGCCACCAGGCCGCCCGCACCGCGCTTGCGCGGCGCCTCGGGCGTGTGCGTCCCGCCGGGCGGGCCCCACACCGGACCGCCGCCGCTGCCGTGCGCCCCCTGGGCGTACGCGGGGACGGCGGGCGGCGGCGGGGGCCAGCCCGCGTCGGCCGCGGACTGCGGCGGGGGCGGGGGCGCGTACTGCGGGTTCGTCGGGTAGGCGGCCGTCTGCGCGGTCGCGGGGTCGGGCGCGGAGGGGGCGGGCGGGGCGGCCTGGTGATCGGGCGCCTGCGCGGCCGGCTGCTGCCGGGTGGCCGTCTCGTCGGCGTGGGAGGCGGCGGGGGGCGCGTCCTCGGGGTGCGCCTGGGGAGCGTCGGCCGGCACGGGAGGTACGGACGGGGCGGCCTCGGCCGCGTTGCCCTCGTTGCCCTCGTTCTCGGTGCTCACAGCTCTTTACTCCTCGGTTCCACATCAGTCATTCGGCAAGAGATCCGCTGTGTACGTGTCCGCAGTCAGCTTTTCCCACGACACGTCAGGCCACTGTAAGCAGGACCTGTGCATCTGCGCACGACCCTTACATCGGACAAAACGGCCCCGCGTCGCAAGGTGTGCACGGCCGTGTTCCCGCGGTGACACCATGACCCGGGTGAACCGAGGACGGCAGCAGCATCCCATTCAGGTCATCGCCCACCGGGGCGCGTCCGACGACGCCCCCGAGCACACCCTCGCCGCGTACCGGAAGGCGATCGAGGACGGCGCCGACGCCCTGGAGTGCGACGTACGCCTCACCGCCGACGGCCACCTCGTCTGCGTGCACGACCGCAGGGTGAACCGTACGTCCAACGGGCGCGGCGCGGTCTCCGCCCTGGAGCTCAACGCCCTCGCCGCCCTCGACTTCGGCTCCTGGAAGGACCGCGACGACACGGAGTCACCGGACTGGGACCCGGTGCCCGGGGAGCTCACCTCCGTACTCACCCTGGAACGGCTGCTGGAGCTCCTGGTGGAGACGCGGGCATCCGGGCGGCCGCTCCAGCTGGCCATCGAGACCAAGCACCCGACCCGCTGGGCGGGGCAGGTCGAGGAACGCCTTCTGCACCTGCTGAAACGCTTCGAGCTCGACGCGCCACCGCCGGCCGGCGCCCCTTCGCCAGTACGCGTCATGAGTTTCTCGGCCCGCTCGCTGCACCGCGTCCGGGCGGCCGTGCCCCATCTGCCCACCGTGTACCTGATGCAGTTCGTGTCGCCCCGGCTGCGCGACGGACGGCTGCCCGCCGGGGCGCGCGTCGCCGGACCCAGCGTCCGGATCCTGCGCAGCCATCCCGGCTACGTCGAGCGGCTCCACCGGGCCGGGCACCGGGCGCACGTCTGGACGGTGAACGAGCCGGAGGACGTCGACCTCTGCGTACGGCTCGGTGTCGAGGCCATCATCACCAACCGCCCCAAGCAGGTCCTGGCCCAGCTCGGCCGTTCGTGACAGCGGCGCACACGGTCGCGCCTTCACACATTGCCGCGTCTTTACGTATCAACGCATCAGCCCATCTGCTCATCAGGAGATCAGCTACAGGGAGTACACCGGCGCACTCGGACCGTGTCTGTTCGTGACGAGTGCGTCACTGACAGCCCCCTGGCCGGTTTCCGGCACAGCTCAGGAGGGCATCCACTCCGTGGCGTGGGGGCAAAGGAGGTCTCGGGGGTGGCGTTGGTGGTGGCACAGGAGGTGCCCACGTCGTCGAGCATGGCCGTTCCCCATGGCCCTGCAGGCGTGGGCCAGGCGCGGCACCGGATGCGCGAGCAGTTGCGCAGCCACGGGGTGTCGGATTCGGTCGTCGACGACGCGGTGCTGATTCTTTCCGAGCTGCTCAGCAATGCCTGCCGGCACGGCAGGCCACTGGGCTGGCAGACCGAGACGGGAGACGGCGACGTGCGCGCCGCCTGGCGCGTCGACAGGACGGGCGGACTGACCGTCGAGGTGACGGACGGTGGCGGCCCGACCCGGCCGATTCCGGCAACCCCCTCGGTGACCGCTCGCGGCGGCCGGGGACTCAACATCATCAGCGCCCTGGCCCAGGAGTGGGGCGTACGGGACGACGCACCGGGCGAGGTCACCGTCTGGGTCCTGGTCGACGGGGGCCGCGGCTCGCGCGGCGCGCGGGGCAGCGGACGGCCGGCCGGGATGACCGGGCTGCCGGGCACGCCCACGGCCGCCGTCGTGCCGGGTCTCGAAGGGCTGGATTTCAGCGGCGCCTTCGACGACGCGTTCGACGACGCGGGCTGAACACCCGGGCGGCCCGGACGGGTCGCGTACGTGGACCGGGCCGGCCGGCGCGGCAGTGGTGCCGCGGTGAGCGGCGGGGCGACTAGGCTCGCGGGCCAGACCGCACTGTCGCAATCGGGAGTTAGCCCACCATGGCGAAGAAGCGCCCTCAGACCAAGGCCGGGAAGCAGCAGCTCAAGGACGGCGAGATCCCGGTGGTCGGGGCTCGTGAGCCCTGCCCGTGCGGTTCGGGCCGCCGCTACAAGGCGTGTCACGGCCGCGCTGCGGCACAGGCGGTGACCGAGCTGGTCCAGCGTCCGTTCGAGGGCCTGGCCGGCGAGTGCGACTGGGTCGCGCTGCGCGAGCTGGTCCCGGCGGCCACGGCCCCGCTGACGCTCAAGGGCGGCCTGCCCGAGGGCGTGCCGTCGGTGACGCTCGCGACGGTCCTGCCGATGGCGTGGCCCGCGCTGCGCCGCGACGACGGCTCCGTCCTGCTCGCTCTGCAGAACGACACCTCCTCCGGTGACCTCAGCCGGGACCTCGCGGACACGCTGAGCCGCGCGCTGGAGGCCGAGCCCGGTTCGCCCGTGGCCGCCCGCCGTGTGCCGGCCGACGGTCCCCGGCTGCAGGACCTCCTGGACAACGAGGCGCCCTTCGAGCCGGTCGTCCACTCCGGCTTCGAGTTCTGGGTGCCGGACTCGGAGAACGCCACGGCCGAGGTCTCCGCCTCGCTCGAACGTGCGAACGAGGCGGCGATCCCGACCGCCCTGCTGTCGGGCGTGGACGCCGCCTACTGGTGCGAGACGCCGGAGAAGAACCACCTGCGCTGGGTCATGCCGCACGCCGAGGAGCAGCTCCTCGACGCGCTCGCCCGGCTGCACGCGGCGGGCGAGTCCTCGCTCGGCGAGGGCACCCGGCTGGTCGGCTCGTTCCGGGCGCACGGGCTGATGGTCCCGGTCTGGGACCTGCCGAGCGCGATGGGCGCCGAGGACTGCGAGAAGCCCGCCGCCGCGTTCGCGGAGCGGCTCGCGACGGCGCTCGCGTCGGACGCGCCGCTCACCGCCGAGGAGCGACGGGCGCGCGGCGGTCTCACCAATCGCCAGGTGACGCTCAGCTGACCGTGACCGCGGCTCGGCCGGGAGGTGACTCCCGTCACAACTCGCCGTACTGGCAGGTAAATCGCTGTCCGAATACGCGAGATCGAATTTGCGAACGGCAGATCTCTTGTTACGGTTCAAGAAGCCCGGTCGCTGGTGCATCCCCCGTCGCCAGCGATCGGGCATCCTCATTTCCGGGTACGGCGCGCTTCGCGCTCCCGGAGCACACAGGCCCGTGTACGGGTCGCTCCCGGACCGCCCCGCCTCTCACTCGCCCCAGCTCCTCCGGGCAATGGTCCCGCGTCAGCCCTCCGGCCCAGGAAGCCGGTTGGACCTGCGCCGGGACGAGAAGAGCCCCGAACCGCCATCAGAAAGCCTCGCCCCGACGGGTTTTGCGGCGCCCGAATTCCTCGGCATCACCGACACCTCCGGACAAACGGATGCGCCACAAGCAACCCCGCCGTTTACCCGGAAATCGTGAAGCAGGACGGACGGAAGTGGGCGGAGCGAGGAAGAACGGAAGGGATTCACCGGAGATCGGACAGAGAAGCGACAGAACTCCGTAATGAATGCCGTCTGAAAGAACACGCACGCATCAGAATCTGGCCAACCCTGCCCCCAACCGCTCAGTGCGTAAGTCTGCTGCCGCCGTCCGGGGCACTCGTGCTCGCCTCGACCAGGGCGTCCAGCACGGCCTCGACATCCGGCAGCCAGGGCGCCACGCCAGGCGCGGCGTCGGCGCCCTTGGGGCGTGAACCCGGAGTGCGCTCCGGCGCACGCTCCCAGCGGACCTGCCCCGTGCCGATCTCCGAGGGCGGCAGGACGACATAGCCGCCCTCCCCGTGGAACCGCAGCGAGCTGGGCACCCGGTCCTGTGCGTACAGCAGCTCGCCGAGCCGTTCCAGGGTGTACGGGGCGACCAGCAGCGCCCACCGGGTGGGCGTCGCCACCACGGGGCCCAGGCGCAGCCCCGCCCGGTCGAGCGCGGCCAGGGCGCGGGCACCGGCCACCGCCGGCAGGCTCAGGGCGCAGGGCGCCCGGCCGCCCGTGGCGAGCAGCACCGGCGCGGTCGGCCGGTTCGTCCACCACCAGCGCACCATCCGGGCATCGGTGGTCGCGGCGAGCAGTCCGGGGTCGAAGGGGTGCGCGCCGGGCACCGCGCACTCGGGATCGGGGCACGCGCAGCGACGGCCGAGGTCACCGCTCCCGCGCAGCCCCGCTCCGGGGAGTACGGGCCACTGCCACTCCGTGGCGCAGGTCAGGGCCGCGTCGAGCCGGGCGGAACCGCCCCTGCGACCGGGCCTGCGTCGCCTTCCGAGGATCTCGCGCATGAGCGCTCGTTCCTTTCCGTTGAACGCCGAGGGTCCGCCTCGCATCGTGCGTGGTCACACCATGCCTGCGGATCTTCTGGGTGTACGTGCTCGTCGAGCCTGCGGTACGGGTCGTTCGTCGGTACCGAGCGTGAGCCGTGCTGAGCCGGATCGAGCTGCTTGCGGTCGGCATCGTGGCGAGGTGCGGGACGCACGGCGCTGCTGCGGTCCGTGCGCGCGGCCTCGCCACTCGGGGGTGGGGCGCGGCCGTCACAAGAGAGGACGCCCGGGCCTGCTGCCAGGTTCCGGGGGCGGGCGGGGCCACCCCTGGACATCCAAAGAATTACGTACCCAGCATGCCCGGAATGACGCGCCCCAGGGACTTCACCCGGAGGTGCACCCCCGTTGGGGCAGACCCAGTCGATCGCTAATACACACGGCAAGGTTCGTTTTTCGGCCAAGTTGATTAGGGCGCGGACACCGGGTTTTCCGGGGGGACAATGCTGGACATCGCCTCACTTGTGCGTGTACATGTGGATGCACTGGTAGCGGCGCAGAATGACATGGGGGTTTGCGATGCTATTCGACGGAACAGACCGCTCGGAAAGCCGGCGACCATGAGCGCTCCGCACCTGCCAAAAGTGGCTGGAATCGATCCCACAGTTCCGGTTTCGGATGAGACTGCCGGGCCGATCGAGGTACTGCCCGCCGCACCCGGCGCCTTCATCCAGGACCGGCTCGCCGGCTGGGTCTCCGACCTCACCACGCTCCACGAGCTCACCGAGCGCCTGGCCGGAACCAGCAGCCTGGACGACGCACTGCACGAGTTCCTCGACGCCGGGGCCGCCCTCGTCGGCGCCCGCCGGGGCCTGGTCGCCTTCGAACCGTCCGACCGGCGCGGCCCCGTCAGCACCATCGGGCTCGGGCTGGCCCACGCCGAACTGGGCCAGATCGAGACCGTGCCGCGCAGCGCCACCTCGTACGGACGCATCCTGGAGGGCCTGCCCAACCCGGACGGCCCGCTGACCACCCCCGACCTGCTCGGCGACACCGGTCTGGACCCCCGAAGACGCGAGGTCGCCGCCCGCCTCGGCTACGCCGCCAGCTACGCCCTGCCCCTCGCCACCGCGACGACCGGACGGCTCGGCGCCGCCGTCTGGCTCTACGACGAACCCGCGGAACCCCTGGAACGCCAGCGCCACCTCGTCGGCCTGTACGCCGGATACGCCTCCGAGCACCTGTCCCGCCTGCTGGAACTGGAACGGGCCAGGGCGGACGTCGCCACCGTGACCGAGGAACTGCTGCCCACCCGGCTCCCCCGGATCCCCGGCGTCCAGCTCGCCGTGCGCCACGAGGTGGCCCCGCAGGGCGGGGGCGACTGGTACGACGCGCTCGCCCTGCCGGAGGGCGCCCTCGGCCTCGCCGTCGGATCGGTCGGCGGCTCGGGCCCCGGCGCGCTGGCCGCCACGGGACGGCTGCGCGCCGGACTGCGCGCGTACGCGGTGATGGAGGGCGCGGACCCGGTCGCCGTGCTCTCCGACCTCGAACTGCTGCTGCGGCTGACCGAGCCGGCCCGCTCCGCGACCGCCCTCTTCGCGTACTGCGAGCCGGCCCGCCGCAGGATCCTGCTCGCCGGGGCCGGACACACCCCGCCCCTGATCGTCGGCGAGCGCCGCACCGCGTACGTGGAGACCACGCTCTCCGCCCCGCTGGGCATGCTGTCCTGCTGGGAGGCGCCCAGTGTGGACATCACGCCCGCCCCCGGCGAGACGGTTCTGCTGTACACCGACGGGCTGCTGCGCCGGGCCGGCGACTCGATGGACCGGGCGTACGCGCGTCTCCATTCGGCGGCGGCGAGCGTCCCCAGGGCACTGCGCGCGGACGCCGCCGCGGTGGCCGACCACGTGGTGCGCACCGTGCTGCCGGACGGGGCCGGGCGGGCGGACAGCACGGAGGACGTGGTCGTACTCGCGGCCCGGTTCGACTGAGCCGGGACCTTCCCGTGTAAGAGGTCTTCCGGCCCTGGGCCCCCTTCCGTACGCCCGTACGATGGAGGAGGTCCAGCGTCGTATCAAGGAGAACAGTCGTGTCTGAGGAGTTCCCGGAGACCCCGGAGACCGAAGAGACAGAGCCGGTCAAGCAGCGGAAGAACGGCCTGTACCCGGGCGTGTCCGACGAGCTCGCCGCGAGCATGCAGTCCGGCTGGGCCGACACCGAGCTGCACGGTCTGGAGCCGATCGCCCAGGCCGGTCACACCGCCGACCGCCGCGCCGCGCTGTCCGCGCGCTTCCCCGGCGAGCGGCTGGTCATCCCCGCAGGCCGGCTGAAGACCCGTTCCAATGACACCGAGTACGCCTTCCGTGCCTCCACCGAGTACGCGTACCTCACCGGTGACCAGACGCAGGACGGCGTCCTCGTCCTGGAGCCGACGGACGACGGCCACGAGGCGACCGTCTACCTGCTGCCCCGCTCGAACCGCGAGAACGGCGAGTTCTGGCTCGACGGCCAGGGCGAGCTGTGGGTCGGCCGCCGCCACTCCCTCGCCGAGGCCGAACAGCTGCTGGGCATCCCCGCCAAGGACGTGCGCGAGCTGCCCGCCGCGCTGGCCGAGGCCACCGGCCCCGTCCGCAACGTCCGCGGCCACGACGCCGGCATCGAGGCCGCCCTCACCGACAAGGTGACCGCCGAGCGTGACGAGGAGCTGCGGGTCTACCTCTCCGAGGCGCGCCTGGTGAAGGACGCCTTCGAGATCGCCGAGCTGACGAAGGCGTGCGACATCACCGCACGCGGCTTCGAGGACGTCGTGAAGGTCCTCGACAAGGCCGAGGCCACCAGCGAGCGCTACATCGAGGGAACGTTCTTCCTGCGCGCCCGCATCGAGGGCAACGACATCGGGTACGGCTCGATCTGCGCCGCGGGACCGCACGCCACCACCCTGCACTGGGTGCGCAACGACGGCGCCGTCCGCTCGGGCGAGCTGCTGCTGCTCGACGCCGGGGTGGAGACCAACGACCTCTACACGGCCGACGTGACCCGCACCCTTCCCATCAGCGGCACGTTCACACCGCTCCAGCGCAAGATCTACGACGCGGTGTACGAGGCGCAGGAGGCGGGTATCGCCGCGGTCAAGCCCGGTGCCGACTTCCGCGACTTCCACGACGCCGCGCAGCGGGTCCTCACCGAGAAGCTCGTCGAGTGGGGCCTGCTCGGCGACCTGTCGGTGGAGAAGGTCCTGGAGCTGGGCCTCCAGCGCCGCTGGACCCTGCACGGCACCGGCCACATGCTCGGCATGGACGTCCACGACTGCGCCGCCGCGCGCACCGAGGCGTACGTGAACGGGACGCTGGAGCCGGGCGTCTGCCTCACCGTCGAGCCGGGTCTCTACTTCCAGGCCGACGACCTGACCGTGCCCGAGGAGTACCGCGGCATCGGCGTCCGGATCGAGGACGACATCCTCGTCACCGAGGACGGCAACCGGAACCTCTCGGACAAGCTGCCCCGGCAGGCCGACGAGGTCGAGGCGTGGATGGCCCGGCTCAAGGGCTGATCCGCCGCCTGTCGTACGTACGGAGGGGCGCCCCGCTCAGGACACCATGAGCAGGGCGTCCTTCCGCCATTTCAGGACCTTGTCGAAGCTCACGACCGCGCCGGCGCACCCCGGGCGGTTGCCGAAGTGGACGTGGTCGGCGAGCTGTTCGATCAGGCACAGGCCCCGTCCCTCCTCGGCGGTGACGGGCGGATACGACGCGTACTGCGGGTCCGGCAGTCCGCTCCCGGACTGCCGCTCCAAGGTGTGAGGACCGCCCCCGGTGGGAAAACCGGGCCCCGAATCGGCGACTTCGATGCGGCACTTCTCGCCGTCCAGATACGCGGTGACCCGGTACTGGCCACTGGCCGTGGCCGACGGATCCTCCCAGGCGTCCCGGTCCTTCACGGTGCCGCCGGAGGTGGCGTCGTACTCCCCGCCGTGCTCGACCGCGTTCGCACAGGCCTCGCTCAGCGCGAGGGACAGGTCGAAGCAGACGTCCGGATCCACGCCCGCGGATTCCATCGTGCCGACCAGGAACCGGCGGGCGAGCGGCACGCTCGCAGCGTCGCGCCGCAAATGGAGTGACCACCAGATGCTCATGCTCCGGCCTCCTGGTTGCGGCTAGACATACCGCTACGTATTGCCGCACCGGGGCGGTCGTAAGCACGCGCGTGCTGTGATCCCGCCCAATCGGCGGATAGCCGGATGCGGCCACACCGGTGTATTCCGGTCCCACACGCCGGTCACGCCGGGCCCCGGAGCCGCCGGAACCCGCGCGAACGGCCCTGCTCACACCCATTACGGCCGGAAGACGACCTTCCGGACCTGCCGTACGGGGGCGGGGTGCCGGGTGCGATGATGGGCCCGCCATGTCTGTGTCTGTGGGACGCGCCGGAGCCGGTCTACGGCTACTGAGGGCCGCGGTGTTCGCCGCGGTCTGCGTCGCGTTGTCCGCTGCCGGGCACGCGCTGGCCGCCTGCGCGACCGTCCCCTGGTGGACCCTGCTCGCCGGATTCCTCGGCGTCCTCGCGGTGGCCGTCCCCCTCGCCGGACGCGAACGCTCGCTGCCCTCCATCGCCGCGGCCCTGGCCGGCGGACAGCTCGCCCTGCACACCCTGTTCGGGCTGGGCACGCACACCGCGACCCCCGGGGCGACCGGCGGTGACGACGCTCTGATCCGGTTCGCGGCAGGCCTCGTCTGCGGCGCCGGACCCCAGCAGCTGAACGCCGCCGACGCACGGCACATCGTCGGCACCGCGGGCATCGACCCGGCGGCGGTGACCGCTCAGGCGCACCAGCATCTGGCCGCCACCCCTTCCGGCCCCGCATGGGCCACCCCGGCCGGCCTCCTCCACACGCTTCCCAGCCTGCCCATGCTCCTCGGGCACCTGCTGGCCGCCCTGGCCACCGGCTGGCTGCTGCGACGGGGCGAGATCGCCCTGTTCCGGCTCGCCCGGCTCTCGGCGCACGGGGCCCAGCAGGTCGCGGCCGGGGCCCGGCTCCGGGCGCTGCGGGACGCGTTCCGGCTCGTCGCCGCCCTGCGCAGTGGCCTGGCCGGGGAGCCCGCGACCGGGCCGCGCACCCCTCGTACCGCCGTGGACGCGCCGCGCCCGGCCACCGGGGATCCGTTGCAGCACTTGGTGATCAGGCGCGGACCGCCCTCCGTGCTCGCTCTCGCAGCCTGACGCGACGCCCTCCACGCGATGCGCACCGGCCCCTCCGGGCCTCGGCGCGCCATCGGTCCGTACGGAAGTGGCGTCGCGATGCCGGTGCGCACCCGTGCGCCGGAGCACCTTTCCTTCGTGCCCTGTGGAGTGATCCCTGTCATGAACGTTTCCCGCATCGCCCTCGCCGGCGGCGTCGCCGCCTCCGCCGTGCTGCTGCTCGCCGGTACGGCCTCCGCCCACGTCAGCGTCCAGCCGCAGGGCGAGGCCGCCAAGGGCGGCTACGCCGTCATCAACTTCAAGGTCCCCAACGAGCGTGACGACGCCTCGACGACCAAGCTCGAAGTGAACTTCCCGACCGACCACCCGCTGGCGTCCGTCATGCCGCAGCCGGTGCCCGGGTGGGACATCGAGGTGACGAAGAGCAAGCTGGCCAAGCCGCTTGAGATGCACGGCAAGACGATCAACGAGGCCGTCTCCAAGGTCACCTGGACCGGCGGCAAGATCGAGCCCGGCCGCTTCCAGCAGTTCCCGCTCTCCGTCGGCCAGCTCCCGGAGGACGCCGACCAGCTGGTGTTCAAGGCGATCCAGACGTACTCCAACAAGGAGGTCGTGCGCTGGATCGAGGAGCCCAAGGAAGGGGCCGAGGAGCCCGAGTCCCCCGCGCCCGTCCTCAAGCTGACGGCTGCGGCCGATGACGCGCACGGGGCGTCCGGCGCGGACGCGAAGTCCTCCGACTCCACTGCGGGCTCCGCCGAGAAGAGCGGCGCGACCACCACCGCTTCGGCGTCCTCCTCCGACTCCACGGACAACACCGCCCGGGTGCTCGGCATCGTCGGCATCGTCATCGGCGTCGCCGGCGTGGCCTTCGGTGTCCTGGCCGGGCGCCGTCGTACGACCTGACAGGCCCCACGGGGGCCAGGCGCTTCCTGGCCCCCACCCCGCTCCACCGACCCCTCAGGAACAGTGCTCCATGGTTAAGAAGATCGTTCCGGCTGCGGCGCTCGTCGTCGCGGCCGCGCTCACCCTGTCCGCCTGCGGCAGCAGTGACAACGACAGCAAGAAGCCCGTGGCCGACGTGTCGATGCAGACGAAGACACAGGCCGCGACGGTGCTCGACCAGCCGTTCACCAAGCCGGACCTCGTCCTGACCGACACGCACGGCAAGAAGTTCGACCTGCGCAAGGAGACCAAGGGCAAGCCGACGCTCATCTACTTCGGCTACACCAACTGCCCCGACGTCTGCCCGCTCATCATGAGCAACATCGCCATCGCCAAGAAGTCCCTGCCCAAGGCCGACCAGGACAACCTCCGGGTCGTCTTCGTCACCACCGACCCGGAGCGCGACACCCCGGCCTCCCTCGGCAGCTGGCTCAAGGCGCAGGACCCCTCCTTCATCGGTCTCACCGGCGACTTCCCGGCCATCCAGGCGGGTGCCCGGCAGATCGGCATCGGCATCTCCGCGCCGAAGAAGGAGAAGGACGGCACGGTCGTCTCGATGCACGGCTCGCAGGTCATCGCCTTCTCCCCGAAGACCGACAAGGGCTACGTGCTGTACAGCGAGGACACCACGCCCGACGACTACACCAAGGACCTCCCCAAGATCGTCAAGGGGGAGAACCCGTGAACCACCGCACCACCCTCGCCGCCGTCCTGGCCGTGACCGCGGGCCTGACGCTGGCGGGGTGCTCGACCTCCTCGGACAAGCCCGAGCTCAAGGTAGTCGGCGGGTTCATGCCGCAGCCCGTCAACGACATGGCGGCCGGCTTCCTCGTCGTGCAGAACAACGGCACCGGCGACGACCGCCTCACCTCGGTCACCAGCCCGCTCTCGGACGACGTCACGATCCACGAGACGAAGGACCAGGTCATGCGGAAGGTGGCGTCCTTCGACGTGCCCGCGGGCGGTGAGCTGGACCTCGAACGTGGTGGCAGCCACATCATGTTCATGAAGCTCAAGAAGCAGCCCAAGCAGGGCCAGAAGGTGTCCGTGGAACTGCACTTCGAGAAGGCCGGCGCGATCGAGGTCGTCCTTCCCGTGAAGGAGACCACCCACAACCCGAAGAAGCAGTGAGGGACTGACACGCCATGACAGCCACCGCCCCGCCCTTCGGGCCGCCCCCGTCCGCCCCACGCCGGCCGCTCGCCGCGGCCGGACTGCTCGTCGCGCTGCTCGGCGCGGTGCTCGGCCTGCTGCTGGCCGTCGCGGCCCCCGCGTCGGCCCATGCCGCGCTCACCGGGAGCGATCCGCAGGACGGGGCGGTGGTCGCCACGGCACCCACGCAGGTCACGCTCACCTTCTCCGAACAGGTCGCCCTCGGTGCGGACTCCATCCGCGTCCTGGACCCCTCGGGCAAGCGCGCCGACACCAAGGCCGCCCCGCGCGACCTGCACAGCGGGTCCACCGTGAAGTACGGCGTCGCCCTGCGCGGCGGCCTCGGCGACGGCACGTACACCGTGGCGTGGCAGGCGGTCTCCGCCGACAGCCACCCGGTCTCCGGCGCCTTCACCTTCTCCATCGGGGCGCCCTCCGAGACCACCGTCGCCCTCCCCGACAGCGAGGCGGGCGGCGGGCTCGTCGGCACGCTCTACGACATCGCGCGCTACGCCGCGTACGCCGGCTTCATCGTGCTCGCGGGCGGTGCCGCCTTCGTCCTGGCCTGCTGGCAGCGCGGTGCGGGTGCGCGACCGCTGCAACGTCTGGTGGTACGCGGCTGGATGACGCTGACCGCGGCGACGATCGCGATGCTGCTCCTGCGCAGCTCGTACACCGGCTCCGGGAAGCTCGGCGACGTGCTCGACCTCGACGGCCTCAAGGCGGTCCTCGACACCAAGCCCGGTGCCGCCCTGGTGTCTCGGCTCCTGCTGCTCGGCGCCAGTGCCCTGTTCGTCGCGGTGCTCTTCGGCGCGTACGCCAAGCGCGAGGACCCGCGTGAGAAGAGGGACCTCACCTTCGGCCTCGCCATCGGCGGCGCGGTCATCGCCGCCGGAATCGCCGGCACCTGGGCGCTCGCCGAGCACGCGTCGACCGGTATCCAGCCCGGCATCGCCATGCCCGTGGACGTGCTCCACCTGCTGGCCGTCGCCGCCTGGCTGGGCGGGCTCGTGGCGCTGCTGACCGCGCTGTACCGCACACCCGACCTGACCTCGGCGGCCGTACGCCGCTTCTCCACGATCGCCTTCGTCAGCGTGGTCGTCCTCGTCGCGACGGGGGTCTACCAGTCGTGGCGGCAGGTCGGCACGTGGTCGGCGCTGACCGGTACGGGGTACGGGCAGCTGCTGCTGGTCAAGGTGGGGCTCGTCGCCGTCCTGGTGGGGATCGCGTCGATGTCGCGTCGGTGGACGGGGAAGCTCGCGGAGGGCAGCGACGCCCCGGCCGTGGTGACGCCCGACGCCGACGAGGAGCCCGAGGCCGCACCGGAGACCGCCGAGGACCCCGCCCGGGCCGCTCAGCTCGCCCGGCAGCGGGCCGCCGTGGCCACCGCCGAGAAGAAGCGGATACGCGACGCCGACCCCGGCCGGTCGGGGCTTCGCCGCTCCGTGCTGGCCGAGGTCGGCGTCGCCGTGGCCCTGCTCGCGGTGACCACCGTCCTCACCTCGACGGAGCCGGGCCGTACGCAGGAAGAGGCGGCAGGCTCCTCGTCGGCGGCGGCCGGGTCCGTGGACAGCGGTCCCGTCAACCTCGCACTGCCCTTCGACACGGGCGGCGCGAACGGCAAGGGCACGGTACGGATGGACATCGACCCGGGACGCACCGGAGCCAACGTGATCCACCTGTGGCTCGAGGACCCCGCCAAGAAGCCCATGGACGTGCCCGAGGTGAAGATCGCCTTCACCCTGGAGTCCAAGGACATCGGCCCCTTGCCGGTCGTCCCGGTCCGGCTGACTGAGGGCCACTGGACCGCCACCGGCCTCCAGATCCCGATCGCGGGCGACTGGAAGGTCGCGGTGACGGTACGGACCTCCGACATCGACCAGACGACGGTCGACAAGAACGTGAAGATCGGCTGAGCAGGACCGTGAGCGGAAAAAGCAAGAACAGCGACACCGGTAACACCCCTGCCCTCTCCAGGCGACGGCTGCTCGGCACTGCGGGCGCCGCCGGGGCGACCGGGCTGGTCCTCGGCGCGGCCGGCGGTGCCACCGGCTATGCCGCGACCCGTGACGAGGCACCGGCCGCGCTGACCACGGTCGGCTCCACCGAGGTGATGTTTCACGGGAAACATCAACCGGGGATCACCACTCCGCTTCAGGCATCCGGTCATCTCATCGCCTTCGACCTCGCCCCCGGGGCCGGGCGCAAGCAGGCCGTCGCCCTGATGCGCCGGTGGTCCGCGCTGGCACAGCGGCTGATGGCCGGTGAACCCGCCGGGGGTGCGGCGGACGGCCCCGGACACGACACCGGGGTCGCGCTGGACGCGGGCCCGTCCTCGCTCACCGTCACCTTCGGCTTCGGCGCCACCTTCTTCGAACACACGGGCCTCACCGCGCACCGCCCGCCGGGGCTCGACCCGCTGCCGCCGTTCTCCTCCGACCACCTCGACACCGGCCGGTCCAACGGGGATCTGTGGGTCCAGATCGGCGCCGATGACGCGCTCGTCGCCTTCCACGCACTGCGGGCCGTGCAGAAGGAGGCCGCCTCGACGGCCACCGTGCGCTGGCAGATGAACGGCTTCAACCGCACGCCCGGTGCGACCGCGAAGCCGATGACGGCCCGCAATCTGATGGGCCAGATCGACGGCACCGGCAACCCGAAGGCAACGGACGACGACTTCGCCGCGCGCGTGTTCGTCCCCGGCGGCCAGGACCCGGCGTACGACTGGCTCACGGGCGGCTCCTACGCGGTGGTCCGGCGGATCCGGATGCTCCTGGACGACTGGGAGAAGCTTCCGGTGGAGCGCCAGGAACGGGTCATCGGCCGCCGCAAGGCGGACGGCGCCCCGCTCAGCGGCGGCACCGAGACCACCGCGATGGACCTCGACAAGGCGGGCCCGGACGGCAAGCTGCTGATCCCGGACAACGCGCACGCCCGGATCTCGTCGCCCGAGCGCAACAGCGGTGCGGCGATGCTGCGCCGGCCGTTCTCATACCACGACGGGATCGCCCAGGACGGCACCCCGGACGCCGGGCTGCTCTTCATCTGCTGGCAGGCCGATCCGCTGCGCGGCTTCGTCCCGGTGCAGCGCAAGCTGGACCGGGGGGACGCGCTCTCCCCCTTCATCCGCCACGAGGCGAGCGGGCTGTTCGCGGTGCCGGGCGGGGCGGCGGCCGGTGAGTACGTGGGGCAGCGGCTTCTGGAGTCCTGAGCCGCGGAGGGCCCGTCCGTACGGACCTTCCGCGCCGCCACCGCGCATTAGGGTGACGGTATGTCCGCCACGCGCTACGCCTATCTCGGCCCCGAAGGCACCTTCACCGAGGTAGCCCTCCGTACGCTCCCGGAAGCCGCGACCCGCGAACTCGTCCCGATGGTCTCCGTACCGGCGGCTCTGGACGCGGTGCGCAACGGAACGGCCGCCGCGGCACTCGTACCGATCGAGAACTCCGTCGAGGGCGGCATCACCACCACCCTCGACCAGCTCACCAGCGGCGAGCCGCTGATGATCTACCGCGAGGTGCTGCTCTCCATCACCTTCGCGCTGCTCGTACGGCCCGGCACCAAGCTGTCCGACATCAAGACGGTCACCGCCCACCCGGCGGCGCAGCCGCAGGTGCGCAACTGGATGGCCGCCCATCTCCCGCAGGCGGTATGGGAGTCGGCGGCATCCAACGCGGACGGCGCGCGGCTCGTGCAGGAGGGCCGCTACGACGCCGCCTTCGCGGGCGAGTTCGCGGCGGCGAGGTACGGACTCGAACCGCTGGTGACCGAGATCCACGACGCGGAGAACGCGCAGACCCGCTTTGTGCTCGTGGGCCGTCCGGCACGGCCCTCCGCGCCGACCGGTGCGGACAAGACCTCCGTGGTGATCTGGCTGGGCGACGACCATCCGGGCGCCCTCCTCGAACTGCTCCAGGAGTTCGCGGTGCGCGGCGTGAACCTGATGTTGATCCAGTCCCGGCCGACCGGGGCCGGCATCGGCAACTACTGCTTCGCGGTGGACGCGGAGGGCCACATCTCCGACCGCCGGGTCGGAGAGGCTTTGATGGGACTCAAGCGCATCTGCCCGAATGTGCGCTTCCTCGGCTCCTATCCGCGGGCCGGTGCGGCTCCGGCGGATGTGCGCCCGCTGCGGGCGGGCACGTCCGACGCTGAGTTCACCGAGGCGTCGGACTGGCTGGCACGCAACCAGGACGGGCGGGCCTGACCGAGCCCTGGGTCTCCCGGCCCAGGGCTGCTTTGTGTCCACAGGGCTGGTGCGATCAGACGATTGATCACACCGGGAAGAGTTATCCACAGGCGAGGGATTACACCTGGGGACAAGTCGACACCGCAATCCGACATGATCGACAAACCGACACAGCCCACTCGCACCCGTCCACAGGGCATCTGTTCACCCCGTGTCAGCTCAATTCCGTTGATCAACTCTTTAGGGCTATCAATTCCCACCCGAACGAGCGCGTGAAACGGGTTTGAACCTTGAATCCAGGCGTTTTCAGCAGGCCCTCGGAATGATCTCTTCCGAGTCCACAGACTTCCCCCACAGCCTGTGGATAACTTTGACGGGGTGGTCGCTCCTGTGGAAAAGCGACGCTCAACTACCCCACCACGCAAGCCTCGTGACCCACTCGCCCCACAATGCCGAATACCGGCAATTCGGGCAAAGCGCCACGCTTGGTCCTATCGGTTCAAGTGGGCGAAGCCGACACCGGTAGCCTGGAGGAGTGATTGACCTTCGCCTGATTCGTGAGGACCCCGACCGTGTTCGCGCCTCCCAGCGCAACCGGGGAGAGGACGTCGCACTCGTCGATGCCCTGCTCTCCGCCGACGAACGGCGCAGGTCGTCCGGGGCCGCTTTCGATGAACTCCGTTCCGAGCAGAAATCGCTCGGCAAACTCATCCCCAAGGCCTCTCCCGAGGAGCGCGCCGAGCTCCTGACCCGCGCCGAGCAGCTCAAGGCAGACGTCAAGGCCGCCGACGCGGCCCAGGACGAGGCCGACGCGGAGACCAGGAATCTGCTGCTGCGGCTCGGCAACATCGTCCACCCGGACGTGCCGGTCGGCGGCGAGGAGGACTTCGTCGTCCTGGAGACGCACGGGACGATCCGCGACTTCGGCGCGGAGGGATTCGAGCCCAAGGACCACCTGGAGCTCGGCGAGGCGCTCGGCGCGATCGACATGGAGCGCGGCGCCAAGGTGTCCGGCTCCCGCTTCTACTACCTGACGGGCGTCGGCGCGCTGCTGGAGCTCGCCCTCGTCAACGCGGCGATCGCCCAGGCCACCGAGGCCGGCTTCACCCCGATGCTGACCCCGACCCTGGTCCGCCCCCGCGCCATGGAGGGCACCGGCTTCCTCGGCCAGGCCGCGGAGGACGTCTACCACCTGGACAAGGACGACCAGTACCTGGTCGGCACCTCCGAGGTACCGCTCGCCGCGTACCACATGGACGAGATCATCGACGCGGAGAAGCTGCCGCTGCGCTACGCCGGCTACTCCTCCTGCTACCGCCGCGAGGCGGGCACGTACGGCAAGGACACCCGGGGCATCTTCCGGGTGCACCAGTTCACCAAGGTCGAGATGTTCTCGTACGTCGACCCGGCGGACGCCGAGGCCGAGCACCTGCGCCTCCTGGACTGGGAGAAGCAGTGGCTCACCGGCCTCGAACTGCCCTTCCAGGTCATCGACGTCGCCAGCGGCGATCTGGGGGCCTCGGCCACCAGGAAGTACGACTGCGAGGCCTGGATCCCGACCCAGGGCAAGTACCGCGAGCTCACCTCGGCGTCCAACTGCGGCGAGTTCCAGGCGCGGAGGCTCTCGGTCCGGATGCGGGACAACCGCGACGGCAAAAAGACCATGCGGCCCCTGGCCACGCTGAACGGCACGCTCTGCGCCGTCCCGCGCACCATCGTGGCGATCCTGGAGAACCACCAGCTGGCCGACGGTTCGGTGCGGGTGCCCGAGGTGCTCCGCCCCTACCTGGGCGGGCGCGAGATTCTGGAGCCGGTCGCCAAGTGACCTTCCCTTACAAGCTTGTCGCGACCGACCTCGACGGCACCCTCCTGCGCGACGACGAAACCGTCTCCGCTCGGACCCGCGAGGCGCTGGCGGCCGTCGCCGGTGCCGGTGCGGCGCACATCGTCGTCACCGGCCGCGCCGTCCCCTGGACCCGGCACATCCTGGACGACCTCGGCTACGAGGGCCTGGCCGTCTGCGCGCAGGGCGCTCAGGTCTACCACGCGGGTGAGCGCAGGCTGCTCACCTCGCTCACCCTGGACCGGCAGCTCGCCGGGCTCGCCCTCTCCAAGGTCGAGGCCGAGGTCGGTCCGCTGGCGCTGGCCGCGAGCCGCGACGGGCTCGACGGCGAGGTGCTGGTCGGGCCGGGCTACCGCGTGCAGGAGGGGCCGCGCCCGGCCGTCTTCGTGCAGGACCCGGCCGAGATGTGGGCCGCCCCGCTGAACAAGGTGTACATACAGCACCCGGATCTGGACGACGACGCACTGGCGAAGGCCGCGCGGGCGGCGGTCGGCAATCTGGTGGACGTGGTCATGGCGGGCCCGGGGGTCGTGGAGATCCTGCCGCTGGGGCTGAGCAAGGCCACCGGCCTCTCGCTGGCCGCGCGTCGGCTGGGTGTGAAGGCCGCGGACACGATCGCCTTCGGCGACATGCCCAACGACATCCCGATGTTCGCCTGGGCCCGGCACGGCGTGGCCATGGCCAACGCCCACGCCGATCTGAAGGCCGTCGCTCAGGAGACGACTACGTCGAACGACGACGACGGGATCGCGGTGGTGCTGGAGCGGCTGCTGCGGGAGTCGTAGGCCGCCGCTCTTTCGGTACGTACGGCTCAGGGACCGGGCGCCGCCTCGGTCCCTGAGCCTTTTCCACGCTGCCCGGGGCCGGATCAGCGCCTGTTGCGGCGGCCCAGCTCCTTGAGATTGCGGGCCAGGGCGTCCATGCGGTCGTCGAGCCGGACGACGTCCTCGGAAACCCCGCTGAGCCTCACGCTCATGGCGCCGACGACCTGGTGGGTCGCCTCCAGCCTGCGGTCGAGGCTGTCCAGCCGGTGCGACATCCGGCTGAGGACCGGGCCCAGTTCCTGGAGCGCGGTGCCCACACCGGCCAGGTGGCCTTCGACCCGGGTCACGCGGTGTTCGAGCGACGCGTATCCCGCGCGGAGGTCCTGCTCGGCGTCGAGCAGATACATACGCACGCACCGGGCGACGTCGCTGTCGCGAAGAAGCATGGCGACGTTGAGGACGGTCCGGCGGGTGTAGAGGCGGAGCTGAGTGGCTGCCTGTGGATAACTTCCGGCACCTTCACTCTTCCATAGGGACAACATGTCCCTATGGAAGGCCCCCAGGTCAGGCCCTCGAAGCGTCCTGAGACCGTTCTCCTCCAGCTCGGCTCGATGGCGGTGGGTCACCTTTTTGACCACCTCTGTGGATACTTCGAAGTAACGAGCCACATCCTCTGTGCGAACATGAATCCCGTCCGGGAGCATGACAAGGCACTTCACCTTGTCCAGGGCATCGACGCGCCCCATCTGTTCGACGCGCAGTGCGCGTGATTCGAGTAGAGCGACTTCCGTCGGCATGAGCTGCCTTCCGTTCGTGAAAGCTTCGCGGAAATGGACAGCCCTCTCCCCGGGCTTCAGGGGCGGAGGACGCTCACGGTTGCCACTCACTCGAGGAACCGACCGACGGGGGTTCCCCGCCGTATCGGCCATCTGCACATTTCACGAACGCTACGACGCCACGGATTCCAGTTGCCTCCACGCACCGTGAACAACGCACCGATAACCGTACAGTTACGCGTAAGACTGTCCGACATGTGACAACCCCCGGCCGATGACCGGGGGTTGTCACATGTCGGACGACGGTCCGCTCACTCCTCGCCGGCCAGCTTCAGCGTGCGCAGCTTCTGCCCCGCGTACCAGGTCGCCGCGACGGTCACCACGGCCAGCAGCACCGTGGCGAGCGGCAGACCGACGTCCGAGGTGATCGCACCGTTGCCGCCGGTCTTCTCCGCCAGCGCGAGCGACCACTGCTGCACGCTGAGCGTGCGCGCACCCGGCACCAGGCTGCCGAACAGGGCCTCCCACACCAGCGCGTAGACGAGACCCAGCACCACCGCGTGCCGGCTGACGGTGCCCAGCAGCAGGAACAGCGCGCTGTAGGCGATCGAGGCGACCAGAGCGGCGATCGTGTACGCCACCGCGATCTGCTGGCCGTTGCCGTTGAGGATCAGACCGGCGAGCAGCGTCGGGACCGCCGAGAAGACCATGGTCACCGCGATCGCGACGATCAGCTTGGTGAAGATGATCGTCGGTCGGCTCACCGGCTTGGCCAGCAGGTAGACGATCGAGCCGTCGTCGATCTCCGGGCCGATCGCGCCCGTGCCGGCGATCACACCGATCAGCGGCACCATGGTGGCGATGGCGAATCCGCCCAGCACGTCCGAGGCCACCTGGTCGTCGGCCCCCGCGAACATCCGTACCGCCACCGCGATGACGATCAGCAGTGCGGGCAGGACGAAGAGGATGGCGGCCCGGCGCCGGCCGAGCAGCGCCCGGTAGGTGAGCCGGGCGACTGTGGGGTCGTACATGACGTCACAGCTCCTTGTCGGCCTCAGGCCGCTACGAGATAGGAAAAGACCGATTCGAGGGACTCGTCGGACGGTGAAACGGTCAGAAGACGAATGCCCTGCTCGCGTGCGACCTTGGGCAACAGAGTGGTGAAGCGGCCGAAATCGATCGCCTGGATAAGCAAAGCGTTCTCGTTCAGGTCGACTTCGATCCCGGCCGTCGACGGATCGGCGATCAGTGCCGCGGCCAGGGCCCGGTCGTCGCTGGACCGTACGAGATAGCGGTGCGGGCGGTCCGTCATCAGCCGGCGGATGCGGCGGAAGTCGCCGGAAGCCGCGTGCCGTCCCGCCACGATCACCTCGATGTGCGAGGCGAGCTGTTCGACCTCTTCGAGGATGTGCGAGGAGAAGAGAACCGTACGGCCCTCCGCGCCCATCCGGCGCAGCAACTCCATCAGCTGCATCCGCTGGCGCGGGTCCATCCCGTTGAAGGGCTCGTCCAGCAGCAGCACGGACGGGTTGTGGACCAGCGCGGACGCCATCTTCACGCGCTGGCGCATGCCCTTGCTGTACGTCGCGATCTTGCGGTCCTGCGCATACTCCATCTCGACCGTGGCCAGCGCGGCGGCCGCCTCGGCGTCGCCCAGGCCGTGCAGCTCGGCGTTGGCCACCACGAATTCGCGGCCGGTCAGGAAGTCGTACATCCCCTCCCGCTCGGGCACGATGCCGATCTCGCGGTACACCGCCTCGTTGCGCCAGATCGGCTTCCCGTCGAGAGTGACCGTGCCCGTCGACGGAGCGAGAAATCCGGCCATCATGTTGATCAGTGTCGACTTGCCGGCGCCGTTGGGGCCGAGCAGACCGGTCACCCCGGGCCCCACGGTCATGCTGACGTCGTTGACGGCGACCACGTTGCCGAACCAGCGGGAGGTGTGGTCGATCTCGATGGTGGTCACAGCCCGACCCTCCGGTAGCGGCGCATGAGCACGGCGTACGAACCGGCGATCAGCGCGAGAACAACGAGCAGATAGATGACACCGATTCCGGCGCCCGGGCCGTTGCCGCCGGGGAAGGCCGAGGTCGCCCCGAGGAACGCGGTCTGCACCCCGTCGATCAGCGTGATCGGGGAGAACAGCCCGAGATACGGCACGGCGCCCTCGGAACCGGTCGACCAGGCGATGCCCTGGATGGTGGAGACCGCGCCATAGGTGATGGTCAGCAGCGCGATGACGGCCGCGACACCGAAGCCGCGGCGCGGCGTCAGCGCGGCCATCACGAGACCGAGACCGGCGAAGAGCACGGAGAGCAGCAGCACGGACACCATCCCCTGGGCGAACCACTTGGTCTGGTCGCCGAAGTCGAACTTCCCGAGCAGCGCGCCGATGTAGAGGATCACGACCGGCGCACCGGTGAGCACGAAGACGGCGGAGGCCATGGCGGCGAACTTGGCGAGGACGTAGTCGCCGTGCTCGATCGGCCGCGAGAAGTACAGCGGTACGGTCTTGAACCGCAGGTCCCTGGAGACCGCCTGCGGTGCCTGCGCGGCGATGAACAGGCCGATGACGGCCTGCAGATAGATCGCGAACGACGTGTACTTGATCGGAAGCTTCGTCGTCCCCGGTGCCGCGATGGCGACGGCGACGATGATCGCCGCCACGAGGCACATCACGCCGAACAGCAGCATGGGAAGCACCTTGGACTTGGCCGAGCGGCCGAGCCCGAAGGATCCCCGCAGGGTCTGCGAGTACAGCGAGCGGCGTGCGTACGCGCGCCCGAGCCGCGGGCCGTCGTAGGAGCGGTAGCCGATGTTGTGGATCCGGGAGGTCTCGTTCCCGGTGGCGGCGCCGGTCTCAGTGCTCATCGCGTCCGCTCCCCTTCTGCATTACGGCTCCGGCCGGCACGGCCGCGGACTGCGCCTCGTCGCTGCGGAACACCTCGGCGATGTGGTGACGGCGCTGTTCCATCCGTACGAGGCCGAGTCCGAGCCCCGCGACGCTGTCGCGCACGAGGTCGTACGTCTCCTCGCCGGTCGCCTCGACCAGCAGGATGTGACCGGCACCGGGCAGCCCCTGGGTGTCCAGTCCGTCGAGGCCGACGAGTTTGACGCCCGCCTCGGTGAGGGAACGGCGCAGGGCGCTCGTACCGTCCGGGTGGGTGTCGCTGTCGGTGACCTCGACCGCGAGGGTCGTCGTGGTCTGGGTGAAGTCGCTGGTGGAGCTGGAGCGCAGCAGCTTTCCGCCGTCGATGACGACGACGTGGTCGCAGGTGCGTTCCAGCTCGCCGAGCAGGTGCGAGGTGACCAGCACCGAGATGCCGAAGTCGCTGTAGATCCGGCGGATCAGGCCGAGCATCTCGTCGCGGCCGACCGGGTCGAGCCCGTTCGTCGGCTCGTCGAGCAGGACCAGCTGGGGGTCGTGCACCAGCGCCTGGGCCAGCTTGACCCGCTGCTTCATGCCCGTCGAGTAGCCGCCGATGGGGCGGTAGCGCTCCTCGTACAGGCCGACATGGCGCAGGGTGTCCGCCGTGCGTTCACGGGCGGCCGTCGGTGGCAGACCGGACATGCGCGCCATGTGGACGACGAACTCGGTGGCCGAGACGTCGGGCGGCAGACAGTCGTGCTCCGGCATGTAGCCGACCCGCTCGCGGATGGCGGGGCCGCTGTTCGAGACGTCGAGCCCGAGCACGGCGGCCCTGCCCTCGGTCGCGGGGGACAGCCCCAGCAGGATCTTGATCAGCGTGGACTTGCCGGCCCCGTTGGCGCCCACCAGCCCGGTCACACCCGGGCCGATGTCCAGGGTGAGCCGGTCAAGCGCGGTCACCCGGGGGAACCGTTTACTCAGACCTTCGGCAGCGATGACATTCACGGATACGACGGTAGTGGCGCGGACCACAGCGGTCGTCAGACCTGACGGTTGGATCGGCGTCAGCCTCGAGTTGTAGGGGACCCGTAAGGGGACCTCATTGAGGACCACGGCAGCCCCGGCCGAAAGCCGTCATGGCCTGCACAGAGAGTTGTCCACAGGCCGCGCACCCCTCTTGACGTAGCCGCCGGTCATTGTCACATTCATCAGTGTCACGTTACGAGCACGTACCGCACCCAGCAGCGAACGGACGGTGGCATGGCGTCACGAGGGAAGAGCGAACGGCCCCTGGGCACAGGGCAGTCCGGAGCAGGCGGCGGCCCCCGTCTGCGTGATCTGCCGGGTGCGCGCGAGCGCCGGGTGGCCACGGGCGGCATCGAGCTGTGCGTGGTCGAGCTGGGGGCCCCGCAGCGGCCGACGATCGTGCTGGTGCACGGCTATCCGGACAGCAAGGAGGTCTGGACGCAGGTCGCCGCCCGGCTGGCCGACGAGTGGCACGTCGTCCTGTACGACGTGCGCGGACACGGCGGTTCAACGGCACCGAAGCCACTGCGCGGCGGCTTCACGCTGGAGAAGCTGACCGATGACTTCCTGGCCGTGGTCGACGCGGTGAGTCCGGACCGTCCTGTGCATGTGGTGGGGCACGACTGGGGTTCGGTCCAGTCCTGGGAGTTCGCCACGGTGAGCCGCACCGAGGGCCGGATCGCCTCCTTCACCTCGATGTCCGGCCCCTCCCTGGACCACTTCGGGCACTGGATCAAGCGCCGGGTGAACCGGCCCACCCCGCGCCGCGTCGGTCAGCTCCTCGGGCAGGGTGCCAAGTCCTGGTACGTGTACATGCTGCACACCCCGGTCCTGCCGGAGCTGGCCTGGCGCGGGCCGCTCGGCAAGCGGTGGCCGGGCATCCTGGAGCGGCTGGAGAAGGTGCCCCCGGGCGACTACCCGACATCCTCGCTGCCCAGTGACGCGGCGCACGGGGCCTGGCTCTACCGGGACAACGTCCGTTCCCGGCTGCGCAGGCCGCGGAACGACGCGTACGCGCGTGTGCCCGTGCAGCTGATCACGCCGACAGGGGACGTGTTCCTGTCGGAGCAGCTCTACGACGACCTCGACTCCTGGGTCCCGCGATTGACCCGTCGCTCACTTCCCGCCAAGCACTGGGTGCCGCGCACCCGGCCGGACCAGCTGGCTTCGTGGATCGGTGAGTTCGTGACGGCCATCGAGTCCGCCCGGGCGACCGGCGCTCCGGTGGAGACCCGTGCGAGCGGGCCCTACGCGGAGTGGTTCGGCGGCCGGCTTGTGCTGGTGACGGGCGCGGCGGGCGGGATAGGGCGCGCCACGGCGCTCGCCTTCGCCGAGGCGGGGGCCCGGGTGGTGGCCGTCGACCGGGATACCGAAGGAGCCGAGCGCACGGCGGAGTCGGCCCGGTTGGCCGGAGCTCCTGAGGCCTGGGCCGAGGCGGTGGACGTGAGCGACGAGCAGGCCATGGAGAAGCTGGCCGCCCGGGTGGCCGATGAGTACGGCGTCGTCGATGTGCTGGTCAACAACGCGGGCATCGGACTGTCGGGCCCGTTCCTGGAGACGACGTCCGAGGACTGGCGGAACGTCCTCGATGTGAACCTGTGGGGGGTCATCCACGGCTGCCGGCTCTTCGGGCGCCAGATGGTGGAGCGCGGCCAGGGCGGCCACATCGTCAACACCGCTTCCGCGGCCGCCTTCCAGCCGTCCAGGGCTCTCCCCGCGTACAGCACGTCGAAGGCCGCCGTGCTGATGCTCAGCGAGTGCCTGCGTGCCGAGCTCGCCGAGAAGTCGATCGGGGTCAGCGCGATCTGCCCGGGGATCGTCAACACCGGTATCACGGCCACGGCGCGGTTCGTCGGCACGGACGCGGCGGAGGAGCAGCGGCTGCGGAAGCGTGCCGGAAAGCTCTACGGGGCGCGCAACTACCCGCCGGAGAAGGTCGCGGAGGCGGTTCTCCGTGCGGTCGTGCGCAATCAGGCCGTCGTTCCGGTGACGCCGGAGTCCCACGCCGTACGCTTCCTGTCCCGCGTCGGCCCGGGTGTGCTGCGGGGCATCGCGCGGCTCAAGCCGCCGCTGTGAGCCCGGCGAGGGCCGGGGGCCCCGAGGGCGGAGCGGGAGCGGTCTCACGTCCGTCGGCGCCCGAGTACCGGATCGAGGACCTCGCGCACGCGAGTGGTGCCACGGTCCGTACGATCCGCGGCTATCAGGACCGCGGACTGCTGCCCGCACCGGAGCGACGGGGCCGGGCCAATGTGTACGGGCCGGCCCACCTCAACCGCCTTCGGCAGATCGCCGAGCTGCTGGACCGGGGCTACACCCTGCTCAGCATCAAGGAGTTGCTGGAGGCCTGGGACACGGGGCGCGGGCTGGGCGGAGTGCTGGGACTCGTCGCCGAGGTGCACGGCCCGTGGACCGACGAGCGGGCCGGCCGCATCACCCGTGCCCAACTGGTCGCGAAATTCGGGGGAGAGGCCGATGAGCGGGCCATTGACGAGGCAATCGAGCTCGGCGTCCTCGAACGCCTGCCTGGAAGCGACGACGAATTCAGTGTTCCGAGCCCCCAGGAACTGGCGGTCGCAGTCGAGTTGCACGCCGCGGGTGTGCCGCTCTCCGTGATAGCCGGGCAACTGCGCGAACTTCGCGGTCAGGTCGAGCAGATAGCCGCCCGCTTCCTGGAGTTCACGACCGAGCATGTCTTCGCCCGATACCTGGGCCATCGCCCTCCTACCGACGCTGACGCGGATGACGCGGCCTCGATGGTGCGGCGACTGAGGCCGCTCGCCCAGCAGACCGTGGATGTCGAACTCGCGCGTGCAATGCGGACGTTCGCGAAGAGGCACCTGGAGGAGCATCTCGCGTCCGATGCGCCCTCCGGGGCCGTCGCCGCTGCGCGGGGCGAGGTGCCCGTAAGCCTTCCGGCCTCGACAATCGAAGCGGTCGAGCGCTTGGTTGGACCTGGCGGCGTGGGCGCCTTCATCGCCGCCGCTTCCGAACGTGAGGTGAATAAACGGACGTTGGACTCGCTCGTGCCACCACCCCACGGAGAATGACAAGTTACCCAAAACCCCTATATAGGACAGAGGTTGTTCACAGTAGCGCCAATTAGCCTGTGGATAAGTCGAACTGACTGTGGATCAAACCTGCAGCCCAAAATCGTTTCGGTGAAGCGCGAGTGAAATGGGGATGCGCCGAGGGAGCCTCGGGAGCACGCTGAAGGGATGGACGAAAGACGCACCGTCAAGGTGTCCAAGTACCTCTCCAAGCACCTCCGGCACCAGCCCGAGCGGATCGGGCTCACGCTCGACGCCCACGGCTGGGTGCCGATCGAGGAGCTGCTGAGCGCGGCGGCTCGCCACCACTTCCCGATCAGCAGGGCGGAACTCGACCATGTGGTCGCCTCCAACGACAAGAAGCGCTTCGCCGTCGACGCCGGCCGCATACGGGCCAGCCAGGGCCACACCGTGGCCGTGGACCTGGGGCTGCCGCCCGCAGAACCGCCCGCGTGCCTCTACCACGGTACGGTCGGCCGTTCCCTGGACGCGATCCGTGCCGAGGGGCTGCGCCCCATGAACCGCACCCATGTCCATCTCTCTCCCGACCGCGAGACCGCTACCAGCGTGGGGGCCCGGCGCGGGCGCCCCGTCGTGCTGTCCGTGGACGCGGGCGCCATGCACCGAGCGGGCCACACGTTCTGGGTCAGCGCCAACGGGGTGTGGCTCACGGATGCCGTGCCCGCCGAGTTCCTGCGCCTGCCGGGCTGAGCCGGGGCCCGAGAGCGTACGGGCCCCGGCCCGCCGTCAGCCGGCCAGCTGGGCCGCCCCCCGCGTCGCGATCTCCTCGAACAGCTTCTCGTCCGGCACCGCCGCGTCGAAACCCGGCCCGTCCGCCGGCACCGGAGCGTGGATGACGATCTCCGTGAACCCCAGCTCCCCGTGCCTGCCCGCGAAGTCCACGAACGCGTCGACGGAGTCGAGCGGCCGGCCCCCGCCCGCGGCGGGGCCCGGGTTGAACTCCGGCGTGAACCCGGTGAGCAGGACCTTCTCCAGCCCGGCCACGTCCCGCCCGGCCTCCGCGCACGCGCGCCCCAGCCCCTCCACCTGCCGCCCGAGGGCCTCCACCGACTGCGCGCCGCTGCCCGCCTCGTACAGCTTCGGGTCACCCGTGGTCACCCACGCCTGACCGTGGCGCGCGGCCAGCGCCAGGCCGCGCGGCCCTGTGGCGGCGACGGCGAAGGGCAGGCGCGGCCGCTGCACACAGCCGGGCAGGTTCCGTGCCTCGGCGGCCGCGTAGAAGTCCCCCTCGTACGACTTGCCGGCCGGCTCCCGCAGCAGGGCGTCGAGCAGGGTCACGAACTCGCCGAAGCGGTCAGCGCGCTCCCGCGGCGTCCACGGCGCCTCGTCGCTCCGCAGCAGGGTCGTCGCGTCGAATCCGTTGCCGCCCGCACCGATGCCCAGCGTGATCCGGCCCGCCGAGATGTCGTCGAGCGAGATCAGCTCCTTGGCCAGGGTGACCGGGTGGCGGAAGTTCGGCGAGGTGACGAGCGTGCCGAGCCGGAGCCGGTCGGTGGCTGCCGCGGCTGCCGTGAGCGTCGGCAACGCCCCGAACCACGGGCTGTCCCGGAAGGCCCGCCAGGACAGGTGGTCGTAGGTGTAGGCAGCGTGGAACCCCAGCTCCTCGGCACGCCGCCAGCGCTCGCGGCCGCCCTGGTGCCAGCGGTGGATCGGCAGAATCACAGTGCTCAGTCGCATGGGGCGACCCTACGAGAGGACAAGGAGGTGCCGCTTCCCGTGGCTCGGGGAGCGACGCGGACATATGCCGGAGGAATGCCCTGAGGTCAGGAGCGAGTTCTCTCAAATGTGCAACCCTTCGCACGCCCGTGCGCTTCCATGCGCGAGAATGTACGGGTGACTACCGTTATCGAGCAGTCCGCTCCTGTCGCTCCCCGGCTGATCGCCACGGATCTGGACGGCACTCTTCTGCGCGACGACAAGACCGTCTCGGACCGCACGGTCCGGGCGCTCGCCGCCGCCGAGGAGGCGGGCGTCGAAGTCTTCTTCGTCACCGGCCGCCCCGCCCGCTGGATGGACGTCGTCAGCGACCACGTCCACGGACACGGTCTGGCGATCTGCGCCAACGGCGCGGCCGTCGCCGATCTGCATGCCGGTGGACGGCTGCTGAAGGTCCGGGGCCTGGAACGCGCGACGGCCCTCGGCGTCGTCCACACGCTGCGCGCCGCCGCTCCCGGCACGTCCTTCGCCGTCGAGCTGGCCACCGGCATCCACTACGAGCCCGCCTACCCGCCCTTCTACCTCGACCCGGGCGCCACCGTGGCGGTCGCGGAGAAGCTCCTGCACGAGGAAACCCCGGGCGACGGCGTGCCCGTGCTGAAGCTGCTCGCCCGCCACGGCGAGCTGGACCCGGACGAGTTCCTGGCGCTGGCCCGGGCGGCCGCCGGGGAGCGGGCCACCTTCACCCGGTCCAGCCCCACCGCGCTCATCGAGATCAGCGGGCCGGGCGTCTCCAAGGCCAGCACCCTGGAACTGTGCTGCGCCGAGCGCGGTATCGCGGCCGCCGAGGTCGTCGCCTTCGGCGACATGCCCAACGACGTGGAGATGCTGAGCTGGGCCGGCACCTCGTACGCCATGGGCAACGCCCACCCGGCCGCCCTCGCCGCCGCCTCCGGCCGTACGGTCACCAACAACGAGGACGGCGTGGCCGTGGTCATCGAACGCATCCTCGCCGAACGGGCGGGAAGCCTCGCGGGACGCTGACCCGGCCGGGGCCCGGGGCCGAGAAGCCCGGCCCCGGGCCCTCTGTCGGCGCACCCGCTCACAGCGGTGCCTGCCACACCACGGTCGTACCGCCGCCGCCCTCTCCGATCCCCCGCCCGTACCAGCTGGCCCCGCCCAGCGACTCCGCCCGGCGGGCCAGGTTCCGCAGCCCGCTGCGGCGCCCGCCCTCCGGCATGCCCACCCCGTCGTCGGCGACCGAGAGCCGCACCGCGTCCCGCCCGTCCTCCAGCGTGACGGTCGCGTCCACGACCACCTCGATGCGGGCCGCTCCGGCGTGCCGGAAGGCGTTGGACAGCGCCTCCCGCAGCGCCGCGATCAGGTTCTTGGCCGTCAGCTCGCCGACCAGCGAGTCGACCGCTCCGACGAAGCGGTGGGACGGCTTGAAACCCAGGGGCACGGCCGCCATGTTGATCTCGCGCAGAACCCGGGTGCGCAGCCCGGACGGCGCCTCCGCCGGCTCCTGCTGGAGCGCGAAGATCGCGGTCCGGATCTCCTGGATCGTCACGTCCAGCTCGTCCACCGCCCGGCCGACCCCGGTCTGCACCTCGGGCACATCCGACCGGCGCTGCGCGCTCTCCAGCATCATCCCGGTCGCGAACAGCCGCTGGATGACCAGATCGTGCAGGTCACGGGCGATCCGGTCGCGGTCCTCGTAGACCGCGAGGCGTTCCCGGTCGCGCTGGGCATCGGCCATCATCAGGGCCAGCGCGGCCTGCGAGGCGAACTGGGTGGCCAGCGTCCGTTCCGTCTCCGTGAAGGGCCGGTCGCCCCTGGCCCGGGGCATGGCCAGGGCGCCGAGCACCCGGCCCCCGCTGTGCAGGGGCAGCAGCATGTTCGGTCCGAACGGGTCGGCCAGCCTGGTGATCAGGCGGGCATCGGTGGCCGAGTCGTCCACGAAGACCGCCTCGCCGCTGAGCAGCATGCCCACCACGGGGCTCTGGGCCGGAATGATCACCCCGAGTGAGTCCGTCGGATCGTCCGCCGAGACGGCGACGATCTCCAGGCCGCCCCCCTCGGCCGGCAGCAGCACAATACCGGCGGCGGCACCCGCGAGACGGCGGGCCTGCTCAGCGACGACCGTGAGCGCGTCATCGGCGTCGCTGCCGGAGAGCAGGGCGGTCGTCACGGCGACCGAGCCGTCGATCCACCGCTCACGCTGCCGGGCCGCCTCGTACAGCCGCGCGTTACCGATGGCGATCCCGGCCTCCGTCGCCAGTACGCGCACCAGGTGCAGGTCGTAGTCGCTGAACTCGCCGCCGCCGTCCTTCTCGGCGAGATACAGATTGCCGAAGATCTCGCCCTGGACCCTGATCGGAACGCCGAGAAACGTGCGCATCAACGGATGGCCGGGTGGAAAACCGGCGAACCTCGGATCGGTGGTGAGATCCGCGAGACGCAGCGGGCGGGGGTCGTGGATGAGGGCGCCGAGCAGGCCACGGTGCCCGTCGGGCCGTCGGCCGATCTCGTGCGCCACCGGCTCGGGAACCCCATAGGTGACGAAGTCGGAGAGCCCCTCGCCCTCCTCGTTCACCACCCCGATGGCGGCGTAGCGGGCGTGGGCCAGCTCCGCCGCCGTCTCGCAGATCCGGTCGAGCGTGGAATGCAGTTCGAGGCCGGTCCCCACCGAGCGCATGGCTTCCAGCAGGCGCGGCACCTGGGCGGTGATCTCGGTGGACAAGCTCTGCAGGCTCCTGGCGGAATCCTCCTCAGACATACTGCGAGCCTAATTAGTCAGATTTGCCCTGGAAAGTCGGAGGTCCGGGCCCGCATCACGAAAAGGCCTGAGCACGGGCCACCACAGCCGCTCCCGGCTGCCCGGAGCGCCGTTCCCGCGCCAGCATCCGGCGCAGCGGCCCGTCGACCGAGGCCAGCACGTCGTACGGGCCCCGCTGCACGATCGAGCCCGCCTCCAGGACGACCACCTCGTCCACTGCGTCGAGACCGGCGAGCCGGTGCGTGATCAGAACCGTCGTACGCCCCAGGGTCGCCGCCAGCAGGTCCACCGTCAGGGCGTCCGCCGTCGGCAGGTCCAGGTGCTCGGCGGGTTCGTCCAGCACGAGGACCGGGAAGTCGGCGAGCAGGGCCCGGGCCAGGGCGAGCCGCTGGCGCTGCCCTCCGGAGAGGCGGGCGCCGTGCTCCCCGACGAGAGTGTCCAGCCCGTCCGGCAGTGCGTCCGCCCAGTCGAGCAGGCGGGCCCGCGCCAGGGCGTCGCGCAGTTCGGGCTCGGTCGCGGTGGGGCGGGCGAGCCGCAGGTTCTCCCGGAGCGAGCTGTCGAAGATGTGGGCGTCCTGGGCGCACAGCCCGACGAACCTCCGCACGGTGTCCCCGTCCAGCGCCGAGGCATCCACCCCGCCGATCCGGTAGCTGCCCGCCCGCGCGTCCAGGAAGCGCAGCAGCACCTGGGCCAGCGTGGTCTTGCCCGACCCGGACGGCCCCACGACGGCGATCCGGCGGCCCGCCTCCAGCGTGAGGTCCACGGAGGCGAGCGCGTCCCGGGCGGTGTCCGCGTACCGGGCCGACAGCCCGCGCAGCTCCAGCGGGAAGGGGCTCACCGGCGTCGCGGCCGATGCTTCGGGCTCCCGTACGGGCACGGGGGCGTCCAGCACCTCGTAGACGCGCTCCGCGCTCCGCCTGACCCGCTGCCGGTACTGGGCGGCGAGCGGCAGACCGGTCACGGCCTCGAAGGCGGCCAGCGGGGTGAGGACGACGACGGCGAGTTCCACGCCGGCGAGCCGGCCGTCCGCCACCGCCGGAAGGGCGACCAGGGCGGCGGCCACCACGGTGAGACCCGCGATCAGAGCGGTGAGGCCGCCCCCGAGCGCGGTCGCGGTCGCCGCACGCGATGCGATACGAGTGAGGACGGCATCGGCCGCACGGGTGCGGGCCACACGTCCCGGCAGGGCGCCCGCCACGGTCAGCTCGGCGGTCCCGCCCAGCAGATCGGTGATCCGGGTGGCCAGATCGGCGCGGGCGGGGGCCAGCCGGCGTTCCGCACGGCGGGCACAGGCACCGCTGACGAGCGGGACCCCGATGCCCGCCAGCAGCAGCCCCACGGCCAGGACCAGGCCCGCCTGGGGGAGCAGCCAGCCGGTGAAGCCGACGGAGGCGACGCCCACCAGGACGGCGGTACCGACGGGGAGCAGCCACCGCAGCCAGTAGTCCTGGAGCGCGTCCACGTCCGCGACCAGTCGCGAGAGCAGATCCCCGCGCCGGGCGCCGCGCAGGCCGCCGGGTGCGATGCGCTCCAGGCTGCGGTACACGGCGACGCGCAGTTCGGCGAGCATCCGCAGGACCGCGTCGTGCGAGACGAGGCGCTCGGCGTAGCGGAAGACCGCCCGGCCGATCCCGAAGGCACGGGTGGCCGTCACCGCGACCATCAGATAGAGGACGGGCGGCTGCTCGGACGCCCGGGAGATCAGCCAGCCGGAGACCGCCATGAGTCCCACGGCGGATCCGAGGGCGAGGCTCCCGAGGAGGAGGGCGAGCCCGAACCGGGCACGTTGGGCGCCGGCGGCGTCCCGGACCCGGGCCAGCACGTGCCTGCCCGCTGGCGTGGCCTCCTCGGGCACCTCGGCTGAGCGCGCCGGATCGGTCGGCGGAACGGCGGCGGGCACACGCTCGGAACCGGGCACCCTCGCCGGCCCGGGCAGCGCGACAGCGGCTTCCTGGGCGGAAGCAGTCGGGGCCGTCAGCGTCACCACCCGGTCCGCGACCGACAGCAGCGCCGGCCGGTGCACCACCAGCAGCACGGTCCGGCCCGCCGCCAGCCTCCGTACGGCCTCGACGATCCCCGCCTCCGTCTCGCCGTCCAGGCTCGCGGTCGGCTCGTCCAGCAGCAGCACCGGCCGGTCGGCGAGGAAGGCCCGGGCAAGCGCGATCCGCTGCCGCTGTCCTGCGGAGAGACCGGCTCCGTCCTCACCGAGCACCGTGCGGTCGCCGTCCGGAAGCCCTCGTACGAACTCGTACGCGCCCGCGTCGCGCAGTGCCGCCGTCACCGCGCTGTCGTCGGCGGCGGGCCGGGCGAGCCTCACGTTCTCCGCGATGGTGCCCGCGAAGAGATGGGGGCGCTGCGGCACCCAGGCGATGTGCTCCCGCCAGCGTTCGAGAGAGACGTCCGCCAGATCGGCGCCGCCGACCCGTACCCGGCCCTCGTCGGCGGAGGTGAAGCCCAGCACCACGTTCAGCAGGGTGGACTTGCCGACGCCGCTAGGGCCGACCAGGGCGACCGTCTCCCCTTCCTCGACGGTCAGCCAGGTGGCGGCGAGCGAAGGCTCGGTCCTTCCCCCGTGCCGCACCGTCACCCCTTCCAGCTCCAGCCGCAGCGAGCCGGGCACCTCCCCCGTACCGCTCGTTCGGAGCTCCGTCTCCAGGACCGCGAAGACCTCCTCCGCCGCTGAAAGGCCCTCGGCTGCCGCATGGAACTGCGCCCCCACCTGCCGGATGGGCAGATAGGCCTCGGGCGCGAGGATCAGGACCAGCAGACCGGTGTAGAGGTCGAGTTCCCCGTGCACCAGCCGCATTCCGATGGTGACCGCGACAAGAGCCACCGAGAGGGTGGCGAGCAGTTCGAGGGCGAAGGACGACAGGAAGGCGATCCGCAGGGTGCGCAGGGTGGCCTGCCGGTACTGCGAGGTGATCTTGCGGATCGACTCGGCCTGGGCCTTGGCCCGGCCGAACACCTTGAGCGTCGGCAGTCCGGCCACCACATCGAGGAAGTGACCGGAGAGCCGGGAGAGCAACCGCCACTGACGGTCCATGCGCGACTGGGTCGCCCAGCCGATCAGGATCATGAAGAGCGGGATGAGCGGCAGCGTGACCACGATGATCGCCGCCGATACCCAGTCCTCGGTGACGACCCTGGCCAGCACGGCCGCCGGCACCACCACCGCGAGCCCCAACTGCGGCAGATACCGGGCGAAGTAGTCGTCCAGGGCGTCGATCCCCCGGGTGGCCAGCGTCACCAGTGAGCCGGTGCGCTGTCCGCTCAGCCAATCCGGGCCCAGCTCCGCAGCCCGGTCGAGCAGCTGTCGGCGCAGTGCGGACTTGACCGCCGCCCCGGCCCGGTGGGCGGCCAGTTCGGTGAGCCAGGCGACCAGGGCCCGCCCGACCGCGACCGCCGCGAGCAGCAGGAGCGGGGTACGCAGCCCGCCCGCCGCCAGGCCGTCCTCGAAGCCGCCCACCACGATCTCGGCGATGAGCATGGCCTGGGCGATGACCAGCGCCGCCCCGGCCAGGCCGAGAACCACCACGGCCACCATGAACAGGCGGGTGGCGCGGGCGTGGCGGAGCAGGCGCGGGTCGATCGGTTTCACGTGAAACATCCCTTGCGGCTCGGCTCGGTCGGGGAACTCACTGGGTCAGTGCGCTTCGGCGATGTGCTGGGTGCCGATCCGCTTACGGAACACCCAGTACGTCCAGCCCTGGTAGAGCAGCACGACCGGAGTGGCGATGCCGGCGCACCAGGTCATGATCTTCAGCGTGTACGGGCTGGACGAGGCGTTGGTGACCGTGAGGCTCCAGGCGTCGTTCAGCGAGGACGGCATGACGTTCGGGAAGAGCGTCAGGAACAACATGGCGACCGTCGCCGCGATGGCCACTCCGGAGAGCGCGAAGGACCACCCCTCACGACCGGCCGCGGTCATCGCGATCGCACCGACCAGCCCCGCAGCGGCGACGATCACCGCGATCAGGCTCCGCCCGTCCCCGTTCTCGGCCTGGGTCCAGATGAGGAAGGCGAGCGCGAGCACGGCGGTGACAGCGCCCAGCTTCAGAGCCAGCCCGCGCGCCCGCATCCGGATGTCACCGGCCGTCTTCAGCCCGGCGAACACCGCGCCGTGGAAGGTGAAGAGGGTGAGGGTGACCAGGCCACCCAGGAGCGCGTAGGGGTTCAGCAGGTCCAGAACGCTGCCCGTGTACTCCATGTGTGCGTCGATCTTCACGCCGCGCACGATGTTGCCGAAGGCCACACCCCAGAGCACGGCGGGGATCAGCGAGGTCCAGAAGATCGCGTGCTCCCAGTTGGTCTGCCACTTCTCCTCGGGCCGCTTCGCCCGGTACTCGAAGGCGACGCCGCGCACGATCAGGCAGAGCAGGATGAGCAGCAGCGGCAGATAGAAGCCGGAGAACAGCGTGGCGTACCACTCGGGGAACGCGGCGAAGGTCGCTCCGCCGGCGCTGAGCAGCCAGACCTCGTTGCCGTCCCAGACCGGGCCGATGGTGTTGATCAGCACCCGGCGTTCCTTGCGGTCCCGGGCCAGCAGCTTGGTGAGGACGCCGATCCCGAAGTCGAAGCCCTCCAGGAAGAAGTAGCCGGTCCACAGGACGGCGATGAGCACGAACCAGACGTCGTGGAGTTCCATTTCTCGGCTCCCGCTCTCAGTAGGAGAAGGCCATGGGCCGGTCGGCGTCTTCGTGGTCGCCGCCGATCCGGGTGGGCGGGTTGAGGTCGTCCTCCGTGAGCTCCGGCGGTCCGGCCTTGATGTACTTCAGGAGGAGCCGGACCTCGATGACGGCGAGCACCGCGTACAGCACGGTGAAGACGATCAGCGAGGTCAGCACCTCGCCCTGGGAGACACCGGGGGAGACCGCGTCACGGGTCTGGAGCACGCCGTAGACCACCCAGGGCTGCCGGCCCATCTCGGTGAAGATCCAGCCCCAGGAGTTGGCGATCAGCGGGAAGAGCAGGGTCCACAGGGCGACGATCCAGTAGCACCGGGCGAGGCGTGGACTGAGGGCCTTGGTCTTGAAGAGGACCAGATGCGGCACCTCGTCCTCACCGGTGCGCATCGCCTCGGGCAGCATGAACTTCTTCCGGGTGAGCCACAGGCCGAGGATGCCGAGACCGAACGAGGCCATCCCGAAACCGATCATCCACCGGAAGCTCCAGAAGGCGACGGGGATGTTGGGCCGGTAGTCGCCGGGGCCAAAGCGTTCCCGCTCCGCCTTGTTGATGTCGTTGATGCCCGGCACGTACGAGTGGAAGTCGTCGTCGGCGAGGAAGGACAGCACCCCGGGGACCGAGATTTCGACCGAGTTGTGGCCCTTGCTGACGTCCCCGTAAGCGAAGATCGAGAAGGGCGCGGCGTTCTGCCCGTCCCACAGCGCCTCGGCCGCCGCCATCTTCATCGGCTGCTGCTTGAACATCACCTTGCCGAGCTGGTCACCACTGACGGCGGTCAGGAGGCCGGAGATCACCACGGTGATCAGGCCCAGTCGCAGCGAGGTCCGCATCACCGGAATGTGCTTCTTGCGGGCCAGGTGGAAGGCCGCGATGCCGACCATGAACGCGCCACCGACCAGGAAGGCGGCCGTGATGGTGTGGAAGAACTGGGTCAGCGCGGTGTTCTGCGTGAGCACCTGCCAGAAGTCGGTCAGCTCGGCGCGTCCGCGTTCCTTGTTGATGCGGTAGCCGACCGGGTGCTGCATCCAGGAGTTGGCCGCCAGGATGAAGTAGGCGGAGAGGATGGTACCGAGGGAGACCATCCAGATGCAGGCGAGGTGGATCTTCTTCGGAAGCTTGTCCCAGCCGAAGATCCACAGGCCGATGAAGGTGGACTCGAAGAAGAACGCGATCAGGGCTTCGAACGCGAGCGGAGCCCCGAAAATGTCACCGACGAACCGTGAGTAGTCGGACCAGTTCATCCCGAACTGGAACTCCTGGACGATGCCGGTGACGACACCCATGGCGATGTTGATCAGGAAGAGCTTTCCCCAGAACTTGGTCGCTCTGAGGTACTTCTCCTTGTTCGTCCGCACCCAGGCGGTCTGCAGGCCGGCGGTGAGCGCCGCGAGAGAGATCGTCAGAGGAACGAAGAGGAAGTGGTAGACGGTCGTCGTACCGAACTGCCATCGCGCCAGGGTCTCCGGCGCCAGAGCTAGCTCCACGTCGTCTTCTCCTTACGTCACCGCCGCCGCAGCGACGATTTGTCCGTGAAATCCAACGGATCACGGGAGGAAGCAGGACACGCTTGTGAACGCGTTCACATTCACAAGCAATTATGGCGCACACGCTTTCGGTCCCTTCGCCCGGGGTCCCCTGTCACGCGGCGAGCCCGCTCCGGGCATGTGAAAGGGCCCCGCATCCCTCACGAGATACGGGGCCCGGCCGCCGGACGACGCCGGCTACAGCTCCTGGCGGAACGACTCCGTCACCTTCAGGAACAGGTCGTTCGCCTCGCCCTCGCCGATCGTCACACGCACACCCTCGCCGGCGAACGGCCGGACCACCACACCGGCCTTCTCGCAGGCCGCCGCGAAGTCCAGGGTGCGGTCGCCCAGCCGCAGCCAGACGAAGTTCGCCTGGGACACGGGCACCGTCCACCCCTGCCGCGCCAGGGCCTCGGAGACCCGGTCCCGCTCGCACACCAGCGAGCCGACCCGGCCCAGCAGCTCGTCCTCGGCGCGCAGCGAGGCCACCGCCGCGTCCTGGGCGAGCTGGCTGACGCCGAACGGCACAGCGGTCTTGCGCAGCGCGGCCGCCACCGGCTCATGGGCCACCGCGAAGCCGACCCGCAGCCCCGCGAGCCCGTACGCCTTGGAGAACGTCCGCAGCACCGCCACGTTGGGACGGTCCCGGTAGATCTCAAGGCCGTCGGGGACCTCGGTGTCCCGGATGAACTCCTTGTACGCCTCGTCCAGCACCACGAGCACATCGCTCGGCACCCGGTCGAGGAATCGTTCCAGCTCGGCCCTGCGCACGACGGTGCCGGTCGGGTTGTTCGGGTTGCAGACGAAGATCAGCCGCGTCCGGTCGGTGATCGCGTCCGCCATCGCGTCCAGGTCGTGCACATCGCCGTCGGTCAGCGGCACCTTGACCGAGGTCGCGCCGCTGACCTGCGTGATGATCGGGTACGCCTCGAAGGAACGCCAGGCGTAGATCACCTCGTCGCCCGGGCCGGACGTGGCCTGAAGCAGTTGCTGGGCCACGCCGACCGAGCCGGTTCCGGTGGCCAGGTGCGAGACGGGCACACCGAAACGGTCGGACAACTCGTTCATCAGACCGGTACAGGCCATGTCCGGGTAGCGGTTGAAGTGCTCAGCGGCCGCGAGGGCGCTCTCCATCACGCCCGGCAGCGGCGGATACGGATTCTCGTTGGAGGACAGCTTGAAAGCGGCGGGTCCGTCCGCCGATGCCGGTTTGCCCGGAACATAGGCGGGAACGCCGTCCAGCTCGGCGCGCAGCTTGGGGCTCGTCTGGCTCACCGCAGGTCCTCCTCGACCATCCGTACACATCAATACTGCTCACCTTATGAGGATTGGGCGCCGCTGCGAACGGGTGGACAGCGGATTCGTCCGGTGAACCCCGGAATGAGGGGGAGCGCGACCGGTGGTGGCGCGCGCCGGTGGCTCACTCCGTGGCGCGCGTCCCTCGAAAAGGTGAGTTGAGACCTCCTCGAGACCTTGCCCCCTCGCCAGGTCCATCCGGTCGGATGCATGACACATGACGGTAGGCACTGCCAACAGCCTTGTTTCGCAAGGTGGTTGCCGCTCTTTGGCCTTGCAGAAACGTGCCTGTCAACGCGTGAATATGCGACCGGACCAATTCCCCGCCCGACCCCTACTATCGGCTCGCCATGACAGCAGCAGGGAAGCACCAGGTGAGCCGGACGGAGACCCCCCGGCGCGGCGGCAGGCAGGGACGTGCCGGAATCCGGGATGTGGCCGCCGCCGCCGGCGTCTCCATCACGACCGTCTCCGACGCGCTCAACGGCAAGGGCAGGCTCCCGGACGCCACCCGCCGCCATGTCCGCGAGGTCGCAGAGCGCCTGGGCTATCGCCCTTCCGCAGCGGCTCGCACGCTCCGTACCGGCAAGTCCGGCCTCATCGGCCTGACCGTGACGACGTACGGGGATGAACCTTTCACCTTCACCGAGTTCGCGTACTTCGCGGAAATGGCGAGGGCGGCCACTTCGGCGGCCCTCGCCCGCGGCTACGCCCTGGTCATCCTGCCGGCCACGTCGCGCCACGACGTCTGGTCCAACGTGGCGCTCGACGGCACCGTCGTCATCGATCCGTCCGATCAGGACCCGGTCGTCTCCGAGCTGGTGCGCCAAGGGCTGCCCGTCGTCTCCGACGGCCGTCCCGCCGGGTCGCTGCCCGTCACCGCCTGGGTGGACAACGACCACCGGGCGGCCGTGCTCGACCTCCTGGACCATCTGGCCGCCGCCGGGGCCCGCCGTATCGGACTGCTCACCGGCACCACCACCGACACGTACACCCGCCTCTCCACCACCGCCTACCTGCACTGGTGCGAGCGCGTGGGGCAGGATCCGGTCTACGAGTCCTATCCCGCCCACGACCCGTGCGCGGGGGCGGTGGCCGCCGACCGGCTGCTGGCCCGCCCGGACCGCCCCGACGCCGTCTACGGGCTCTTCGACCCCAACGGCACGGACCTGCTGGCGGCCGCCCGCCGCTACGGCCTGCGCGTCCCCGAGGACCTGCTCCTCGTCTGCTGCAGCGAATCCACGGTGTACGCGACGACCGAGCCGCCCATCACGACGCTCTCGCTGAAGCCGCGGAGGATCGGCACGGCAGTCGTCCAGCTGCTCATCGACGCCATCGAGGGCGTCGATCAGGACGGTCCGGTGGAACGGGTGGTGCCGACGGAGCTCATCGTCCGGACGTCCTCACAACGCCGCCCGCCCCGCACCACGGTCAGCGCGCCGCGTTCCCCGGCAGGGGACTGATCATCCCAATTAGGACCAATCGACCGACGAACCTGGCATGCGGAAGGATTCACCACCCCTGGTGCGTCCCAGAGCACGATCTGCATTCCTATGATGGGCGCACGACACCGCGGACCAACCCGACCAGCAGGGCCCGTCAGGTGTACGGCGGCGCGACGGTGGTGTGGAGGGGTCGATGACACAGGGGGCCGGTCAGGAACCCGTGGTGCGGACGGCGACGTTGCGCGACTTCCGCGTACCGCCCTATGCGCAGTCCCCCGCGCCGCCCGCGTCGCCACACCCGGGGAACGCCTTCCCCGAGGGCGAGACGCCGGAGGGGTACACCCCGACGGCGCGCGATCTTCCCGTCATCAGTGTCGACAAACCCACCCAGGTGCAGCCCGTGCCCGAACCGCGCCCCGCCGCCGACCCGGGCCTCGGCCCCCTCTACGTGGTCGGTGACGTCCACGGCTACCTGGACGAGCTGATCGCGGCCCTCGTGGAGCAGGGTCTGATCGACTCCGAAGGCCGCTGGGCGGCGGGCAACGCGCGCCTCTGGTTCCTCGGCGACTTCACCGACCGGGGCCCCGACGGCATCGGCGTCATCGACCTCGTCATGCGGCTCTCCGCCGAGGCCGCGGCCGCCGGCGGATACTGCAAGGCCTTGATGGGCAACCACGAGCTGCTGCTCATCGGGGCCAAGCGGTTCGGCGACACCCCGGTGAACTCCGGCGCGGGAACGGCCACCTTCCAGGCGGCCTGGCTGCTCAACGGCGGGCAGAAGACGGACATGGAGCGCCTTCAGGACGTCCACCTCCAATGGATGTCCCGGCTCGACGCCGTCGTCGAGGAGGACGGGCACCTCCTGATGCACTCGGACACGACGGCGTACCTCGACTACGGCTCCACCATCGAGGACGTCAACGACACGGTGCACGCCATCCTCACGCGCAACGACGCCGACGAGTGCTGGGACCTGTTCCGCAAGCTCACCAAGCGGTTCGCCTTCCGCGACGACTCGGGCCCCCAGGCCGTCCAGGAGCTGATGGCGGCCTACGGCGGCCGGCGGGTCGTCCATGGCCACAGCCCCATCCCGTACCTGACCGGCGAGGTCGGCTCCGAGGACGGCGAGGACGGTGCCGGGCCGCAGGTCGACGGGCCGCATGTGTACGCCGACGGGCTGGCCATCGCCATGGACGGCGGGGTGACCATGGCCGGAAAGCTACTGGTCGTCCAACTCCCCCTGCATGACTGACCCCTCTGCGGGGAAGAAGCGTCCCGAGCTGACCACGCCGAGTACAGGGGCTATTTCCGGAAACCCTCTGTCACCCCGCGCCGTGCGCGCTCTACCATCGGCCTATCAGTAGCAGGCTCTCCTCCGTTTCCGCCCGAACTGCCCGGACCCAGCGGGCATACAGGCCCGACGGAGCATCGGGGGATGCAGATGAACAGCGCTCCGCACCTGCTGACCGAGGACCGGCCCGAGTACGAACGGCTCCTCGACGACGCACTGCGTCACGCACACGAACGACCGGAACTGGCCGCCGTAGGGGAACGCCTCAACGCCGTCCAGCTGCGCACCATGGCGCTGGCGGCCGTCGCCCTGATCACCGCCACGGCCGCCGCCGAGTACGAGCAGTACGTGAAGGCCCGTGACGAAGCACGCGCCACCGCCCGGGACACGGCATCCGGCACAGCACCGGACGGCCTCGGCCAGTCGGGCGCCGGCATAGGGGCGGTCGTCACCGTTCTGGCGCCGATGCTGGCGGGCACGGCGGCGGCCATATTCCTGCTGGTCGGCTACCTCCTGAAGATGCTGGAGCCACCACCGGCGTTCGCCGGTCCCATGGTGGACGCCGGCTGGTTCTTCGCCGCCGTCACGGCCGCCGCCATCTTCGTCGCCGCCATCGGCCTGCTCATCGCCGCCCTGCGCAACGGCTCGACGTCCCTGTCGGCCCGCGAGGCCCGCGAGCAGCTGCCCGACGACGTGGCCCGCGCCAAGGACGCCTGGCGGCAGGCGCTGCTGGAGCGGGGCATCGTGCCCTTCCTGCGCGACGCCCTCGCCGAGCCCGCCGCCGGTCCCGCGATCCCCGCCCCGCACCGCCCGACGGGCCGCCTCCCCAAGATCGGCTACAGCAGGCCCGACTTCGCCGGCCCGGACGAGGGCCCGGCGGCGGCGCCCCGCCCCACGTACAGCAGCCCGGACTTCACCAGCCCCGACTTCGGCGGGCCCGAGCACGAACTGGACTGACCGCCACGGCTCCGGCGGAAGGCGCCGGAGCCGTGTGCGGCCGGTCAGTCGGCCAACGGCAGATAGACCCGGTTCCCGCCCGCCGCGAATTCACGCGACTTGCCGAGCATGCCCTCGGCGATCTCCTCGGCCGTCGCCTCGGTGCCGGCCGCACCGCCGAACTGCTCGGTGATGCTGTGGCTGATCTTCATCGAACAGAATTTCGGACCGCACATCGAGCAGAAGTGCGCCGTCTTGGCGGGTTCGGCGGGCAGGGTCTCGTCGTGGAACTCCCGTGCCGTGTCCGGGTCGAGCGCCAGGTTGAACTGGTCCTCCCAGCGGAACTCGAACCGGGCGTCCGACAGCGCGTCGTCCCACTCCTGCGCCCCCGGGTGGCCCTTGGCCAGGTCGGCGGCGTGGGCAGCGATCTTGTACGTGATGACCCCGGTCTTCACATCGTCCCGGTTCGGCAGCCCCAGGTGCTCCTTCGGCGTCACGTAACAGAGCATCGCCGTCCCCCACCAGGCGATCATCGCGGCGCCGATGCCCGAGGTGATGTGGTCGTACGCCGGCGCGATGTCGGTGGTCAGCGGGCCGAGCGTGTAGAACGGCGCCTCCTCGCAGATCTCCTGCTGAAGGTCGATGTTCTCCTTGATCTTGTGCATCGGGACGTGTCCCGGCCCTTCGATCATGGTCTGCACGCCGAACCGCTTGGCGACCGTGTTCAGTTCGCCGAGCGTGCGCAGCTCGGCGAACTGCGCCTCGTCGTTGGCGTCCGCGATCGACCCGGGCCGCAATCCGTCGCCCAGGGAGTAGGTCACGTCGTACGCGGCGAGGATCTCGCAGAGCTCCTCGAAGTGCTCGTACAGGAAAGACTCCTTGTGGTGTGCCAGGCACCATGCCGCCATGATCGAGCCGCCCCGGGAGACGATGCCGGTCTTGCGCCGGGCGGTGAGGGGCACATACGGCAGGCGCACGCCGGCGTGCACCGTCATGTAGTCCACGCCCTGCTCGGCCTGCTCGACGACGGTGTCCTTGTAGATCTCCCAGGTCAGTTCCTCCGCCCGCCCGTCGACCTTCTCAAGGGCCTGGTAGAGGGGGACGGTTCCGATCGGTACGGGTGAATTGCGAAGAACCCACTCACGGGTGGTGTGGATGTTGCGGCCGGTGGAAAGGTCCATGACCGTGTCCGCACCCCACCGGGTCGCCCACGTCATCTTGTCCACCTCCTCCTCGATGGAGGACGTCACCGCGGAGTTGCCGATGTTGGCATTGACCTTCACCAGGAACCGCTTTCCGATGATCATCGGCTCGGTCTCGGGGTGGTTGACGTTGGCGGGCAGCACCGCGCGGCCGGCCGCGATCTCCTCGCGCACCACCTCCGCCGGCACGTTCTCGCGGACCGCGACGTACTCCATCTCCGGGGTGATCTCGCCCCCGCGGGCGTACGCGAGCTGGGTGACGGGCCGTCCGTCCCGGCTCCGCCGCGGGCGGCGCGGACGGCCGGGGAACACCGCGTCCAGATTGCGCAGCCCACCTCGAGGCGAGGTGTGCTTGAGCCCGTCGTCCTCGGGACGGGCGGGGCGGCCCGCGTACTCCTCGGTGTCGCTGCGGGCGATGATCCAGTTCTCCCGGAGCGGTGCGAGGCCGCGCCGGACGTCGGTCCCGACGGCCGGGTCGGTGTACGGCCCGGACGTGTCGTACAGCGTCACGTCCTCGCCGTTGGTCAGGTGCACCTGGCGGACCGGCACCCGGATGTCGGGGCGCGGCCCCTGGACGTATCCCTTGTGCCAGCCGATGGACTTCCCGGCCTCGTCGCCCTGATTGGAGGCAGGCGTGCGTGTGTCCGATGTGGTCATGAGACCTACTCCCTACGCCGGCATTACCCGGTAACAGGTTCGGCGGTCGGCGCAGCGTCTCCCGTACGGTCGTACGGCGGTCAGCGCCCTCTCAGCCCGGTGCTCCGAGCTCCCGCGTGTGCAAAGGTGCCACCACGCTAGCCCCCTGACGGGTGAGCTGAACAGAGGGCCCCTTCCTTCTTGCGATGATCGGCCGGTGACGTCCCCTCATCGCGACCCGGAACCGCAGGGCCATCAGCACACGCACAGCCATGGCCCGGCCGCACCCGTCTCCGCCCATCTGCGCAAGGTGATCGCCGCCGTGCTGGTCCCCTTCGCAGCCGCCGTGCTCGTCGGCCTCGTGGTGCTCTGGCCGGGCGGTGCGCCGGCGCACGAACGGACCGGTGTCGGTTTCGACCGGCAGACCCAGCAGGGAAAGGTGGTGAGCGTCGTAGAGGTCGACTGCAAGGACGTGAACGCCGCCCAGCTTCCCGTAAGCGCCGAGACCCGACCCCCCGAGGACCGGCCGACGTCCGGCAGCCTCTGCGACAAGGCCACCGTCGAGGTCACCACCGGCCCCGACTCGGGGCGCCGGTTCGTCGAGGTCGTCCAGCCGGACGCACCGAGGCAACTGCGGGAGGGCCAGGGGGTGGTGGTGGCGTACGCCCCCGACGCGCCCCATGACCTCCAGTACTCCGTGACGGACGTGAACCGGAAGTTCCCCCTGTATCTGCTGGCCGGAATCTTCGCCCTCGCCGTGGTGCTCGTGGGCAGGATGCGCGGGGTCATGGCCCTGGTGGCGCTCGCCCTGTCGTTCGCCGTACTGACCCTGTTCATCCTTCCGGCCATACTGCAGGGCTCGAATCCGTTGCTGGTGGCGGTCGTCGGGGCCGGAGCGATCATGCTGATCGCGCTCTACATCTGCCACGGACCGACCGCCCGCACCTCCGTCGCCGTCATCGGCACCCTGATCTCACTGCTCCTGATCGGGCTGCTCGGCTCACTCTTCATCGGCTGGGCAAGCCTGAGCGGGAACACCGACGACAGCACCGGCCTCATCCACGGCCTGTATCCGCACATCGACATGAGCGGACTGCTGCTGGCCGGCGTCATCATCGGCTCCCTGGGCGTGCTCGACGACGTCACGGTCACCCAGACATCGGCGGTCTGGGAACTGCGCCGGGCGAACCCCACTATGAGTGCGAAGCAGCTCTACCGGGCAGGGATCAGAATCGGCCGCGATCACATCGCCTCCGTGGTCAACACCCTGGTGCTGGCCTATGCGGGCGCCGCGCTGCCCCTCCTGCTGCTGTTCACGGTCGCGCAGAGCAGTGTGGGGACGGTCGCCAACAGCGAGCTGGTGGCGGAGGAGATCGTGCGTACCCTCGTCGGCTCGATCGGACTGGTCGCCTCCGTACCGGTGACGACAGCGCTCGCCGCGCTGGTCGTCTCCGCGGACCGCACGGGGGTCGGCGCGGAAGCCGGGGCATCGGCACCCATGCGGAGCGGCAGGGGACGGCGACGGCGGGCGAAGCCGTGACCGGAACACACAGCGTGATTCACCCGATCGGCAGGTGTCGTGTTCGAGTGGCAAGTCGGCTCCCGGGCCGTGGACCACGTCAGCCCGCGTTCTGCTCTTCGGCCAGAATGCGCCCCAGCGCCTCCTCCAGATTGCCGTCGAAGTCACCCAGCGTGCACTCCTGCCCGAGCGGAACCAGCTTGTCCGTACGGTCGAGGAAGGCGACAAGGGGTGCCGTGCCCGCCCGGAAGAGCGCACGGTCGGCACCCACCTGCAGCCGGATGTGGACATCACACAGCCCCTCGGGCTCGGTCGGCGCGATGTGGACATCGCCGTCACCACTGGGGCTGTTGAGGCCGTCGAGCAACAGCTCGCGGCCGAAAGCCCAGGTGACGGGGGCGTCGCCGGGCAGATGGAAGGTCATCCGGATCGCGTACGGATCGCACACTTCGTACCGGAGCTCCACCGGGATACGGAATGAGAGCTCCTCGGAGACGAGGAAGCTCATCATGACCTCAGCTTGAACCGACTCGCGCATCGTTCAACCCCGCAGTAGATGAATCTGGCCAGGAATGATCCCCCATGGCCCTATTGACGCCATCGTGGTGCACGCGATAGCAGATCACAAGGAGTGATTTTTCAGATACTGATAGAGAACACGAACGAACGCAAGAGGCTCGACACTTCACCGCGTAGCCGTTCGACTGCGGGCAGCAACCGATCCTCCTCGTGGAGGGGTACCGAAATGGCCATCGCGGCGGCGGTGAATCCAGCCGTGATCGGGATGGCCGCGCACACGGTCCCGAGCGCGTACTCCTGGCGCTCGATGACCGGTTCCGTACGCTCCAGCGACCGCAGCCGGGTGAGGAACGCCGCTCGGTCGCGCACCGAGTACCGGGTCAGCGGACGCACCGGGTGCCGGTCCAGGTGGTCCTCGCGGGCCTTCTCGTCCAGTCGGCTCAGCAGACACTGGCCGATCGCGTGCGCGTGGCCGGTCTCACGGAACGCCGCCCACTCGTCGACCGCCGGCCGCTCGGGGGTGTCCGCCACGGCGAGAAGCTCGATCTCACCCTCTCGATAGATGGCGCAGTACACCGGGGCTCCGACGATGTCCCGCCAGCGGCCCAGCGAACGGGCCATGACGCTGCGGCGGCTCTGAGCGGCGCGGTCACCCATCAGCCGTTCGGCGGCGGCACCGAAGCGGAAGACGCCGTTCTCACGGCGCAGATATCCCTCGTGGGTCAGGGTCCGCAGCAGGTGGTAGGCCGTGGGAAGGGGAAGCCCCGCCTCCCTCGCGAGCTGTTTGGCCGGGGCCCCGTCGCGATGGGTGCCCACAGCCTCCAGCAGCCTCAGCGCCCGCTGGACCGACCCGATGAGTGTCGGAACAGCAGTACTCGATGCCGTGGTCAACGGTCACCCCCAGGCGTGGTGACGGGCGGTCAGCCCGCCCGTGGGGGCCGCCCCCACAGGTCTGCCGGGGACCTGGGGGTCCGGAGTCCGGATCCCGTACAAACCACTGGTCGGGGTGGTGACTTACGGTGTTTTCCCAGGTGGTGGCAGAGGACTGTCACTGTATCGGCCGCCCTGGGACCGGGTGCCGATTCGTCTTTCCCTTAGCTCAGCTGGGCTAATCCCCCGTCGGGCGTGCGGTCACCAGCCGTTTCCGGAGGACGACGACATGAACTTCCGTACGAGGAAGACGAGCCCGCCGACCAGGATCACGAAGATCAGGATCTTGAAGAGCAGACCGACCACGAACGCGACCAGGCTGGCGATCAGACCACCGAACACGACGATCGCGATCACGGGCACCGCGATCCACTTCACCCACCAGGGCATCCCAGCGAATATCTCCCGCACGGCCATCGTCCTTACCTCGTCTCTGTGAGTTCCTGCTTCGATGCTAGAGGCGAGAGACGGCCGCCGGAGCCCGGGAAGCCCTTGTCCTCCCCTGATCGATCCCTTAGGGAACCCTGGGACGCACCGGCTGCGGACTCATCCCTCGGGCGGCGAGAACACCACCATCACGCGCAGGTCCTCGGTGATGTGGTGGAACTTGTGGGCCGTGCCCGCGGGTACATACACGACACTTCCTCTTCCCACCTGTGTCGTTTCCATGCCGACGGTGATCGACGCGCGACCACTGACCACGAAGTAGACCTCGTCCTGACTGTGCGGCTTCTGCGGGTCGAGATCGCCTGCGTCCAGGGCGTACAAGCCGACCGACATGTTCCGCTCGCGAAGAAACTGCAGGTAAGCACCGTCATTGGCGGCCCGTTCCGCCTCCAGTTCGTCCAGCCTGAATGCCTTCATGGACCGTCCGCCCCTTGCTCTGCCCAGCCGGTGTCCGCCACCGATCACGTCTGCCACGATCAGACACATGAAGAATTTCGTAGTCAAGACGATCGCCAACGCGGGTGCGCTGGCCGTGGCCATCTGGCTGGTCCAGAACATCACGCTGAACGGCGGCAGCACCGGCCGCAAGGCCCTGACCCTCGTTCTTGTCGCGCTGGTCTTCGGCCTGGTCAACGTCGTGGTCAAGCCGATCGTGAAGCTGCTCACCCTGCCCCTCTTCATCCTCACCCTGGGCCTGATCACCCTCGTGGTGAACGCCCTGATGCTGCTGCTCACCTCATGGCTCGCCGGAGTGCTCGACCTGAGCTTCCACGTCGAGGGCTTCTGGACCGCCGTCCTCGGTGGCCTGATCGTCTCGATCGTGTCCTGGGCGCTGAACGTCGTCCTGCCGGACGAGGACTGATCCGCCCGGCGGGGAGCCGCCCGCATCCACCTGAAACAGTGCGACCAGGACCGGTGACCGGCCGGGGAGAGAATCGAGGACCACAAACCATGAGCACCCAGGGCGACGGAACGCGCGCGGTACGCGCGGGACTGCCGGAACCGCAGCAGAACGAGCCCACTCTTCCCGGACCGGTCTTCGCCGCGCACTTCCACTTGTCCGGCGAGCCGACCGGCCCCTACACCTACGGCCGGGACGGCAACCCGACCTGGACCCGGCTGGAACAGGCCATCGGGGAACTCGAAGCGCCGGGCGAGGACGTGGAGACCACCGTCTTCGCCTCCGGAATGGCGGCGATCTCGGCCGTCCTGTTCTCCCAGGCGCGCAGCGGGGACGCCGTCGTCCTCCCCGGTGACGGCTACCAGGCACTTCCCCTGCTGCGCGAGCAGCTGGAGGCGTACGGAGTCGAGGTGCGGACCGCGCCGACCGGCGGCGACGCACAGCTCGCCGTCCTGGAGGGCGCCAAGCTGCTGTGGCTGGAGACGCCCTCCAATCCGGGCCTCGACGTCTGCGACGTGCGGCGCCTCGTCGAGGCCGCGCACGCCGGCGGCACGCTGGTCGCCGTCGACAACACCCTCGCCACCCCGCTCGGCCAGCGTCCGCTGGAGCTGGGCGCCGACTTCTCCGTGGCCAGCGACACCAAGGGCATGACGGGCCACGGCGACCTGCTGCTCGGCCACGTGACCTGCCGCGACCCCGAGCTCACGGCCGGGGTGCGGCGCTGGCGCAAGATCGCCGGTGCGATCCCCGGGCCGATGGAGGCATGGCTCGCGCACCGTTCCCTGGCGACCCTGGAGCTGCGGATCGACCGGCAGTGCGCCAACGCCCTCGCGCTCGCCGAGGTGCTCGCCAAGCACCAGGCCGTGTCCGGGCTGCGCTACCCCGGCCTGCCCACCGACGCCTCGTACGCGAACGCGTCACGCCAGATGCGCCGCTTCGGTTCGGTGGTGTCGTTCGTGCTCGCCGACCGGGGGACCGCGGAGCGCTTCCTTGCCGCCCTGCGGCTGGTCGAGGACGCCACCAGCTTCGGAGGCGTACGCTCCACCGCCGAGCGCCGGGGACGCTGGGGCGGCGATGCCGTGCCGGAGGGCTTCATCCGCTTCTCCGTGGGCGCCGAGAACGCCGCCGACCTGGTGGCCGATGTCGAACAGGCGCTGGCGACGGCTACCGCCGGAAGCTGATCCCGCCGCGGGCTACGGCGGTCCGAGCCTCCCCCCTCGTGGCTCGGACCGCCCCGGCCCTTCGTGTTCGTCTCGTGAAGGGCCGTCTCGACAAGGCTAGTTGACTCTGCGTCAGTGTCCAATCACAGTAGCGACAGCGGCCTATCGACATATTTATAGTTGTCCGGGGTCCCATCGGATACGTCACTGCGTGAGGGCGGGAGGGACGAGACGTGGATCTGGCCCTGCTGCGCACCTTCGTCACCGTTCACCGAGCCGGCTCGTTCACCCGCGCCGCCGCGCTGCTGGGTCTCTCGCAGCCCGCCGTGACCTCCCAGATACGCACCCTGGAACGACAACTGGGCCGCCCGCTGTTCCTGCGCAGGGCCCGGGGAGTGACCCCGACGACCATCGGCGACGAACTCGCCCACCGGGCCGCTCCGCACCTGGACGCACTGGTCGAGATCGCCGAGACCGACCTCGATGAGGAGTCGGGCGTGCGGACCCTGCATCTGGCGGGCCCACCGGAATTCCTCTCCCTGCGCGTCCTGCCCGCGCTCACACCGTTGATCGCCCAGGGCCTCGCACTGCGCGGGTCGTTCTCCGCCGACACGGACGAGACCCTGGAGGGCCTGGCCGCCGGGCACCACGACCTGGCCGTCGTGACAGCACGGCCGCGCGGAGAACTGCTCACCGCCACCCCGCTCTGCGACGAGGAGCACGTCCTGGTCGCCGCCCCGCGCTGGGCCGGCCGGCTGGGACCGGGCGCGCTGCGACGCAACGGTCCCGTGGTCCTGGAGCAGCTTCCCGTGGTGGAGGTGCACGAGAGCCTGCCGCTCGTCTCCCGCTACTGGGCCGCCGTCTTCGACAGTCCGCCTGCGGCCGCCGGTGCCGTCATCGCCCCGGACCTGCGGGCGGTCCTGGAATGCGCGGCCTCCGGTGCCGGGCTCGCCGTGCTACCGCGCTATCTGTGCGAGGACGCGCTGGAACGCGGCGCGGTGGTGGCGCTTCTCGATCCTGCTGTCCCGCCCCTGCGCACGTACTTCCTGGCCGCGCGGACCGGCACGCTCGCGCTTCCGCATCTCGCCCGGGCGCACGAATGGCTGCTGCGGGCCGCGGCCGACTGGTGACCGCAGGAGCACCCAACCGCGTCCCGGTGTTTCAGAACGGGCCCCGTGGGCCACGCTTCTGCCATGACCGAACGTCCTGTGGTCAAGCGCACCGCACGCGCCATCCTGCTCGACGGCGACGACCTCATCCTCATCAAACGCACCAAGCCCGGGGTGGACCCGTACTGGCTCACGCCGGGTGGCGGGGTCGAGCCCGAGGACGCCACCGTTGTCGACGCCCTGCACCGCGAGGTGGACGAGGAACTGGGCGCCAAGATCACCGATGTGGTGCCCTGCTTCGTCGACACCGTGGAACACATCGAGGAAGGCGGGGTGAAGGGCGTCAAGGTCCAGCACTTCTTCGTCTGCCGCCTCGACTCCATGGACCTGTCCCTGCGCCACGGTCCCGAGATCGACGCCCCCTGCGGCGAGTACGACGTCGTACGCGTGCCCTTCAGCCGGGTCGGCATCGCCGCGGTGCACCTCGTGCCGCTGTCGTTGCGGCACTACCTGGACGGCAATATCGAGGGGGTCCGGGCCTTGCACGCCGCCGACCTGGGCTGACGCGCCCCACCGGCCAGTACGGTGCCGGCTCTCGCACCGGTGCCGACCGGCTCGCGCGATGCCGGCTCTCACACCTTCCCGTGTTTCACGTGAAACCGTTCATGACTGAGGTCCAGACCCAATTTCGCTGCGGGACCCGGCCAGTTCCGGTAAAGCGGTGGACGGGCGATCATCGGTCGGAGAGCCTGGCCGGTATGCCCAGCTCATTGCCCCGCCCGCTGTCCGATCTCCCCATCCGGCGCCTCACTCGGGACGACCTGGTCGTCTGCGCCGATCTCAGCGAGGACCGGGGCTGGCCTCGCGACGAGGAGCGCTGGACGCTGCTGCTCGCCGCCGGCACGGGCTACGGCATCGATGACCCCGACGGCAAGGGCCTGATGGCCTCCTGCGTGGTGGTCTCGTACGGCTCCGAGATGGCCGCCGTCGGCATGCTGCTGGTCGCCGGACGCCATGCCCGGCGCGGAGTCGGCCGGTATCTGATGCAGCGAGTGATCGAGGCCGCCGGGGACACCCCGCTCAGCCTCCATGCGACAGCGTCGGGCCGTCCTCTCTACGAAGAGCTCGGTTTCGCGCCGGTGGGGCGCACCGTCCGCATGAGCGGGGCCTTCCAGCCGACTGAGGCAGCCGGGCCGAAGCCTCACGGCGGCTCCGGGGCCGTCATCCGGTCGGCCTCCGCCCACGACCTACGAGCGGTGGTGCGGCTCGACTCGGCCGTCTTCGGGCTCGACCGCACGCATCTGCTGACCCGGCTCCCGACGTTCGCCGATCACCTGCGGGTCGCAGAGGAGGACGGGGAGCTCACCGGATTCGCCGCGCTCTCGCCGAGCGCGCCGAACCACGCGGTCGGACCGTTGATCGCCAAGGACACCTCCACGGCACAGCTGCTCCTGACCTCGTTGGCCGAGGCGACGGACCGGCCGCTGCGGGTGGACGTCGACGCCCGCCACGAGGAACTGCTCGACTGGCTCGGGCGCTGTGGACTGCGGTCGGGCTCGGAGACCACGGTGATGACGCTCGGCGGGCGGCAGTACGCGGACTGGCCCCGGTACTTCGCGCCCTTCAGCCTTGCCACGGGCTGACCCCGGCATCAGCTCCGGGGCTCGGGCACCACAGCGGGCTCCGGGGCGTGGGTGGCGACGAGGCGGCTCGGCGCGGTCGTGCGGCGCTCCAGCGCGCTGGAGGCGAAGGCGAGAAGCAGCGCCGATGCGGCAAGCGCCGCGCCGACCCAGTTGGGGGCGGTGTAGCCGAGACCGGCACTGATGACGAGCCCACCGAGCCAGGCCGCGAGCGCGTTGCCGAGGTTGAAGGCACCGATGTTCATCGCGGAGGCCAGTGTCGGGGCGTCCACCGCCTGGTCGAGCACCCGCTTCTGCAGCGGAGGCACGGTCGCGAAGCCGAAGGCACCGATCAGGACGAGGGTGACCGCTGCCGCGACCTTGTTGTGGGCGGTCAGGGTGAAGAGCGCCAGGACCAGGGCGAGGCCGCCCAGCGACACGGCGAGCATGAGCGTGGGGCGGCGGTCGGCGTACCTGCCGCCGATCAGGTTGCCGCCGACCATGCCGAGTCCGAAGAGGACCAGCAGCCAGGTGACGGCGGAGGTCGAGTATCCGGCGGCGTCCGTCATCATCGGCGTGATGTAGGTGATCGCCGCGAAGACGCCCCCGAATCCGAGAACCGTCATCGCCATGGCCAGCAGGACCTGCACATTGCGGAACGCGGCGACCTCCTGTCGCAGCCTGATCCCCTCGGCGCGGGGCTGTTCGGGAACGAGCCGGGCGACACCGAGCAGACCGAGGACGCCCAGCGCGGCGACGAGAAAGAACGTGACCCGCCAGCCGGCGTGCTGTCCGACATAGGTACCCACCGGCACCCCGACGACGTTGGCGACGGTGAGCCCGGTGAACATCAGGGCGATGGCGCCCGCCTTCTTCTGCGGGGCGACCAGGTCGGCCGCCACGACTGCTCCGATGCCGAAGAAGGCACCGTGGGCGAGCGAGGCGATCACACGGCCGATGACCATCACCTCGAAGACGGGTGCGGCCGCGGTGACCACATTGCCCACGATGAACAGGCCCATGAGGATCATCAGCATCCGCTTGCGGCTGACCTTCGTGCCGAGCGCGGTCATCAGCGGCGCCCCGAGCACGACGCCGAGTGCGTAGCCCGTGGCCAGGAAGCCGGCGGCAGGGATGGACACCTGGAACTCGGCGGCCACCTCAGGAAGCAGCCCCATGACCACGAACTCGGTGGTCCCGATACCGAATGCCCCGATGGCCAGGGCGAGGAGTGCGAGCGGCATGGGTTCCCTTCCCAGAAGATTGCTACTGCGCCTTACATGCGTGAACAATAGTTGCAGACGCTCTTTAATTGCAAGCGCTGACTATTGCGCACGTCGGCTACTCTGGTCGTAAGCAGCTCCGGCACGGAGGAGAGACCATGACAGCCACGGACCCGGCCCTGACCGCCCTTTCCCAGGGCTGGATCGCGCTGTCCCTGCTCCACGGCAGGATCGAGACCCGCATCGAGCGGGCTCTGCAGAGCGGTCACGACCTGAGTGTGCGCGAGTACTCCCTGCTGGACGTCCTCAGCCGGCAGCACAGCGGCCCGGGCGGTCACCTTCAGATGAAGCAGGTGGCGGATGCCGTCGGGCTGAGCCAGAGCGCCACCACGCGCCTGGTCACCCGCCTCGAAGACCGCGGGCTGCTGACCCGGTATCTCTGCGACACCGACCGCAGGGGCATCTACACCGACGTCACCCCCGACGGGCTCACCCTGCTCTCCGAGGCCCGGCCCACCAACGACCGCGCTCTGCGTATCGCGCTCGACGACGCCGCCGAGAATCCCGAACTGGCCCCGCTCGTCCGGGCCGTCGAGGAACTGAAGGCCGTTTCCGCTTAGGGCCTTTCGTTTGGATCAGGCTGGATCAGGGGGCGGGGCGTGGTGCGTGTGGCTGCAAGGCGAAGGAGGGCGACAACGCGGCAGACGCGCGTGCCACGCCCCGCGAGCCCACCCTGAGCCAAACGAAAGGCCCTAGTACCGCCCGACTGCGTAGGCTGCGGATCATGAACGATCTGGAGATACGCCGCGCGACCGCTGACGACCTGGCCGAGATCGTGGCCCTGCTCGCCGACGACCCGCTGGGTTCCCAGCGCGAGTCACCGGAGGACCTCGCGCCCTATCGAGCGGCACTCCAGCGGCTGGCCGACGACCCGAATCAGCACATGATGGTCGCCGTGCGCGCGGAGCGCGTCGTCGGGACCCTGCAGCTGACCGTCATTCCGGGGCTGTCCCGCCGTGGTTCGACCCGGTCGGTGATCGAGGGCGTCCGCATCCACGCGGACGAACGGGGAAGCGGTCTGGGCACCCGGCTGATCCAGTGGGCCGTGGACGAATCACGCCGACAGGGCTGCCAGCTGGTCCAGCTCACCTCCGACGTGTCCCGCACCGACGCGCACCACTTCTACGAACGGCTGGGGTTCATCGCCAGCCATGTGGGCTTCAAACTCGCCCTCTGACCTGCCTGCCGCGTTCCCGAGGAGCCGACGTGCAACGCATCAGTGACGAACAGCGCCGCATCCGGCTCGTCCGCCGCCATCTACTGGCCCCCGGCGAACGGGCCTCGTCGCCCGTCGCGGTGGCCGATGCAGTCGTCGCGCTCCACGCGACCGACGCGGCCACCGTCTTTCTCTCGGTCTGCGCCAGGCTCGCCGAGCCGGACGTCACCGCGGTGGAGCGGTCCCTCTACGAAGAGGTGTCCCTGGTGCGGATGCTCTCCATGCGCAACACCCTCTTCGTCGTGTCGGACGAGATGGCCCCGCACGTCGAAGCGGCGAACGCGCGCGCCGTGGCCGCCAAGGAGCGCCGCACCCTGGTCAAGCATCTCCGCGAGGACGGCAACGGCCTGGACGAGCGGTGGCTCGATGAGACCGAGAAGAGCGCCCTCGCCTTCCTGGACGGCAGCGGCCCCGTCTCGGGCAGCGAACTCGCCGCCGGCGTGGCCGCCCTTCGCACCAAGATCACCGTCTTCCCCGGGAAGAAGCAGGAGACGGTCCAGGGCGTCTCGACCCGGGTGATCCGGGTGCTCGCCGCCGAGGGCAGGATCCGCAGGGACCGGCCACGGGGCTCCTGGACCTCCAGCCAGTTCCGTTGGGCTCCGGCCCGCCCCCGGCCGGTCGAGGAGGCTGCTCCCGCCCAGGCGGAAGTGGCCCTGCGCTGGCTCCGGGCGTACGGCCCCGGCACCGAGGCCGACCTCAAGTGGTGGACCGGCTGGGGGACCCGTGAGGTCCGTACCGCTCTCGCGGCCATCGGCGCGGTGGAGGTGCGGCTCGACAGCGGCGCACCGGCCTGGGTCGCCCCCGGAGACACGGAGCCCGAGCCCGCCCGGGCCCCCTGGGTGGCCTTGCTGCCCGCGCTCGACCCGAGCGGCATGGGCTGGGCGGACCGCGGCTTCCATCTGCCGGCCGAGCACCGGGCGGCCCTCTTCGACCGCTCGGGCAACATCGGCCCCACGGTGTGGTGGGACGGCCGGATCGTGGGCGGCTGGGCCCAACGAGGCGACGGTGAGCTCACCTGGCGTCTGCTCACCGATCCAGGTCGGGAGGCCACGGCAGCGATCGAAACCGAGGCGGCACGGCTGGCGGGCTGGGTGGGGAAGGCCCGGATCACTCCACGCTTCCGGACCCCGTTGGAAAGGGAGTTGACGGCCTGAGCGGCGGTGCTGCCCGTTTCACGTGAAACGGGCAGCACGGTTCCGGGCGCGTCCGGCTGCGCTCAGTCCCCCAGACCGCGCCACCCTGCCTCGTCCACCCCACCGGGAACCGCTGCTGCGGGGTCGTACGGCTCACGCGTGAACACGAAAGACCCCAGATCGAGGTGGTTCACGCTGCCGTCCGGGTTCCGCACGATCCGCAGCGTCTCCCCCGCGTAATAGCCGTCCAGGCCGACCCAGGTGCCGTCGGGGCGCGCGCTGAAGCGGGCACCCCGGCCCTGGCCGTTCACCGGTCGCAACTCCAGCCCGCGATCGGCGTGCAGCGTCAGGATGTTGGGCCGCGTGGCCCAGTACCACGGCCCGGTCAGGGCAAGGAGTTCCGGGTCCACCTCGGGCAGCGGGCGCCACGGCTCAGGGATGCGCGGCTCGGCCTCGGCGACGATGTCCACGAGATCGGCGGCCACCTCGCCGATCGCGACCCCGGATGTCGCGTTGACGAGCACCACGGCTGTCACGTCGTCCTCGGCACTGACCCAGAGGGCGGCCAGGAATCCGGGAAGCGAGCCGGTGTGCCCGATGAAGGTGCGGTCCTTGCGCCGGACCAGTTGCAGTCCCAGACCGTAGTGGTCGACCCACTCACCGGGCGCGGGAGCGGACGACGGCTGCTTCATCTCCTCCCTGGAAGCCGCGCCGAGCACTCGGTCATCACCCTCGGCGAGGAAAGCCGCGAAGCGGAGCAGATCCGCGGTCGTGGACCAGAGCTGCCCGGCGGGCGCCATGAGGCCCAGGTCCTCAGCCGGTTCGGGAAGCAGGGCATCCGCCCAGGGGTGCACCGCCCAGCCGCCGGCGTGCGGAGCTTGAGGAAGCGGGCTGGTCCGGTGCATGCCGAGGGGCTCCAGCACCTCGCGGCGCAGCACCTCTTCCCAGGAAGCCCCCCGTACGGCCTCGACCAGCGAACCGAGCAGCGTATAGCCCGGGTTGGAGTAGTGGTGCCGGTTGCCGGGCGGGTGCATCCCGACCTGCTCGTCGAGCACATCCGCGAGCGTGGGCCGCAGGCTGCCGGGGGTCCGCTCCCACCAGGGCGCGGTCGTCTCGGCTCCCAGCCCCGCGCTGTGGCCCAGCAGCTGATGGATGGTCACGTGCCCCGCATCGGTGCCGGGCAGGTACTTCTCCAGCGGATCCGCCAGGTCGAGAAGCCCTTCGTCACGCAGCCGCATCACGAGGACGGCGGTGAAGGTCTTGGTGAGGGACCCGATCCTGAACTGTGTGTCGGAGTCCGGGGCGTGACCGTCGACACAGCTGCGCGCATCCTCCCAGACCACCTGCCCCTGTCGTTGTACGGCAGCGACCAGAGAAGGGGCTCGCCCTTCGGCCTGAGCCGTGGCGACGCGGTGCAGCAAGGCCCGCCGGGTACCGGGAAGCAACTGTTCGGCTGGAGAAGTCATCGTCAACAACTACCGCCCGCACCGGCGGATGGCGACTCCATTTCCCGGCCTGGTGCGGGTCAGGTCTGTGCCATGTCCACGAAGCGGGAGTAATGGCCCTGGAAGGCAACGGTGATCGTCGCCGTGGGGCCGTTTCGGTGCTTGGCCACAATCAGGTCCGCCTCGCCGGCGCGCGGCGACTCCTTCTCGTACGCGTCCTCGCGGTGCAGCAGGATCACCATGTCGGCGTCCTGCTCGATGGAGCCGGACTCACGGAGATCGGAGACCATCGGCTTCTTGTCCGTGCGCTGCTCGGGCCCACGGTTCAGCTGGGAGAGCGCGATGACCGGCAGCTGCAGTTCCTTGGCCAGGAGCTTGAGGTTTCGCGACATGTCGGAGACCTCCTGCTGACGGCTCTCGGCGCGCTTCGAACCTCCCGACTGCATCAGCTGGAGATAGTCGATGACCACCAGCTTGAGGTCGTTGCGCTGCTTGAGGCGACGGCACTTCGCCCGGATCTCCATCATGGAGAGGTTGGGGGAGTCGTCGATGTAGAGCGGGGCCGCGGAGACGTCCGGCATCCGCCGGGCCAGCCGCGTCCAGTCCTCGTCGGTCATCGTGCCGGAACGCATGTGGTGCAGGGCCACCCGTGCCTCGGCGGACAGCAGACGCATCGCGATCTCGTTCCGGCCCATTTCCAGGGAGAAGATCACGCTGGGCATGTTGCTCTTGATCGAGCAGGCGCGGGCGAAGTCCAGCGCGAGGGTCGACTTACCCATGGCAGGACGAGCAGCGATCACGACCATCTGGCCGGGGTGCAGACCGTTGGTGAGGGCGTCGAGGTCGGTGAACCCAGTGGGCACGCCGGTCATCTCGCCGCTGCGGGACCCGATCGCCTCGATCTCGTCGAGGGCGCCTTCCATGATGTCGCCGAGCGGCAGATAGTCCTCGCTGGTCCGCTGCTCGGTGACGGCGTAGATCTCCGCCTGGGCCGAGTTCACGATGTCGTCGACATCGCCGTCGGCCGCATATCCCATCTGCGTGATCTTCGTACCGGCTTCCACGAGCCGCCGCAGGACCGCGCGTTCGTGGACGATCTCCGCGTAGTACGAAGCGTTGGCCGCCGTCGGCACGGACTGGACCAGGGTGTGCAGATAGGGCGCACCGCCCACCTTGGTGATCTCGCCGCGCTTGACCAGCTCGGCGGCCACGGTGATCGGGTCGGCCGGCTCGCCCTTGGCGTAGAGGTCGAGAATCGCCTGATAGACGGTCTCGTGGGCGGGGCGGTAGAAGTCGTGGCCCTTGATGATCTCCACGACGTCGGCGATGGCATCCTTGGACAGGAGCATGCCACCGAGCACGGACTGTTCCGCGTCCAGGTCCTGGGGCGGCACCCGCTCGAAGCCCGGGGAACCGCCTTCCCAGTCCTGGGACTCCCGGCCTCGGTCGTGGCGGTCGCCGCGGTCCCGGTCCTCACCCCGGCGCTGGCGGGATACGGGCAGCCGGTCACTGGGGCCGGTGTCCGCCCAGGGGTCGTCCAGGGGTTCGGGAATGCTCACCCGGCCACCTCCTCCCGTCCGCTCCGCGGACCTAGCCGTGCCCCTCTTTCTTACGGCACGGCACCGACAAACAAGAGCCCCGACTCCGGTTCCGGTGTGTCGAGTTCTGCGGTCTCGCAGAGCCGAAACAGGGTGGGGGCGCCGGACTACGGTAGGCGGCTCGGCACCGTCAGCCAATCTGGTTATCCACAGGCCCTGTGGACGAGCGACCAGATGCTGTGGAGAACCCCCCGGAACCTGTGCACGGACCAGGGGACAGCACTGTGGACAAACTCATAGACCACCTGCAAACACTGCTCTGACCTGCAATTTTCCCGTCCACCGGCTGTGGGGGAGAAAAAGTTGGACGGTCGGGGCGAGATCATCGCGTGTCCGGTGCAAGAGTTACCCACAGACAAGAAAATGTAAGGACCCCGGACCGATTGCATCTCTTACCTGTGGAAGATTAGATTGACTGCCATGATCCAGCCACCGGGAACCCCGTCGTCCCGCCGCCGACGGCACGACCGCGAGATCATCGCGCTCGCCGTACCGGCCTTCGGCGCGCTCGTGGCCGAGCCGCTGTTCGTGATGGTCGACAGTGCGATCGTCGGCCATCTCGGCACCCCGCAGCTGGCCGGACTGGCGGTCGCCGCCGCCCTTCTGACGACCGCGGTGAGCATCTTCGTCTTCCTCGCGTACGCCACCACGGCAGCGGTCGCCCGCCGGGTGGGCGCCGGCGACCTGGCCTCCGCGATCCGCCAGGGCATGGACGGCATCTGGCTGGCCCTCCTGCTGGGCCTCGCCGTCATCGCCCTGACGCTCCCCCTGGCTCCCTGGCTCGTCGACGTGTTCGGCGCCTCCTCCACCGCGGCGCCCCACGCCATCACCTATCTCCGGATCTCCAGCCTCGGCATCCCCGCGATGCTGGTGGTCATGGCCGCGACCGGCGTACTCCGTGGCCTCCAGGACACCCGCACCCCGCTCTACGTCGCCATCGGCGGATTCGCCGCGAACGCGGCCCTCAATGCCGGCCTCGTCTACGGCGCCGGCCTGGGCATCGCCGGCTCGGCCTGGGGCACCGTCATCGCCCAGCTCGCGATGGCCGCCGCGTACCTGGTCGTCGTCGTGCGGGGCGCCCGGCGCCACGGCGCGTCGCTGCGCCCGGACGCGGCGGGCATCAGGGCCTGCGCCCAGGCAGGTGCGCCCCTCTTGGTCCGAACGCTGTCGCTGCGGGCCGTCCTGCTCATCGCCACGGCGGTCGCCGCCCGGCTCGGCGACACCGATATCGCCGCCCACCAGATCATCCTCTCCCTGTGGAGCCTGATGGCCTTCGCCCTGGACGCCATCGCCATCGCCGGGCAGGCCATCATCGGGCGGTACCTGGGCGCGGACGACGCTCAGGGCGCACGCGAGGCATGCCGCCGGATGGTGGAGTGGGGGATCGCGTCCGGTGTAGTGCTGGGCGTACTGATCGTCCTGGCCCGCCCACTGTTCGTCCCCCTGTTCACCAGCGACACAGCGGTCCGGGATGCACTACTGCCCGCCCTCCTGGTGGTGGCCGTCACCCAGCCGATCGCCGGCGTCGTCTTCGTCCTGGACGGCGTGCTGATGGGCGCCGGCGACGGACCGTACCTGGCCTGGGCCATGCTCGTCACGCTGGCCGTCTTCGCCCCTGCGGCGGTGCTGGTCCCCATCCTGGGCGGCGGGCTCGGCGCCCTGTGGTGTGCGATGGGGCTGATGATGATCGTGCGGATGGCAACGCTCTGGCTCCGTACCCGCTCCGGGAAGTGGCTGGTCACCGGCGCGACCCGCTGACCGCCCCGGCATGTTTCACGTGAAACGGCGAAGGGCCGCACCCCTCAGGGTGCGGCCCTTCACTGTTCTGCTGAGGTGCGGCCCGATCAGGCAGCAACGACCTCGACGCCGAGCTTCGCAGCGACCTCGGGGTGCAGACGGACGGACACCTGGTGCCCGCCCAGCGTCTTGATCGGCGAACCGAGCTCGACGCGACGCTTGTCGACGTCCGGACCACCGGCGGCCTTGATCGCCGAGGCGATGTCGGCCGGGGTGACGGAGCCGAAGAGCCGGCCGGCGTCGCCGGAGCGAACGGCCAGACGGACCTTGACGGCCTCGAGCTTGGCCTTGACCTCGTTGGCCTGCTCGATCGTCGCGATCTCGTGGATCTTGCGGGCGCGGCGGATCTGCGCCACGTCCTTCTCGCCGCCCTTGGTCCAGCGGATGGCGAAGCCACGCGGAACCAGGTAGTTACGGGCGTACCCGTCCTTGACGTCGACGACGTCGCCAGCGGCACCGAGGCCGGTGACTTCCTGGGTGAGGATGATCTTCATGATTCGGTCACCCTTCCCTTATCGCGCGGTGGACGTGTAGGGCAGCAGCGCCATCTCACGGCTGTTCTTGACTGCCGTGGCGACGTCACGCTGGTGCTGCGTGCAGTTGCCGGTGACGCGGCGGGCACGGATCTTGCCGCGGTCGGAAATGAACTTCCGCAGCATGTTCGTGTCCTTGTAGTCCACGTACTGGGTCTTGTCCTTGCAGAACGCGCAGACCTTCTTCTTAGGCTTGCGCACAGGCGGCTTCGCCATGGTGTTTCTCCTGTGTGATCAAGAAGTGGGGGTACGAGCTGCCCTAGAAGGGGGGCTCGTCCGAGTAGCCGCCGCCGGAACCGCCGGAGCTTCCGCCCCAGCCGCCTCCGCCTTGCTGTCCCCCGCCCTGGCCGCCGGCCGGCGCGCTCGTGGCCCACGGGTCGTCGGCGGGAGCACCGCCACCGCCCTGCTGGCCACCACCGGGACCGCCGCCCCAGTTTCCGCCGCCCTGCTGGCCGCCGCCGTATCCACCCTGGCCGCCCTGACCACCGCGACCGGTGGTCTTGGTGACCTTGGCTGTGGCGTTCTTGAGGCTGGGGCCGACTTCCTCGACATCCAGCTCGTAGACCGTGCGCTTGACGCCCTCGCGGTCTTCGTAAGACCGCTGCTTCAGCCGGCCCTGCACGACAACGCGCATGCCTCGCGTGAGCGACTCGGCGACGTTCTCCGCCGCCTGCCGCCAGACCGAGCAGGTGAGGAACAGGCCTTCGCCGTCCTTCCACTCATTGGTCTGCCGGTCGAAGATGCGGGGAGTGGACGCGACACGGAACTTCGCGACCGCCGCACCGGACGGGGTGAAGCGCAGCTCGGGGTCGTCGACGAGATTGCCGACGACCGTGATGACGGTCTCGCCTGCCATGGGTGAACCTCTCGGCGGGGATTGCTTCTGGCTGCTTGCTGCTACTCGAACCCGATGACCACTGAGCTAGAAGCTCAGTGGATCTCGGGACGGAGGACCTTGGTCCGGAGGACCGACTCGTTCAGGTTCATCTGGCGGTCGAGCTCCTTGACGACCGCAGGCTCGGCCTGCAGGTCGATGACCGAGTAGATGCCCTCGGGCTTCTTCTTGATCTCGTAAGCGAGACGACGACGGCCCCAGGTGTCGACCTTCTCAACCTTTCCTTCGCCCTCACGGACGACGGAGAGGAAGTTCTCGATCAGCGGGGAGACTGCTCGCTCCTCGAGATCGGGGTCGAGGATGACCATCACCTCGTAGTGACGCATGTGGAACCCACCTCCTTTGGACTCAGCGGCCACGGTCGTTCCGTGGCAGGAGGGTCGTGATGCGTTGAGCAACGGTGCCCGAGTAAAACAGCCCCCACTGACAGCGCCCTCGATGAGGAGGGGCGGCCCGTGCTGGCCTGGGCAGACACCGGTGCAGACCGTCCAGAGTACCCGCAGACCGCCTTCCGGTTGAAATCCGGTGGTCAGGGGACGCAATCTGTACACATCGGGGTGTGAGCGGCGCCACAACCGCGCCGCATGTCGGCCAGGAGGTACTCCATGGCACACGTAACGCGGACCCGCCCCTCCGTCTCGCTCTTCGCCACGGACGGCAGGCCCCATCCGCTGCAGGGCGCGCTCGTGGTGGTCACGCTCGTCCTCGGCGCCCTCGCCTTCATCTCGGCGATGTTCCACAACCTGCACCTGCTCAGCTCATGGGCGGGCCTCATCGGAATCCTCACGGGGGCGTACGGCCAGTACATCTCCGTCACCACGCGCGAGAGGTTCCCGCTGATCATCGGCATGGGCGCGTCCGCCCTCGGGTTCTTCCTCGGCATGGCCCACGGCGGACTCTTCGGCGGCGTGATCGGCTGACCTCCCGGGTCCGGCCCGGGCGGCCCCGTCACCGGACGGGGCCGCCCCCGCACGCGTACAGGTACACGGGGCCAGACCGCTCGCTTCACGGCCACAGTAGGCTTCGGCGCGAGAGCCGGAGCCCCTGACCGATGGGGACACACCTGCCGAGGAGCGCCCCGCATGAGCCTGACCCTGAGGACCATCAGCCGAGAGCAGCATCTGGCGTACATCCAGAGTCTGCCCGCGGCCAGCCACATGCAGGTCCCGGCATGGGCGGACGTGAAGGCCGAGTGGCGCTCCGAGAGCCTGGGCTGGTTCGACAAGACCGGCCAGCTCGTCGGCGCCGGTCTGGTGCTCTACCGGCAGCTCCCCAAGATCAAGCGCTATCTGGCGTACCTGCCCGAGGGCCCGGTCATCAACTGGTACGCCCCGAACCTGAGCGACTGGCTCGAGCCGATGCTCGCCCACCTCAAGCAGCAGGGCGCCTTCTCCGTGAAGATGGGCCCGCCGGTGATCATCCGCCGCTGGGACGCGGCGGCCATCAAGTCCGGCATCCAGGACCCGGACGTGAAGCGCCTGCGCGATGTCGAGGCCACGCACATCGAGCCGCGCGCCTTCGAGGTCGCCGACCGGCTGCGGAAGATGGGCTGGCAGCAGGGCGAGGACGGCGGCGCCGGCTTCGGTGACGTACAGCCCCGCTACGTCTTCCAGGTGCCGCTCGCGAACCGCTCGCTGGAAGACGTCCACAAGGGCTTCAACCAGCTCTGGCGGCGCAACATCAAGAAGGCCGAGAAGGCCGGCGTCGAGGTCGTCCAGGGCAGCTACGCGGAGCTCTCGGAGTGGCAGCGGCTGTACGAGATCACGGCGGAGCGCGACCGCTTCCGCCCGCGCCCGCTCGGCTACTTCCAGCGCATGTGGACGGCCCTCAACAGCGAGGACCCCAACCGGATGCGCCTCTACTTCGCCCGCCACGAGGGCGAGAACGTCGCGGCGGCGACCATGCTGATCGTCGGCGGACACGTCTGGTACTCGTACGGCGCCTCGGCCAACCACAAGCGCGAGGTCCGCCCCTCCAACGCGATGCAGTGGCGGATGCTGCGCGACGCGTACGCCATGGGCGCCACGGTCTACGACCTGCGCGGCATCTCCGACTCGCTGGACGAGACCGACCATCTCTTCGGCCTGATCCAGTTCAAGGTCGGCACCGGCGGGCAGGCGGCGGAGTACCTCGGCGAGTGGGACTTCCCGCTCAACAAGCTGCTGCACAAGGCGCTCGACATCTACATGTCACGCCGCTGATCCGGGCCCCACAGCTGACGAAACCGGCTCCATTGGTTTCAATGGGGCCTGAACACGCTTCTCCTCCCTGATCCACCGCAGCCACCAGAAGGGTTCCGGACCGGCCATGGCGCTCTCCCTGTACGTCGACACCGCGCGCTGGCGGGCGCACCAGAAATCCGTTATCGACCAGTTCCCCGGCATCGTGCCGGTCTGCAAGGGCAACGGGTACGGCTTCGGTCACGAGCGGCTGGCCGACGAGGCGATCCGCTTCGGATCCGACATCCTCGCGGTAGGCACCACCTACGAGGCCGCCCGCATCAAGGACTGGTTCAGCGGCGATCTGCTGGTCCTCACGCCGTTCCGGCGCGGTGAGGAACCGGTGCCGCTGCCCGACCGCGTCGTACGGTCCGTGTCCTCCGTGGACGGGGTTCACGCCCTGGTGGGCGCCCGGGTCGTCATCGAGTGCATGAGCTCCATGAAGCGCCACGGCGTCAAGGAGGAGGAGCTCGGGCAGCTGCACGCGGCCATCGAGGACGTACGCCTGGAAGGCTTCGCCCTCCACCTGCCGCTGGACCGTACGGACGGGTCGGACGCGGTCGAGGAGGTCATCACGTGGATGGACCGCCTGCGGGCGGCCCGGCTCCCGCTGCACACGATGTTCGTCAGCCACCTGCGCGCCGACGAGCTCGCCCGGCTGCAGCAGCAGTTCCCGCAGACCCGGTTCCGCGCCCGCATCGGCACCCGGCTCTGGCTCGGTGACCACGAGGCGACGGAGTACCGGGGCGCCGTGCTCGATGTCACCCGCGTCGTCAAGGGCGACCGGTTCGGCTACCGCCAGCAGAAGGCGGCGTCCGACGGCTGGCTGGTCGTCGTCGCCGGCGGCACCTCGCACGGCGTGGGCCTGGAGGCGCCGAAGGCGCTGCACGGCGTGATGCCGCGCGCCAAGGGGGTCGCCCGGGCGGGCCTGGCCACCGTGAACCGCAACCTGTCCCCGTTCGTCTGGGCGGGCAAGCAGCGCTGGTTCGCCGAACCGCCGCACATGCAGGTGTCGATCCTGTTCGTTCCCTCGGACGCCGAGGAGCCCCGGGTGGGCGACGAACTCGTGGCCCACCTGCGCCACACGACCACGCAGTACGACCGCATCGTCGAACGCTGAGCCCGCGCGCCCGCCCCGCTCAGTCGGCGGCGGGCGTGCCGGCCGTACCCCACTCCACCCGCGGCCCGGGCGCCGCGGACAGCGCCTCCCGGCGTGCGCCACCGGTCTCGACGAGGTCGGACAGTACGAACACGTCCTCGGCCCCGTCGAGCACCCCGCCCGACGGATCGTCCGAGCCGTCGCGCCGTACCCCGTCGCGTTCCGGCATCACGATGTCCCGTACGACGACAGCGCACAGGTACAGCGTTCCCAGCAGATGCAGCACGATCGCGAGCTGATAGCCCTCCGTCGGCAGGCCCTGGTGCTTGTCGCCGCTCGTCGTGTACGCGAGGTACAGCCAGATCCCGAGGAAGTACAGGACCTCGCACGTCTGCCAGATCAGGAAGTCCCGCCAGCGCGGCCTGGCCATCGCGGCGAGCGGGATCAGCCACAGGACGTACTGCGGTGAGTAGACCTTGTTGACGAGGATGAACACCGCGACGACCAGGAACGCGAGCTGCGCGAAGCGCGGCCGGCGCGGTGCCGTCAGGGTCAGGACGCCGATCGCGGCGCACAGGGCGATGGTGGTCACCGTCGAGACGGTGTTGACCGTGCCGACGTCGATGGACTCACCGGTGCGCTGCGTGATGACCAGCCAGAACGACCCGAAGTCGATGCCACGTTCCTCGCTGAAGGTGTAGAACTTCTTCCACCCCTCGGGCGCGAAGTACATGACCGGCAGATTGACGACCAGCCAGGAGCCTGCCGTGCCCAGCGCCGCCGCCCCGAACTCCCGCCACTTGCCCGCCCGCCAGCACAGGACGAACGCGGGCCCCAGCAGCAGGACGGGATAGAGCTTCGCGGCCGTCGCAAGGCCGATGAGGATGCCGAACGCCAGCGGGCGGCTCCGGGACCACATGAGCATCGCCCCGGCGGTGAGCGCCACAGCCAGGAGGTCCCAGTTGATCGTGGCGGTGAGCGCGAAGGCGGGCGCGAGCGCCATCAGCAGGCCGTCCCAGGGGCGCCGCCGGTGCGTGCGGGCGACACAGACGGCGATCACGGCGGTGCAGATCATCAGCATCCCGGCGTTGACCAGCCAGTACGTCTGCTCCTGCGCCTGGATGGAACCGCCGCCCGGGGTCAGCCACGCCGCGACCTGCATGAACACCCCGGTGAGGACGGGGTACTCCAGGAACTGCATGTCCCCGGGCAGCCGGTCGAAGTACGGCACCAGCCCGTCGGCGAAGCCGCGACCCGAGTACAGGTGCGGGATGTCCGAGTAGCACGCGTGCGTGTACTGGGAGCCGGCTCCTCTGAACCACGCCCAGTTGTAACAGGGCAGCTTCTGCACCATGCCGAGCGCGAACATCCCGATAGCCACCAGGGCGATCGCCCCCACCGGGGTGAGTGCGGCGCTGCCGAGCCGCGACCATCGGCCCGACCTCCCGCCGATCAGCTCGCTCCCGGCCGCCGCGACCTCGTCCCGGTGCGTGGGCCGTACGACGGGCCGTTCCTGGTGCACGCTCGTGTCCTCTGCGCTTGGCATGCCGCACATCCTGCCGTACGGCGCTGTGGAAAGGACGAGGGCCGCCGCACCGGGGTGCCGCGGCCCTCATCGCCTGCCGTACCGGGCTCTACCCGGTCGTACCACCCCACCAGTTGCTGTTCCCGGTGCTGTTGTTTCCGGTGCCGTTGGTGGTTCCGTTATTGGCTCCGGTGGTGGTGCCCCCGTCGGAACCGGCGTCACCGCCGGTCGTGCCGGTGGTGGTGCCGGTGTCCGTGCCGCCGTCGTTGCCCTGGCTCGTACCCGTGTCCGTGCCGCCGTCGTTCCCCTGAACGGTGCCCGCGTTGGCGCCGCCGTTGTTCTGGCAGTTCCAGCCCCACGTACCGCAGCTCTCGGTCGGATCGGGGGTCGGAACGTCGGGTGTGGGCGTCGGGGTGGGCGACGGGGTCGGCTTCGTCGTCTCGGTCTCGGTCGGCGTGGGCGTGGGCGTGGGCGTGGGCTTCTTGGACGCGCCGCCGCCGTACACCTTCTCCCCGATCGGCTCCGCCTTGGGGAAGGACTCCGCCTTCTCCTTCTTCATCGCCTCGACCATGTAGTCGTGCCAGACCTGCGCGGGGAACGAGGCACCGTGGATCTTGTCCTTGCCACCGGTGCCGTACATCTTCTCGAACCCGCGGTTCTTGTGCTTCTCGTTGTCGTCCAGTCGGTACATGCTGATCGCCGTCGACAACTGCGGCGTGTAGCCGACGAACCATGCCGACAGGTTGTCGTCGGTCGTACCCGTCTTGCCCGCGACCTCACGGCCGGGAAGCTGGGCCGACGTACCGGTGCCCTTCTCGACGACGTTCTTGAGCACGTCCGTCACGTTGTCGGCGATGGCGCTGTCGAAGGCGCTCTTGGTGACCGCCTTGTGCTGGTACTCCGGCTTGCCGCGCTTCTTCACCTCGGTGACGGAGAACGGATCGCGCTGCTGGCCCCGGGCCGCGAAGGTGGCGTAGGCGCCGGCCATGCTCGTCGCACTGGGCGAGGACGTACCGATCGAGAAGGACGGCACGCTGGCATCCGCCATGTACTGGTCGTCCTTCAGGCCCGCCGCGATGGCCGCCTTCTTCACCTTGTCCGTGCCGACGTCCATACCCAGTTGCACGTAGGGGGAGTTGGCGGACCACTGCATGGCCTCACGCAGGGTGATGTTGCCGTACGACTCGTGGTCGTCGTTGGTCTGCAGCCACTCCTGGCCGGCCTTGTCGGTCCAGATGTCGCCGTTGTACTTCTTGATCTTCAGCTTGTTGGCGCCGTTGTAGATGCTGAGCGGAGAGACCTTCGTACGCTGCGACTCGTCCTGCTCCGCGCCGCCTGACGGGTCCCGCTTGCCGTACTCCATGGCGGCTGCCAGCACGAAGGGCTTGAAGGTCGAGCCGACCGCGGCGCCGGTGGGGCCGGCGTTGCTCTGGTAGTGCGTGGTCGCGTCCACGCCACCGTAGATCGCCTGGATCGCACCGGTCTTGGGCTCGACCGACGAACCACCGAACTGCACGTGGGTGTCTTCCGGGCGCTTCTTGGGATCGATGTTCTCGTCGTAGACGCGCTTCACGGCCGTGCTGAGCTGATTGACCTTCTTCTTGTCGAAGGTCGTGTGGATCTCGTAGCCGCCCTGGTCGAGCATGTCCTTGTTGATCTTGGTTTTATTGAAGATCTCGGCATTGGCGGTGTTGACGAGGTAGCCGATCTGGCCGCCCAGCTGCGCAGCCCGCTTCGGCTTGTCGGGCATCGGGAACTTCGTGTACTTGGCCCGCTCCTCCTGGGACATCCGGCCGTCCTTCACCTCCTCGTCGAGAATCCACTTCCAGCGCTTCTCCGCCCGCACGCGGTTCTTGGCCGCGGTCGCCTGCACGGAGTCGACCTCCGGCGCGCCGGCCGGGTCGTAATAGCTGGCGCCCTTGAGGAGGCTGGCCAGGAAGGCGCACTGGCTCGCGTTCAGGTCCTTGGCGTCCACGCCGTAATACGTGCGAGCCGCGGCCTGGATGCCGGAGGCGCCGCGCCCGTAGTACGAGACGTTCAGGTACCCGGCCATGATGTCGTTCTTCTTCATCTCGCTGCCGACCTTGAGCGTGATGAAGAGTTCCTCGAACTTGCGGCTGAGGGTCTGCTCCTGCGACAGCCGCGAGTTCTTGACGTACTGCTGGGTGATCGTCGAACCGCCCTGGGTCTCGCCACCCTTGGCCATGTTGAACACGGCGCGGGCGATACCCATGGGGTCGATGCCGTGGTCGGTGTCGAAGGACTTGTTCTCGGCCGAGATGACGGCGTTGCGCATCGCCTCGGGGATCTGCGCGTAGTCGATGACCTGGCGGTTGACCTCACCGCCGGTGGCCACCATCTGGCTGCCGTCCGCCCAGAAATAGACGTTGTTCTCCGCCTTCGCGGCGGCCTGGACCTCCGGCTTGGCGACCATCGCGTACGCGAGACCGGCAAGGCCCATCAGCAGGCCGAGGAAGCCGATGCACAGGCTGGACACCAGCTTCCAGGACGGAACCCAGCGGCGCAGGCCCTGGCGGCCGGCGCGCGGGTAGTCGATGAAGCGCTTCTTGGCCGGGCGCCGGCCACCGCGCCCGCTGCCCTCATGCCCGCCGTCCCCGCCGCCGCGACGCCGTCCGCCGCCACCGCCGTCGGAACCTCCGCGGCCTCCGCCGCCACGCTGGGCCGCGCGTCTGGCGGCTGCACGACCCTCGTACGGGGCCTCCTCGCCGTGCGAGCCGGAAGGTGAGGCTGAAGTTACTCCGCGTGACGGTGCTGCGCGGCGTCCTGAGGACTGCTGGGCGGCTCGTCGGGCCGCGGCACGTCCGCCACCTTGCGGTTGCGACGTTTTGCGACGGTGCTCGCTCATCGAACGACTACTCCTCGGGCAGGCGAGAGCGCCTGGAAGCGGCAGGTGAGATCCGGTCCCCCGAATGACGGGCAGGCCCGGTGACGGGCTCTCCCGCAATGCGTCCGGATGGCCCGCGAGCACTGACGCACGCGCGCGTCTCGCGGTTCCGGGTGGTCTGCATGCCGCACAGACTACGCACGGTCAAAACCCCCCTGGGACCGAACTTCACCCCAAATAACGCAAGTCGGTTCCTACGAATTGTCGATGTGACGCCGCTCACTGAGGCTCCCCTTGTCGGCATCGCCGGTCCGATCTATCGTGCTGATGTATCGAGTCGATACATCAGCTCGGTACATCGACCCGGTACAAGGGACCGTGAGAGCACTCGGAAAAGGAGAGGCGAGGTTGAGCAGACGTTCCGGCATCCTCGAGTTCGCCGTCCTCGGATTGCTCCGCGAATCCCCGATGCACGGCTATGAGCTGCGCAAACGCCTCAACACCTCGTTGGGCATCTTCCGTGCCTTCAGTTACGGAACGCTCTACCCCTGCCTCAAGACGCTGGTCGCCAGCGGCTGGTTGATCGAGGAACCGGGGACCGCCCCGGCGGAGGCGGCACCCGGCTCCGGCCGGCCCGTCGCTCCCGCCTCGTCCCTGGCAGGGCGTCGCGCCAAGATCGTCTACCGATTGACGGCCGAAGGTAAGGAGCACTTCGAGGAACTGCTCTCGCACACCGGCCCCGACGCCTGGGAGGACGAGCACTTCGCGGCTCGCTTCGCCTTCTTCGGGCAGACGGAGCACGACGTGCGCATGCGGGTGCTCGAAGGCCGTCGCAGCCGGCTGGAGGAGCGCCTGGAGAAGATGAGCGCCTCTCTGGCCCGCACCCGCGAGCGCCTCGACGACTACACACTTGAGCTGCAGCGACACGGCATGGAGTCCGTGGAGCGCGAAGTGCGCTGGCTGAACGAGCTCATCGAGAGCGAGCGGTCGGGGCGGGATCAGCGACGATCCTCGCCCGAGGGCTCAGCTCAGCAGAAGACCGCAGGAGAGCCTGACGGCCTGCCCCGGCGGGGAGACAACCCGCCGGATCCGTCCGGCGACACCGCCAAGTGAGTTCACCGCAGATCCGCGGCGGGCTCATCAGAAACATCCATTACACACAGGGAGCAACCGGAATGGGTTCGGTTCGCGTAGCCATCGTCGGCGTGGGCAACTGCGCCGCCTCGCTGGTCCAGGGCGTCGAGTACTACAAGGACGCCGATCCGGCCGGCAAGGTGCCCGGCCTGATGCACGTCCAGTTCGGCGACTACCACGTGCGGGACGTCGAGTTCGTCGCCGCCTTCGACGTCGACGCGAAGAAGGTCGGCCTCGACCTCTCGGACGCCATCGGTGCGAGCGAGAACAACACCATCAAGCTCTGCGACGTGCCGCACGCCGGTGTCACCGTCCAGCGCGGCCACACCCACGACGGCCTCGGCAAGTACTACCGCCAGACCATCGAGGAGTCGGCCGAGGCCCCGGTCGACGTCGTCCAGATCCTCAAGGACCGCAAGGTCGACGTCCTCGTCTGCTACCTCCCGGTGGGTTCCGAGGTGGCCGCGAAGTTCTACGCCCAGTGCGCCATCGACGCCAAGGTCGCGTTCGTCAACGCTCTTCCGGTCTTCATCGCCGGCACCAAGGAGTGGGCGGACAAGTTCACCGAGGCCGGTGTCCCCATCGTCGGCGACGACATCAAGTCTCAGGTCGGCGCCACCATCACGCACCGCGTGATGGCGAAGCTCTTCGAGGACCGGGGCGTCATCCTGGACCGCACGATGCAGCTGAACGTCGGCGGCAACATGGACTTCAAGAACATGCTCGAGCGTGAGCGCCTGGAGTCCAAGAAGATCTCCAAGACGCAGGCCGTCACCTCGCAGATCCGTGACCGCGAGCTCGGCGCGGACAACGTCCACATCGGCCCGTCGGACTACGTGGCCTGGCTGGACGACCGCAAGTGGGCGTACGTGCGCCTTGAGGGCCGCGCCTTCGGCGACGTCCCGCTGAACCTGGAGTACAAGCTCGAGGTCTGGGACTCCCCGAACTCCGCCGGTGTCATCATCGACGCCGTCCGTGCCGCGAAGATCGCCAAGGACCGCGGCATCGGCGGCCCGATCCTCTCGGCCTCCTCGTACTTCATGAAGTCCCCGCCGGTCCAATACTTCGACGACGAGGCCCGCGAGAACGTCGAGAAGTTCATCCGCGGTGAGGTCTCCAACTGACTCCCGTGAGTCAGCCACGCAGGTGAGGATCGGCAACGCTTCTCGGCTGCAGCGCCGTTGAGGGCCCCCGGGCAATCCGCCCGGGGGCCCTCGTCGTGTGTGACCCTTGCTCCCATGCCCGTCGCGCGCGACCTGCGCATACTTCTCCGCCTCCCGGACTTCCGGCGCCTGCTGGCCGTGCGGGTCCTGTCCCAGTCGGCCGACGGCGTCTATCAGGTGGCCCTGGCCACGCATGTGGTCTTCGCACCGGAGAAGCAGACGTCCGCAGGGGCGATCGCCTCCGCCATGGCCGTGCTCCTGCTCCCCTATTCACTCGTCGGGCCCTTCGCGGGTGTGCTGCTGGACCGCTGGCCCCGGCGTCAGGTCTTCGTCTACGGCAACCTGCTGCGCTCCGGACTCGCCTGCTGCACCGCCCTCCTGATCCTAGGCGCGGCTCCGGCATGGCTCTTCTACGCCTCCGCGCTGTGCGTCACCGCGGTCAACCGCTTCGTCCTCGCCGGTCTCTCCGCCGTTCTGCCGCGCGTGGTCGAGCGGAAGCACCTCGTGCTCGCCAACTCGCTGTCGCCGACCGCCGGGACTCTCGCCGCCACTGCGGGCGGCGGACTCGCCTTCCTGGTGCGGCTGCTGGCGGCTTCGGACTCCGCCGTGGTGCTGCTCGGAGCGGCGCTCTACCTCGCCTCGGCGCTGGCGGCGCTGAGCCTGGCGGCAGGGCTCCTCGGGCCGGACCGCGACACCGGCCGCATGTCGATGCGGGCAGCGTTGGCCGCCGCGGGCGGTGGACTCCTGGACGGACTGCGGCACTTGCTGACACACCAGGTCGCGTCCCGGGCGCTGGCCGCGATGACGGTGATCCGGTTCTGTTACGGGGCTCTGACCGTCATGGTCCTCATGCTCTGCCGGTACGCCTGGACGGACAGCGAGGACGGCGGTCTGGCCCTCCTCGGCCTCGCGGTGGTCATCTCAGGCGCCGGGTTCTTCGCGGCCGCGGTACTGACTCCCTGGGCAGCGGGGCGGCTCGGGCGCCTCCGCTGGATGGTGGTGTGTGCGGGCACCGCCGCGATCCTCGAACCGGCCCTGGGGCTGTGGTTCGCTCCGGCGCCGATGCTCGTCGCCGCGTTCGTCCTCGGGCTCGTCACTCAAGGGGCGAAGATCGCCACGGACACCGTCGTGCAGATCTCCGTGGACGACGCCTACCGGGGCAGGGCCTTCTCGTTCTACGACGTGCTGTTCAACGTGGCTTTTGTCGCCGCAGCGGTGGTCGCCGCGCTGATGCTGCCGCCTGACGGGCAGTCCGAGGCACTGGTGATCGGCGTGGCGGTGCTCTACGCAAGTTCTGCCCTGTGCCTCGCGCATTGGAGTCGAGGCAGTGATGTCCTATAGCGTGCCCGCGTCAAATAAGACGCACGATTCACGGGGGAACTCCGATGACTTACCCGCCGCAGCAGGGCAGCGGTCCCTACGGCCAGCAGCCTCAGCCCTACCCGCCGCAGCAGGGCGGATACGGCTACCCGCCGCAACAGCCCCAGCAGGGGTGGGGCGGCCCGCAGCAGCCGCAACAGCCCCAGCAGGGCTGGGGAGCTCCGCAGCAGCCCCAGCAGCCCCAGGGCTGGGGCACTCCTCCCCAGGGGCCTCCGCAGCCCTCGGGCGGCAAGAAGGCATTCCTCGCCACCCGCAACATCATCATCATCGTCGTGGGCCTCGTCGTGCTCGCCGGGCTGAAGTTCGGCCTGGGCGACATGTTCGAGTCCGACGCCAAGGCCGCTGCGGTCGGAGACTGCTTCGAGAACAAGGGCACCAACTACAACCCGGACATGAACTCCGTCGACTGCAGCTCGTCCGCCGCCGAGTACAAGGTCGCCGAGGTGCACGACAACACCACCGACACGGATCTCTGCGACCCGGAGAAGTACTCGGCCTACACCGAGAGCTCGGGTCGCCGTAAGAGCCGGAACAGCGTGGTGCTCTGCCTGACGCCGCTCAAGACGGCGAACTGAACCTCTGCGGCACCCAGAACATCGATCGAGGGCGTTGTTTCACGTGAAACAACGCCCTCGGCGTATGCGGCGGCGCTCATGTTTCACGTGAAACATGAGCGCCGCCGCATGGAACGGAGCCAGAGTGTCAGCTCTGCCCCTCCCACCACTTCTTCAGCTCCGTGACCGCCGCGTCATGCTCCAGCGGGCCGTTCTCCAGGCGCAGTTCCAGCAGGAACGCGTACGCCTTGCCGATGACCGGGCCCGGGCCCATACCCAGGATCTGCATGATCTCGTTGCCGTCCAGGTCCGGCCGGATCGCGTCCAGCTCCTCCTGGCTCTTCAGCTGAGCGATGCGCTCCTCAAGCCCGTCGTAGGTACGCGAGAGAGCGGCGGCCTTGCGCTTGTTGCGCGTGGTGCAGTCCGACCGGGTCAGCTTGTGCAGCCGCTCCAGGAGTGGACCGGCGTCCCGCACATAGCGGCGCACCGCGGAGTCGGTCCACTCGCCGTCGCCGTAGCCGTGGAAGCGCAGGTGCAGCTCCACCAGCTTCGAGACGTCCTTGACCATCTCGTTGGAGTACTTGAGCGCCGTCATGCGCTTCTTGGTCATCTTGGCTCCCACCACCTCGTGGTGGTGGAAGGAGACCCGCCCGTCCTTCTCGAAGCGCCGGGTCCTCGGCTTGCCGATGTCATGGAGGAGAGCAGCAAGACGCAGAACGAGGTCCGGCCCCTCCTCCTCCAGGGCGATCGCCTGGTCCAGGACGGTCAGGGAGTGCTCGTAGACGTCCTTGTGCCGGTGGTGCTCGTCGCTCTCCAGTCGGAGTGCCGGCAACTCCGGCAGGACCTGTTGAGCCAGCCCCGTCTCCACGAGGAGGGACAGGCCCTTCCGGGGATACGCGGAGAGCAGGAGCTTGTTCAGCTCCTCGCGCACGCGCTCGGCGGAGACGATCTCGATCCGGCCCGCCATCTCCGCCATGGCGGTGACAACCTCGGGGGCCACCTCGAAGTCGAGCTGTGCGGCGAACCGTGCCGCCCGCAGCATGCGCAGCGGATCGTCGGAGAACGACGCCTCAGGAGTCCCGGGCGTACGCAGGACCCGCTCGGCCAGGTCCCTCCGGCCGTCATGAGGGTCGATGAAGACCTTCTCCGGCAACGCGACGGCCATGGCGTTGACCGTGAAGTCGCGCCGCACGAGGTCGTCCTCGATGGAGTCCCCGTAGGACACCTCCGGCTTGCGCGAGGTCCTGTCGTACGCCTCCGACCGGTACGTCGTGACCTCGATCTGGTAGCCGTTCTTCTGCGCCCCCACCGTGCCGAAAGCGATCCCGACCTCCCACACGGAGTCCGCCCACGGCCTGACGATCTTCAGCACGTCCTCGGGGCGGGCGTCGGTCGTGAAGTCCAGGTCGTTCCCGAGCCTGCCGAGAAGTGCGTCACGGACCGAGCCGCCGACCAGTGCGAGACTGAATCCGGCATCCTGGAAGCGGCGGGCGAGATCGTCGGCGACCGGGGCGACCCGCAGCAGTTCGCTGACTGCGCGGTGCTGCACCTGGGTCAGGGCGCTGGGGTTGTCTTCGTTGGCATTCGGCACAACAGAAAAGGGTACGTGCACGGACCGGTCCGGACGTCACCCATTTCCCCGGCCCTGCGAGACTCTCCCGATCATGCAGCACACTCCCCGGCACTTAGCCCTGACGCACCTCGTTACCATGCGGGGACGCAGCAACGGACGACGATCGACAGCAGTTGACGATGACGAGGGACGGGTACGCGTGGCCGAGGCGGCAGACATCCAGGGGATGAATCCCTCTCCTGCCCGCCGGTGGCTGCGGCGCACAGCCGCCGTGCTCGCCGGGGCGCCGCTCGTCGCCGCCCTGCTGGCAGGCGCCTCCGCCCCGCAGGCCCGGGCCGACGCTCCGGCCAAGGCGCCGACGGGATCCAGCACGGTGTCGGTGTCCCTGGACGAGATCACCCCCAGCGCCCCGGAGAAGGGGGACACGCTGCGGATCTCAGGGACGCTGACCAACAAGGGCAAGGAAACGGTCACTGACGCGCAGGTCGACCTGCGCGTCGGTCCCCGCCTCTTCAGCAGGACCGCCATCGACACGGCCGCTCGGCGCACGGGATATTTGCCCGGCACCGACCCCTATCCCATCGGGGGCAAGTACACGGTCGAGATCGACAAGCTGCGCTCGGGAATCAGCCAGGACTTCTCGCTGTCCGTCCCCGTCAGCAAGCTGGATCTCGGGGACGACGGGGTCTACCAGCTGGGCGTCTCGCTGTCGGGGCGCACCTCGCACACCGTCTACGACCAGGTGCTCGGCATCAAGCGGACGTTCCTGCCCTGGCAGGACGGCGACCGCGACTCCAAGATCGGCATGAGCTACCTCTGGCCCCTGATCGCGTCCGCGCACCTCACGGCAGAGACCGGCTCGGACGAGCAGCAGACCCCGGTGTTCGCCGATGACGACCTCGCCGCGGAGATCGCACCGGGCGGCCGACTCGAACAGATGGTCTCCCTGGGCAGCCGGCTGCCCGTGACCTGGGTCATCGATCCGGACCTGCTGGCCAGCGTCGACGCGATGACCAAGCCCTACCGGGTCAAGTCCGGCGACACCACGGTCGCCGGGACGAACCAGGACGTGGCCAAGAAGTGGCTGACCTCGCTGGAGGCGGCCGTGTCCGAGGGCAAGGTCGTGGCCCTGCCGTTCGGCGACCCCGACCTGGCCTCGATCGCCCACCGCGGCAAGAACGTCTCGGGCACACTCAGCCACCTGCAGACCGCCAGTGAGGTCGCCGGGATGACGGTGGAGACGATCCTCCACCTGAAGCCGTCCACCGACTTCGCGTGGCCGGTCGACGGTGCGGTGGACCCCTCGATCGTGGACGTCGCCACCTCGGCCGGCGCGCACCACGTCATCGCCCGCGGCGACAGCCTCGAAGAGACCGGGAACCTGGTCTACACGCCTTCCGCCGCCCGCCCGATCGGCGGCGGCACCACAGCGGTCGTCGCCGACGCGAGACTCTCCACCGCCTTCCAGGGCGACATGGGCAACGCCGGGAGCTCCACGCTCGCCGTCCAGAAGTTCCTCGCCCTCACCCTCGGCCTGGCCGAGCAGGACACGGACAAGGACCGTTCCGTCGTCGTGGCGCCCCAGCGCACCCCGACGGTCGCCCAGGCACAGTCGATGGCCCGCGCCCTCCACGCCCTGGACGACGACCGCTGGACGAAGTCCGAGGGGCTGGCTCAGGCGGCGGCGACCAAGCCGGACTCCGCGGCCACCACCGAGGTGCCCCCGGCATCCCGTTACCCGAAGGCGCTGCGCCGCCAGGAGCTGCCCACGCAGGCGTTCCAGGACATCAAGTCCATCCAGTCCTCGCTCAACAACTTCCAGGTCATCCTCACCCACCCCGAGCGTGTGGTGACCCCCTTCGGCAACGCCGTCAACCGGTCCATGTCGACCTCGTGGCGGGGGAAGCCGCTGAAGGCCCAGCAGTACCGGGACTCGGTCCGCACCTATCTGCAAGGGCTCGTCGGCGAGGTCCAGCTCGTCCCGAAGTCGGACATCACCCTGTCCGGCCGCAGCGCCACGATCCCCGTGACCGTGCAGAACCGGCTGCTGCAGGACGTCGATCACCTGGTACTGCGGCTGAAGTCGGACAACGCGACCCGGCTCAAACTGAACGACGGCGGCAGCACCGCGGAGCAGCCCATCCAGATCGGCGCCGGGCACAGCCAGTCCGTGAAGTTCGACGCGGCGGCCAACATCAACGGCCAGGTCCAGATGACCGCGCAGCTCTACACGGAAGACGGGACTCCGTACGGCGAGGAAATGGCCTTCACCGTGAAGGTCTCCGAAATCACCCCGACGGTGCTTCTGGTCATCGCCGGCGGGCTCCTGCTGCTGGTGCTGGCCGGCATCAGGATGTATGCACATCGCAAGCGCGCCAATGCGGGCGGCGCGGCGGGCGACGACGGCAGTGAACCCGAGCAGCCGAGTGACCCGACGCCGGACACCGGTCCCGAAAGCGCGGAGCCGTCGGGCACGGGTGAGAAAGTGGACCGTTGAGCGATGTCTGTCGTGGCCGGTCGGCCGGGGACGATGAGGTGGGGTTTCGATGAACGCGCCGTACGACGGTGACCGCGGTCAGGGTGCGGGCGGGGCCGGGTACTCCGGCGGCCCTCCGGTGCCCCCTGACCCGCAGCAGGAGCCGGCGCCGGACCCGTATCTGCAGTCCGCGTACGACTACGACCCGTACCGGGCCCAGGACCTCTCCGCCCAGGACCCGGTGGACGAGGCGCTGTACGACCGCGCCGCGCATCCGCCGCCGCCTCCCGGCACCTACCAGCAGCCGCAGCCGCTCTATCAGCAGCCGCCGTCGTCCCAGTACGCCCCCGACCCCCGTATCTGGGCCCAGACGCCGCCCCCCGAGCCCGCCGGACCCTCGCGCCACCTGCCGTACGGCGACAACGCCGCGACGACCCAGTTCGTGGGCGTGGACGACCTCGTCACACAGGCTTCCGCGAACCGTGACGAGCCCGACGCGTTCGCCCATCTCTTCCGCGACCAGGAGGGCCCCGCGAACCCGGGTGCCGCTCCGGCCCCGACCCAGCCCGAGCCCGCTCCGGCGCCGGCGCCGGCCAAGTCGGGCGGCCGCGCCTCCAGCCTGCTGAAGTCCAGCGCGGTCATGGCGGCGGGCACGCTCGTCTCGCGCCTCACCGGCTTCGTGCGCAGCCTCGTGATCACCGCGGCGCTCGGTGCGGCCCTGCTCGGCGACAGCTTCACCATCGCGTACACGCTGCCCACGATGATCTACATCCTCACCGTGGGCGGCGGCCTCAACTCGGTCTTCGTCCCCCAGCTCGTCCGCTCGATGAAGGACGACGAGGACGGCGGCGAGGCATACGCCAACCGGCTCCTGACCCTGGTGATGGTCGCCCTCGGCCTCATCGTCGCCGTGGTGGTCTTCGCGGCCCCCTGGCTGATCCGGCTGATGTCCTCGACGATCGCGGACGACCCGGCGGCCAACAGTGTCGCCGTCACCTTCGCCCGCTACTGCCTGCCGACCATCTTCTTCATGGGCGTACACGTGGTGATGGGGCAGATCCTCAACGCTCGCGGGAAGTTCGGCGCGATGATGTGGACCCCGGTCCTGAACAACATCGTCATGATCTTCACCTTCGGGATGTTCATCTGGGTCTACGGCACGTCCCACGAGTCCCACATGGGCGTGGACACGATTCCGCCGGAGGGCGTGCGGCTCCTCGGCATCGGCACCCTGCTCGGTCTGGTCGTGCAGGCGCTGGCGATGATCCCGTATCTGCGCGAAGCCGGCTTCCGCTTCCGTCCGCGGTTCGACTGGAGGGGCCACGGGCTCGGCAAGACGATAAAGCTCGCGAAGTGGACGGTGCTGTTCGTCTTCGCCAACCAGGCCGGTGTGCTGGTCGTCACCCAGCTCGCGACCTCCGCCGGCAAAGCATCAGGAACGGATGGCGCGGGCTTCCTCGCCTACTCCAACGCCCAGCTGATCTGGGGCATGCCGCAGGCGATCATCACCGTCTCGGTCATGGCCGCCCTGCTGCCCCGGATCTCCCGGGCCGCCCACGACAACGACCCCGGCGCCGTCCGCGACGACATCTCGCAGGGGCTCCGCAACTCCGCCGTGGCCATCGTCCCGGTCGCCTTCGCGTTCCTCGCCCTGGGCGTGCCGATGTGCACCCTGCTCTACTCGTCCAGCGGCCCCGAGGCCGCCCGCTCCATGGGCTTCATCCTGATGGCCTTCGGCCTCGGCCTGATCCCCTACTCCGTGCAGTACGTGGTGCTGCGTGGGTTCTACGCGTACGAGGACACCCGGACGCCCTTCTACAACACCGTCATCGTCGCCCTGGTGAACGCGGCGGCGTCCGCCCTCTGCTACGTCGTGCTGCCCGCCCAGTGGGCTGTGGTCGGCATGGCGGCCTCGTACGGCCTGGCCTACGCGGTGGGCGTCGGGATCGCCTGGCGCCGGCTGCGCAACCGGCTCGGCGGGGACCTGGACGGCGCGCACGTGGTCCGCACCTACGCCAGGCTGTGCCTCGCCGCACTGCCCGCCACCGTGGTCGGCGGAGCCGCGGGCTTCGGCCTTCTGCGGGTGCTCGGGGAAGGCGCCTTCGGCTCGCTCGTCGCCCTGGTCTGCGGCGGTGCCCTGCTCCTGGGAGTGTTCTTCGTCGCGGCGAGGAAAATGCGGATCGAAGAGATCAACGGCATGGTCGGCATGGTCAGGGGGCGGCTCGGCCGCTGAGGCCGGCCGGCCCGCACAACCATCGCCGGTCTCCGCGTGTCGTGCATAGCGCCGGAGTGTGGGCACAATTGGCGTGACTGTGCAGAGCAGAGCTGGCTGGCATCGCGCAACGGATGGGGAGGCAGGAACGACGGTGGCGGAACGTAGCACGGCTGCCGTCGACGTGGCCGACAACAGCGGGGACAAGCCGCTGACCGCCAAGGCGGACGAGGCCACGACCGACGGTACGGCAGAAGCCCAGGACGCGGCGGAGCCGGGCTCCCAGGAGGAGCCCGACGACAAGGCCGCATCGAAGACCTTCCCGGCCACCCCGGATCTGCACAGCGGGCACAAGCTGGCCGGCCGGTACCGGCTGGAGGAATGCGTCACCCGTCTGGACGGGTTCAGCAGCTGGCGTGCCGTCGACGAGAAGCTGCGTCGCGCGGTGGGGGTCCACCTCCTGCCCGCGGACCACCCTCGGGCGCGCTCTGTTCTGGCCGCCGCCCGGTCCTCCGCGCTGCTGGGCGACCCGCGCTTCGTGCAGGTCCTCGACGCCGTGGAGGAGGACGAGCTCGTCTACGTCGTCCACGAGTGGCTTCCCGACGCCACCGAGCTCACGGCCCTCCTGAGCGCGGGCCCGATGGACGCCCACGACGCGTACCAGCTCGTGAGTCAGGTCTCCCAGGCCATGGCGGCCGCGCACCGGGAGGGTCTGGCCCACCTGAGGCTCACGCCCGGGGCCGTGCTGCGCAGCTCGTCCGGCCAGTACCGCATCCGCGGCCTCGCGGTGAACGCCGCCCTGCGGGGCATCACGTCCGACGGCCCTCAGCGCGCCGACACGGAGGCGATCGGGGCCCTGCTGTACGCCGCGCTGACCCAGCGCTGGCCTTACGAGAGCGATGCGTACGGGCTCACCGGTCTGCCCAAGGGGATGGGGCTGCTCCCGCCCGACCAGGTGCGGGCCGGCGTCCACCGGGGACTCTCCGAGATCGCCATGCGGGCTCTCGCCAACGACGGCGCTACGGCGTCGCGCCAGGAGCAGCCGTGCACCACGCCCGACGAGCTCGCCAAGGCCGTGACGGCGATGCCCCGCATCCCCCCGCCCGAGCCCGTCTTCACCGCCCCGCCCGAGTACCAGCGGACCACTTACCAGCAGGGCACGTACGGAAGGCCGGCGGCGGCCGGTTCCGTCGTCAGCCAGCCCGTCGTGCCGGTGCCCCCCGCGCCCTTGCAGAGCCGCACCGGAAAGGCTCTGAAGTGGGTGGTATCCGCGCTGCTGATCGCCGCCCTGGGCCTGGGCAGCTGGCAGCTCGCCGAGACGCTCATCGACCGGGACGACAACTCGGGCGGTGATCCCGGCACCACGCAGTCCAATCCGGAGAACAACGATGCCCCGCCGGTCGAGAAGAGCAAGCCTGTTCCGATCGTCCACGCCAAGGACTACGACCCGCTCGGCCCCGACGGCAGTGAGAAGCCTCAGAGCATAGGCAACGTCTACGACAGTGATCCGAGTTCCTACTGGTACACGGACTGGTACGCGACCGCTGACTTCGGCAGGCTGAAGACGGGCGTCGGCGTCGTCGTCGACCTCGGCAGCACACAGCGTGTCGGCAAGGTGGACGTGACCTTCCTCGGCGGTGACACCTCGGTAGAGCTGCGGACGACCAGCGACTCGACGATCCCGGCCAAGCCCACCGGTTTCGACTCAGTCGCCCAGGGCTCAGGGACTCAGGTGTCGCTCAAGCCCGCCAAGCCCGTACAAGCCCGGTACCTGCTCGTCTGGCTGACCAAGCTCCCACCGAGCGGTGAGGGGAACTTCCGGGGGAAGATCTCAGACATCAAGGTCACCAGCTGACAGCTTTCGAGCACGAGATTGGGGCTGGGCCGGATCCTCGGATCCGGCCCAGCCCCAATTCCTTGCCCGCAAGCGGACCCAGCGGTCAGTACGAAGGCGTTTTCGAGTGGAGGCTCACGTTGTCGTACTGGGACCAGCCTTCCGCGAATGCGGAGAGCGGGTCCTTGTCGTAGACCATTGCCGTGTAGCAGGTATATGTGCCGAGCGACGAGCTGTAGGAAAGCTTCGTGCAGTTATAAGATTTACCGTCCGAGTTCCGCACGATCTGGGCCTTGCCCCACACGTCTTCGGAGAGGCTGATCCGCGCCCAGGCGGTGTGGCACTTGACGCTGTACCGCAGCTCAATGGCGCCGAGTGTCCAGCTGGAGGTACCGATCAGTGCCCGTTTCACGGTAGTTGCATCACCGGAGCACCCGGCGGAAATGGGATTCTTCCCGTCCATCGCATAGGTGGCCGCCTGTGCGCTCCCCGGGAGCAACGCCACGAGCACGGGTGCGGCGAGAACGGCCGGGAGAACCTTTCCCAGGTATCGCTTCACATGCTTCTGCATCACATGGTCCCCTTTCTGATTTCCCTCAATATAGGGCGGACAGGGCACCTCTGAGGCGCGAGCGAATCGCGCCTTTTATCATTCATACAATCCACCCGACCTCTCCATTTACTTCCCGGCGTGGATCGGTTTGAATGCACGGATGGCGACAGCTGAGGGGGGAGACCGCGAGCGCTACGGCGCCGATGCCGCCGATCCACCGAGCGACGCGGACCTCCTTGCCCAGCATGTGGCGGGTGACCCCGACGCCTTCGGCGAGCTGGCCCGACGCCATCGCGACCGGTTGTGGGCCGTGGCCCTGCGGACGCTGGGCGACCGCGAGGAAGCGGCAGACGCCGTACAGGACGCTCTGATCTCCGCCTTCCGCGCCGCCCACACCTTTCGAGGCCAGTCCGCCGTCACCACCTGGCTGCACCGCATCACGGTGAACGCCTGCCTCGACCGCGTCCGCAAGGCCGCGTCCCGGAAGACCTCACCTGTCGACGACCCGGAACGGCTGGACCAGCTGCTGGAACCGCATGAGTCCGCGGAGGCACCGGTGGAACGCCACGATCTCCACCGGGAACTTCTCGCGGCCCTTGCCACCCTCCCCACCGAACAGCGGGCAGCGCTCGTCCTCGTGGACATGCAGGGGTACCCGGTGGCCGAGACCGCTCGCATCCTGGATGTGCCCGTGGGCACCGTGAAGAGCCGCTGCGCACGTGGCCGCGCCCGCCTGGCCCCCTTGCTGGGGCATCTCCGCAGCGACGGTCGCGCCGACGAGGCGCCCGGGACGGAAGGGAACCGGACGCCCAGAGCATCCGTCCCACCGGCAGCCGGTCCACGAGACGCGGCCACGAGCGACCCCACTGTGATGAAGGGCGGAGGTGGACACCGATGACGTCAGCACCCGGCACGACCGAGCACCCGGAAGTCTCGGAGATCTCCGACCTGACCGAGGACCTGCTTCCCGAAATCCGCGCAGCCGAGATCCGCGGCCATATGGACGCCTGTGAACTCTGCAGCGACGTCCTCGCCTCCTTGGAGGAGATTCGGGGGCTGCTCGGCGACCTGCCGGCTCCCGAGCCCATGCCCGCAGACATCGCCGCCCGCATCGACGCCGCGCTCGCCGCCGAGGCGCGGAGTCATCGCGCGGAGCCGGATGCGGCGACCGATGTTTCACGTGAAACAGAGCCTCCGCACATAACAGAGCCCGCGCACATAACCGGGCCCCCTCCGTCCCGGTCACATGTCCCAGACCGTCCGGCCGGACATGCGCGCGCGAACACGGGCCCCGGAGGGCATCCCGGCCGAAGGCGTCGCCGTGCCACCCTGCTCGCCTCCGCCCTGGGGGTAGCCGCCCTGGTCGGCATGAGTGTCTTCCTGCTGCAGAACATCCCGGGAGCGGAGAGAAGTGATACCTCCGCCTCCGACGTCAGCCAGGACGCGGGGGCCACGGCGAAGAGCCGCTCGCAGGAGTTCTCCGCAGCAACCCTCAAGGACCGAGTCCACACACTGCTGGGCCCGGGCGCGGGTACCAAGAGCCCACAGGCTCCCAAGGGAGAGGCGGAGGATTCCTCCGTCGGCTCGCAGTCCTCGCCCCAATCCCGGCCCTCGCTCCAGGCAGATCCCTCGGACTCCATGTCTCCCGAGTCCCCCCTCCGGGCCCCCGCTGTCACCGTCCCTGCCTGCGTAGAGGAAGGCATCGGCCGGAACAGCCCGGCCCTCGCCATCGAGCGGGGCACCTACGAGGGCACCGACGCGTTCCTCGTCGTTCTGCCCCACCCCACGGACCCGGAGAGCGTTCAGGCGTATGTCGTGGACGCGACCTGCGTGGGAGCCGAGCCTCCCTCCAAGGGGAAGCTGCTGCTCACGCATGGCTACGCGCGCCCCTGAGAACCGCGCCGCCAGCCACCCCGGCACGTCGGGAATGCATCCCCCGTAGGATCCGTTGGGTGGGGTGAGAGTCGTTGAACCGGCCCCAGTAGGCGTGGACAGTAGGCAGTCTGCAGAGACGAGGAAGAAACCCGTGAGCGACGTGCGTAATGTGATCATCATCGGCTCCGGCCCGGCCGGCTACACAGCCGCCCTGTACACCGCGCGCGCCTCGCTGAAGCCGCTGGTCTTCGAGGGGGCCGTCACCGCCGGTGGCGCGCTCATGAACACCACCGACGTGGAGAACTTCCCGGGCTTCCAGGACGGCATCATGGGCCCCGAGCTCATGGACAATATGCGTGCCCAGGCCGAGCGCTTCGGCGCCGAGCTGGTCCCGGACGACGTGGTCTCCGTCGACCTCACCGGTGACATCAAGACCGTCACCGACACGGCAGGCACCGTCCACCGCGCCAAGGCAGTCATCGTCACCACGGGCTCCCAGCACCGCAAGCTCGGGCTCCCCAACGAGGACGCGCTCTCCGGACGCGGCGTCTCCTGGTGCGCGACCTGCGACGGCTTCTTCTTCAAGGACCAGGACATCGCCGTGGTCGGCGGTGGCGACACCGCCATGGAGGAGGCCACCTTCCTCTCGCGCTTCGCCAAGTCGGTCACGATCATCCACCGTCGCGACACCCTGCGCGCCTCCAAGACCATGCAGGACCGGGCCTTCGCCGACCCGAAGATCAAGTTCGCCTGGGACAGCGAGGTCGCCGGGGTCAACGGTGAGCAGAAGCTCTCCGGCGTGACGCTGCGCAACACCAAGACCGGCGAGACCTCCGAGCTGCCCGTGACCGGCCTGTTCATCGCCGTCGGCCATGACCCGCGCACCGAGCTCTTCAAGGGCCAGCTCGACCTCGACGACGAGGGCTACCTGAAGGTCGCCGCGCCCTCGACGCGCACCAACCTGGCCGGCGTCTTCGGCGCCGGTGACGTCGTCGACCACACGTACCGCCAGGCGATCACTGCGGCCGGCACCGGCTGCTCCGCCGCCCTCGACGCCGAGCGCTTCCTCGCCGCGCTCGCCGACGACGAGAAGGCCGCTCCTGCGGCCGCCGTCTGACCCACGCCTCACCCACATCCCCACACACCCCGCGAAATTAGGAGGCCGCCGTGGCCGGCGCCCTGCAGAACGTGACCGACGACTCCTTCGAAGAGGTCGTCCTCAAGAGCGACAAGCCCGTGCTGGTGGACTTCTGGGCCGCCTGGTGCGGCCCGTGCCGCCAGATCGCTCCGTCGCTGGAGGCCATCGCGGCCGAGCACGGTGAGATCGAGGTCGTGAAGCTCAACATTGATGAGAACCCGGCCACCGCCGCCAAGTACGGCGTCATGTCCATCCCGACGCTGAACGTCTACCAGGGCGGCGAGGTTGCCAAGACCATCGTCGGCGCCAAGCCGAAGGCCGCGATCCTCCGCGACCTTGAGGGCTTCATCGCTGACAAGGACCATTAAGGCAGCACCTGCGTCCGCTTGTTTCACGTGAAACGGGCCCGTCCTCCCCAGGACGGGCCCGTTTTGCATGCGTCACTGAGCATGCCTCACAACGGCCGCAGCGCAGGCTCCTTCTGTACCGCTCCCAGGAGCCGGTCCAAGGCTAGCTCGACGTCTTCCTTCCAAGAGAGCGTCGTACGCAGTTCCAGCCGTAGCCGAGGATGCACCGGGTGCGGGCGCACCGTCTTGAACCCCACCGCCAGAAGGTGATCGGCAGGCAGCACACAGGCCGACTCCTTCCACCTGGCGTCACCGAAGGCCTCGATCGCCTTGAAGCCCCGGCGGATCAGATCCTTGGCAACGGTCTGCACCATGACCCGGCCCAGCCCCTGCCCCCGGTAGCCCGGCATGATCAGCGCGGTCATCAGCTGAACGGCATCGGGGGAGACGGGGCTCGTCGGGAAGGCGGTGGCACGCGGAACGTATGCGGGTGGTGCGTAGAGCAGAAAGCCGACCGGCACGTCATCGACGTAGACCACGCGCCCGCATGAGCCCCACTCCAGAAGAACCCCGGAGATCCACGCCTCCTTCTCCCGGTCGGATGTCCCGCTCTTGACGGCGGCTTCCCCGCTGACCGGGTCGAGCTCCCAGAAGACACAGGAGCGGCAGCGCCGGGGAAGGTCGGAAAGGTTGTCCAGCGTGAGCGGTACGAGCCGACGCCCCATGAAGGCTGTTCCTCACTTCTCTCGCCCACTGCGTCATGGACGGAAATGCCCTGCCGCAACGATCGTAACCACCGCCGGATCAAGCCGACACCGAGACAGAGCAAAGGGCGGGCTGTATTCCGTGAACCGGAAACAGCCCGCCCTCGCGTCGTTCGGCGCGTGTCAGCTCTCGTCGTCCTCGGCCGGCTCCTCGGAGCCGGCGCGGTCAAGCACTCGGCCCTCGCCCGGCGCGAGACTGCCGAGAATGCGGTCCAGGTCCTCCATCGAGGCGAACTCGACGACGATCTTGCCCTTCTTCTGCCCGAGATCGACCTTCACCCGGGTCTCGAACCGGTCGGAGAGCCGCGTCGCCAGATCGGAGAGCGCCGGCGAGAGCCGTGCCCCGGCCCGGGGGCCCTTGGCCTTCTTGGCGCTCGTGGGCCGGGAGCCCATGAGCGTCACGATCTCCTCGACCGCACGCACCGAGAGCCCTTCGGCCACGATGCGATGGGCCAGCTTGTCCTGCTCCTCGGAGTCGTCCACCGACAGCAGTGCGCGCGCGTGGCCCGCCGACAGCACCCCGGCGGCGACCCTCCGCTGCACCGGAGGAGACAGCCTCAGCAGACGCAGGGTGTTGGACACCTGCGGCCGGGAACGGCCGATCCGGTCCGCCAGCTGATCATGCGTGCACTTGAAGTCCTTCAGCAGCTGGTCGTAGGCCGCGGCCTCCTCCAGCGGGTTCAGCTGAGCCCGGTGCAAGTTCTCCAGGAGGGCGTCCAGGAGAAGCTTCTCGTCGTCCGTGGCCCGGACGATGGCCGGGATGCGCTCCAGGCCCGCCTCACGGCAGGCCCTCCAGCGCCGCTCGCCCATGATGAGCTCGAAGCGGTCGGTCCCGATCTTGCGCACGACGACCGGCTGGAGGAGACCGACCTCCTTGATGGAGGTGACCAGCTCCGCCAGCGCGTCCTCGTCAAAGACCTCACGCGGCTGACGCGGGTTCGGCGTGATCGAGTCGAGCACCAACTCAGCGAAGTACGCGCCGGCTACATCGCCCGAGGCCGTCGACTCGACCCCCGAGACCGGCGAGCTCGGCTCCGGCACGACGGGATTGGCTCCGAGCGTGGCCACCTTGGCGGCGGCCACCCCCCGCTCCGTGGTCAGAACCGGCGAGGAAGCCCCGGACCCGGTGGATGACAGCTGCTTCTCCTGCGGAGCGGCTGGGATCAGGGCACCGAGCCCTCGCCCCAACCCTCGACGACGCTCACTCACTGGATCCCCTCCGAATTGCTCTGCTGACTGATCGAACCGCCCGTGTGGGCGTGCTGTCCCTCGTAGTGCACCCCAACCCCTCGCAGCGCGATCTCGCGGGCTGCTTCGAGGTAGGACAGCGACCCACTGGACCCGGGGTCGTACGTGAGCACGGTCTGCCCGTAACTCGGTGCCTCGGAGATGCGGACCGACCGGGGGATGCTGGTCCTCAGCACCTCCTTGCCGAAGTGGCTGCGAACCTCTTCCGCTACCTGCGACGCCAGCCGGGTCCGGCCGTCGTACATGGTGAGCAGGATGGTCGAGACATGGAGATCGGGGTTCAGGTGGCCCCGTACCAGCTCGACGTTCCGCAGGAGCTGACCCAGCCCCTCCAGTGCGTAGTACTCGCACTGAATGGGGATCAGCACCTCCGCACCGGCCACCAGTGCGTTGACCGTCAGCAGGCCCAGTGAGGGCGGGCAGTCGATCAGGATGTAATCCAGCGGCTGCTCATACGCCTGGATGGCGCGCTGGAGTCGACTCTCCCGCGCCACCAGCGACACCAGCTCGATCTCCGCACCGGCGAGATCGATGGTGGCCGGGGCGCAGAAGAGACCTTCGACGTCCGGAACGGGCTGAACCACGTCGGAGAGCGGCTTGCTCTCCACCAGAACGTCATAGATCGAGGGAACTTCGGCGTGGTGATCGATGCCCAGAGCCGTCGAGGCATTGCCCTGCGGGTCGAGGTCCACCACCAGGACCCGCGCCCCGTGAAGTGCCAGCGAAGCGGCGAGGTTGACCGTCGAGGTGGTCTTGCCCACCCCGCCCTTCTGGTTGGCCACGACCATGACGCGGGTCTGCTCGGGCCGCGGCAGCCCCTCGCCGGCTCGGCCGAGGGCCTCCACCGCCAGCTGGGCCGCACGACCGATGGGTGTGTCATCCATCGGCGGCGGTGTTTCACGTGAAACACCGTTCCCCACCGATTCGGTTCGGGGGCCGGGGACCGGATCGGTCATCGGCCCCGCGATGTTGGCGTCGGACCGCAAGGATTCACTCTCCTCGACTTCAGGCTCGCAATGAGCAGAGCCTGTCATGGTTTCGGGGTCATGAACCAGCGAGGCCCGCTCTTCTGTGGATGAAACCACTTCTGTGGACAACTCCGTAGCCCTAACGGGCCTGCGATGGGGAGGGGCGGCCGCCTCATGACCGCGGCCGATGATTCCATGCAGCAGAGAACGACGTTTCACGTGAAACACGATGCCTCCGCAGCGTAGCTACGGAGACACGACACTCCGCGAAGGGCTCAGCGACGGCGACGCGTCCGGCTGGTCCGCGCTGCCTTGGCTCGCTTTGCGGCGAACCTCACACCGCCCGGACTCTCACCGACCACCACTCGGACCACGGTGGACGTGGGGTCGACTACGCCCTCGCCGACATGCAGCACCTCGGTGTCCACCACACCCAGCTTGCTGAGGGCGGCCCGGGCACCGTTGATCTCCTCCTCGGCGGTGTCGCCCTTGAGCGCGAGCATCTCGCCGTACGGACGCAGCAGGGGCACACCCCAGCCGGCCAGCCGGTCCAGCGGCGCCACCGCCCGGGCAGTCACCACGTGCACCGGCTGCAGGGAGCCGAGAACCTCCTCGGCCCGGCCGCGGACCACCGTCACATGATCGAGCCCCAGCAGTTCCACGACCTCCTGGAGGAAGTTCGTCCGACGCAGCAGCGGTTCCAGGAGCGTGATCTTCAGGTCCGGGCGCACCAGCGCCAGGGGAATGCCCGGCAGCCCTGCCCCGGAGCCGACATCGCAGACCGTGACCCCCTCGGGGACGACCTCCGAGAGCACCGCACAGTTCAGCAGGTGCCGCTCCCACAGACGCGGAACCTCGCGCGGCCCGATCAGTCCGCGTGTGACCCCGGCGTCCGCCAGCAGTTCCGCGTACCGGACAGCCTCGGGAAAGCACTCACCGAATACTTCCCGGGCCTCGTCGGGCGCCTGGGGAAGCGCTACTTCCTCCGTCACGGGGGACCGTCCTTCCATACCGCACTACGCACCATGGGTGGCTGTCTATCAGGCTGACAAAGATCGGCCCCGTCTGCGAACAGACGGGGCCGACAGGTAAGGAGCCGGTCAGGCCGGCAGGACGACGACGAAGCGCTGCGGCTCCTCGCCCTCCGATTCGCTGCGCAGGCCCGCCGCGGCAACCGCGTCGTGCACGACCTTGCGCTCGAACGGCGTCATCGGGTCCAGCTTCACCGGCTCACCGGTGCTCTTGACCTCGTTCGCCGCCTTGGCACCCAGCTCGGCGAGCTCCGTGCGCTTCTTGGCCCGGAACCCGGCGATGTCCAGCATCAGACGGCTGCGGTCACCGGTCTCCCGGTGTACGGCGAGCCGCGTCAGCTCCTGAAGAGCCTCCAGGACCTCGCCGTCGCGCCCCACGAGCTTCTGCAGCTCGCGCGCCGAGTCGCTGATGATCGAGACCGCGGCCCGGTCCGCCTCGACGTCCATGTCGATATCGCCGTCGAGGTCGGCGATGTCGAGCAGACCCTCGAGGTAGTCCGCTGCGATCTCCCCTTCCTGCTCAAGGCGGGTCAGGGTGTCGCTGCCCTCAGCGGCCGTGGAGGTGGTGCCTTCCGTCACGGATGGACTCCTTCTTACTTCTTGGACGGGTGCTTGGGCCGCTGCGGGCCCTTGCGCTGTCCGGACTTGGCTTGGCGTGAGGAGCCGGACGCGGTCTTGCCCGCCGGCTTCGACTTGTCGTCCTGGGCGGTGCTCTTCTTCAGGGAGGTCTTGGAAGCCGAGTCGACGGAGTCGTCGTCCTTGGGTCCGCCCTGGTGGGCCGCACCGGTCTGGCGCTGTGCCTTCGTCTGCCGCTTGGGCTGCTGGCGACGCTGCGGGGCTCCGCCCTCGGCCTCGGCGACGGCGGTGTCACTCTTGGCCACCGTGCCGTCCTCCTGGGGAGCGAGCCCCAGCTTGGCCAGTCCGACGACGAACTTCCGCTCGATGTCATTGCGGTCCGGGCCCTTGGCCACGATCCGCTTGACGGTGTTGCGCCGGGTCCGGCCACGGACCTCGCCGTGCGTGGTGACGCTCTTCAGCACGCGCCCGAGGTACTGCTCCTGGGCCTTGCTGCCCGGCGTCGGGTTCTGGTTGATCACGTACATCTGCTGACCCATGGTCCAGACGTTCGTGGTGAGCCAGTAGACGAGGACACCGACGGGGAAGTTGATGCCCATGACCGCGAAGATCAGCGGGAAGATGTACATCAGCATCTTCTGCTGCTGCATGTACGGCGTCTTGACCGTCAGGTCGACGTTCTTCGTCATCAGCTGGCGCTGCGTGAAGAACTGCGAGGCCGACATCATCACGATCATGACCGCGGTGACGACCCGGACGTCGGTCAGCGAAGCACCGAGGGCGTCGACCTTCTCCGCGCTGTCCATGAACTTGGCGGCCAGCGGAGCACCGAAGATGTGGGCCTGACGGGCGCTGTCCAGCAGCGACTGGTCGATGACACCGATCTTCTTGTTCGACGCGATGGCGGAGAGCACGTGGTACAGCGCGAAGAAGAACGGCGACTGCGCGATGATCGGCAGGCACGAGGAGAGCGGGTTGGTACCCGTCTCCTTGTACAGCTTCATCATCTCTTCGGACTGACGCTGCTTGTCGCTCTTGTAGCGCTCCTGGATCGCCTTCATCTTCGGCTGGAGCAGCTGCATGTTCCGCGTCGACTTGATCTGCTTGACGAACAGCGGGATCAGGCAGATGCGGATGAGCACCACGAGGGACACGATGGACAGACCCCAGGCCCATCCCGTGTCAGGGCCGAAGATCGCCCCGTACAACTTGTGGAACTGGACGATGACCCAGGAGACGGGCCAGGTGATGAAGCTGAACAGACTGGCAATCGTGTCCACTAATCAGGCTCCTTGAGCATTGGGCGAAGTCTCTGCGGCCGAACTCGGAGGTTCGGTGGCCGAACCTCCGGAAGGCACGTCAGCGGCGGAGTCCCCGCCCTTGCTGCCGCGTATGGCGCTGCGCAGCAGTTCGTGCCAACGCGGACGTTTGCGTGGTGGTACGTAGTCCACGCCGCCGGGTGACCACGGATTGCATCGCAGGATGCGCCAGGCTGTCAGCGCCGTTCCCTTGATCGCTCCGTGCCGGTCGATCGCCGTATATCCATAGTGGGAACACGACGGGTAGTAACGGCAGACAGGCCCGAGAAGTGGGCTGATCGTCCACTGGTACAGCTTGATGAGAGCCAGCAGCGGGTACTTCATCGCGCGCCCCCTCCCAGCAGCCGCTGCAAGGCGGCGTCCAGGTCTCGGGCCAGCTGTTCATGGCCGGCGTCGCCCGCTCCGGGCAACGCTCGTACGACAACCAGGCTACCGGGGGGAAGCAGGGCGAGCCGTTCTCGGACCAGGTGGCGAAGCCTGCGCTTCACCGCTGTGCGGACGACCGCACCACCCACGGCTTTGCTGACAACGAAACCCGCACGCGGCGGGGGAACGTTCTCCCCAGGCACGTGCGGGTCGGTTGCACCGCTTCGTAGATGGACGACGAGGAGCGGGCGACCGGCCCGGCGTCCTCGTCGTACCGCGGTCGCGAAGTCCTCGCGCCGCCTCAGCCGATTCTCGGAAGGCAGCACGTCATGACGACCTGTACGCGATCAGGCGGACAGGCTGGCGCGACCCTTGCTACGGCGGGACGCGAGAATCGCGCGGCCGGCACGGGTGCGCATACGCAGCCGGAAGCCGTGGGTCTTCGCGCGACGACGGTTGTTCGGCTGGAAGGTGCGCTTGCTCACTCGGGGGCTCCAGAAATGACTCGTGTGTTGGCGGGACATCGCCTGGCTGTCACCGTGCGCCCACGAGAGACTCGCGTAAACGCCCTAGTGCACCGCATTCACAATCACAGATCGTGATCTTTGCCCATCGGAGGCAGGCGGCAGCAGCCATCGACAACTCGACCTGGTCACGGTACGCGCGGCTACGCCATCCGGTCAAACCGACCCTGTCGGGGCCCCCATTGTGCACAGGCTGTGGACAACGACTTGAACGTCGCGGGTCGTGCTGACTACCGTGACTGAACTCCGGTTCTTTTTCTTCCCGCCTGCCGGTCCTCACCCACCCCGACCCATACCGTCCCGAGAACCACACATTCGTGGGACCAGCGAGAGAGCGTGCCCTGTGGCTGACGTACCTGCCGATCTTGCCGCAGTGTGGCCGCGAGTGCTGGAGCAGCTCCTCGGGGAGGGGCAGCAGGGCATCGAGCCGAAGGACAAGCAGTGGATCGAGCGCTGCCAGCCGCTCGCCCTGGTCGCCGACACCGCACTCCTCGCCGTCCCCAATGAATGGGGCAAGCGGGTTCTCGAAGGCCGCCTCGCCCCCCTCATCAGCGAGACGCTGAGCCGCGAGTGCGGGCGCCCCATCCGAATCGCGATCACGGTGGACGACTCCGCCGGCGAGCCGTCGGGCCCGCCGGCGCCCCCGATGCACCAGTCCCCCCAGCCGCCCCACCGCTACCCGGGCCCGCAGCACGACGAGGGCCGGCACGGTGACGCGTACGACGGCTACGGGAGCCGGTCCGCGGACGACGGCATGCCCACCGCGCGGCCCGCCTACCCTGACTACCAGCAGCAGCGACCGGAGCCCGGCGCCTGGCCGCGCACCCAGGAGGACCTCTCCTGGCAGCAGCCCCGGCTCGGCGGGTTCCAGGACCGCGAGCCGTCCGTCGACCAATGGCGCGAGCCGTACGGCGGCGGCCGCCCCCCGCAGCACGACTACCGTCAGCAGCCGCCCGAGCGCCAGGGGTACGAGCCCCAGCACACCGAGCGCCCCCGCTCCGAGCGCCCCGAGCTCCCGGAGCCGCAGCACCGCCCCGGCCCCGGCACCGGCCGGCCGGGCGGAGCCCCGGGTCCGATGGGCGCACAGCCCGCTCCGGCCCCCGGTCCGGGGGAGCCGCACGCCCGGCTGAACCCGAAGTACCTCTTCGACACCTTCGTCATCGGGGCCTCGAACCGCTTCGCGCACGCCGCGGCCGTGGCGGTGGCCGAGGCGCCCGCGAAGGCGTACAACCCGCTCTTCGTCTACGGGGAGTCGGGACTCGGCAAGACCCATCTGCTGCATGCCATCGGGCACTACGCGCGGAGCCTCTACCCGGGCACCCGGGTGAGGTACGTGAGCTCCGAGGAGTTCACCAACGAGTTCATCAACTCGATCCGTGACGGCAAGGGCGACACCTTCCGCAAGCGGTACCGCGATGTCGACATCCTGCTCGTGGACGACATCCAGTTCCTGGCGAGCAAGGAGTCGACGCAGGAGGAGTTCTTCCACACCTTCAATACGCTGCACAACGCCAACAAGCAGATCGTGCTGTCCTCCGACCGGCCGCCGAAGCAACTGGTCACTCTGGAGGACCGGTTGCGGAATCGTTTCGAGTGGGGACTGACCACCGACGTACAGCCTCCCGAGCTGGAGACCCGCATCGCGATCCTGCGCAAGAAGGCGGTGCAGGAGCAGCTCAACGCCCCTCCGGAGGTGCTGGAGTTCATCGCCTCCCGCATCTCGCGCAACATCCGTGAGCTGGAGGGCGCTCTCATCCGGGTGACGGCCTTCGCGAGCCTCAACCGGCAGCCCGTGGACCTGGGGCTCACGGAGATCGTGCTGAAGGACCTGATCCCGGGCGGCGAGGACACGGCGCCCGAGATCACGGCGTCCGCCATCATGGCGGCGACCGCGGACTACTTCGGCCTGACGGTGGAAGACCTCTGCGGATCGTCGCGCAGCCGGGTGCTGGTGACGGCCCGGCAGATCGCCATGTACCTGTGCCGTGAGCTGACCGATCTCTCGCTGCCGAAGATCGGCGCCCAGTTCGGCGGCCGGGACCATACGACGGTGATGCACGCGGACCGCAAGATCCGGGCGCTGATGGCGGAGCGGCGCTCCATCTACAACCAGGTCACCGAGCTCACCAACCGCATCAAGAACGGCTGACGGCGCCCCGCGCCGGCTCCCGCACGTACTCGAAGGGCGCTGTGCGGACTCGTCAGGAGTCCGCACAGCGCCCTTCCGTCTTCCCCGAAAAGCGGCTCGCAACCCCTTCGCGCGGCTCCGGACAGGGGCCGGCCGTCCACCGGGCCGACTCCCGGGGGCCCCGGCCTGTTCGATTAACCGGGAGGTCACGGGTGTTCTCCACAGATCCGGGCACTTTTTTCCCTCCACAGCCTGGGGATCCAAAAGTTGTCCATACTGCATCCACAGGCAGAACCATCGGGAGGACATCGGGCCAGCTCAGCGGGTTGGGGATTTGTGGTCAACGATGATCCACAGCCTGTGGACAAGATCTTCGTCCACAGGCTGTGCGCAAGGTTGTCCACCGGCTGCCCACAGGTCCGGGGCCGTTTTCCCCAGCAGGAGGCCGCTTCTCCACATCGCTGTCCACTGTTCGGCAACACGACAGGCCCCATCACCGCCCCGAGTGAAAGGCGTCACACCAAGAGGCAGGGTTGCCCTGTGGGGAACGGGGGTAAAGCTGGGGACAGACCTGGGGAGAAACTGCCCTCCCCTGTGTACGGGTTGTGCACAACTTCCGGGTGTCCACAGAAAGCCCGGGTTGTCCACCGGTTCCGCCCACAGGGTCGGTGGATAAAAAATGGGCTCTGAGCTGCGAAAACGGGGTTATCCACGGTTTCCACAGGGCCTACTACTACCACCACCCATAGTTAGCCCGGAATCCGTTTCGAAGTGGGCCCTGTGCACAACTCGCCCTCGGAGCGCTCCGGGCCGCTCGCCGCGATTTGACCCCGAGCAGCAACGAGTGTCGGTGCGGTGCGTCAGACTGGTCCCCGGCGTCCTCCCCCGTCATCGGCGGAGCGACCCGACCAGACGACGAAGGCCGACGACGACGAAGGCCGACAGGGCGAAAACAGCAGGAGGCGGTTCCGGTGAAGATCCGGGTGGAGCGCGATGTACTCGCGGAGGCGGTGGCCTGGGTGGCCCGCAGCCTTCCGGCCCGTCCGCCGGCGCCCGTTCTCGCGGGCCTTCTGCTGAAGGCCGAGGACGGAGCGCTCAGCTTCTCCAGCTTCGACTACGAGGTCTCGGCGCGGGTCTCGGTCGAGGCCGAGGTCGAGGAGGACGGCACCGTCCTCGTATCCGGCCGGCTGCTCGCCGACATCTGCCGCGCCCTGCCCAACCGGCCGGTGGAGATTTCCACAGACGGTGTACGGGCGACCGTCTCCTGCGGCTCCTCGCGATTCACACTCCACACCCTTCCTGTGGAGGAGTACCCGGCGCTCCCGCAGATGCCGACCGCGACCGGCACCGTGCCCGGTGAGGTCTTCGCCTCCGCAGCCGCCCAGGTCGCCATCGCCGCGGGCCGCGACGACACGCTCCCCGTTCTGACCGGCGTCCGCATCGAGATCGAGGGCGACACCGTCACCCTGGCCTCCACCGACCGCTACCGCTTCGCGGTCCGCGAGTTCCTGTGGAAGCCGGAGGACCCTGAGGCTTCCGCCGTCGCCCTGGTGCCCGCCAAGACGCTGCTCGACACCGCCAAGGCCCTCACCAGCGGCGACACGGTCACCCTGGCGCTGTCCGGCTCCGGCGCGGGCGAAGGACTCATCGGGTTCGAGGGCGCCGGACGGCGTACGACCACCCGACTGCTCGAAGGCGACCTGCCGAAGTACCGCACGCTCTTCCCCACCGAGTTCAACTCGGTAGCGGTGATCGAGACCGCTCCGTTCGTGGAGGCCGTCAAGCGCGTCGCCCTGGTGGCCGAACGCAACACCCCGGTCCGGCTGACCTTCGAGCAGGGCGTCCTGATCCTGGAGGCCGGCTCCAGCGACGACGCACAGGCTGTGGAAAGGGTCGACGCCGTGCTGGAGGGCGACGACATCTCGATCGCCTTCAACCCGACCTTCCTGCTCGACGGCCTCAGCGCCATCGACTCCCCGGTCGCCCAGCTCTCGTTCACGACCTCCACCAAGCCGGCGCTGCTCAGCGGCCGCCCGGCCGTGGACGCCGAGGCGGACGACGCGTACAAGTACCTGATCATGCCGGTCCGCCTCTCCGGCTGACCTCCCCCGGCCCCGCCCCGGCGGGGCCCGACGGGCGTGTTCAGCGCCGAGCACGCCCGGCGTCCTGTCCCCTTCCGGGCGTAGGCTCGGATGAGGGTACGAATCGGCACAACGCTAAGGAATCTCTGATGGAGCTCGGTCTCGTCGGCCTCGGCAAGATGGGCGGCAACATGCGCGAGCGCATCCGCCGCGCAGGCCACACCGTCATCGGTTACGACCGCAACGCGGATCTCGCCGATGTCCACAGCCTGGAAGAGCTTGTGGGCAGCCTCAAGGGCCCCCGGGTCGTGTGGGTGATGGTCCCGGCCGGAGCCGCGACCCAGTCCACCGTGGACGAGCTGGCCGAGCTCCTCTCGCCCGGCGACATCGTCGTGGACGGTGGCAACAGCCGCTGGACCGACGACGAGAAGCACGCGGAGGAGCTGCGCGCCAAGGGCATCGGCTTCGTCGACTGCGGCGTCTCCGGCGGCGTCTGGGGCCTGGAGAACGGCTACGCGCTCATGTACGGCGGCGACGCCGAGGACGTGGCGAAGGCCCAGCCGATCTTCGACGCCCTGAAGCCCGAGGGCGACTTCGGCGCGGTCCACGCCGGCAAGGTCGGCGCCGGCCACTTCGCCAAGATGGTCCACAACGGCATCGAGTACGCCATGATGCAGGCGTACGCCGAGGGCTGGGAGCTGCTGGAGAAGGTCGACTCCGTCACCGACGTGCGCGAGGTCTTCCGCTCCTGGCAGGAGGGCACGGTCATCCGTTCCTGGCTGCTCGACCTGGCGGTCAACGCCCTGGACGACGACGAGCACCTCGACAAGCTCCGCGGCTACGCGGCCGACTCGGGCGAGGGCCGCTGGACGGTGGAGGCCGCGATCGACAACGCGGTGCCGCTGCCCGCGATCACGGCGTCCCTCTTCGCGCGCTTCGCCTCGCGCCAGGACGACTCCCCGCAGATGAAGATGATCGCCGCGCTGCGCAACCAGTTCGGCGGCCACGCGGTCGAGAACAAGAAGTAACCCCGCGACGAGGACGGGAGGGACCGACCGTCCCTCCCGCCCATGGAGCACGGAGCAGGAAGCCGGGAAGGTCGGCGCACATCATGCACGTCACGCATCTGTCGCTGGCCGACTTCCGCTCGTACGCCCGGGCCGAGGTGTCCCTCGACCCGGGCGTCACCGTGTTCGTGGGGGCCAACGGCCAGGGCAAGACGAATCTGGTGGAGGCCGTCGGCTACCTCGCCACGCTCGGCAGTCACCGCGTCTCCTCCGACGCCCCGCTCGTCCGCATGGGCGCCGAGCGGGCGGTGATCAGGGCGGCCGTCACCCAGGGCGAACGCTCACAGCTGGTCGAGCTGGAGCTCAACCCGGGCAAGGCGAACCGCGCCCGCGTCAATAGATCGTCGCAGGTCAGACCCCGTGACGTGCTCGGTATCGTACGGACGGTGCTGTTCGCGCCGGAGGACCTGGCCCTGGTCAAGGGCGACCCCGGCGAGCGCCGGCGGTTCCTGGACGAGCTGGTCACCGCGCGGTCGCCGCGGATGGCCGGGGTGCGCTCCGACTACGAGCGTGTGCTCAAGCAGCGGAACACCCTGCTGAAGTCCGCCGCGATGGCCCGCAGGCACGGCGGGCGCTCCCTGGACCTGTCGACGCTCGACGTGTGGGACCAGCATCTGGCCGGGGTGGGCGCGGAGCTGCTGGCCCAGCGCCTGGACCTGATCGCCACGCTCCAGCCGCTGGCGGACAAGGCGTACGGGGACGTGGCGCCCGGCGGTGGCCCGGTGGCACTGGACTACCGCAGCACCGTCGGCGGCGGGAGCGGCCCCGCGCGCACGCGTGAGGAGCTGTACGAGCAGCTCATCGAGGCCCTCGCCGGAGTTCGCAAGCAGGAGATCGAGCGCGGAGTGACGCTGATCGGCCCGCACCGTGACGACCTGGTGCTCGGCCTGCGCGGCATGCCCGCCAAGGGATACGCGAGTCACGGCGAGTCCTGGTCGTACGCGCTGGCGCTGCGCCTCGCCTCGTACGAGTTGCTGCGCGGCGAGGGCAACGAACCGGTGCTGGTGCTGGACGACGTGTTCGCCGAGCTGGACGCCCGCCGCAGGGTGCGGCTGGCCGAGCTGGTGGCGCCGGCCGAGCAGGTGCTGGTGACCGCCGCGGTCGACGACGACGTGCCGGGGGTGCTCGCGGGCACGCGGTACGCGGTGTCCGCCGGCGAGGTGGAGCGGGTGTGAGCGGCGACGGTGAGGGGAAGGCCCCGGGCGGCGAGGACCGGGCGAAGCCGGCGGAGCCGTCCGGTGTGGACCTGGCCCGGGTCGCCCTGCGCGCGGCCAAGGAGCAGGCGCGGGCGCGCGGCGAGGCGGCGCAGCAGAAGAAGCAGGCCAGGCGGGGCGGCGGGCTGCGTTCCGGCGCGCGGCGGGACGGCCGCGATCCGTTGCCGCTGGGCGCCGCGATCAACCGGCTGATCACCGAGCGCGGCTGGGAGACCCCGGCGGCGGTGGGCGGGGTGATGGGCCGCTGGCCGCAGATCGTCGGCGACGACCTCGCCCTCCACTGTGTGCCCGTGCGGTACGACGAGGAGCCGGACCAGCGGGTGCTGACGGTGCAGTGCGATTCGACGGCCTGGGCGACGCAGCTGCGGCTGCTGGCTCCCCAGCTGGTGGCCCGGCTCAACGCGGACCTGGGCAACGGCACGGTGCGGATGATCAAGGTGCTGGGTCCCGGCGGGCCGCAGCACCGGTTCGGCCCGCTGCGCGCTCCGGGGAGCACGGGCCCCGGCGACACCTACGGCTGACCCCCGCGACCTGGGTTTTTCGTCCCCACGAGCGGATCCGGGCGGTGTCTCGGCCGACCGGGGACCGAATTACGTGGCACGTGAAACCGGATGGTGGTGAGCGGGCGTCCCTCACCGTAGCGGAGGGCTGACAGGCCGAAGCGCTCAACGCCTCCGTGAGCCCCTTGAGGCCCCGTCCCGGATATGGGGAGTCGTCAGCCGCTCATTCAGGGCGGCACATGCGTACTCAGGTGCCCGCAAACCCCCATTCGGGTCGGCGCTACCGGTAGACTGATGAACAATCCCGTGTCTGGCGGGATCCGTCGATACAAGCCGAACGACGCAGCCGCTCCCGCCTGCCCGGAGAACGGCCTGTGCTGTGCCAGAAAGGGCGCTTCGTGGCCGATTCCGGCAACCCCAACGAGAACATTCCGTCCACCCAGGACGAGGGCGGCGCCGCTCCCGTCCCGGCCGAGGCACAGTCCTCGTACGACGCCAGCGCGATCACCGTGCTGGAGGGTCTGGACGCGGTCCGCAAGCGGCCCGGCATGTACATCGGCTCGACCGGTGAGCGCGGTCTCCACCACCTCGTGCAGGAGGTCGTGGACAACTCGGTCGACGAGGCCATGGCCGGGCACGCGGACTCCATCGACGTCACGATCCTCGCCGACGGCGGGGTGCGCGTGGTCGACAACGGCCGTGGCATCCCCGTCGGCATCGTGCCGTCCGAGGGCAAGCCGGCCGTCGAGGTCGTCCTCACCGTCCTGCACGCGGGCGGCAAGTTCGGCGGCGGCGGTTACGCCGTCTCCGGTGGTCTGCACGGCGTCGGTGTCTCCGTCGTCAACGCCCTCTCCACGCGGGTGGCCGTCGAGGTGAAGACCGACGGCTACCGCTGGACCCAGGACTACAAGTTCGGTGTCCCGACCGCCCCGCTGGCGCGTAACGAGGAAACCGACGAGACGGGCACCAGCGTCACCTTCTGGGCCGACGGCGACATCTTCGAGACGACCGAGTACTCCTTCGAGACGCTCTCGCGCCGCTTCCAGGAGATGGCCTTCCTCAACAAGGGCCTCACCCTCAAGCTGACCGACGAACGCGAGTCGGCGAAGGCGACGGCCGGTGCGGACAGCGCCGAGGCGGCGGACGTTCCCGAGGAGGAAGTGGCCCGCTCGGTCACGTACCACTACGAGAACGGCATCGTCGACTTCGTCAAGTACCTCAACTCCCGCAAGGGCGACGTCATCCACGAGTCGGTGATCGACATCGCGGCGGAGGACAAGGACCGGCTGCTGTCGGTCGAGATCGCCATGCAGTGGAACACGCAGTACAGCGAGGGTGTCTACTCCTTCGCCAACGCGATCCACACGCATGAGGGCGGTACGCACGAGGAGGGCTTCCGCGCCGCGCTGACCTCCCTGGTCAACCGGTACGCCCGGGACAAGAAGCTGCTCCGCGAGAAGGACGACAACCTCACCGGTGAGGACGTCCGCGAGGGTTTGACCGCGATCATCTCGGTGAAGCTGGGCGAGCCGCAGTTCGAGGGCCAGACGAAGACCAAGCTGGGCAACACGGAGGCCAAGACCTTCGTGCAGAAGGTCGTCCACGAGCAGCTGACGGACTGGTTCGACCGCAACCCCAACGAGGCGGCCGACATCATCCGCAAGGGCATCGCCGCCTCGACCGCCCGTGTGGCGGCCCGCAAGGCGCGCGACCTGACCCGGCGCAAGGGGCTGCTGGAGAGCGCGTCGCTCCCCGGCAAGCTCAGCGACTGCCAGTCGAACGACCCCACCAAGTGCGAGATCTTCATCGTCGAGGGTGACTCCGCAGGCGGCTCGGCCAAGTCCGGCCGCAACCCGATGTACCAGGCGATCCTGCCGATCCGGGGCAAGATCCTGAACGTCGAGAAGGCCCGGGTCGACAAGATCCTCCAGAACACCGAGGTCCAGGCGCTGATCTCGGCGTTCGGCACCGGGGTCCACGAGGACTTCGACATCGAGAAGCTCCGCTATCACAAGATCATCCTGATGGCGGACGCCGACGTCGACGGCCAGCACATCAACACCCTGCTGCTGACGTTCCTCTTCCGCTTCATGCGTCCGCTGGTCGAGGCCGGCCACGTCTACCTGTCGCGCCCCCCGCTGTACAAGATCAAGTGGGGCCGTGACGACTCCGAGTACGCGTACTCGGACCGCGAGCGGGACGCCCTTGTCGCGCTCGGCAAGCAGAACGGCAAGCGGATCAAGGAAGACTCGATCCAGCGCTTCAAGGGTCTCGGCGAGATGAACGCCGAGGAGCTGCGCGTCACCACGATGGACGTCGACCACCGGGTGCTCGGCCAGGTCACGCTGGACGACGCGGCGCAGGCCGACGACCTGTTCTCGGTGCTCATGGGTGAGGACGTGGAGGCGCGGCGCTCGTTCATCCAGCGCAACGCCAAGGACGTCCGCTTCCTCGACATCTGAGTCGGCCGTACAAGCAAGCCGCAGCGCGAAAGGACTTTGACCAGCAATGGCCGACGAGAACACCCCCGCACCCGTGACGCCCGAAGAGGTTCCGCCCGTCGAGGGCGTGGGTATGCGTGTCGAGCCCGTGGGGCTCGAGACGGAGATGCAGCGCTCCTACCTCGACTACGCGATGTCCGTCATCGTCTCGCGTGCGCTGCCCGACGTGCGGGACGGCCTCAAGCCCGTCCACCGCCGGGTGCTGTACGCGATGTACGACGGCGGCTACCGGCCCGAGAAGGGCTTCTACAAGTGCGCCCGTGTCGTCGGTGACGTCATGGGTACGTACCACCCGCACGGCGACTCCTCGATCTACGACGCCCTGGTCCGCCTGGCCCAGCCGTGGTCGATGCGCATGCCGCTGGTGGACTCCAACGGCAACTTCGGTTCCCCGGGCAACGACCCGGCCGCCGCCATGCGGTACACCGAGTGCAAGATGATGCCGCTGTCCATGGAGATGGTCCGGGACATCGACGAGGAGACCGTCGACTTCCAGGACAACTACGACGGCCGCAACCAGGAGCCGACGGTCCTCCCGGCGCGCTTCCCGAACCTGCTGGTCAACGGCTCCGCGGGCATCGCGGTCGGCATGGCGACCAACATCCCGCCGCACAACCTGCGCGAGGTCGCCTCGGGTGCCCAGTGGTACCTGGAGAACCCGGAGGCCTCCCAGGAGGAGCTGCTGGACGCCCTGATCGAGCGGATCAAGGGCCCGGACTTCCCCACCGGGGCGCTGGTCGTCGGCCGCAAGGGCATCGAGGAGGCGTACCGCACGGGCCGTGGCTCGATCACGATGCGCGCGGTCGTGGCGGTCGAGGAGATCCAGAACCGCCAGTGTCTGGTCGTCACGGAGCTTCCGTACCAGACCAACCCCGACAACCTCGCGCAGAAGATCGCCGACCTGGTGAAGGACGGCAAGGTCGGCGGCATCGCCGACGTGCGCGACGAGACCTCCTCGCGTACCGGCCAGCGCCTGGTCGTCGTACTGAAGCGGGACGCGGTCGCCAAGGTCGTCCTGAACAACCTGTACAAGCACACCGACCTGCAGTCCAACTTCGGCGCCAACATGCTGGCGCTGGTGGACGGGGTGCCGCGCACCCTGTCGATCGACGCGTTCATCCGCCACTGGGTGACGCACCAGATCGAGGTCATCGTCCGGCGGACGAAGTTCCGGCTGCGCAAGGCCGAGGAGCGCGCGCACATCCTGCGCGGCCTGCTGAAGGCCCTGAACGCCATCGACGAGGTCATCGCCCTCATCCGGCGCAGCCAGACCGTCGAGATCGCCCGCGAGGGCCTGATGGGCCTGCTGGAGATCGACGACCTCCAGGCGAACGCGATCCTGGAGATGCAGCTGCGCCGGCTGGCCGCGCTGGAGCACCAGAAGATCACCGCCGAGCACGACGAGCTCCAGGCGAAGATCAACGAGTACAACGAGATCCTGGCCTCGCCCGCGCGGCAGCGGCAGATCGTCAGCGAGGAGTTGGCGGCGATCGTCGACAAGTTCGGCGACGACCGGCGCTCCAAGCTGGTGCCCTTCGAGGGCGACATGTCCATCGAGGACCTGATCGCCGAGGAGGACATCGTCGTCACGATCTCCCGCGGCGGCTATGTGAAGCGCACCAAGACGGACGACTACCGCTCGCAGAAGCGCGGCGGCAAGGGCGTGCGCGGCACGAAGCTCAAGGAAGACGACATCGTCGACCACTTCTTCGTGTCCACGACGCACCACTGGCTGCTGTTCTTCACCAACAAGGGCCGGGTCTACCGCGCCAAGGCGTACGAACTGCCGGACGCCGGCCGGGACGCGCGCGGCCAGCACGTGGCGAACCTGCTGGCCTTCCAGCCGGACGAGCGGATCGCGCAGATCCTGGCGATCCGCGACTACGACGCCGCTCCCTACCTGATCCTTGCCACCCAGGGCGGCCTGGTGAAGAAGACCGCGCTCAAGGACTACGACTCTCCGCGCTCCGGTGGCGTCATCGCCATCAACCTGCGCGAGACGGAGGACGGCGCGGACGACGAGCTGATCGGCGCGGAGCTGGTCTCGGCCGACGACGATCTGCTGCTCATCAGCAAGAAGGCCCAGTCGATCAGGTTCACCGCGACGGACGAGGCGCTGCGGCCGATGGGCCGCGCCACCTCGGGCGTCAAGGGCATGAGTTTCCGCGAGGGAGACGAACTGCTCTCGATGAATGTCGTCAGGCCCGGTACTTTCGTGTTCACTGCCACCGACGGCGGTTACGCGAAGCGGACCGCGGTCGACGAGTACCGCGTCCAGGGTCGCGGTGGCCTCGGTATCAAGGCCGCCAAGATCGTGGAGGACAGGGGCTCGCTGGTCGGCGCGCTGGTGGTCGAGGAGACGGACGAGATCCTCGCCATCACGCTCGGCGGTGGTGTGATTCGTACGCGAGTCAACGAAGTCAGGGAGACGGGCCGTGACACCATGGGCGTCCAACTGATCAATCTGGGCAAGCGGGACGCCGTCGTCGGCATCGCCCGCAACGCCGAGGCGGGCCGCGAGGCCGACGAGGTCGACGGACCCGTCGACGGCGACGCCGAAGGCGGGACGACCGAGGCGACCACGGCCGACGAGGCCGCAGGCAGCACGGTCGACAGCAATGTCGAGGACACGTCGTCCTCGACCGGGGAGCACGAGGAGTAGAGCGTGAGTGGAGCCACGGGCGCCGGTTCGGCCGCTTCCGGAGCCGGAGGTAACGGTGCCCGTGGCCCCGCCACGGACTCCCAAGGGGGCACTGTGACGGATACACGGGGCCCTCAGCCCCAGTACGAGGGTTACGCGACCGGGCCGCTGCCCGGCGAGCGGGAACCCGCACCCGGCCAGGCGGGGCCGTACCACCCGCCGCAGGCCTACCCCTCGCCTCCGGGCGGGACCCAGGGCGGTGGGCGGCCCTACGGTGCCCAGCAGGGCCCGGGACCGGCCCAGACGGCCCGCAAGCCGCGGACGGGCGCGCGGACCACTCCGCGTACCCGCAAGGCGCGTCTGCGGGTGTCCAAGGCCGATCCGTGGTCGGTGATGAAGGTCAGCTTCCTGCTGTCCATCGCGCTCGGCATCTGCACGGTGGTGGCGTCGGCGGTCCTGTGGATGGTGATGGACGCGATGGGCGTCTTCTCCACCGTGGGCGGCACCATCAGCGAGGCGACCGGCTCCAACGAGGGCAACGGCTTCGACCTCCAGGCGTTCCTGTCGCTGCCCAGGGTCCTGGTCTTCACCTCGGTCATCGCGGTGATCGACGTGGTCCTGGCCACCGCGCTGGCGACGCTGGGCGCCTTCATCTACAACCTGTCGGCGGGCTTCGTGGGCGGTGTCGAGCTCACGCTGGCCGAGGACGAGTAGCCCTGCGGGTATCGATTTTGGGACTGGCCCCGACGTGCGCTAATCTTCAGAAGTCAGCGCGACGGAAAAGCGCGGCGGGGCTATAGCTCAGTTGGTTAGAGCGCATCCCTGATAAGGATGAGGCCACAGGTTCAAATCCTGTTAGCCCCACCAGTACGAAGGCCCCCACCGGGAACGGTGGGGGCCTTCGGCGTTGTTGGAGGCGATCCCGTGATCGCCCGGCGCGTTATCTCGTGGCCGTACGCCGCAGGCGGCCGCGCACCGTCTGTGTGAGGGCGCCGAGGGCGAACGCCTGGACCAGGGCGCTGACGACCACTCCGCCGGCCAGGAACCAGTACGAGAGCTCTGCCGGGCCCCCGACCTTCATGCCCACCATGGTGAACAGCAGGGAGGCCGGGGCGGTCAGGAGGAACGGCCAGACCCCGACGAAGCCGGGCTCCCCGAAGGTCGCGACGGCCGCCTCGAACACGATGGAGGCGCCGACGATCCCCAGGTAGACGGCGGAGACGGGGTTGGCGAAGGTCAGACGGAACAGGGCGCGAGCGTGCATGGGATTCCCCCGGGAGTAGCGGTGCTTGGTGCTCCCCATGCTCGTGGCGAGCCGTGCTCCGGGCGTGAGTACACCTACTCATCCGGCCTGTGTGAACGTGCGGGCGCACGGGAAAGCCCCCGTCCGGTGTGAACCGGCCCGGGGGCTCAGGGGATCAGGTGCGGCGGCGCTGTCACGGTGGGAGGAGCGAGGCGTCCTGCGCCGTGGTGCCGTGCGAGGTGCGGGCGGAGCCCGTGGTGTTCACGGTGTTCTTCGTGTCCGCGGACAGATGCCGGGTGGCGGGTGAGGAGCCGTGGGCCTCGGCGCGGATGCGCTGCTTCATCGTGGGCGGCAGTGCGCGGTCACGCGGAAGGGTCCATCGCACGGAAGGTCCGGTCGCTGTTGCGCGGTCGGCGGGCGTGTGCTCGTGGGCCGTGGCCGCCGGCTCCGTGTTCGTGTTCGTGGGCGTGACCTGCGCGGCGGTGGCGGTGGAGCTCGCGAAGCCCAGGGCCGCGAGGAGTGCGAAGAACGCGGTGACGAAGGCGGTCCAGATGTTCTTGGCCGTGACGGTGCTCATGGCCCCTCACTTTCGGGTGGTCCGGTTTGCTTACCTTTCCGATGATGTGGATCCGGCCCGGGATTTCGTGGACCGACGCCGCGCATGCGCCGATCTTCAGATGAACACCACTCGTATGGTTCAACCGGCCCGCCCCGGCTTCCGGCGAGGGCGTCCGAGGGGCACGCACAGACGGGCTCGGACCGCACGCCGGCAGGCGCCGATTGGGTTGCGGGGAGGTCACCGGTCGATATCGGCCGGTGTGTATAGTCGGGCGGCAGAAGTCCCCTACGCCAACGAAGGACGAGGTCGCGCGGTGAAGAAGCTTCTCCTGGTCGCACTGGCCGCCATCGGCGGGCTCCTCGTGTACCGCCAGATCCAGGCGGATCGCGCCGAGCAGGATCTGTGGACGGAGGCGACCGACTCCGTGCCCGCAGGTTCGGGTGTCTGAGACGGAACAGCCTGCTACAAGCCCCGGTCGCTGACGCGGCCGGGGCTTCGTGCTGTTGCGGGACCGTGACGACTGTGCTCTTGAGTTCGCGCAAGCAAATCAATAGCTTGCATGAGCAAAGGAACTGGTCGTTCGGTCGAGGGGGCACGGGTGGGGAGAGGTCATCACCGCTGTGGTGCGCGGGCGGGGATTCTGATCGGCGGGGCGCTGTTCGCCCTGGTGGCGGGCGCACTGCCCGCTCCGGCGGCCCCGGCCGCCCATGAGGCACCGGCCGCCGCGCGGTCCGGCGGCAACGGCAGCCTGGTGATGGTGCTCGACTCCTCCGGCTCCATGGGGGACGACGACGGCACCGGGCGCACCCGGATGGAGAGCGCCCGCGCGGCCGTCTCCACGGTGGTGGACGGCCTTCCGGACGGCTTCCCGACCGGGCTACGGGTCTACGGCGCCGACCGGCCGCACGGCTGTACGGACACCCGCCTCGTGCAACCGGTGCGCGCGCTGGACCGGGGCGCGCTGAAGCGGGCGGTCGAGGCCGTCCGGCCCCGGGGCGACACCCCCATCGGCCTCTCGCTCCGCAAGGCGGCCGAGGACCTGCCCGAACCGGCCGACGGCGCCATCGGCACGCGCACGATCCTGCTGGTCTCGGACGGCGAGGACAACTGCGGTGCGCCGGCGCCCTGCGAGGTTGCCGAGCGGCTCGGCGGGGAAGGGCTCGGGCTGCGCATCGACACCGTCGGCTTCCAGGTGAAGGGGCCCGCCCGCGAACAGCTGGAGTGCATCGCGCGTGCGGGGAACGGCCGCTATCACGACGCACCGGACGCCGAAGCGCTGGCCCGTCAACTCCAGCGCGCCGCACGGCTCTCGGCGGACGGCTACCGGCTGAGGGGACGCCGGGTCACGGGCACGGCCACGGCCGACCGGGCACCCGTACTGACCCCCGGGCAGTACCTGGACACCATCGGGCCGGGCGAGAAGAGGTACTACGCGGCGGACCTCGACGCCGTCTCCACGGCGGACCTCGCCGCGACGGCGGTCCCGCAGCCGGGGGCGCCCGTGGACACCTTCGACGCCCTCACCACCAGGATCGAGCACACCGGACAAGGGTCCTGCGCGACGGACACCGAGCGCTTCTCGCAGCGGGAGGGCGCGGTGCCGCTGACGGCCGCGGTCGCCCGGATCCCCTCGCCGGACGGCGGCCGCGTCTGCGACCCTGCGGGCCGCTACCGGCTCGTGGTGGAGCGGACGAGCAAGAAGGGCTCGGACGCGGCCCGTTGGCCCCTTGAGCTGGTCTACGGGACCGAGGCGCCGCCGGCGGAGGGGGTGACGCCCGCCCAGTCGTCGGCGGAGTTCGGCGAGGGCGACGGGGACGCCGCGCTGCCCACGGGCGATCCGCGCGATGTGCGGGGCGGCACCGGTTTCAACGACGCGCGGGAGCTCGGCACCGGCGTCTGGCGCGACCGCGTCCTGCCCTCGCAGACCCTCTTCTACAAGGTCCCGGCGGGCTGGGGCCAGCAGGTCTCCTACGCCGTCGAGTTCGCGAACGAGCCCACGGTGGACCGGACCGCCGCCACGTACTCGTACGGCGCGACCCGGCTCTACACCCCGTCCCGCTTCCCGCTCGACGGGGGCGGTGAGTTCCACACGAGCACGCTGTACGACGGCAGCCCCGCGGCGGTCCGGATGGGCGGGGTCCCGGTCGCCTGGAGCAACCGCTACGAGAACCGGTCGTACGTCCAGCCGGTGCGCGTCGGGGGCGACTTCTACATCTCGGTGACGCTGGGCGCGCGGGCCGCGGAGATCGCCGAGAACCCGGAGGTCGGTGTGGTGCTGCGGGTGGCGGTGCTGGGCGAGGAACGCTCCGGGCCGGGACGCGACGCCCCGGCGGTTACGGGGCCGGCGGGCGGGAAGACCGGCGGCGCGGGGGCGGACAAGCGGGGCGATTCGGCCGCCGCCGCAGACAGCGGCGGTGCGGGAGGGGCAGGATGGGCGGTCGTTGCGGCCGCGGGCGCGGGGGCTGCCGCCACGGCCGCGATCCTGGCCGTGTTCGTATGTGTACGCGGCCGCCGAGGGGCAGCCGTACGGATGACGAGGGGAAGCGCGTGATGAGGCGGCGCAGCAGGATGCGGGGGGCGCTCGCGACGGTGGCGGCGGTGTTCGCGGTGGCGGCGCTGCCTGGACAGGCGTACGCGGCCGGTGGCCCCGGCTCGTACACCTTCGATCCGGACGCCGAGTCGGCCGTCGGCGCCGACATCAGCGCCGAGGCGTCGAAGCTGACGCCGGGCGGGGTCTACAAGAGCGCGATCGGGAGTGGCCGGAAGCTGTACTACCGGCTGGACCTGGACGCGAAGACGAACGCCTATGTCTCCGCGGTCGTCGTGCCGAAGGACGGCGGCAAGGTGTCGTACGGGGACGGGATCACGGTCAGCATCCGGGACAGCTCGGACGACGAATGCAGCTCGCAGGACGCCGTGTTCGGGTCCGCGCAGTACCCGCGCCCCATCGCCGCCTACGCCTCCCGGCGGATCGAAAAGGACGGCAGCTGCCAGGACGCCGGTACGTACTACGTGCTGATCGAGCGGGAGAGCAAGGAGACCTCCGACCAGGGGGAGTGGGACCTGGAGCTGCGTTACGCCTCCGAGCCGGAGCTCGCGAAACCCTCCTCCGCGCCGACCACCGCCCCGACGGCCTGGCCGTCCGCGTCCCCGCCGCCGCCCGTCGCAGGGGCGGACAACACCCGTCCCGGGGGCGCTGGTTACTACGACTCCACGAGCCTGGAGACGGGTGAGTGGAAGGACCGGATCGAGCCCGGACAGACCCTCTTCTACCGGGTGCCGGTGGACTGGGGCCAGCAGCTCTTCGCGACGGCCGGGCTGAGCAACAGCACCTCCGAGAAGAGCGCGTACGTCAGCAGCGCGCTGGCGGTGTCGCTGGAGAATCCCGCGCTGGGGCACGTCGCCGATGTGTCGCCCACGTCCTATTCGGGAAAGCCGGTCTCCGTCTCCTTCGACCCGCTGCCCCCGGTGGCGTACGAGAACCGCTACGACTCCAGTGACGACGTCGGCGGGATGCGGTTCGCCGGCTGGTACTACCTCTCCGTGTCGCTGAGCCCGGAGGTCGCGAAGCCGTACGGGCAGAAGCCGATCGCGCTGACCCTCAAGATCAACGTGAAGGGTGCGCCGGAGGCATCGCCGTACGAGGGCGACGCCGGGATCTTCGCCGTGACCCAGCGCGACAAGGACGCGGCGCGGCAGGGGCAGAGCGGCGCGCAGGCCGCTGAGGCCGCGAGCGGGCGCGACACGATGAAGCTGGTCGCGGCGGCCGGAATCGGCGCCGGCACCGTGCTGGTGCTCTGGCTGGGGGCGTGGACCCTGATCGCGCGTCGCCGCGCTGCCTCCGTGCCGGCGGCGCCCACGGGCGGGCAGTACCCGTACGGGGGGCCGCCCCAGGCCTGGTAGGCGGGGGCGGCGTCCTCGTACTCAGGACTGGGTCAGCGCCCAGATGCCCACGGCGAAGCACACCAGCGCCACCAGCAGGACCGGGACCGCCACCTTCGGGGGCGGTCCCGGACGCGTTCCTGGGGAGGGCGCCGGTGCCTGGAAGGGGGCAGCCCCCTGCCGGGGGGCCGTGTAGGGGTGGGTGGAGGGGAGGTCGTGCGGACCGGGAGCCGGTATGGGTGCGGGGCCCGCGTCGGGGGCGGTGTAGCCGGCCGGGTTCGGGTAGCCGTACGGGGCCGCGGGTGCGGCGGTTTGCGGGGCGTGGTGCGCGGGAACGGCCGGCCCGGGGGGCGGGAGGTGGAAGCTGCCCGTCTCGGACATGGAAGCCGGTGCGGAGGGGTAGGGCTGCGGCTGCGGTTCGTTGGACTGCGGCGCGAACTGCCCGTCCGTACGGGGGTCGGTTGTCCGAGGGCCCGGTGCATGCGCTGCCGTACCGCCGGACCGCAGGGGGCCGTCGGGGCCGAAGCCCTCGGGCAGCGGGCCGATCTGGTCGAAGACCTCCACCGGCTCCTCGGCGTCCGAGGGCTCGGGAAGCATCTCGACGGCGGCGTTCAGGGCCTTGCGCGCACCCGTGGCCGTACGGAAACGGTCCTGCGGATCCGGTTGCAGGAGCCCCGCGATGACCTGCCACAACGGCTCCGGGACGCCGTCCGGGGCGCTGGGCGTCCCATGCTCCGCGAAGTGCTCGATGAGCTCCTGGGAGTCGGGCTTGGTGCCCTGGAGCAGATAGAGGGCGACCAGACCGACCGCGAAGAGATCCGCGGGAAAATCCGGTTCGGCGCCCATCATCTGCTCGGGCGCGAAGTAACCGAGCGTTCCCACCACGTAGTTGGTCTCGGTGAGACGGGGCTCGCCCTTGCGCATGGAGATGCCGAAGTCGGACAGCCGCAGATGCGGGCGGCCCCGACCGGTGGCCTCCATAAGGATGTTGGCCGGTTTGATGTCCCGGTGCACGACGCCTTCGGCGTGCACCGTCGAGAGGCCGGACAGCAGCTGGTCGAGCAGGGTGCAGACGAACCGAGGGGGCAACGGACCGTAGTCGCCGATGACATGGGCCAGCGAGCCGCCGCTGACGAGGTCCATGGTGAAGAGGACCTGGTCGTCGTCGGCGGCCCAGCTGGCCGGTGCGAGCACATGGGGGTGCTCGATGCGCAGCGCCTGTTCCCGGACGAAGCGGAGCAATGTGTGCGCGTCGCTCTGCTGGAGCACCTTGGCCGCCACATAGCGGCGGCGCCGGTGGTCCCAGGCGCGCCACACGGCACCGACCCCACCGCGTCCGATCGGATCGACCAGTTCGTACCGTCCGGCGAAGACCTCACCCATGGCGCTGCGCCCGCTCCCCGTTCATGTTCCGGCCCGTGCCCCCGTACCGCGCGGGGCCTAGCTCTGGTGGCTCTCGTAGTGCGCCACCGCTTCCGCGGTGCGCCCCGCTCCGTACACCTTGAGGAACTCTGCCAGTTCCGGGTGCGTCGGGGCGAGGGAGTCCGCCGCATCGATGATGTCACCGGCGGCCGCGACCGAGCGCAGCAGCGACTGGATCTCCCGGACCACCCGGCGAACGGTGGGTGCCCCGCCGGTCGACGTGGTCTGGCCGGTGCCGGAGAGGACCGAGCCGCCCTGCGACTTCTTGATCTCCTCCATGCGCGCCGTGGCCTCGGCGGCGCTGACGCTGCCGTCGGCGACCTGGCCGGCCAGCTCCTGGAGGGCCTGGACGCGCTGGACGACCGCCGGGTTGCCGATCTTCGCGCGCTGACCGCTCATGAGCTGGGAGAGCATGGGTGCGGACAGCCCGAGTGCCGCGGCGAGGCGGGCCTGGTTGAGGCCGAGGTCGTCGATCAGCCGGCGGAAGAGCGCCCCCAACGGCTCCCCGTACCAACTGCGCTGGAGGTCTCTGGCTCTGGCCGTCGCCTCTTGCTGCGCTGCATCCATTGCGTCTCCCCTTCGCATCGGCTTCGCTGCTGCGAACCTCGACCAGCATCTTACGGAGCGTGGTCGCGCACGGGGAGTCCCCGTATTTTTGGAGGATCACGGGGGTGAGCCGGTACTCTGTTCTGCGGTGGTGGCCGGAACATCGAGGTGTTCGGGCTGCGTGCTGTCGGGGCCTTAGCTCAGTTGGTAGAGCGCTGCCTTTGCAAGGCAGATGTCAGGAGTTCGAATCTCCTAGGCTCCACATCCCCAGAGGCCCCCTGAACTGCGAAAACGCGGATCAGGGGGCCTCTTTGCACGGGCCCTCGCCGGACCGCACGGCAGTCGGACAGGTTCTTCAAAGGTTCTTCATCGTTCCGCTCCTACCTTCGCCCTGCCCGCCGCGCCCGCGGCCGGGCCCGGCAGGGAGAGCGGGAGAACGATGAGGACGAACCGGATACGGCCGGCCGTCGCGGCCTCGGCCATGGCCTTCGTACTGGCCGGCTGCGGCGGAAGCGACGGCGGCGCGGAGGTTCCGACGGCCGGCGGCGGGAAGGTGTCGGCCCCCGCCGAGGGGGGAAAGGGCACCGACGACGTGGCCGCGTACGTGAAGGCGCAGCGCGCGTACGTGAAGTGCCTTCGGGAACACGGCGTGGACGCCCCGGACCCCGACGCGCAGGGCACCATCGACTTCGGCGAGGGCGACCAGCGGCGCGCGCTGAAGCAGGACCCGAAGTTCCGGACCGCCCAGGAGAAATGCGCCGGGTACGTCTCCGCCGCGCCCGAGAGCATCGAGAAGGGCAACCAGCCCAAGCTGTCGGCCGCCCAGATCAAGGTGAAGCGCGAGTACGCCGCCTGCATGCAGAAGAACGGCGCCGCCGACTTCCCCGACCCCGGCCCCGACGGCCTGGGCCAGGGCGAGTGGGACCAGAGCGCGGCCGGAGCGAAGCGGGCCGCCCGGATCTGCGGGCCGATCGTCGGGGTCCCCGAGAACGCGGGTCCGGGCGAGGGCTGAGCGGTGGAGAAGGTGACAGACCTCGATGAGGGGCGCGGGCCTCGCGGACGGCGGACGTTTCTCGTCGTCGCCGGTGTGGCCGTCGTGGCGGCGGTCGCGGTGACCGGTGCCCTCGGCTTCGGCGGCGGCCGGGACGAGGGGCCGAAAGCCCCTTCCCGGGCCGGTTCGACCGTCGCCGTCACCCGGGCGACGCTGACCGAACGCACCACGGTGGACGGCGCCTTGGGATACGGACCGGAGATTCCGCTGCCGGTCAAGGCGACGGGCACGGTGACCTGGCTGCCCGCGTCCGGCACGACCGCGCAGCGCGGGGACACACTGCTGCGCGTCGACGACCGCCCGACGGTGCTGCTGTACGGGGCGCTGCCGATGTACCGCGACCTGGGCCCGGCCCGGGCCGCACCGGAGGCCGATGAGGCGGAAGGGGCCGACGAGTCCGGCAAGGGTGCGCCCCCTGCCGCCCAGGGGCCCGTACGGGGCATGGACGTCATGCAGTTCGAGACCAACCTCGCCGCCCTCGGCTACACGGGCTTCACGGTGGACGAGACGTTCACGCCGGGCACCGCCGCGGCGGTCGAGCGCTGGCAGAAGTCGCTCGGCCTGCCGCAGACCGGCACGGTCGGCTTCGGGGACGTCATCTACAGCGCCGGGCGGATACGGATCGGCCGGCCCGGGGTCCGGCTGGGCGCCGCCGTCGGAGAGGGCGCTCTCACGTACACCGGCACGACCCGCAAGGTCGTCGTCAACGCCTCCGCGTCCGAGGCTTCCTGGGCGGTGCGCGGGGCGGGCGTGACGATCCGGCTGCCCGACGAGACCCCCGTGAAGGGGCGGGTGGCGTCCGTGGGGAAGCAGGCGAACGAGGCCGAGGGAGGCGGCGGCACGGGCGAGCGGGCGGCGACCGTGCCGGTGACCCTCACCATCAAGGACCAGAATGCCGTGGGGAAATGGGAGAGCGGACCCGTGACCGTCGAGTACGTGGGGCGGCGGGCCGAGAACGTGCTGACCGTCCCGGTCGCCGCCCTGGTCGCCCTCGCGGAGGGCGGCCACGGCCTGGAGAAGGCGGACGGCACGTTCGTCGCGGTGAAGACCGGCCTGTTCGCGGACGGGGACGTGGAGGTGAGCGGTCCGGCGGTCCGCGAGGGCCTGAAGGTGAGGATTCCGGAGTGAACGGGGAACCCACGGTGGGCGGTGCGGGCTCTCCGGCGTCCGGCGCGCGCTCTTCGGCGGTCGTGGAATTCGACGCCGTATCCAAGACGTATCCCGGCGGGGTCCACGCGGTCCGCGACGTCAGCCTGCGGATCGGACGCGGGGAACTGGTCGCCGTCGTCGGCCCTTCGGGCTCCGGCAAGTCGAGCATGCTGCATCTGATGGGCAGCCTGGACCGGCCGTCCTCCGGCCGCGTCCTGATCGACGGCCACGACGTGGCGAAGCTGTCCGACCGGGAGGTCTCGGCGCTCCGGGCGACCAGGATCGGCTTCGTCTTCCAGCAGTTCCACCTGGCCGTCGGCGTCCCCGTGCTCGACGCGGTCGGGGACGGCCTGCTCTACGCGGGGGTGCCGCCGCGCCGCCGCAGGGCCCGGGCAGCCGCCGCGCTCGCCCGGGTGGGGCTCAGCCACCGCGTCCACCACCTTCCGCATCAGCTCTCCGGCGGTGAGCGGCAGCGGGTCGCGGTCGCCCGCGCGGTGGTCGGCGACCCCGCGGTGCTGCTGGCCGACGAGCCGACCGGGAACCTCGACTCCGCCTCCGGGGCCGCCGTCCTGGACCTGCTGCACGGGCTGCACGCGGCGGGCACCACGGTCGTCGTCATCACTCATGACCGGGAGATCGCGGCCGGGCTCCCCCGCCGCCTCGACCTGCGCGACGGCCGGCTGACCGGTGACGTCTCGCGCGGCACGACGACCGGGGCGCCCCGATGACGGACCGCACGCATACGGCCCGCCCGGGCCGGGAAGAGGCCGGGGCGCCCTCGCCCTTCCCACCCCGGCCGGCGCGAAACCGGAAGCGGGGCCCGTCCCGCCTGCGTCCCGCCCGGCTGGGCCCCGCCGACGTCGTACGGCTCGGCTCCACCGGGCTGCGCACCCGCCCCCTCCGCGTCTTCCTCTCCGCCCTCGGGATCGCCATCGGGGTCGCCGCCATGATCGCGGTGGTCGGCATCTCCGGCTCCGGCCAGGCCGAGGTGGACCGCAGGCTCGACGCGCTCGGGACCAATCTGCTGCGGGTCGCCCCCGGCGAATCCCTCTCCGGCGAGAAGGCGGAACTCCCGGAGGAGTCCGTGGCGATGATCCGCCGCATCCCGCCGGTCCAGGAGGTCGCCGCCACCGGCGAGACCGGGGCGCACGTCTACCGCAACGAGCGCATCGCCATCGGGCGCACCGGTTCGCTGAGCGTCCTGGCGGCGGACACCGGTCTGCTGCCGGCCGTCGGCGGGCGCCTGCGCGAGGGCCGCTGGCTGGACTCCGCCACCGAGGAGTACCCGGCGGTCGTGCTCGGGGCGACGGCCGCCCAGCGGCTGGACGTGTACCGGCCGGGCGTCCGGGTGTGGATCGGCGGCCGGTGGTTCTCGCTGATCGGCGTGCTCGACCCGGTGCCGCTCGCTCCGGAGCTCGACAGCGCGGCCCTGGTCGGCCGGCCGGCCGCGCGGACCTACCTCCGCTTCGACGGCCACCCGTCCACGGTCTACGTACGGGCGGAGGACAGCCGGGTCACCGCGGTGCGGGAGGTGCTCCCGGCCACGGCGTACCCCGAGAAGCCCGGCGAGGTGCGCGTCTCGCGCCCCTCGGACGCGCTCGCCGCCCGCGAGGCCACCGAATCCGCGCTGACCGGGCTGCTGCTGGGCCTCGGCGGTGTCGCCCTCCTTGTCGGCGGGGTCGGCGTCGGGAACACCATGGTGATCTCCGTACTGGAACGGCGTGCGGAAATAGGGCTTCGCCGGGCGCTCGGCGCGACCCGCGCACAGATCCGCACGCAGTTCGTGATGGAGTCACTGCTTCTGTCGCTCATCGGCGGGCTCGCCGGAACGGTCCTGGGGACACTGATCACCTCGGGGTACGCCCTCAGCCGCGACTGGCCTACGGTCGTGCCCGCGTGGGCGAGCGCGGCGGGCATCGGATCGACCCTGGTCATCGGCGCGGCCGCCGGGCTGTATCCGGCGGTACGTGCAAGCAGGCTGGCGCCGACCCAGGCGCTGGCCGGCACCTGACGGGAGGGGACAGGGTGAGCTTCCGGATCAGGGCCCTCGGCCTGCTGATGCTGATCGCGATGACCGCCACGGTGGCCACCGCCTGGCTGACCCTGCGCCAGGCCAACCGCCAGGTGCGCGAGACCGTCACGGCCGGTCAGCAGGACACCTCCCGGATCGCCGGGGAGTTGCGCGCGTACGGGCTGGCGCACGCCACCTGGGACGGGCTCGCGCCGACGGTCGCCGCGCTCGCGAAGGAGACCGGGCAGCGCATCCGGGTGGTCACGGAGGCCGACGCGCTGCTCGCCGACTCCGACACCCTGGCCGGGGGGGGGGGGGGGCCGGGGGGGGGGGGGGGGGCGGGGGGGGGGGGGGGCCCCCGGGGGGGGGGGGGGGGGGGGGGGGGGCGGCCGGGGGTTTTCTTAGAGCGGCCCCCGTTGGGTTGACTACCACGACGACGTGGTGCGGTTCCGGCAGCGGCTCG